>NVVJ01000010.1 GCA_002402175.1 SAR86 cluster bacterium
AGCCATAGCCGTAAACCAAATTATCACGTACTCCCAAATAGGTGTCCGTTGAGGTGTAGTGGCGTACGAAATAGTCTTGTAGGAGCTCCGTGTTCGCTCTCGCAGGTGAGAATATTTGAGGATAGGAATATTCCACCCAGTCAAAAAAAGCGTCTGCATCACTAGCAGCGTTAGAGGTCTGCTGCGCGCTAAGTGGCGTTATATAGCATAAGGTAAAAAGAAATGACGCACTCAGAACACCAATTGTTTTAGTAATCAATAACAACGTCCTTTTTAAAGCTTGATTAGCTGCATTCATGTTGTTGGGTTTCCAGTTTAGTATGTTGAGGTTAAGTATCTGACCAGATGTAATGGGCACGACTTAAACTATTCCGTCAAAGATTACTCCAACTTTGCGTAAATAATTGTTAACAAAATGGAAATTAAATGAAACAAAATATGAAAATATATTCATTGAATATTGAAAACAAATAGAATGTGAAAGGTGGTACACCAGCTTTTAGAAGAATGCTCCTTCCTGGCTTGAGCATAAATTCGAATCTAGAATATTTAAATAATATAGATATAAAACAGATAGTTAGTATATGTCTAGAGGCATGCCCCTCTTCGTTCCAATATTATTTCTTCTCACTTTGATAGCAAGAACAGCGCTTCACTAGACCTGGCGCTGAAAAACCCTGTAATCCAATTTGCAAGAACAACGTTGAATATAAATTAGACTTCTTTTTCTAAGGGCATAGTGAATCTAGCCATCGAAATTATGAAATAATTTTTGGGGAACTTGAAGACAAAATGAATGCCAAAAGGTAGATGCAGATCGTTAGAGACCTTTAATTATCGTTGGGCACTGCAACTGGCGTAAGCTGACCGCTCAGAATAATATTTATCGAAACAGCGGACTCTATTCTAATTTCACAGGTTCATCAGAAAAACAATCATTTAACTAAGCAAGGCATTTTGTATGACCATCCGCAGTAAACTTTATCTCACTCTGTTTGCTACAGTTATATTAGTGACCTCGGTCTTGTTGTTGTTTTTGCAATACAGCGTGGATACTTTTGATTCCTATGTGCAGGAGATCGACGCTGGGATGATGACACAATTTGCTGAGCTGATTGAAGAAGAATACGAGGCCAACGGTGGTGAAGATTGGAGTTTTATAGCCAGTGATTTATCTGATTGGTTACATCGAAATCAAATTTTCCAAAGAAGGCGCCCATTTCCGAATTTTGACCCAAGGAATACCCCTCCAAACTTTAACCCAAATACCCCCCCTATACGTCGTGGGGAGTCGTTTCCTCAACGGGGTAGAAATGCCCGACCTCCCTTCCCTCCTCCAGGATTCGCGGACAACCAAGATTTTCAACCTCCAGAATCTATTGAAAGCAGGCTGGTACTACGAGACTCATTAGGACAATATATAGTGGGCTCAACAGAAGATACAGAACCCTTACAAAAAGTTAATTTAGTGATAGACGACGACATTATAGGTTGGATCGAACTATTGCCGTCCGGTAATTCAAACAGATTCCCAGCCATTTTTTCTTCCCCTTTTACCGCAACTCCATTTCCACAAGGCGCCAGCACTTATAATAACGACTTTGTTAGCCGCACTCGGTTTATGACCGTACAGGCGCGTATTTTTGTCATTCTTGTGTTTATTTCTATCGCTGTAATACTGTTATTAGGCTTACCGCTGGCACGACATTTCACCCGACGTGTAGACACCATCTATAACGCTGCGAATAAATTAAGCCAGGGAGATTTTTCAATTCGAATTACATCTCAAGGTAAGGATGAGCTCGCAAAACTAGCAGACAAATTCAATTATCTGGCAGACGTTCTGCAAAAAAACAAAGAGTCCCAACAGCAATGGGTATCCAATATATCCCATGAACTTCGAACACCGTTAGGTATCTTAAAAGGTGAAATGGAGGCAATTCAAGACGGTCTACGAGAAGCTGACGAAACGCAGATCGATATGTTATATAACGAAGTCATCCAACTAAGCATGCTTGTGGATGATCTTTTTGAGCTGTCTATGTCAGACTTGGGAGGCTTGGGATACAAAAAACAGAATGTGGGACTATTGCAAATTATCGAAGACTCTATCGAAAGATTTCGCGACCAGCTTGAAAATAAGAATTTAAAATTAACCAAGAGCTTCGGTAATAGTTCTGATGTCCAAATATTTTCTGACCCACAACGCCTTCTGCAACTTTTATCAAATCTTCTACAAAACAGCATTAATTATACTGAGAAAGGAGGAAGTATAAACATTCAATTAGACTCAACAGTTGATATAGTTCACATCAGAATTAAAGACTCTTCACCCGGCGTATCCGATGACCAACTCGATCACCTGTTTGATCGATTTTTTCGTGTGGAGCAATCACGTAACCGAACCACAGGAGGAGCCGGCTTGGGCCTATCAATCTGTAAAAGCATCACCGAGGCGCACCAGGGAACCATCATGGCCAGTCATTCCTCACTTGGCGGAGTTACAATCTCCCTTACCTTCCCATTGGCTAAATAGGAATGCATATTTTAATCGTTGAAGATGAACCAAGAATTGCCAAACTAATCGCAGACTACCTTCAATTGTCAGACTACATGTCAACGATAATTAATGACGGCAATCAAGTGCTCAATTGGGTGAATGAAAATCATACTGATCTGATTCTTCTTGATCTCATGTTGCCTGGGACTCCTGGAGAAAAAATCTGCATGGGGTTACGCGCTCAACACTTTCTAAAACCAATAATCATTATTACTGCTAAAGTTGACGAAGAAAATAGAATTCTAGGACTAGAACTGGGAGCCGACGACTACTTATGCAAGCCATTAAGTCCACGCGAAGTTGTCGCCAGGGTTAAGGCTGCTCTACGAAGGCATGAAATCAATTCGCAAGAACCTCAACAAAATCAACTGCACCTGGATGAAAACCGCCTGTATGCCGAACTCGACCAGAATTCGGTTATGCTAACGAGTATTGAGTTCGAATTAATCAGAACATTGTCCAAATACCCGGGCAGAATTTACTCAAGGGAACAATTGATGAATTGTCTATACACGGATCACCGCATAGTACATAGCCGCACTATAGATGCTCACGTAAAAAAATTGAGAATAAAATTTAAAAAATTGTTTGGCAATTTAGAGGTCATTCAATCCGTTTATGGTGTTGGTTACCGCTATCATCTTCCATCTGATCGCTAATCCCTCTCCCTCTCATACCTATTCGCATGCTAGTTGCACCTGTCGGAGCGATATCTCAAGCTTTTCAACCTTAGTTATAACCTCCTTTAGAAATTGGATTAACAGGCATCGACTTTACGGATCAAACAGGAAGCACACTTTTTCAGAACGGGCTCAGCACTTCAACTGCGATTTTCCATTCATTGCTGGGAGTAAGACGCCACAAGCGCATATAGCTCGCCTCAAATGCCTGCTCAGACTCATCTGCAATTGTTGCCATGGTTCCGTAGGTATAGCCCATTTCCTTAGAGGTGGAAATATAGCCTCCCACATAGTTCAGGCTTATTTCATTAATGGTAAATAGCTGATTATCCAGAAAAGTGCCATACACCGAGCTGGCGTAATTGGCGCCTACCGCTGGCGCCATTCCAGGCAAGTACACTCTTACATTTTCCATGCCCCAACGCAGTAACGCCCGCTGACCTCCGCGAAAATTTATTGAGCGGCCAAATAATAAATCCGCGTCAATTAAACTCTGCTGTGTATTTCCCTCTATCATTGCCATAACCGGATGAGCAGTTTCTTCTAACACTGGTAGCGTGTCATCAAAATTTGCCTCTACATCCAAGCTTAGAAATCCAGGGATATTGACCACAATATCAGCCATCAACTCCCATTTTGCTACTTTCTTGCGCCATATAGAGATCAGGTGGCCAAAGCCATTCTCGCCATCCTCATTAATAACTGTCAGTGGCCCGGCTGACAAACCCAAGTCTCCATCTCTGGAGACATCTACATAATGCGCTTTCCAGTTAATTTCGTTAGCCTCACGCTGAAAGGATTCGGAAGTGTAGAGCTCCATCGCATCTATTGGGCCGCCTCTATTACTTCTAAACACTATCGAGTCTTCCCCAAGAATTTCCAGAAAAGCACCAGTTCTGCCAATTTCAGCAGAACGATCGGCAAAACCTTGATCAATAGCCGTTAAATCAAGCCAATGCTGGTATTGACCAATTTCTTGCCCATAGGCACTACTCCCGAGCACTAACATCAGCAGGATAGTGATTTTGATAGCATTGATTTTTTTAAGCACTAACCCCATAACTGCAAACCTTGTATCTATTCGCCTAGATAGTAGTCTTTTTCCTAATTCTAAGCCAGAGCAGCTCTGAACCATACGCTAATGCTCAGTTCGCAACCCCAAAAGCACGTTTATTCACATCAAACTCTTAATTTCGTATAGGCAAATAAAGGTCTAATTAGTTGCTGCATTGATTGTTCTGACAACCGTGAAACGCTAGAATCAAGCACTAGGCTATTGCTGATGGGTAATTTAAGCGTACATAATCTGCTAATAGCTAAAAATATTGCAAAACTGATATTTGCTTTACATTAGCCACATCAACTGATCTTCAACGTGTATAAATTACCAGCTTTCAAAACCATAATATTTATCACAGTGCTGGCCGCCATGGTGAGCACAAGTCTTGTTAGTGCTCAGACGGTTGTAATAGATCCTGACAGTGATCAACAGTCAATTGCCAATTCTGTCGAGTATTATGAAGATAGCTCCGAAGCGCTAGCTATTGACGATGTTCTGACGTCAGGCTTCAACGTCAATTTTATTCCTCACTCGCAAGACATTCTACATTTTGGCGTCACTAGTTCAGCATATTGGATTCGATTCAATTTGGATTGGACAGAAGCTGACTTGGATACTAAAAAAATTCTAGAATTCGGCCCGCCAAAATTAGTTGGAGGAATAGTTAGAGGGGGAATCGAAATTTTTGTCATTGATGACAATGGCGCGTTAGTTTCCCAGTACATACTTGGCACCCAAACCAGCCCTAGAGAACTGAAAACTCTTAATCGCGGTTTCGCTCTAAGCATAGACCCTCAGTTTGGGAATCAAATATATCTCCGCATTACCAGCGCCCGACCTTTACGCTTACCAATCTCCATATGGAGCGAAGAAGGTTTTCGTCAGCAATCAATGAGCGCTGATACTTTCATCGGCCTTGAATACGGCATTTTACTGGCAATGATTTTTTATAACCTGTTTCTGTATGTCACTATACGAGAAAATAGTTATTTGTTTTATGTGATTACTGTCGCCACTCAAACTACATTTCTGTTTCTTGATTCAAAACACCTTCGCTATCTGACCGACGAACTCTATAGAGGAAGCTGGTTTGTAGATATGTCCGAAAGGCTTATCTATCCTCTTATGGTTATAACAGCTTTGTTATTTCAGCGCTCGTTGCTGCGAATTCGCGAATACAATCCAAAACTCGATAATATTGTACAAGCATTAGTAGCCTGCCTTATTGTCGTTATGTTGTTAACTCTAGTTCCCAACGAAAAAGTATTCCAATATCCGTATATCCTGCTAGTACTTATTTCTATGCCGCTGGCTCTTTATAATAATCTTGATGCGATACGCCGCGGCTATATTCCAGCGGCTGTCCACTTGGCTGGTATGACAGTATTTCTAAGCGGAGCCGCCATTTTGATGCTGCTTCAGCTCTGGCCTGGGTTTCCAAATAACGCATTCACAAATAGTGCCTACAATATTGGCTTGGTTGCTCAAACTTTACTGTTATCACTCAGTCTGGCGACGCAATACAATCAGATAAAACAGGAAAAAGAAGATGCTCAACGACAGGCTATCGACAACCTTGTTAAGTCAGAGCAAGTAAAAGATGACTTACTAGCTAATGTATCTCACGAATTGCGCACTCCTTTGTATGGAATTAATGGTCTGGCAGAAATAGCACTGACGGAATTTAAGTCAAAAGACCAGGACATAGATCTAATTACTCAAAACCTGGAGCTTATCCAGGCTAGTGGCGACAGATTGACTAAACTGGTCAACGATTTACTGGATTTTTCCGCCGCCAGAGAACAAGCCGCGTATATTAAATTTCGACCTGTCGACCTGAACAGCATGGCTACTCTGGTAATAGCGGTTTGCAGGCCTTTTGTGGGCGACAAAAACCTGGATCTGCGAGTAGAGATTGACCCCGACTTACCTTTAGTCGCAGGCGACGAAGATCGGATACAACAGATACTGGTTAATTTAACTTCGAATGCCATTAAATTTACCTACTCCGGAGAAGTAGTCATTTCTGCCGAATTGACATCAGATTACAACGTTACCATTAAGGTTAGAGATACGGGCATCGGTATTCACAAAACAGATCACGACACCATATTCAAAACCTTTGAAAAGCTGCCTTCGCAACATTTAAATTCCAGTGGAATTGGCCTGGGCTTACCACTGGCTAAAAGTATGGTTGAATTGCATCGCAGCACATTAAAAGTTGAAAGCGAACTCGACCTTGGCTCTACTTTTAGTTTTGACCTAAGAGTTTCTCTTGATCAAACTCGGGCTATAAAACCAATTTCGATTCATAACAAGATGATTCGCAGAGCAGACTATATTGAACAGGCCAATAAGGAGCCAGAACTACCCAAATTACGAAGCGAGCAAGACACTACAATTTTGGTAGTAGACGACGATGAAATAAATCGCGTAGTAATGGGGCAACAACTGGATGAGTATACTGTTATTAAGTGCTCCAATGGTCTTGATGCCCTAACCTCTGTAGAAGAAAGCAAACCAGATCTGATATTACTTGACCTGATGATGCCAGGCCTAAATGGTTACGAGGTTTGCCAAAAACTTAGACAAAAATACAGTCAAATAGAATTGCCAATAATTTTGGTAACCGCCAAAAATCATCTGGAAGATCTTACCCAGGGATTTAAAACTGGCGCCAATGATTATTTGGCCAAGCCATTTCACAATGAAGAACTTAAATCGCGCGTTGAAAATCAACTTCGCTTGAGCATGTTGCATAGAATCAACGAAGACAACATTCTCATGCGAACTCAAATCGAATCCTATGCAAAAGCCGACGCCGAATTACGCAGCTCAAGATTTCGCCTGCAACAGGTTCTTGAGTCTATAGAAGCTGGTTTTATAGCTTTTGAATTGCCTGGGAGAATCTTTAGCCTGAATCAGCGAGCCGCCGAATTATTAGGCACTGATCGAGATTCGGTAATCAATAAAGGCATTCACACATTATTCTCCGACGCTCAGTGCAACAAAGAAATCATCACTGCGCTGGAGAATTGGGAGATAGGAGATGACGAAGCCGACTCCAGCAGTGCACAAGCTGGAACGGTGACCAGTTTAAGCATTAACATAGAAGCTACCTTTCCGTATAACAGTGAAAACAAACCCTCAAGCAAAAGGGTCTCATTCAATTGTAAGCTCAATTTATTCGGTAATGATGAAGGCACCGGGGTCTTGTTTCTCGAAGACACAGAGCCTTTGCATAAACTGTCTAACAGCGAAGCAATGAAAAACACAGTCGAACTCGTTAGCTTTCTTGGACAGGCACAACAAAATATACGAAGGATTGGAACAAGGCTTAGCGTCATAACGCCAGTAGAAATTACTGAACACCCTGCATTGCTGGACAAATTATCAGGAATCGAAGACCTGGTTAATTATATTGATCAAAAGCTCCCCTCGGTTAGCAGCGAAGGTGAATACCGCCAACAGTTGGTTACGCTAATGCGTTCGGCGTTACACACGTGGGAAGTTACCACTCAAAAATCTAAAATCGAGTTGGCAGAAGAAAGCAATATATGGGCAGTGAGTATCGATGACGGTAGATTACGAACACGCACATTTGATCGATATCTGCGCATCGAGCAGCTACCAAAAATACCACGCTGGAGGGAAGTAGTCAGAACCGCCTACTTTGTACTCTCTAATCCCGCGATTGAACCAGAAACCAGAACCTCACTAGAGGCAGAGCTGGAAAAAACCAAGGCCATACTCAAGAAAGCGGCAATCAACTAGCAAGGCTTTTAGGTGCCCACTATGTATTTACAACATTTTGGCCTGGCTCAGTACCCATTTTCGCTGACACCAAATACCCGCTATTTTATAAAACTGCCCAGCCATCAGCAGGCTTTTAATATGCTGATTGAAGCACTACAGGGAGACAGTAACTTTTCAAAAATAACTGGTGAAGTAGGCACAGGGAAAACCATGTTGTGCCGCATGGTTCTTAACTCTCTGGAGGCTCACAAGGACAAATACGTAACAGCTTATATACCTCACCCCATACTAAGCGAAGAAGGCATCATGCATGCACTTGCTGAAGAGCTGGCTATCAATCCAGATACAAACATTAGTTACTATGAGCTGTTAAAACTGGTGACGCAAGAGCTACTACGCATCTCTGCAAATGATAAGAGTGTTGTGCTTTTTATAGACGAAGCTCAAGCTATGCCAGAAGAAACACTTGAGGCGCTTCGCTTGCTTACTACTGCCGATAGTAAACACGGAAATCACTTACAGGTTATTTTATTTGGTCAGGGGGAGCTTGACGAACTACTCGAACAACCAATTTTAAGAGAGCTCAAACGTAATCTGTCTTTCGAGTTTGAGTTGCCGGCTTTAGACAGAGGTGGATTAGAAGCCTACGTAGAACACCGACTTGTCAAAGCTGGCTACAACGGGTCTCACATGTTCACCGAGATTGCTCTAGATTTATTATTGGAGGGCTCGCGAGGTATTCCTCGTGTTATCAATATACTGGCGCATAAATCTTTATTGGTTGCCTATGGAAAAAACCAGCATGTCATCGACAAGATACACATATTGGCTGCCATACGCGATACCGAGTTCGCCAGTACGCCAAAAAACATTCGATAACTGCCTTTCAAAAATTTCGATAGACACCTTTAAATAGTACACAGACACCCGCCTGCTATTGTATCAACTCAATGAGTCATTATAATCAGCTCTCCCGCATTATTCCGGAAAACCGATATGTCTGACAAACTCTGGCAACAACTGCGCATAGAAGCGCAAGAAGTTATTCAGCAAGAACCACTCCTGGCAAGTTATGTTTATTCATGTGTGTTAAACCATAAAGACTTGCAATCAGCACTAAGTTTTATCCTGGCAAATAAACTGTCGGATGATGTAATGCCTGTAGTTACAGTACGCGAGCTGTTTGACAATGCTTTTGCTGAGGCTCCTGACATAATCGAGCATGCCGCCTGTGACATAAAGGCGGTGTTTGAGCGAGACCCCGCTATAGGCGCTCACCTGTCTGTAATCCTTTACCTTAAGGGCTTCCATTCTATCGAAGTGCATCGTTTGGCTCATTTCCTCTGGATCAATAATCGCAAAGAGCTGGCATTTTTCATTCAAAGCAGAAACTCCGAAGTGTTTGGCGTAGATATTCACCCCGCCTGTAAAATAGGCAAGGGCATTATGTTTGACCACGCCACAGGCATCGTGATTGGAGAAACATCTGTCATCGAAGACAATGTTTCTATTCTTCAGCAGGTAACTTTAGGCGGAACAGGAAACGAACAGGGTGACAGACATCCAAAAATTCGATCTGGAGTCTTAATTGCGGCTGGCGCCAAGGTTCTAGGGAATATCGAAATAGGGACTGGGGCAAAAGTCGGCGCAGGAAGTGTTGTGTTGAATGATGTGTGTGCACATACCACTGTTGTTGGTGTACCCGCAAGGTTAGTTGGAAAGCCTTGCTCCGAAGTTCCAGCTAAAACCATGGAACAGAACTTCTTCGATGATGAGGTGGATAAGTAATCAGCCCCATTTTACGATCTGATTAAATACCAGGCTCATTCAATCCCCCTGCCCTGAAAGTTAATTTCAACATAGGTGGTCATTTGTCATAACGCATCGTTGTGCCGGGCAGAACTGTGCAAGACAGATTAACTACATACTTACCTACCTACGTCGGAAGCTTTCATGACTATCAATACAATTGCACGTTATACAGTCACAATACTATCCATTCTTTGCGTGCATATTATATCCGCGCAAGAGAGTTTTCTTAGCGAGGAAAACCTGCAACAACTTCAGCAATTGATTGATAGTTCAGGTAGATCTGACGAAGCCAGAGCTCGAAATCAATACCGTCATCCATTGCAAACCCTGGATTTTTTTGATGTCAGACCAGAACTAACGGTAGTAGAAATATGGCCCGGCGGACAAGGTGGCTGGTATCGCAGCATTCTTCAGCCTTACATTGGCGGAACCGGCAACTACATTCCAATAACCCAAGACTCAGGCTTCCCAAACGCCCCAACTGCATCGATGGCTGACCGCGTATTGGTCTTTAGAGCGCACGGTTTCATGATTTACGAAAAGCCCACGCAAAAGTACTACAACGCTATTTATCAAATGCTAAAACCTGGAGGCATATTCGGTATTGTTGATCATCGTGGCGACGAAGCAGTGCCTCAGGACCCAAACGGCGAGAATGGATATGTAAATCAGTCTCACGTTATTAATTTAGCTGAGGAAGCAGGCTTCGAACTGATTGCACAATCTGAAATCAATGGAAATCTTAAAGACAACAAAGGTCACCGCAATGGCGTTTACTCTTTGCCACCTACCCTACGTGGGTCTCTAATTAATCGGCGTTTAAGAGCCGAAATGCGGGAAGTAGGCGAAAGCGACCGTATGACTTTGAAATTTATAAACCCTGGGCTAGCCCCCGGCGAACTGCAATAACACACCCGCGGCAACAGCCGAACCAATCACACCCGCCACGTTTGGCCCCATAGCATGCATCAGCAAGAAGTTGTTTGGATTAGCCTCCAAACCCACTTTGTTAGCTACACGCGCCGCCATAGGTACTGCCGACACACCAGCTGCACCGATCAGTGGATTGACCTTATGCACAGAAAACACATTCATGAGCTTCGCCATCAGTACACCGGTTGCGGTGCCAATTGAAAATGCGACCATTCCCAATGACAGAATCCCCAGCGTACTGGAAACCAAAAATTGATCGGCGCCCAGCTTTGAACCTACAGATAAACCAAGCAAGATAGTAACGATGTTGATTAAGGCATTTTGTGCAGTATCGGATAAGCGAGTCACCACACCACTTTCTTTCATTAAATTTCCAAAACAGAACATTCCAAGCAATGGCGCAGCACTTGGAATCACTAGTGCGACCAGAATAAGTAACAACAGTGGAAAAATTATTTTCTCTGTCTGCGATACTTCTCGTAATTGAACCATGGTTATTTTACGTTCTTCTACCGTGGTTAATGCCCGCATAATAGGTGGCTGAATTAGTGGAACCAAAGCCATATACGAATAAGCCGCCACAGCAATTGCCCCAAGCATTTCAGGCGCAAGAATGCCGGCTACATAAATAGCCGTCGGCCCATCTGCTCCACCGATAATCCCAATCGCCGCTGCTTGCTGGAGAGTAAAGTTGAACACGCCAATGTCTGTTAGATATAGAGCGCCAAGCAGCGTAGAAAAAATTCCGAATTGAGCCGCTGCGCCAAGTAATAACGTCTTCGGGTTTGCTAACAAAGGCCCGAAATCGGTCATTGCTCCTACGCCCATAAAAATGAGCAATGGAAACACACCGGTTTCCAGTCCCATTACGTAAAACTGATGAAGAATTCCATCACCTACGGCTATGTCTACTCCTGGAATATTTGCCAGAATGCCACCAAACCCAATAGGGATTAGCAGCAAAGGCTCAAAACCTTTTTTAATCGCCAGATAAAGCAATAACAAGCCAATCGCTATCATTAGCAATTGCGGAAGGGTCATCTGAACTATACCTGTGGTTTGCCACAGCTCTAATAGTCGGCTCATCTAATTGTCTCTTTTATATTCTGTTGCAGCAGCCAACTAGCCTAGTGACAACATTGTTTCGCCGACTTTAACAGCGTCACCTGCTTTTACATTCACTTGAGTAACCGTGCCAGAGGAAGGAGATCGAATTTCGGTTTCCATTTTCATAGCTTCCAATATCAATATGACATCACCTTCTGCCACGGCGTCTCCGACAGCGACTACGACTTGAAATACGTTACCCGCAAGAGGTGCGGGAACCGGGCTGCCCGACCCTACAGGCGATGAAGCCGCCGGTGGTGCGGCAGCAGGTGCGGAGGTTTCAGCCAATTGCGCCACATCGCCACCTTCCGTTACCTTCACTACATATGCTCTGCCTTCAAGCTCCACGGTGTAAACTCCCGCATCAGAAGTTGCTGGCGCCGCAGTCGGAGCTGGCGCAGCTGTTTCAAGTGTGGGTGCTGGCTCGAATGCGTCTGGATTGTTTCTGTTTTTCAAAAATTTCAATCCTGCTTGAGGAAACAATGCATAGGTAAGCGTATCATCCACCTCATTAACCAGCGTTATACCTTCCTCTTTGGCTATTTTCAGTAATTCGGCTTTTTGTCTTTCAAATTCTGGCTCTAGCAAATCTGCAGGGCGACAGGTTACCGCTTCCGCACCGTCGAGCACTTTAGCTTGCAGCTCTTTGTTTACTGGTGCTGGTGCTGCTCCATATTCGCCTTTTAGCACACCTGCTGTTTCCTTGGTAATTGTCTTATACCGCTCACCAACAAGAACATTCAATACTGCCTGAGTGCCAACGATTTGAGATGTTGGTGTAACGAGTGGGATATAGCCCAGGTCTTTACGCACTTTGGGAATCTCAGCTAGCACTTCGTCTATTTTGTCTGCGGCATTCTGCTCCTTTAGCTGATGCTCCAAATTGGTAAGCATGCCGCCTGGCACTTGTGCCACAAGAATTCGAGAGTCTATGCCTCTTAGTGAACCTTCAAATTTTGCGTATTTTTTCCTTACTTCACGAAAATAGCTAGCAATCTCTTCCAGCAGCTCAATATCCAGCCCAGTACTTCGATCAGTAGCATCAAGCATAGACACGAGCGATTCTGTAGGAGAATGCCCGTAAGTCATACTCATTGATGAAATTGCTGTATCGACATTGTCGATGCCCGCTTCAACCGCTTTTAGATAGGTCGCTGTAGAAAGACCCGTAGTGGCATGACATTGCATATGAATGGGGATTTTAACTGTCTTCTTAAGTTTGCTGATTAGCTCAAATGCGACATAGGGCTTGAGTAAACCGGCCATATCCTTGATGCAAAGCGAATCTGCACCCATGCTCTCAATTTGCTTGGCCATGTTCAGCCAACCCTCAAGATTGTGCACCGGGCTTAGCGTATAAGACATTGTGCCCTGAGCGTGTTTTCCCTGCTCCTTTACCGCTTTGATTGCTGTTTCCAGGTTTCGCACATCATTCATCGCATCGAATACTCGAAACACATCGACACCATTCACAGCGGCTCTTTCTACAAATTTTTCAACCAGGTCATCTCCGTAGTGACGGTAGCCCAGTATGTTTTGACCTCTAAACAGCATTTGCTGCGGTGTATTCGGCATTGCCTCCTTAAAAAGGCGAATACGCTCCCAAGGGTCTTCTCCTACAAAACGAATACAGGCATCGAATGTCGCACCACCCCAGGACTCTAACGACCAAAATCCAACCTTATCCAACTTCTCAGCTATCGGTAGCAGGTCGTCTATACGCATCCGAGTCGCCAATAAAGACTGGTGGGCGTCACGCAGGACAACATCAGTAATTCCTAGAGGGGTTTTATCATTCATATCACAAACTCATCGTTGTTATTTTGTAAGAATCAGCAAAAGCAGCTAGTTAACTGCTTTTTACCTATTGCACGTCTACTGCTTATTTTTATTTCGGTGTTGGGTGATCGCCGCACTGATTATTGCGACTATACGGCCCTGATCAAGTGCTGAGCCATTGTGTGCCCCTGCATCTGGAGTGGGACTAACCACCTCAGGTTCAAACCTGAGCACAATCGCGGACATGGTTTTTGTAGCCGCAATCAGTAATGCCAGAAACACAAACACTGTTCCCATACCAAATATCGCCAGTTCAACACCCTGAGCAAGCAAATTGTCCATTGTTGGTTTCCACGCTTTAATGACAAGAGCCGAATCATACTAAATGAAGCAGGTAGAATCTAACCAAATCTTCTAGCAGTTTGTCATTGTCGCTATTTGCGAACCCCTTGATTATACTCAACTTCGAGCAAATCAAACTAACTTCCTCTTAGGAGAAAAAAGTGACTAAATTTGGCAAAGCCGCAGGATTTTCCCTACTATCTCTTATCATTGGTCTGGGGGCTGGAGTGCTAGTAAGCTCATCTGCTCAAGACAATGGCAAGGTATTCGAACTACGCGTTTATACCGCCACGGAAGGTAATCTGGACAATCTACATGCAAGATTTCGTGATCACACTACTCGAATCTTCAGTAATCACGGCATGAAGGTAATTGGCTACTGGACACCCACTGATGAAGACGAAGTAGATAACACATTGATCTATATACTAGAGCATGCAAGTCAGGACGCTGCTAATGCATCATGGAGAGCATTCGGACAAGATCCCGAGTGGAAGTCCGTAGCCGACGCCTCGAATGCCAACGGCCCTATTCTGGCTGGCGTTGAGCGACGTTACATGACAGCGACTGATTTTTCACCAATGAAGTAGCTCTTAGATAATTCTATTAAGTAGCTAAACCTAGAAAGCAGGCAACAAAAAGGCCGGTTAATTCGTTAACTGGCCTTTTTCATTACTTATTTCGTGAAATATTGGCACTCAAAGACAAACCATACTAGCCATAGGCCATTTCCAGTAAATCTCTGACACTCTGGATTTGAATGGACCAGTAAATCACAAAGAAAATTATGATAGTGGCAGAAATAGCCACTGCAGCCATTTGAACATCGTCCATTTTTTCGCTATTTGTATTTTTATCGGTCATATCATTCTCCTGCGGACTATTGACTGTAAAGACTCCATATATCGCTCCTGTCTTGATAGATTTAACTACCAGCAAATCCTATCCAGCGCCCTGTTGCTGCCACCGTCATCCACACCAACATCGAAGATATTGCCACCAGCTTCACTACAGTAGGGTTAATTTTATCTATATCTCCTTTCAGCATGGGTTTCCTAATAAAAAACACGAAGAATATGCCAGTTGCCAGTGCTAACATTTTGTACCAAAACACTGGTAGCCAATATAATTTTCCAGCAACACCGCAGGCCATAAAGACACCTGTAGCAAGCACGACGATCAATCCCATCACAAACACTCGGTGAGCTTTATCCTGTATTTCCTGGACGGGTATATCTGTGAACACCCAGCCCAATAAGCGTGCATCACTTACAATGACCGCACCACCCAATAATGCCATGGACAGTAAATGAAAGGCTTCAACAACAGCGAATACAGCACCCCATGTCTTTCCTATCAGCCCAAAAGGTGTTGTTTCTAGCCACAGGAAAAACTCATATAACTCTAGCCATATGTCTCGTCTCAAACCTGAAAATGAAAACACGAGCAGGAATAATACCAGCGCGACTACCGTGATGGTTTTAGTGTAAGTGCCCAGAATAGAAGTGGACGATGTCGACATAAATGACTCCTGATATAGTTACTGGGCACACCCAATCCTGTTCATTTATTTAACTGCTTTTATTTAACTGCTTTAAAATCGAGCTTGGCCATCAATACAACCTGAAAGTACCTGCGAAAGACTACCGACTGATGTGTACTCACAATCGAACCAGTCATAGGCAATAAAACGTCCACAGATAACAACCAGCGACCAGAATACCAGCGACAAAATCGCCCCAAGGCGAATCCGGCTCGGCGCCCTTGCGTCGTTGTCCCATGAAGACACTGATTCATTCATTCGTTTATGAAAAAGGTAAGCGTTAATAGCGCATCCAACCAGCAACAGCATTTTGACTCGAAACCACACGCTCTGCGTACTTCTTACCGGTACGGCGTAAAACAGCAGTGCTCCGGTAATTATCATTATTCCAAAGCCAACAAGCATCGGTATATTCAAGCGATTGGCTATATTACTTGCAGGAACGTTAGGAAGTGCATATCCAAGCATACGTAAGTCGATAAGAAACAGCATTCCCAGACAGAGAATTAAAGTTAGGACATGCGTTGACTCGACCCAGTTGTACATATAGTAAGACTCATGAAGTAAAGTACTCCAGGCAGTGTCATCCAGCCAGATAGCAATATCGTAAACGAATTGATTCATATACTGTGCAGACCCCCACTGTCTCTGATTGAGACATAATCTTTATTCATTAGATTTTACAGTGCCGAACATAAGGCCGCTGCGGACGGCCAGATTGAAGCCATACCAACTAACGCTTGCCGAGTGAATATACAGGCAATAAATAAAGATTTATTGAGATCGATCAAATGCAGACAACAACAGCTAAAAATTGAAATAAGCTACAGCGGAAGGTGTGTGCTAGGCGGTACGAGCGAAATTAGAGAGAGGCAGAGAGACAAGGAGCCTGAAAAGACCCCCTGATTGAAATATTCAAAAAACTGTATTAGTTAACTACACTTAATATACCAGTGGGTTATTAAATAATTTAGCTGAACCATAAGCCAGTTCCAGTAGTTCAAGCATCGATTCAATTTCGAGCACCCAATAAAACAACAAAGAACCCATTATTATAACGGCTGACCCAACTGCAGCAATTTCCAGGTCACCCCATTTTTTTTCGTTACTCATACATTGCTCCTACTACACAAATTTTCAAATGAGCCTAGCTAAAACCAATCCATCGCCCAGCAGCAGCCACAGTGAACCATACCAAAATAGACGTAGTCGCAAGCAATCGTATCGTCCATGGGTTAATTTCACTATGAGGCATGCTATTTAATAATGGCTGCTTAACCAAAAATACAAAACAGCCTCCCGCCACCAATGCGAGCATCTTCACCCAGAAAACCGGCATATAGTAAACTTTATCAGCCACACCCGCGGCACAAAATATGCCTGTCGCGATAGCGCAGATTAAGGCATTGCGAAAAACTTTATGCGTTCCCCTGGTAAGAGTTTCAGAGGGGATGTCAGTCAACACTACACCGAGCAGCCTCAGATCTGTAGCGAGTACAGTGCCTCCAATGACAGCCATCGATAATAGATGTACTGCTTCAATAGTTGCGTAAACGGAGCCATATGTTGTGCCAATAATCCCTAACCAGGAAGAATTTTTCATCCACTCAAAAAACGGCAGAGAGTTTCCATAGATAGTCGTTCTGACTTCCAGCACTTCGAGAATTGCTATTAGTAAGAATACAACGACAAGAATTATGGTCCGACGATATTGGCCCAACATTGAATTGAGCATAGATGACTCCCTGATTAAATTTTTAGCGCACTACACTTAGCTAATATTTTACTTTTTATTTCTATTCTTAACACAGTAAAAATTACTGCAAAGCCTGTAGTTGATCGACACAGCCTGCCGCCCACAAAATAGTTGTATTGTTTGTAATTGCACAATCTACCCAATCGTAAGGTATATACCGGCCAAGAGTTACCACACCACACCATAGACAAAGTGATATAATTGCACCTATACGTATAGCTTTGGGAGCAACCGCGTCATTGTCCCAACTGCCAGCTGCTGCTTTAAGCCGAGCGTTGAAAACCCAGGCATTAATGAATGCCAAAAGCAGTAATATCATTTTGATCCGAAACCACAAACTTTGAACAGTTTCTACCGGCTTGGCATAAACCAGAAGTGCTCCGGTGATAAACATAATTGTGAAGCCAATTAGCATTGGCTTATTCAGGCGCTCTGCCAATTTTGAGGCGGGAACATCGGTCAACATCCACCCCATCATTCGAAAATCAATGATGAATAACGAACCTATACTAAGCATTAAAGTTAATACGTGAGTTGCTTCTAACCAGCTATAGCTATAGTACCCGGCAACTAACATTTGGCTATAGGATTGAGCCTCTAGCCAATGAGCAAAGTTGAGTAACATTTCATTGATCACGCCCGTTAACCTCCAGTAGCCCCGAATGGGAATAATTGATTCTCGAAAAGGGCGAAATGATAAACAGCCTTTCGTTGAGAGTCCAACTATATCTCAGAAGCACTCATATCGTAGGTAAAATTGGACTTTACTCAATTCCGTGATTGAGCTGCGCGTTTGCGAAACTCCGATGGAGTAACGCCCTTCAACTGTCTGAAGGCATTGTTAAACGGAGTAATTGACTGATAACCAACGGATAGCGCAACAGTTAGAACCGGAACATTAGGTTTGTCACTATTGGACAGTACTTCGCTAGCATCTTCTATTCGATACTCATGTAGCATAGCGTTAAAGTTACGAAAGCCAAGTTGCTTGTGGATAAAAGCACGTAGGCGGTACTCTGGCAGATTCAGTTTTTTGGCCAGCAATGCAATGGTTAAACCTGCTTCACGATATAGTTTCCCACCGCGAAAGACTTTATTAAAACTGTCAGTATCGAATGGTGGCGTATCTTCGGGCGTCGCTTCCTCGCCTAAATCCACAACTTTGCGTATTCCAATACTCAGCGATACGTAATCAAACTTCATGGTAACGAGTAACATGCCCATGCAAAGAATTGCGATAGACGAAACGATGACTGCTTGGCCCATGCCGTAGGTGCTAGAGTCTGATTCAAGCATAAAATTTTCAACGAGCACAATGACAAATATCAAACTGCCTTGAGCACCGATAATAAACCAACGCAATACACGGCGATCATCCACCAGGTCCGAGCGCCACCCCTTCATGGTCCAATACATGGCGGCAGCCACAAACACCAGCATTAGCACATCCATACAAGTATCTAAAAACATCACTGTTGCTGAACTACCGATTTCCGTAGTGTAGAGAGTTAAACCCGATATTACCGCATCGAGAATCGCCTGAAGCACAAACGCTAGCACAAGTAATAAAGGGAACTTCTGCTGTTCTTGAAAAACAAGAAAGCAATAGAACATAAACAAACCTGGAATAGCATTCATACCAATATTACAGATCAGTTGCCAACTACTAATATCGAGCCTGAACAAAGGATCAATGTGCTGCCCACTCATACCATTGATCAAATAAAGCACAATGAATGCAGACATAGCGGCAAATACTCTTGCACTTGCCGCACGAGGGTCAGTTTTCAGATACCCTACCGCTAATAGGAAAATAGATAAGATTGCGACAATTTGCGCGCTGAATAATAGCAAGGAGTTTTGCACAGGGTTTTCCTGGAGACTGCGAGTTTTAGCTTATAAAACAATACCCGAACATCTACTAAAACTCAAAGATGACACGGGAAAAACAGGGTCAATACTAGCACGCGAAGCGCATGCAACTACTAGCGATTCGCATCTCTAACATTTTTCCTGATTTTGTCCTCTACTTCATCGAGAATACTATCTACATTTTTCCCTCCCTTGTCCCGATCGTAGTTATTGAACAGGTTGATAGTTCTTTCCGTGTGTCTGCCAAAGCCAAGAACTCGCTCAAAATAGGAATCCGGCCCTTCATTTTGCTGGACCAGGTCAATTAGAAACGCGCCAAGAGAGAGAGCGCTGAGAATAATATCTCTAAACGCATCGATATAAAGCTTGATTTGAAAGACGAGTAATTTACGAACTTGCGGCCACAGTTTTTTCATTTTATCTTTCCTGCCATCGAATCAASCAATTTAATCGGCTGAGCTGTTATTCAGTGTGCCTGTATTAAACAGCCATATTGAATCTTGAATCAAGCGCCAAAAGCTTTATAAAAAAGGTTCAGYTGCAGGCCAATACAATCAGCCCGCAGCTGAACCAAGCGCAAACAAGGTGAACACGAAGAAAAATGTTTATGTGTATTCTCAGTTAGACGCGAGATCAATCTCAAGGTTACATAAACAACTACTTCGATAGTTGATCAATGCTATTCACGTTCTATGCCATGATTATATCTAACTGATTTTATTAGATTTAGTACGAATACCAATTGAGAGGATTAGGAATAGCCGCCAATGAATGACGAAACTCACCAACTGATTGGTTCAGAAGAGATTAGCTCGACAAGAAAATTYCAGCGCATTGACTAAGAAGTATCAATTGCCGGYGTCTAAAAAGGATTGTCTAAAGACCTTATGTCTCGGAGTGGCCGGATACGTGCTTCTGCGTGGTTGAAATCAGCTCAAAAGTCATGCCTGCATGAGACTGCAGCCTTTCCAGAAGCCTGTCGCCATATGCCGTAGCTGGAGTCCAGAATCCACCAGTTAATTCGCCTTTATCTACATCTCGACGTAGACTAATTCCAGCCTGAGCTAGCATTTTTGCAGTAGAGCCGTAGCCGGGATCACGATCGCCAGTAACTTTTATCTGTATCTCTTCTCCTGCATTAGTCTTGCCGAGAAAGCGAAGGTCGTAAAGACCATTCAACTGTTGTTCTGGGCTAGGGCCTTCACCAGGCTTTGGTAAAATGAACCGGGTCGCTAACCATCGAATTGGTGCTAAAGACATGGCAATGGCTCCGATCTTGGTGCCCATCAATAATTGCTTTGCCTTTTTCTTGCCCGATCGACCGGCACCTGTAAGCATCGCTTCATCATAGAGAAAGTTCTCTTCCCAGAAACCTTGAACTAATGCGTTACTGCGTAAAACTACACGTGTGTTGATGGATGCCATTATAAAAGGACCCGCCCATTCATCAAAATCAGTATCGAGTTCTACCGTTACATTGCGCTGTTTAGCTTTAAACGAATGATCAACTGGGCAAATAGAGTAAGGATCTTCTAATTCCTTGCGAAGCTGCGGATTTGCTGACGCCTCTTTGTACAAATTCACCCCACTTGCGATTGTGCCACCTGAGGCACCTCCTTTTAGAGCTTTAACTCGCATTTTTACCTGAACACAATATGAGCCAAATTCTGCCTTTGCATGCTCTTGTAAAAATTTCACACCGAGGTCAGAAGGTATCGAATCGAACCCACAGCAATGCACTATTCGCGCGCCGCTTTTCTGAGCGATTGATTCATAACGCTCGATCATGAGTTTTATCCATTGTGGCTCACCAGTAAGATCACAATAATCGGTACCAGTTTCTGCACAAATTTTTACCAGCAATTCCCCGTACAAAGCATAAGGCCCTACAGTGGAAATGATGACTTCAGATCGAGCACATAGCGATTCCAGTGATTCCGCATTTTCTGAATCCGCAACTATGGTTGGAATGTGTTCTGCCTGATCGCCCAATGTCTTTTTAAGATCGGACAGTTTTGCAGCCGACCTCGCTGCCATAGCCCAGGTTAAATTTGGTTCAGTAAATTCGTTAACCAGGTAATTACATAAAATTTTACCAACAAAACTGGTTGCTCCAAAAATAACTATATCGAACTCTTTATGACTCATAATTTACCAATCACTGAATACCAAAAAGAAAAATACTATTAAGGCCCTAAATAACGGCGTGGTTTAAACAGAGCTAGTAAGTGGGTTGCCTTATGCCTGGCTCACTCATCCTACAAATTCTCTTAGACCGCTGCGTCACGAGAGTGACGATAACTCATCCAGATCAGAAACTGTAAACCGAAAAGCAGTGATGCAGCCAACAAATGTGTCGGCTGAACGAAAGCTGGCATACCAAGATGCCCCAGTGTCGCACCTGAGACAACCGATGTGCATATTACTGCGATCATCGCCAGGGTTAGTCTAGTCAAGGTATGCTGCCAGCCCAAAGATGTAACTAGTAACCAGCCAAGCCAGAGATTGGAGAACAATACCACTGCCGAGAAACTGCGATGCACGTAGAAAAACCAGGGCATCGCTTCGATCCAGCTGGAGCGTAGCTCTTCTCCCTGTGCGCGACTGATAAAATCTGTCATCTCTCGCACCTGCGTTCCCATCGCTACCTGAATAACGGTCAACACCAATACCACGTATAGCCATTTCTGAAACTCAGGTGCAATTTCTGTCACCGGCTGTGAAGCCATAATGCCTCGACGCGCTTGAGCAACCGCGAATAAGAGAGTGCCAACAAGCGCCAAGGCCACCAGCATGTGTAAGGTAATTAGACCCGGCTGCAAGTTTGAACCAACTACCTGAGCACCTAACCAGCCTTGAAATCCAACCATAAGAAACGCGCCGACAGACGCTTTAAAAATTGAGCTATCGTGTTCGCGGCAATACCAGGAGAAAACAGCAGTTAGAAAGATCAAAAAACCGATTGTTACGCCTACCAAACGGTTGGTGTACTCCGTCCAGGTTTTCACAACATTAAACCGAGTATCGGCATAACCCAGCTCAGCGTATATTTCTTGATAGTTGTCTGGTAGTTGCGCCTCACTGGTAGGCGGAATCCATTGACCGAAACAGGTAGGCCAATCGGGACAGCCCATACCGGCACCCGAAGCCCGCACGCTAGCTCCAACCAGTATCAGGAAATAGACAGCGGCCAATGTAATCCAGGCCATACGACGATAGCGTTGAAGAGCCAGGTTTTGTAGTTCAGAAGTCATAGCAACCAATAGTAATGTACTTTGAATTAATCGCCGAATTAGCGAGTTTGGAAGGGGCGCAGAATAAACCAGACATCAAGTGTATTCAAATCGAATTATTGACCGGGATCAAAATAAGTTGCGCAATTTCTCTAACAGGGAATGTGAAGGATAACTATCCATCGGCAATTGTTGCTGTTCTTGAAAAGAGCGAATAGCGCTTCGCGTACGACTACCAACTCGACCATCAGGAGCACCTGAATCGAAACCAAGCGAATTTAGATATTCCTGCATTTCCGTAACATCAGCTATGCTCATTGCCTGTTCGCTTTCAGGCATATGTTGAATAGCCGCACCGCCGGAAAACCTGTCAGCCAGATGCCCAACGGTAAGTGCGTAAAATATGGGAGAGTTATAGGTTCTGGTCACTCGAAAATTATCATACACCAGAAAAGCCGGACCATTCGCGCCGCTGGGTATGACAATTGATGCCTGCATTTCAGCCACAGGAATTGGGCCTCCTGATACACGCAGTATCCCTATATCGCGCCATTGTTGGAGTGGTTTGCGTGTATTTGTACCTGCTAAGGCAAAATCGAAGTCAGAAGGTAATAGCACTTCCCTGCCCCATCGTTCATCACCTTTCCAGCCGGCGCTAGACATGAAGTTGGCTGCCGAGTGGAATATATCTGGCAAACTATTCCAGATATCTATTTGTCCATCGCCATCGCCGTCAACCCCGTAACGTTCAAAAATCGATGGCATGAACTGTAGCTGGCCCATAGCACCAGCCCAGGAACCACTCATATTTGCAGCAGTAATATGTCCTTCATCTATAATTTTCAGTGCCGTTAATATTTCACGTCTAAACATTTCTGCTCTACGTGGGTCAAAAGCCAGGGTAGCCAAAGCTTGCAACACGGAAAAACCGCCGGTATTGCTTCCAAAATTACTTTCAATAGCCCAAAAAGCAATCAGATATTGCGGTTGCATACTATACTTCTGGCGAACCTCTTCCAATAAGGTCGCGTGTTGTTGTAACAGGGCTTGCCCACGGGCAACCTGTCGATCAGTTACGCGTAATCCCATATACCGACTAAAGGTTTGCACGAACTCTGGTTGACTACCATCAAGCTCAAGAACTCTTTCCAGTGGTGCTTCCAGAGAATCCAGTGCGGTCAGGGTGGTATCGCTAATACCCAAAGATCGAGCCTCAACGCGAAGTTGCTCAAGCCACTCATCAAATGACTGTTCCTGCGCACTAACAGTAACGCCGAAGGAAAATAATAGAACGAAAAGAATTGTCGGTTTCATCCCATTATCATAATGGATATTCAGCTGAATGGAAATCGATGGAAATCATTAGCACACCAAATCTATGTGCTTAGAACATTACACAGGCAATGATTATTCACTATGCAAGGAAGGAATATGAATCAAGCGGCAACCGCGTGATTGAGGTAGTCACTTACCTGCTTTTCGTCTTGCTTACCAAGGGTGATAAATTTTAGTCGAAGGTAATAGCTGTCCTGTCGCTGGCGACGACAAAAAGACACATTACAGGTCGATTTGATTTTCTTACAGACTTCCCCATGGGAGGGCAAATTGAATTCAAGCTCAAGGTCAGGAAATAGGCCAGCGCTGGATTTGAATCGACTTAGTTGCTCAATTAATTGATGCCGACATTCAATCTCAATACCCGAAGGAGACAGGTTCATCAAAGTACCATTACGAATAACACCAGCTAAAGATATATTGGCCTCACCGTGTAAATCTATTCTTGGGTAATCACGCTTTTCTTTATTCATATCTTTATTCACAACAACGTCTGTTTTGCTTAAACACAGGATTACATTACTCTTTAAACAGGTTTATCCTAGGTTGAATTGTCGCTTATATGATCTGCCGCACGTTTTTCAGCCCGCCAGGCAAAAAGTGTGACGTAGATAGCTATGACAATGTGATCAGAAGCACAAAAATTGTTGTGCGGATAAACTCACCGTCAATGCAATAGTGGCAAGCTACTAATTTAAGGCTGGCGATATGGCGACTAGTAATATGTTCAGCTTTACCCATGCCAGCCCAGCAGGGATGATTGCCATCATTTTATGCGCCACGATGAGCGCCACCACACTATTTGCTGCCGATAATCAGAAAGTAACCGTAGTTCGGGAATATACGGAAATTGAACAGCGACCGCATTTCGACTCATTAAACGCCGAGTTTGGTGTTAATAAGGACTTGCCTCCTAACTTCGAGCTACAGGCCTTGCTGGCACTAAGTCATTATCCTGAATTAAGAGACGTCAAAATTCGCTTCATTGTTGATGATGTTTCCATACCTTTGTCCTCGCGCCCTCACTGGAGTAGTTTGCTGCGTTCAGCCAAAAACAGAACCTATCTGGTAATAATCGACTCCAGCCTCGAAGGCACAAGAGAGGCTTTATTGTTGAAGAACCAGCCTTTTAATGCCCAGGTTGGAATCATCGGTCATGAGTTGTCTCACACAGTTTATTATCTCAATAGATCATTCTTTGGAATTGCTGCTGATGCGCTTTGTCAGCTAAGTGACTGTCGCATTGGATTTGAACGCGCGACGGACAGTCGACTAATTGGATACGGTTTAGGCTGGCAGCGGTTTGATCACGCGTCTTTTGTCAGGCGCGAGTTTTCTTCGAATACCAATGCGGTATCTAACCTCGAAGGTGGAGGTGGTGCGTACATGAGCCCTGCAGAATTGCTACGCATAATGCAAAGCTCAACACTGTATGCAGATTAAACGCTTTATAAGCTGACAAGTATCCAACCTCAGCCCAAGCATCCTATCTTTAAATCTGTTTTATCTATTTCGAGTGCTATCTGGTGTTAAAGACCACTCATACTCGGTTGTATCGGGCACTATTTTAGTTCCGCTGCTAAATTTAAACGGAGTTTCAATTCCGCTAGGATAGGCCATTTCAACGTAATAGGATGTATAGCCTGTTTCGGGTGGGTCCAGCTTGATTTTATATACCCCAGGTTCCACTTCGTTTAATGGTGTACTGGTATAAGCCCTGCCAATGACCGCCTGCATAAAATTACGCTTATCCGGGTTATGCGCCTGCCAGAGTAAAACCTCGGTAGGCTTGTCCAGCGACAACACTGTGATAGTGCCATCTTCAGCTACGTCCCAAGAGTATCTAGGCATTGAAATATTATGCACAATGGCATGATACCAAGCATCAACACTGTCCATTACGTCGGTTCCACCCATTGAATGATTCGAGTTAGGCACATATCGAACATGTTTCTCGCCTACTAAGTCGTCCCAATAGAACTGCCAGGAGTCTGGTAGAAAAAACTCGTCTCCAGTAGAGCTGAGTAAAAATTTCGGCAGTTCAAGCCTGTTACGGTATTCATATGGATCTACAAGATCCATCAATTTGGCAAATTCCGGCGTGCCTATCCATGAAATGTTTCCGCCAAGCACATAGTCAATAACCGCGGGGGAATAAGCGCCATATACAGAGAAGTGGTGTTTGAACGATTCTTCCACATTCAAAACATCAATCACAATTGGCATAATCGCAACTACACGATTGTCCACAATCGCAGTTGTCCAGGTCGTCCAGCCTCTTTTCGAACCACCAGCTACAACAAACTGATCCACTTCAATGTTGCCACCTGAGTTACTTGCCATTAAATTTGTAACAGTGTCCATGGCACGTACCGCACTTTTTGTCATGGGTAGCCGAAGTGGCCATTTTTCATCACCTGTACGCAGGAATTTATCCCAGGTATAGGAAATTATGGCATCTTCTGTTCGTGGATTTTCGCTATCGTCAACAAACCTCAGCGGCTGATTTGGCACCATATAAAGCGTTGTCACAACTGTGCTGGATTCCAATGCTCGTTTGATATCTGTTTCCGGTGCTGACGCTGGCGCATCATTACTTTTGCTACCACCTGTTATATACAAAAAGCTGATATCACTCACTACTTCATCAGGTACAGTGATGGTCATGAAGTGTTCCCATACAGGTAGATTAACCTCATTTTCTGTCAACCATGTCTGCGAAACCATTTCTACAATAAAGGTTTTATAGCCGTCTCCTTCTACTGTAGTGAGCACGCTATAACGATAGCTTGAATCTACTTTATGTACATATTCATCAAGAGCGGTTAATTCCAGAGGGTTTGCAGATTGAGCAAACAAGGATGGAACCCATATCAATACAGTAAATATACAAATTCGATACGTATTGAGCAGTATTGAGCTATATTTCATTGGTCTTCTCTATTTTTTTAATTAAATTTACTGTTAAAAAGATGAATGATTCTATGATTTGTAAGCTATTGTGGGGTCGTAGTTGATTCGCGCAGCTTACCTATAACTGATTCCATGGCGCGATCAATCAGAGGCGCCTCGCTAATCACTTTAACCGTGCCAGCTTTTAACTCCCGCGCCAAACCCGTTTTGGATTTCTCGACAACTTTGACACCTTGTCCGTTAACAAACACATATTTTTCAATGGTGTCTATTTTTGCTGCTAGCGTGCAGCGAATTGTATGTTCTGAATCTACCTGAAATTCCAACCAGATACCAATAGGGTATTTAGCTACTTCCAATAAATGCTCATCGTCCTCAGGTAGTTTCGACTCTGCAGCAGGGGTTTCTCTAATCGACGAATCATCATTGTCGTCTGAAGGGGTAGCACTGGGTGTATTAGTTTCTTCCCAGGAGCCTTTAAAACATTCTTCCTGAACATTTTTTAATTCGTTGAGGGATTGTTCTGCCTCATCTTTTTCGATTCCTGCGACCTCCAAGGCCTTGCCTAAATTTGCCAACAGTCTGGGATTTACTTTTGTGAATTTTTCTAAATCACCCTCGCTTTTTTCGTGACTAACTGTCCAGAGCAATACATCTATAGTGTTCATTACCGGCTTCCAACTTATTCCTCCCGGCCCCTCTCTAAGCACAACCTGTACAACAAATTTATGAAAATGCGTCAGCAGGAAATTTTGGACAAATGAGTGAACATCCTCACTTAGAATACGCTCCTTTATTTTGTGAAGAGCATAGTCATTCACATCACTCAATCGATTTTTGCGCTCATCCGCATCCATCAAACGATGTTCGCTTTCTTGAGAAGCAAGTGCCTGGCCGTGTTTAAATTCTTTAAATTCATCGATCAGATTTTCAATTAACTCCAGGTCGTTTGAAAAGTCTTTCACAAAACTATTTACAATTTCATTCATTTTTCGGTACATCGGATCTGCATTTTGCTTGTCAGTCTCGGTCCAGCAAATCCCTGCCGTGGCCAACTCATTCAAAAGAATACGAGCAGGGTGGTCTGCATCTTCAAAAAAACTGGCATCTTGCAAGGCTAGTTTCAAAATTGTAATTTGCGTTCTTCCGATCAATTCCTTTACAGGGATTGGTACTGTTTCATCTCGCCATATTTCTTCATATAGAAATGTCACAAGATTAATAATGTCTAGTGACTGGCTGTCTATCGCTCTTAACACTTCAGAGTCGCTGCCCTGCTCGAGAAGCTTGCCAACTGAATTGCTCAAATTCAGTGCCGTAGCCCCGTCGTTTACACCGCTGTCATCGTGCTCTGGCCCTGCAACTGACTGAAGCTTATTAAGCAAACTTAGCAATTGGTCGCTAGCGACAATTTCCACTTTTTGGCTTCCAATCATCATGCCCTGCTGAAGCCCAGCATGACCGGCATTTGAGCTTACATTCCCTGTGGGTACGGTTTGGGCTGGCACCCCATGAGTTTGCGATCCATGCATAAGATTCTGCATCATAGATAACAGTTGCTGATTTGTTCCTGCACCTGTCGCATTTTGCTCTGCTGTCGCAAAGGCACGATCAGTCGGATCAGATTTCTGCCGACGTACTCGCCTTTTATTTCGTTGTTCTTTTTTATTCCTTGCCGCTATATCAAGATTCGGAATAATTCCTTTTTGAATTAATATTCCATTAGCTTTTTCCAAGGCATTTTCTAAATTATGAAAAACACAGCTATTAAATTTTCGATAAGCAATAAGCAAATCAGGCGCAGTTAGGCTCACTGGCCGAATAGCGTCACGAAAAGCCTCACCAATCTGTTCCGGGTCCATAGGATTGTTCGATTCATCGATACGAGTTCCATAAAACAATGAATCTAGCCGTGTGGTAAAACGCAGGTATTCCTGAATATCACAATTTCGTGCGTGAGATATCATTCCTTCCATAGCTATAATAGCCTCGAGGTCATCTTCTTCCACGAGGCTAAGACTGCCGTAATCAAGAACATTTACCTGTCTTGATTTCGACCCTGTTAATTCATCAAAATTTGAGCCAATGTTGTTAGAGAACCGCTCCACAACAGCCTGCTTTTCGTCATTAAGATGCATCGCGTTTGCCGAGTTGGCACCAGGCTGATTAGCGATAACCATATTCGCTTCGCGTAAAGCTTCCGATACAGAATCAGACAGACACACAAGCATTGCTTCTTTAACTGAATTTACTATTTCTTTAACTTGATCCACAACTATTCCAATAAAAATTAGTATTACAAAAATCTAACTCTATTCGGGCGCGTCGTTACACCCTGTCGCTTCTTTCACACAACTTATATCTCTAACTTGTTCGCCATTGACTAGAGAAGTAACCCAATCCACAAAGCGCACACCCTCTACTTCATATCTATAAAAAATCTTATCTCTAAGAATGGTATGAAACTCACCGCCAGCTGTATAACTGTAAAAATCATCAACAGAACTCTCAATTTCTTGATAGTTAGTTAATATTCGCTGTGGCAGACTAAAACTACCCGGCGCATCACCAATTACTTGTGTAAACATTTTCTGAGTTTCGTCTTCTGCTGCATTGTATTGCGCAATGGTTAAATTAGGACTGTGGTTTGCACTGGCAATGTAGAAATCTTCAAAGCTTATTGTCTCATTGGTTTCACCGGCATAGTCTATCCAGTCAGGCAAAATTGATGCCGTATTCCAGGCTCTGTGCGTAATTGGCATAAGTGGGGAGCCATAACCGCCCGCCGCATCAGCTATCAATATTACGGGAATATTCGAATATTGTTCGGCAACCATTCCTGAATAGAAGGATGAACCAATAGCACCAGCACTACTACCGGTAATTACCACACTACGCAGGCTTGAAAAATTTTCATAGACCCAATTGAGCACAGTCATACTATTTTCATAACCATTATGATGTGCGGTGTACTTTACTTCTTCTCCCATTTCATTTTCATAAGTGTAAATACGCTCTCCCGCTCCAATATGCACATCACCAGTACAATAAGGGATAAAAACCATATTGTAGTCGGCAAAAGGGTTTTCGCCATTTTCAAGATCAAAAATACCGCCTGATAAAGCTGGGTTATTCGAGTCCATGTCGGCAAATGGGCTGTGTATATTTGGTTGCTCTCCTAAGTCACAAGCCTGACCGAACCAGCACGCGCCACCCCCGTTGAAAAAAATCAGTAAATTGTCGCTTGCTACTGAAGATTTCGCATAAAACTGGTAAGGAGTTCCCGCTGAACAGACACCTTCTGTTGAGATGGTATTCCAGCCTGAGTCAAGGCCTGACAATGATGGCAGGTTTGACTGCGCACCCAAAGTTGATGACATTAGTAGAAAAAAGGCAAAAATAGTGTATTTCATAGTGAAGCTCCCTTATTTGGCCAAATGCTAACTCCTGCAACTGACTATGTCGACGTTTTGTGCCGTTCGCCGTTTAATTGTTTTAGCGGCTCTTCCAAAACAATTATCAGATCACTTCAGATCGATCGAAATGCCTGATACCATTTCACCATTAGCAAGCTCAGGGAGTTTTTATGAATAACACCAAGCCAGTTCTAGCCACCTTATCTATATCGATACTGTTTTGTACTAGCCTGCCAGTTTTTGCTCAGCTGCCAGTTGGCGACACCCCAAGTGAAGCTCAAAGCCTTAGTGGTTCATTTATTAGCTGGAAAGAGCATATTATCGATGACCCTATAATCGCTGGCTTTAATTTAAATGGCAGTGATGGACTGGTTGTCGGCGACCTGGATGGAGACGGATTTGAAGATATAGTGTCGGTGCATGAATCCGATAGCGAGTACGATTCCGGTAGTTTTGACCCCGATTATGTACCTGTTCCAGAAGGCCATGTTCGAATTGCCTTTGGCTCTGAAAACCCTGATATCTGGGTAAATGTCACCCTAGCCCAGGGCCTGGATGCGCCTGCCCCGGAAGACGCCGCGATTGCTGATGTCAATGGCGATGGCTTTCTCGATATTGTGGTCGCTGCAGAACTGTCACATTTAATTTATTTACAGAACCCTGGGAGCAACGCTCGAACTGAAACCTGGCCACGTTTAATTTTGCCAGTAACAAAGGGCAAGGGATCTTATATTCGAGTTTTTCTGGCTGATTTCAACGGAGATGGCAGACCAGAAATTAGCGCAGCCAACAAAGGAACGCAGCGCCCCGGGCCTGAGGATTTCGCGCGCTCGACACCAGTATCAATATTTACATTCAGCGGTGACCCGCTAAACGGTGACAGCTGGACAGAAATCACACTTGGTAGATATAGCGTCCCTCAAAATGCTGAACCGGTTGATCTCGATGGTGATGGAGATATGGATATCATTGTTGGTACCCGGGGAGAAGGCCGACTAATTTTCTTTGAGAATATCAGCCAGGATGGAAATTTTGAGTTTCGCGAGCATGCCATTGGCATTAACGGGGCAACAGCAGCTGGCTTTAATCTTGAATATACTGATCTAAACGGTGATGGACGTCTTGATATTATTGGCGCCACTCCCGGTGGCTTGTCCTGGCTAGAACAGCCAGAGAATATCGATGACACATGGAATGCACACTTCATAGGTACATTCTTACCCGACAGCATAACCGGTATGGAGATCGCTGATATCGACGGGGATGGATATACAGATGTTATTGCCGGAAGCTATAGCAGAGGCCCGCGTACGGGGGATGGGGAAGTTGACGAAAACGACCCCTTGGGTCGCATGGGCTGGTTTAAAAATCCGGGCAATGCCAAGGAAGCCTGGACGAGGCATGATATCTCTCGTCGTAAACGCGGCATGTTCGACAAATTCATAGCCCGCGACATAGACCACGACGGCGATGTCGATTTCCTTGGCACTCGCGGGAACAGTGCCCCTTATGATGGTGTATATTGGTTAGAGCAAGTGCGCACTGAATCTTCCATGGCAGCGTTTCAGCCGGCACGCTCTCAAGATAGTGAAGAAATGCCCTTACCTTAATTTGAGTGACTTTAGTTTGCGTAGCTTTGTCGCTGAAAGAAATTCGCTGACATCATGTTCCTGTTCTGAGTGAACAGAGACTATTGAGCCATGAAAAAATATGGCTTTCGATAAGACATTTACGGATAATAGATTCAAACTAGAATTAACCTATCAGAACCTTGTTCTGTGCACAGAGACAGAAAACCATGGGATACCAAAAAATAATTACCGGTCTGTTGTTTGGCTGCTTTCTTGCGACATCCGCCACGGCACAAAATTCGGGACCTGTTGGCCCCAGCCCTTATGACTTCAACACTGAAACCTGGATGCAACCTTTTGCCGAGCCAGGAAAAACATGGGGCGGCAATTCAAGCATTTTTGTCGAATCTAAAGATAGAATATTTGTTCTGCAAAGAGGCGAAACCCAACTTCCAGATCCAGTTCCACCTGAATACACAAGTTTTGCCGGGTCTCTAGGATGGAATGTCCTTCAGGGACGAGGCCGAGTATGGCAAAACTGCATTTATATTATTGATAGTGAAGGCAATTTACTGGAAGTCTGGGACCAGTGGGATCATCTATTTGTTGGTACAGATGGCCCCGGGCCACACAAGCTTCGTATGAGTCCTTACGATCCCGAACGCCGCCTTTGGCTGGTAGACGAAACAGGGAATATCATTTATGTCTTTTCCAATGACGGATCGCAGCTGCTAATGACATTGGGCGAAAAGAACGTCGCCGGTAAAGACGAATATCACTTCAATAAGCCTCAGGATGTCGCGTTTCTACCCGATGGAAAAATCTTGATTGCGGATGGTCTGGGCGGAAACAATCGAATCGTAGTTCGTAATGCTGATGGCAGCTATCTTTCTGAGTTTGGAGAAACAGGTGAAGGACCGGGCCAGTTTGCCAGCGTCCATTCGATGGCGCTCGGCCCTGACGAAACTCTCTATGTACTTGATCGCGACTTACTTAGAATTCAAACATTCAAACAAACAGCCTCCCCAGACTCCAGCGACTACCCGAGTTTTAGCTATGAATCCACATGGGCTGATTTAGGCATGCCTCTTGATATATTAGTTGGCGAAGACAGTGCCTGGGTAACAGATTTAAACCCACCTAAAATTGTCCAGTTCAACCTTGATGGCAGCCGAAGGTACACCTGGAATTTACCAGTGGAAGGCCCCCATCGCTGGATTGAAATGCATTCTTTGTCGGTAGATAGTGATGGCAATTTGTATGGAACTGACAATCAGGCTGGTCGACCTCAAAAATTGACACCTAAAGCGGGCGCCGATCCTGAGCTGATTCTAGATCGACAATATATTCCACGTTAGAGAACCGTATGTCTAAACACCAACAAAATGCAGTCGAAGTAGCACAGCAGGTTTTACAAGACCTGAAAAGTGATGGACTGTTGAATGAATCTACAGAGAATGATTCAGCAGTTCTGGATCATCTGTTTAAGGTTTTAGTTAGTCAGGGATTTCCTGAACGTGACGTTGTCACCAAAAATATCACTATTCTTTTATCTGATATTCGAGGGTTTTCAGATATCGCTGAATCGTACCCCGCCGCTGATGTGATAAAAATGCTCAATCGCTACTTCCATTCTATGGGCAACATTATCACCAGTTATGGCGGAACAATTGACAAACTCATGGGCGACTCCATCCTGGTAATTTTCGGTTTTCCAGAAGAGCGCAGCAGCGACGTAGAAAATGCCATAGCTTGTGCTGTTGAAATGCAAAGGGCTATGAGTGATCTCAATAGCAAAAATAAAACGTTGGGTATGCCCGACCTCTTTGTTGGTATCGCCCTTAATACTGGCTCGGTAGTAGTAGGAGACCTCGGTTCAGAACACTATCATGAATATACCATTATCGGCGACGAGGTAAATCTCACTTCGCGTATAGAGGCTCACTGCCTTCGCGGCCAGATCTTAATTAGTGAAAACACCCACGCTTTAAGCAAGGATTTTATTGAAGTTGGCCCGCCAAATAGAGTTGAAGTAAAAGGTGCACGCAACGCCGTAGACCTTTACGAATTATTTGCCACTCAGCGGCCACATAGCATGGAAGTCCCAAGGCGTGAGGGACGCAAAAGCCCAAGGATAAAGGTAAACATGCCCGTTGTTTTTCAAAACTTGGCTGGCAAAATTGTACTATCTGAAAAATTTGACGGCGAAGCCATCGATATCAGCTATCACGGTTTATTAATTGAAACAGATACTCAACTCGAAAAATCTTCAGAAATAAAAATGGCGCTTTCGTTAGAGCTTTTCAGCACTCGCGCAACAGACGTATACGCCAGAATTATTAATACCAGAAAGGTTGGCGATAAGTTTCACAACAGCATGGAGTTCACCACCATCGGCACTGAAGGACTCAATGCCATCAAAAACTACGTTGATAAAATGGTTGGCACTACCTAGCACCTTTAGGAACAAGTATTTCAGAATACTCCTGACATCATCAGCAGTGATATTCACCAAGCAAATAGCGGACTTTTCAAGCAGATTGCACAATTTGTTACAAATCTTGCTGTTCCCTTCTTCTATACTCGAGAATCTAAAAATTTAGTGGTAAATCTGTCGGTACTGAGCAAAGGCTCTATGCCTTCGATTAACATGATTTGCGGGCCTATGAACGTAGAACCTATTTAACCCTAGTGAGACCCTAATGATTTCTCAATTCTCAAGGCTTTTAGTCGGCCAGCTTGCAGCAACTCTATTAATTTCAATTGCTACTCCAATGCTGAGCATTGCTCAAAACAATGTCGGAAACGACTCAACTGTTGTCTACCCTGCGACCTATTTTTCAGAGTTCAATCCAATTACGGCACAAGACATGCTGGATCGAATTCCCGGAGTTGGTTCAACTACAGGCGGCAATAGTGGCGGCCCTCCCAGGGGTTTCTCTGGGGGCGGAAACCCATCAGGGGGTGGTCGCGGTTTTGGTGGCGGCAACAGTGGTGGAAATGAAATATTGATTAACGGCAAACGCACCGCAGGAAAAAACAATCAAACCAGTGGACAGTTAGAACGTATCACAGCTGGCCAGGTTAACTACATTGAGTTAATTCGTGGCACTTCAGGTTCTCTAGATGTAAGAGGCAGCGGTCAGGTAGTTAACGTCGTATTGTTTGATGAACTGGCTTCTACAAGCATCTCTTATGAAGTAAGCACGGACCGTTTTCTAGATCATCAGCTTGAACCTGGCGGCTCTCTTTCGTTGAGTGGCCAAAGTGGTAAATTTAATTATATCTTAAGTGCATCAGCCTCCCCGCGTTACGATCACTCCATAAGCAAAGAGACAAGTATTTTAGGTGACTTTACCGCCAATGATACCGTTCGTGAAGACAGGATTAGAGAACAGACTGATTATGAATTTAGCACGAATCTAAATTACGACATCAATACAGCAAACAGCGTTCGTTTTAACGCACTTTTCGCTGAAAAAAATAACCCAACAGAAGTCATGCGCTTTACCAATGACTTGAGAGTAACCCCAAATGTATTGTCACAGGAAAGAGAAGATATTCCGGGTGAGCAGGACAATTGGGAAGTTGGCGGAGACTATGAATATCTATCACCTAATGGGAACCGATTTAAAGTCTTGTTCATTAGTAATCAAAGCAATAGGTCTGCAACTCGTGAACGCTTCGAAATACAGGCCGATGGTAGCGAAGATAAAGAACTTTTCCTCGACACAGCCAGCACTACTAAAGAACGCATTGTTCGCGGCTCGTACACCATGGGAATTTTTGACGGACAAGATATTGAATTTGGAGCCGAGAGAGCACAAACGATACTGGATTCAAATTTAGCTCTTGGGTTAGTAGACTCGCTGGGTGCTCCCTCGTCGGCATTCGGAGGACTGGTTCCTCAAACTGTATCTAACGCCAATTCACAAGTAGAAGAAATACGCTATGAGCCTTTCGTTATTCATAACTGGATCATAAATTCAAAAATGTCGCTTGAAACAACTTTGTTGTATGAAACCTCTGAGATCAAGCAGAGCGGTGACGTGTCCAATAAACGTGATTTTAATTTTGTGAAACCTAAAATTGACTTCAGATATGACATGACGCCACAGCTGCAATTACGTGGCACTATTGAAAAAGTTGTCAATCAACTGAGCTTTGCTGATTTTGTAGCTGCCAATGACGACCAGGATGACGATGCTAATACGCAGGCAGGAAACGCCAATCTTCGACAGGAATGGCTCTGGAAATATGACCTTAATGCCGAATATCGATTACCGAATGATACGGGTGTGGTAAGCGCCAACATTTACTATCATCAACATCATGATGTCATCGAACGCATCGATGTATCGACTTCCCAAACGAGCCTTGCATCTGCTAACGGCAATATTGGTGACGGTGATATGTATGGCATTACTATGAATGCGAGTATTCGCATGCGCATGATCAATCTACCTAATCTGCTTATAACCTCCAGTTTGACCGTGGAGGATTCCAGTATAACTGACCCTTTTCTTGGCATTGACCGCCGCTTTCAGTTCAATGCCCGAGGATTCAACTCTTTTGGTTTTAGGCACGATATACCAAAATGGAATATGAACTGGGGTGGTCGATGGATGAATCGTCATGACGGAAACAATAAACGTTATGATATTGATGATATTGAATTGGCTGCAGGTGATCCTCGAGCATCAGTCTTCGTTGAATACGTTGATAGTCGCGGCATTACCTACCGAGTAGACGCCAATGGTTTTACAAATAATTTTGGTTGCCGCGAACGTCAACGGTTTGTCGGCAGAGTTTCGTCAGGCATACTTGAAGAAATTGAAGATCGCTGTTCTTCTTCAGGCAGAGCCTTAACATTTAAGTTAAGTGGAACTTTTTAGTGCTTTGTAATACTTAAATTGATTCACAATACAAACTTGGGAGAACTCATTTGAGTACTGAAATTTTGGATACTACACCTCAGTCCACTTTCGATGTTTTTATGCGCAATCGACGCAGCATTGGCATTAGCCTGATATTAAGTAGCCTTCTTTTTTTATACCTTAATAGCAACTATGGATGGAGACAGAGCGCGCTGTTTGTCGTGGGTATTGCCGCCGGCGTTATTCTTTACCATGCCGCATTTGGATTTACCGCTGCCTGGCGTGAAGTAGCCAACACCGGTAGAGGGGCCGGTTTACGGGCTCAGATGATTATGCTCGCAGCAACCGTTCTGATTTTCACACCCCTTATTGCTCAGGGAGAATTTCTGGGCACTAATTTACGTGGCAGCGTAGCTCCGTTGAATGTTTCTGTTATTTGCGGCGCGTTCATGTTCGGCATAGGCATGCAGCTCGGTGGAGGCTGTGCTTCTGGCACACTATTCACTGCCGGCGGTGGCAACGTACGCATGCTCATCACATTAGCCGCTTTTATTGCAGGCTCACTACTAGGCACCTGGCAATGGTCTCTATGGCAAGGCGCTCCGGGGTTTGCACCCTTCTCTCTTGCAGAGAATTTTGGCGTGGCAGGAGGTATAGGCATTAGCCTGCTTCTATTTGCTCTGGTTTGGCTGGGCACTTCCCTTTACGAGAAGCGACGTCTTGGCGCTGTATTAGATGATGACAATAATTCACCGCCCTATTCATGGTTGCACGGCCCATGGCCCTTAATTGCCGGCGCATGCGCTCTCGCCGCTGTGAATGTCGCGACCCTGCTACTGGCAGGTCGCCCCTGGGGAGTGACCTCTGCATTTGCATTATGGGGAGGTAAGCTGGCGGTTATATCAGGCATTGACGTAACATCGTGGGCATATTGGCAAAGGCCAGCCTTGACCAGTGCGCTGGAGCAAAGTGTTTTCAGCGATATTACTTCGGTAATGAACATTGGCATTATGTTAGGTGCACTTCTTGCAGCTGGCTTAGCCAGTAAATTCTCACCATCATTTAAGTCACCAATGCGTTCGATGCTAGGAGCCGTTATCGGAGGCTTATTGCTAGGTTATGGAGCCAGAATCGCATTTGGTTGTAACATCGGCGCTTATTTTGGCGGCATCTCTTCCACCAGCCTACACGGATGGTTGTGGTTCGTCTGCGCGTTTGCGGGAAGTACACTAGGCACAAAATTACGGCCATATTTTGGGCTAAGTTAGCGCTGAAATATCGCGCGAGTCCTCAATATGAATTTTTCACTAATTACTTAGTTCTTATAATTTTTTTAAACGCTCTGGAGCATTGTATAAAATGCAGTTATTTCTTCGTAGTTTTTTTTCAGTACTAATAATCACAATTTTCGCACAACAGGCAATTGCACAAGACTTTGTTGCAGGCGAACCGCTTGGAGCTACCAATGAAGCAGGCGTTAGAGTACCAATGTCAGATAATGTAAAAGTGTTTGGTAGTTTTCATTTTTCCGAAAGCTGTACGTTTGACCCCGCCAAAAATTTGATTCTGGCTATGAATAATGCAACTCGAGGAGACGGCACAGAAAACGACGGCTTTGTTTCTTTGATTAATCCCGATGGTAGTGTTCACACGGCAAAATGGATTGGCGCGACACGAAGTGGATTAGAATTGAACCATCCCTTAGGAAGCGCAATAAGCAATGGTGTTTTATATACTGTTGATGTCGGCTTTGTTCGCTCATTTGACCTTGCATCCGGCCAGCCACTTCGTGCCATCAAAATTCCTGAAGCTACGTTGCTTAACGGCATAGCCGTAAGTGATGACGGCACGGTGTATGTATCAAATACTCGCTCACCTGAGAGAATATTTAAAGTCACGTCTAACGGGACGGTCTCAACCTTTGCCGATGGGGCTCCCCTGGCTGCACCTAATGGTGTAGCTATAGATCTTCAGGGCAATATAGTAGTAGTAAATGTAGGTGACTCTGCAGTAATTACTTACAGCCCCAATGGAGATATCCTTAATACAGAGCACGCCGTCGAGGGCGGGAATGATGGCATTGTCATTACTGCAGACGGTACAAAGTATGTAAGCAGTGTGCGCTTTGGCAGTGTGTCTCGCATACGCCCAGGCCAAGCTGCCGAGATTATTGCTTCAGGAATACCCAGCGCCGCATCAATGTGCTACGACTCCGTTCAGAATCAATTGGTTATTCCACTGAATGGAAATTATGCCCTGGCTTTTATAAAACTATAATAGTCTTCAGGGCATTGAATTAATAAATCCGTGTCAGCTATCAATTTTTGCAAATTTCAATGGCGTGGCAAATTTACCCTCATTGAAAAGAGGCAGGATAGAGCGCGCCGGGCTGGGTAGAGCTACATGCCTTCCCGTTGCGCTATTAAATTTGCATTGCTGCACAAATTTCATATCATCTTCTGAATTTACATTTTTAGCACAGACCTGAATGCCCATATGATTTGTAACTGAGGTAAGTGAACTATAAAGAAATTCTAACTCCATGTTATTGGGGTAATTTGGCTCACTTTTTAGGCTAGATACATCGAGAGTAACTTGGTCTATGGGCAGCGTCTCCATGAGCGGAAGTAAGTTCTCACCTTTACCCAGAGCATTAACTGACAATCTAAAGCCCTTAATTCGTAGCCGGGATAAAACATCGCTTACTGTATTTCGCTTACCTATAAGCGAACTCTCTTCCAGCTCAATTCCAAGCAAGTTCCTTGGCACCAGATATTGGTCAGCCATATTGGCAAGTATGTCTGGAATTTCCAGGTCTGAAAGAAGCGAGTCGTCAATACGAATCACTATCTCAGGTCTAAAGTCTTTACTCGACCAGGTTCTGACCATATCAAGGGACTGAGCTAGAACCATACGCGAAATGCCTTTGGCCAATCCGTTGTCTTTACTCCAATTGTCCAGGCGCACTCCTGATATCATCATCCCATCGTCCATTCGCCAGTGAGTACAAACACGAACTCTCTGAATATTGCCTTTTTCAAGTGGGTTGATCTGAAGCTCCGGCTCAAAAAGAATTCCAAGACCGTAATTGAATATTGGTGTTGGCGGCTTGTTTGCTTGAGAGGGTGTAGCTTCTTCTTTAACCTTCAAATACGGTGTAAGTGCCGTTTCAATGGCATCCAGCGAAACAGGCTTGGTGAGAGTTGATCGCATGTCCAGGTTATTTTCCTTTCCCATGGTTTGTACTGATGACAAAGTACGCTGATCCATTCCACTCATAAGAAGAATTCCGGACTTGCATTTTTTACTACCAAGTTCACGAATGATTTCCACGCCATCTGAACCGGGCATACGTAAGTCTAGTGCAATGACAGTGGGTCGCAGGCGTTCTACGTAGGCAATAACTTCGGACCCTTCACTGACGCATGTCACCTCAAAGCCCATATCTTCGGCAACTGTCTGTACGATTTCGCCAAACGCGACGTCATCATCTGCCACCAGGAGAGTAGGTTTACTGTTAAATGTTTTCATGACAACTCCAGAGTAGTCTGATATCTATAATTTTGTAACGGTGATGTATTTCTTATCATGGTGTATTCGATCTATTACTTTCTATCAATCTGTTTGAATAATTCCGTAGACCAGAAAAGCGATTCGAGATAATAGCTCCCTAGATCATGTGAATTTTGCTTTCCTTCATCGATGTCTTTCCATTCACCGCGCTCGTAGTGCATTACAATGTCCAGCAACTCACCAAGCGCTCCGGATCGTTGCAATAATGCATCAGTAATTTCTGTAGATAGAGGCAATTCATTCAGCACATCCTCCATAGACTGATCCATAATTGCATCGATTGAAGAAAACAAGCCTGTAGTAAATGCGGTATCTCCATTTATTCCGGCCATTTCGGAAAGGGACTGCATCATGCGAGCTCTTTGCAAACACAAAGCAATGAGCTCATGGGGTTTGTCATCAATGTCAGTAAGAACAATGATAACCAACCACTCGCGCACAGTTTTCAATCCCAACGCCACAATAGCTTGTTTGACCGAAGCAATTTCTCGTTGCAGGTTGTACAACGCTGAATTAATTATGCGAAGAATTTTGTAGCTTATGGTGACATCCTGACTAATAAGAGCTTCCAGCTCGGATATATCACAATCAGGGTCTTCAAGAATTGCAAGAATTTTCAACAAAGATAAGCGGTTAGGCTTTAGAGACTGCCCCGACATTACCTTTGGCTTGCTGATAAAGTATCCTTGGAAGTAGTCAAACCCAAGAGACTTACACATCTCAAACTCTTCATGAGTTTCGACTTTTTCTGCGAGTAGTTTTATATTCTTTGCTTTCAGCTTTTTAACTTCGGCTTCGAGCTTACTTCTATCACATTCCAAAATATCTATTTTTACGATATCGATAATATCAAATAGTGGTTCTTTGTCTTCCGTGAATACATAGTCATCCAGCGCAAGGGTATATCCCTTTTCTGAGAAAGCCTTTAGAGAAGTTAATAATTCGTCATCAACTTCAACATCTTCAAGTATCTCAAGCACAACCACTTCCGGCGGCATAAGCAAAGGCAGCTGCCCTACAATGAAGTCTCGGGTTAAATTGATAAATGAAATTCGGTTATCTGTAATCGTTTCAAGACCTATATCTAGAAACGCATTAATCATAACCTGCGAACTGGCAGAATTTCCGTCTACTATTTCCGCCACATTTGCATTGGCATCTCTGAAAAGCAGCTCATAGGCATAAACATTCAGATCGGAATCGAATATCGGCTGCCTGGCAACAAATATTTCATTGCGCGCTGGCTCAGAAATTATAGGTTCTTCTGTTACTGGCACTGTATTTAACATATCTATAACCATTGTTATGAGCTAATAAAGCTCTTTGTATGTACTATCCCTGTTTCATCTTTCTGCACTTCTTGAACTACCGTAATATAGATGTTTTCGTCAGGCTTAATTGTTTCTACGCTTGGCTATCCTCTGTACCTGCCGATGTACAATGTGCTGAACTAGCCGTTCCTCATCCTGCACGCCTATTTCCATCGCAATTCTTAGCTGATAAGGGAAATCGCCTGCTGGCCAGTTTTCTGCCACTTCAACAATTTTTCCCAAAGCTTTGAATCTTGATTGTTCCGGTTTTAGGGTAATCAACATATCCAGCCGATCACCCACATTAAATTTCTGTGCGCAATCGAACGCTATACCAGATGCACTCAGGCTAACGATCAAATCTTCGCTACTAAATTCATAGTTCTCGCTAAGCCCTGCATCTTCAATTAACCCTGAATTAGAAATAATAAGGTCTATTTTCCGGTTAAGCAGTTCAAGAGCTTTTGCCAGTTTAGGGTCATCTCTCCAGATTGCACTCTCCAAAGCATTAAACTCACCATCGATTGCCTGTAATTTTTGCTCATCAGTTACTTCGCCATTAGAGGGTACAATGCTCGATTTACCAGGTTCAGCAATTCGCCATGAAAGATCAATACAATCCTCAATGCGAAAAAAACGCCGCTGTTCATTTGTCATATTAACCTCTAATTCGCTGCCGCCAGCTCGGATTCCGCTATACCGAGGGTATTCAGTAAATCATCATCTGCACTTTCCAACTCTTTGAGCTCTTTGGTGATTTCATCGTCGAGCCCCTGATGAATGACTATTTCAACTCTTCGATTCCTTGCTCGGTCCTGAGCACTTGTATTCGCAGCAAAAGGTTTAGTATCTGCGTAACCGACAACCATAAATCGATCATCTTCAATAGTTCCATCTTTAAGTAATTCATGAGCCACTGACAATGCTCGCTGCGAAGAAAGATGCCAGTTTGATGGCGTTAAAGGTGTTGAGATAGGAATATCATCTGTGTGCCCTTCTACTGCTATGCGACCATTTATGTCTACTAATACATTACGTAGTTGTTCCATTACTGGAATAAAGTCAGTATTAAGAGCCGCAGAGCCAGATCCAAACGAACCACGCTCTCGAATCCGAATGGTTATTGATCTAAACCCAGATTCAATATCAATCATGTCATCCTTGATCTCCTTTTCGAGAATCTCTTCCAACATGGCGACATCATTTTCGGTTTGCTCACGAAGTTGCTCTAGTTTTCCGATAAGTATTTGTCTCGCAGCTGCGTCCTCTCCGTAGTCCGCTTCGCCCGACTTTAAAGACATTTTCATGGATTCAGCAGTTTGCTGTTGCACAACATTTTCCGCTGTAGGTTGTGGCCGCCCTGAGCTAAACTCTTGCGCAATTATCGAAGTTCCCATAGGAATAGCTGTAGCAGCTGTCTGGTTCTGCACTCCGAAGGCATCTCTCATAGACCCTGCCACCTGTTTATACTTCTGAACATCCATTTCAGAGAATGACAAGAGCAAAACAAAGAAACACATTAGCAGCGCCATCAAATCAGCAAATGTTGCCATCCATGCTGGCGCCCCTGCTTTAACCTCTTCGTCTGACATAATCTACCTTTTTACGCTGTCTGTGGTTGAGCTTCGGCTTGTTTGTCATCGGATTTCTTTTCTAGATTTCTTTGTTTAGGAGTTATATAGAGTTTCAACAATGATTCGAGAACCCTGGGGTGTTGCCCTTCCTGAATCGCAAGAACACCGTCGAGGCAGATAGAATTCAGCTTTACTTCTTCACTTCTTCTTAAGGTTAGTTTGTCTGCCACGGGCATAAGTACCATGTTTGCAAGAACCGCCCCATATAATGTTGTTAAAAGCGCTACCGCCATAGAGGGTCCAATTGTTTTTGGATCTTCCATATTGGCTAACATTTGAACTAGGCCGACCAGAGTTCCTATCATGCCCATTGCGGGAGCTACGTCTGCACCAGCAGAAAAAACCATAGCACCCCATCTATGTCGATCACTAATCTCCTTCAAATCCTTAGACAATAGCTGCCGCATTTCTTCAGCCGAACTACCGTCAATCAGCATACTCATGCCCGATTGCAGAAAAGGGTTAGTAACTTCGATATTTTCTAGAGCAAGAACTCCTTCCTTACGAGCGACAGTTGCCATTTCAACAACCTGTGGGATTAGATCTTCAGGTTTATCAAGCTTCGATTTGAAAGCATTAGCAGCTACACCGAACGCACCAAGAAACTGAGACAAATTGAATTTGGTCAGAACCACCATTAAGGTTCCGCCGAATACAATAAATAAAGAGGGCGCGTCTACAAAAAGACCCAAAGGGCCTCCAAGTAATATTGCAACGATCACAACTGCAAACGCACCAAGCAATCCCCCTAAAGTTGCTATATCCATTTTCTAAACCACTCCTTTTTCTCTGTAGGAAATTTCTTAACAATATAAAGGTGCTGATCTTTATGCTTAAACAGGGTCGACAATTGTCGAAGCCTGGATTTCCGCAAAGGAAATCAACAAACACCCCTAAGTGATGTCTTAGTGCTAAATATTGAAATTTAAATCAAATATCACTCACTACTTTCTGTATTACGACGTAATAGAGAAAAGGTTAACTACTCAATTGCTACTTTTTACTTATGTTTTATTAACGGCTATAGAACTCTATTTGGACATATCTGGTGACTATCGTTACTAGGTAAGTTCCTCGATATGATTGAAATAGACGTTACAGGGCAATGTTGTAGTCAAACCAGATAACCAGGGACAATTAATCTAATAAGGAGAGAAAAGTGAAGAAATCAATATTGATGGTATTAGTAGGTGCCTTGACCGTAAGTGGTGGTGGTGGTGGTGCTTACTATCTGGGTTTTCTTGATAAGTTTTTAGGCATAGAAGAAGTCTTAGCGCAAGAAGCTGGGGCCGAAGAAGAAATCGTCGAAGAGTTGCCACCAGCAATATTTCATGTTGTACCGCCACTGACAGTTAGCTCAACCTATAATGGCGGCCTTCATTATTTACAAGTTAAAATGTCCATAATGACCCGAAATGAAGACACCATAGAAAAGCTAGAGAACAATGCACCTATTATTCAGGACTCTTTAATTATGCTACTAAACTCCTACAATTTTTCCCAACTTCAAACGGTTGAAGGCAAAGAGAACTTGAGGAATCGAGCAGAAGAGGAAATAAGGGGTATCATTCGGGATGACTCGGTCGAATCCGTGCTATTTACTGGCTTTGTTATTCAGTAATTTGCATATGGCTTCAACAGGTAAAAAACATTTGTAAGAAGTGCTTTTTTAGGACTAATCGACAAAGGCACTTCCTACAAATAAACTGGCACATAAATACAAATAACTGACAAAAGGCATAAATGTGACAATAGACACCATTCATAATATGCCGAGTGTAGGAATTATCCTTACAAGGTAAATGACTATTTGTACAAATAAGTGTCAATTTTGTATTTATTTTCATTTTTTTACAATTATTTTTCAAATTCTCTTTAATGGAAAATTCCTCCTCTCGAAGTTGATTTTATAGCGCCAGTTGCCGCTCATTACATTTTTTTAATTTTCGTCACAAGCGGTGCTAGTGCACTTATATGCAGCGCCCCTTCCATAGAACATTTAAGGAATAGAATAATTCGTACACAACCTATAGTAAAAGCCACGCCGAACTAACTCTATATAGTGGAAAGTAGAGTTTATGTGTTTTTATCGCGCTTCTTACAGTATTTTTTGGAATTTCACTATGTCCTACAAGCCGGCATAATCTCCTACATACTCAGCCTTAGAGCTTCCATGGCAACATTCCTTATAATTTCGATTCCCATTCTCTGAATCACAATCTGTTTTCAATGCGACCTGACGCTTTTTTAACACATACCAGTTTTCCTGCTGTTGCTCTTGTCATGTTTTTGACGTAGCTTATCTTTTCGTTAGCTTTATGACGCCATGTGCATCAAAGCTTAGATAGAAAGAATGCGAAATCACTAAATCGTAATTTGTAAGAATTATTGAAGCATTTGTAGGAAAACAGAAATATCTGGAAAGTACCACTTCCCACTCTTTTGTTTCCGTCTTTACAAAAACAAGTTCATTAACAAGGAACGAACATGAATAAGACCCTGCTCACCATATCGGACGACGGAGATGTCATTGCTAAAATGACAGCTGTATTTGAATTTATTGGCAAAGAGGTAACCTTTTCAAACTCATACGAATCAGCGAAAAATGAACTTGAAGCTAACAGTGACCTCTCTTTAGTTTTCATCTCACTTAATGAGAAGAGTCAGGAAGCTAAGATTCTGGAATTTTTGAATCATAACCTTCCTTTAGTTCCCATATATCTAATACGAAGAGAAAACGAACTGTGCCACCCATCAAAGGCGCCGAAAGGTGTTGTTGGTCAAATTCGATTTCCGGTAAATTACAAAAGCCTGATGCGCACTATCAGGCAAGCCGAACTGGAAAAAGATATGGGCAATTGCAATGATAGTTACCCTGTATCACTTAGTGGTAACAGCCCAGAGATTCGAAAAGTAGAAGCGCTCATTCATCATGTTTCTCAATCTGATGCCAACGTATTACTTTTAGGAGAGTCTGGCACTGGCAAAGAAGTCGTTGCCAGGGGAATTCATAAACTTTCCATTCGCGCCGAGCAGCCTTTCATTGCCGTCAATTGTGGCGCCATTCCTCCAGATTTACTTGAATCAGAATTGTTTGGTCACGAAAAAGGCGCATTTACTGGCGCGATTAATACAAGACGAGGCCGATTTGAACTCGCCGAAGGCGGCACATTATTCCTTGATGAAATCGGTGATATGCCCTTGCCAATGCAAGTTAAACTATTACGAGTAATTCAGGAACGCGCCTATGAGCGTGTAGGCGGAACTAAAACTATAGTAAGTAATGTCAGGCTTATAGCGGCTACCCATCAGGATTTAGAAAAACGCATCGACGAAGGAAAGTTTCGAACAGATCTATTCTATCGACTCAATGTATTTCCAATTGAGTTGTCACCACTAAGAGATCGAAGTTCTGACATTCCAATTCTACTCAAAGAATTCGCCAGCAAAATGCAACTTGAACTTGAACAATCAACAGCCATCGAGTTTGACGAGTCTGCTATCGAGGCGTTAGCTGATCACCCCTTGCCCGGAAATGTCAGAGAAATCGAAAACCTCGTTGAAAGATTGGCGATACTTTATCCTGGAGAAGTTATCTCCAATGAAAAACTGCCAGACAGATATCAACTTACCCATAGCACCCCAGCCACTATAATGAGCGACTCATCGGCTTCGCAAACCTATTGCATACCACCAGATGCGAACCTCAATGCTGACATAATAGATTTAAAGACTTATCTGTCTTCGTTAGAGAAAAATCTTATATATCAGGCGCTTGATAATACCAACTGGGTTGTATCCAAAGCCGCAAGGTCTTTATCTTTACGCCGAACTACGCTGATTCAAAAAATTCGAAAGTTAGGAATTCATAATCAAAGCATACAAAGCAATGTAGTGAATGCCTGAGCTTTCCTACCAGAAGCATGGCCCCCATTCATAAGAGCAAACATTGTTAGTCATGCGGACCATCTACACACCCTCCATCAACTACAGCCAATACTTCGTGTTGACCAGTTGATGAAGGGAGGACAAGAGCAAGAGCTCCTGAAACACTAAGTGACATAGAATATTTGCCTTTCTAAATTCCAGATAGCTCCTGCTAATAACTTCTAGATAAAACTCCATGCAACTACACATACAAGTTATATCTCCCACCCTGTCCTTAGATTTACCTGTGAAAATTCTGACTAGTACAAAATTTTGCCGACAGTTCTTTGACACGAGATTTTACCTTGTTGTTTTTATTACACTTTTTTTATGGCACGAAGATTGCTTTAACAATATTAGACTTAGATTATCAAAGACGGTTATCGCTTTAGATACCCAGGAATTTAATTTCTTATGAGCACTAACATTCAAAATAGTCCTGATATTTCCATTAACAAGCTGGAAGAAGTTTTTTCAGCTTTTAATCAGGTATCTGCCGAGCTAGGCAACCGATACAAAGAACTTGAAATTAGAGTATCAAACCTAAATGAAGAACTGGCAGCTACGCACTCAGCAAGAATTAAAGAACTAACAGAGAAAGAACGGTTAGCAGCCAAACTGACGTCTCTTATGGACGCTCTACCCGGGGGCGTAATTGTTCTCGACAAGCTCAACTCAGTAATTGAAGAGAACTCTATAGCGAAACAAATGCTAGAAGGCAGCAATATAGGTAATAACTGGCAACTGGTACTCGCAAACGCCGCATCTTGCAATCCGGTGTTGAATGGAGAGTTATCTTTTCAGAACGGCAAGCGGATTTCTATCAACAGCAGCATTTATGGAGATAAAGGTGAGAAAATTATATTACTCACCGACGTATCGGAAAATTACCGACTGAACAACCTGATTAACCGAGAGAAACGCCTAACAGCATTAGGCGAGATGGCTGCTCGACTAGCGCACCAAGTAAGAACGCCCCTCAGCGCAGCCATTTTGTATTTGTCACATCTGTCATTTTCAACAGGCAAACAAGATGTCTCTCTTACAACTGTCGGAAAAATTCTTGATCGTCTTAAACAAATCGAACGACTAATAGATGGAATGTTGTCTTATATTCGAGGTGACACACATCTTGAACAGGAATTTTCCTTAACAGATTTACTTCATGACATTAAGGATGCTGCCTGCCCCCATCTAGAATTATCGAAGGGAGAATTAACCCTCGTTCATCCAACCCAGTCGTGCAAAATAACGGGAGACCGTGAGGCGCTTTTCAATGCCTTTGCTAATTTGGTTGAGAACTCTATTCAATCAGCACATCGTGACGACCCAAAAATTCAGGTATCACTATCTAGAAGCGGAAGCATGTACAAAATTCGTGTTGCTGACAACGGCCCTGGAATCGACGACTCGATCAAAGAAAAGATTTTCGATCCGTTTTTTTCGACCCGCGTAGGAGGCACAGGCCTTGGACTGGCTGTAGTCCTTTCCGCAGTAAGAGCTCACAACGGGAAAATTTACATCAAGTCGGCAACTAAAAACGGCACTGTAATTGAAGTACTCATTCCGGCAGAACGTACAGGCTCAAAGATAGAATCGGGAATTTGGGGCGGCGAGACCATATCAAATCGTGAAGAAAACAGGTTGGGAGTATAAAAATGGAAAACAATAAATTGATCCTGATTGTGGAAGATGATCCGAACCTAAGAGATGCTCTTTATGACACTCTGGCTTTGTCAAACTATCAGGTGATCACGGCAGCTAGCGCTGAAGATGCACTACAATTACTAGACAGTAAAACAATTAGCCTGATTATAAGCGATGTTCAGATGCCGGGCATTGATGGACATGAATTTCTTAAAATCTCAAAACGCCAATACCCCGACACCCCTTTTGTTCTGATAACCGCGTTTGGGAACATACCAAAAGCCGTTGAAGCTATTAAAAATGGCGCCGCCGACTATGTTATCAAACCTTTTGAAGCAGAAGTGCTTATTGAAATGGTTACACGCTTGCTTCCAGCCACCTTAGACACCGGCAAGATGATTATCGCGGACAAGCGAAGCCAGGAACTGGCTCAGTTAGCAGCAAGAGTCGCTGCGACTGATGTCACCGTGATGATAAGTGGTGAGTCCGGCACGGGGAAAGAGGTCTATTCTCGCTTTATTCACGAATGTTCGCCACGCAGTAATGCAGCATTCTGCGCGATTAACTGTGCAGCTATTCCCGAGCCGATGCTCGAGTCCATTTTGTTCGGGTATGAGAAAGGCGCATTTACCGGGGCATATACCGCCCGCGCAGGAAAGTTTGAACAGGCAAATAACGGCACTCTATTACTTGATGAAATATCAGAGATGGATATAAGCCTACAGGCGAAGCTGTTGAGAGTTATTCAGGAAAGAGAAGTCGAAAGATTAGGCGGAAGTAAAACCATTCCCCTTAATGTGAGAATTATTGCGACTACCAACAGAGACTTAAAGGAAGAAGTTGCTGCCGGTAGATTTCGAGAAGATCTATTCTATCGTCTTAATGTATTCCCCTTGCATTTGCACCCGCTTAGGGACCGACCTGCAGACATTATACCTTTAAGCCAAAAGTTCATCGAACATCTACATCCTGGCCAGGGCATCGAATTTGACGCAGCGGCAAAACAGCTTTTGCTATCACATTACTGGAAAGGAAACGTGCGAGAGTTGGAAAATGTAATTCAAAGAGCGCTGATTCTAAAATCCGGGCCAACAATAAATCCCGAGGACATTGCCTTTGAAAAAATGTCAGAGGCTTCTGTTGTACAACTCGCGCCAGATACTTTCAACAATGCCCCTGAACTAGAGACCAATCTTAGAAGCAGGGAAAAAGAAATCATTATCGATGCCGTTAGCTCGCATCGCAGTCGTAAAGAAGCAGCCGAGAAACTCGGCATAAGCCCAAGAACACTACGTTATAAACTCGCTCAGTTCAGAGAAGATGGTATCTCCATCCCATGTTTTTCTGACACTGCTAGAGCTTCCTGAGGATACTACAATGAGCACGATGAACGTTCAACAAGTACTAAATCAAATGAAAATTCTCTCTCAGAATAATGTAATACCTGAGAGCAACCAAACCAACAGACCCGAGTTTTCCCAGTTATTAAGTGAATCGCTCAATCAGGTAAATGAATTGCAGCGTGAAGCAAGTGAAATGAAAACGTCTTTTGAAATGGGTGATACAAACGTTGATATTCCAGAAGTCATGATAGCGGTGCAAAAAGCTTCGCTCTCATTTGAAGCTATAACAGAAGTACGAAATAAGCTTCTAACAGCCTATCAAGATGTCATGAATATGCAGGTATAGCGTAAGTAGAATATAAATTACAAACTGAGAATTCCGAAAAAAATTAGCCATGGCAAATACTATCACTTCGAACACAACACTGAATCAGATTAACAATTTGAGCCAACTGCCATTAGTGCGCCAACTTGGCTTTATGCTGGTTGTTGCCGCTAGTATCGCTATTGGTATCTCCATAGTTTTGTGGTCGACCAGCTCAAACTACACACCTTTGTATATGGATATGTCCTCAGAGGATGCCAGCGAAGTTATAACAGCGCTGGAACAAAGTAACATCAAATACAAAATCGACAGCAGTAGCGGTGTAGTTTCTGTTCCTTCAAACCTGGTTCAACAAACAAGACTACAGCTCGCGAGTCAGGGCCTACCTCGATCAACAAACAAAGGTTATGGCTTTCTAGAGGAAGAGCAAGGCCTGGGTACCAGCAATTTCATGCAGCAAGCACGTTACAACCGAGCCCTGGAACAAGAATTAGTCAAAACTATTAAACACATTCAAGTGGTACGTAACGCACGCGTGCACCTTAGTATACCCAAAAAGTCTTCATTCATACGTAGTTCAAGTCAGCCTACTGCCTCAGTCATGATTGATTTAATCGGCCCGCAAGCTCTTTCTGACTCTCAACTTAACGGGATTTTGCATCTAATCACATCCAGCGTTGCGGGGCTGGAGCCGAACAATGTTTCCATTGTTGATCAGCGCGGCAATCTGTTGTCACAAAGTAGTAATTCTGAATTCAACAGCAGCAGTGACCAAATCAGAATGACCAGACAATTTGAAGAAAGCTACAACAGCCGAATCATAAATCTTCTTTCGCCAATTGTAGGTGCTGGAAATATTAGAACTCAGGTTTCAGCGGATCTTGATTTTACCTCAGTTGAAACGACAGAAGAAAGTTACAACCCAAACAATCCCGTGGTTCGTAGCGAACAAACTGAAGAAGAAACTTCAGGCTCAACTACCACAACTATAGAACCAGGCACTCTGTCTTCTGCACCTCCCGCTGGTGGGCAAAGCCTGGGTAGCGATCAAACATCAGCTGGCAACAGTACACAGAGGCGTGTCAATACAACTAGAAATTATGAAATCGACCGGAGTGTCCGTTTAATCAAAACCGTGCCCGGGGGAATCAGAAAACTTTCTGTCGCCGTTCTGGTTGATCTTCACGCCGCTGACATCGAATTGGAACCGGTAGTTGGAGAAGATGGAGAGGTAGCTGAGGTAGAAATTGATCCAGCGCTGGATCAAGAGCGGATTGACCGCCTTACCCAACTAGTACAAAGCGCAGTAGGGTTCAACGCGGCCCGCGGCGATACCGTTAGCGTAATCCATGAACAATTTTTTCAAGTACCAGAAATGGCTGAAGCCGAGCCTATGTCTTTTTGGGAAAGTGCCTGGTTTATCCCCCTGCTTAAACAAGTAGGCGCAGGCTTGATCGTAATATTTCTAATATTTGGAGTGCTTAGACCAGCCATGAAAGCAACCGTTACAAATGTAAGTAGTGTTGCTACTCGAACCAATGCGCTACCGGGAAGTACTAGCGACTTAGCTGACGACCAGGTTACGCTAACTGGTGCAACTGATAAGCTGGCTTTGCCCGGGCAAGGTGCGCCTGGGGTCTCCAGCTACGATCAAAACCTCGTTCTAGCCCAAACTCTAGTACAAAAAGAACCTGCCAGGGCTGCAAGAATGATTCAAAACTGGCTTGTTAATGAGTAAACAAAATACACATACAGATCCAAACCTGGTTTCCAGGTGGCGGACTCCTCACTTGTTTACCGATGACTCTAAAAACGGAAGCCGGCTAGAGTCTGAAGACAGAGTAACGCTCGATGCCTATAGCGAAGGTCATCGCCAGGGTTACGACGACGGCTTAAAACAAGCGCAAAGAGAAGTAAATGACCGGCTTGCTCTTTTGGATAATTGTCTTGATGCATTGTCTGCACCATTCAACATTCAAAACTTACAATTGAGCAATTATATTGCCGAAATTTCAGGAAAAATGGCTGAGTGCCTGGTGCGTAGAGAATTAACAATTGATCCTGAATTAATCATGACATTTGTAAAGGAGGCAGTCTCTGCAATTAATAGCAATACACAGGAAGTTAATGTCCACCTGCACCCTCTTTGCGCGCGGTTGATTCGTGAAAAAATCAACAACGACAGCCAGGAAAAAAACTGGACCATTATCGATGATCCTCTTGTGGGAATTAACGATTGCAAAGTGAGCAACGAAAATTCGCTGGTAGATGCAGCGCTGGATACAAGAGTCAGCCTAATCATAAGCCAAATTCTTGATGATGCTTTAAATGAGAAAACAAAATGAATGCTCAGGCCAGAAGTTCCCTCGTTGAGTCACGGCAGATTTTTCTGCAAGATAAACTAGACCGTTTTACTCAGGAAATACAACCACCGATTTTACCTGTTCAGGGTCGACTAGTACAAATGACAGGTCTAACTTTAGTTGCGGCGGGATGCCAGGCTCCTATTGGAAGTCGCTGTAAAATTTCGGTTTCCCCTGGCAATGATATCGAAGCGGAAGTGGTTGGTTTTTCGAGCGGAAATCTTTATTTAATGCCAATTGGTCGCGTACGCGGATTGGTACCTGGGGCTAAAGTAACTCCAATTAGGCACTACCCTGAAGTAGGCGTAGGCAAAGAATTGTTAGGTCGAGTTATTGATGGCAATGGCGAACCAATAGATCAACTCGGTGAAATAAAATATCAGCATCACGTGAGTCTCTTAGGCCCTCCTATCAATCCATTTGCTAGAAAACCTATTAATCAAGCTCTTGATGTTGGTGTAAGGGCTATAAACTCATTACTCAGTATCGGTCGAGGGCAACGAATGGGCTTGTTCGCCGGCAGTGGTGTTGGAAAAAGCGTCCTGCTTGGGCAAATGACAAAAAATACCGAAGCCGATGTAGTCGTGGTAGGCCTTATAGGCGAGCGCGGCAGAGAAGTCAGAGAATTTGTTGATAATATATTTGGGCCTGAAAATATCAAAAAATCTGTCGTTGTAGCAACCCCCGCCGATGACCCACCTCTTATGAGAATTCATGGTACATGGCGAGCAACGGCCATAGCAGAATATTTTCGTGATCAGGGCCTAAACGTATTACTGCTAATTGACTCGCTAACTCGATTTGCTCAGGCTCAAAGAGAGCTTGCGCTAGCTATAGGAGAGCCACCGGTAACAAAGGGCTATCCGCCTTCTGTTTTTGCTCAGATCCCGCAATTGGTAGAGCGTGCCGGTACAGGCACTACCGAATCGGCAGGTTCGATTACCGCGCTCTATACGGTATTGGTCGAGGGAGATGATCAGAATGATCCTATTGCAGATGCAACTCGTTCAATCTTGGATGGGCACATTGTACTGTCTAGAAGCCTAGCTGAGGCCGGAATTTACCCAGCGATAAATATTGAGGCATCTATAAGTCGTGTAATGAGCAGCATAGTCGACGATCAACACGCGAAATCTGCGATTAGATTTAAGAAATTGTATAGCACCTACCAACAGAACAAAGACTTGATCAATGTAGGGGCCTATCAGGCTGGGTCAAATACGGCGATCGACGAAGCTATAGAGAAATTTCCCGCGCTGCAAAATTATATTCAGCAAGGTGCATCTGAAAAATCTGGCTATCAGCAAAGTCTTCAAATGCTGTACTCGCTATTGGATCACTAGGAGCATGTTGTGAAACGATCGACTCGCCTGGAAAAAATATCTGATATCAATGCCAGTTTTGAAATTGAAGCCGGCTCGCTGTTAGCTTCCGCGCAAGCGCAACACCATACAGTAAGTTCGCAGCTGGAGAAGCTTGTATCTTATAGAAAGGATTATCATCAACAACTGAAATCGAAGATGGAATATTTGAGTTCCGCTAGCACCATTCAAGGTTACCACCAATTTGTATCAACACTGGAAACCGCAATTTTACAGCAAACAGAAGTTGTCAAAAATAGTGCAAGACATCTTGAAGCATCAAGAATTAACTGGATAAAGAAAAAACAGGATGTCAAAAAACTGACACGGGCCGCCGAAATTTTACGGTTGCAAGAAAATGACAAGGCTCGAAAGCTAGAACAAATTGAAAGCGATGAGTTGAGTATTGGCAGATTTAACAAAAAGAAACGCATTACCATTTAGAATGCGCCGAATTGACTGCTTCTGGCCTGGTACTTGCAAGTACTTGCTGTGAGAAGACAAGATGGAAATCTTGTTAAGAATTGCAACACAACATATAGAAGAAACATACAATGCATATCGCTTCACAGAGTAGTTCACCGCTGCTATTAGGTAATTCGAATGCGGAAAGCAGTATTGCCAGCGCGTCAACTCACGGTGATGAATCGTCTTCTGGTAAGCATACCAACGGGTTTGCATCAGTCCTGGACAATCAAGTCGAGAAGAAGCATCAGCATTCGAAAGCCTCATCAGCTAGCGACAAAAATTCCGGACAGCACACCAACGAAGGCCGCGACGATGAAAATACACCAATAGCGAGTGGTAACAACAACCATGCCCCTGCTGAGCTCGATCAACTCGACAACTCCAACAAAGAATCGACAGAAACTGACACTAATAAACAACTGGCGCTACTCGAGCTAGACGGCAAGCTAATTCCCCTTAGCGGCAATAGTTTGCCGGAAGGTTTTAGGGTCGATGATAATACGTTGGTAAATACTCAACAATCAGACAGCAAATCTGCCTTTCAATTTCCCGGCAACATGCTAACAACGAACTCTCTTGAAGAATCTCGGCTAATTGGCAAGCCATCAGTCGATGGCAAAAATGAAAGCAGTGTAGTCGATAGAAACAACAGCCAGGGCAACATATTGACAGGCAAGAGCAATAGTGAATTTATTGACAATTTTATTGAATTTGCAAGTAAAGCGAATTCTCGTGAAGAGAACTCCGCGCATATACAGCAATCATCTCACGTTCAATCCGAAAGCAGTGCGACTAATCTAGCTCTAAGCAGTTTCAATGGTCTAGACAAAATTTCTTCCACCCGCGGCGGTGGACTAACAGGCTTTAACAGCATTGCACAACCCCTGGTCGAGGCCCAAGCCGGAAGCACCGAATGGAATAACCAGGTTGGCGACAAGCTCCGCTGGATGACTAAGGCAAATATTTCATCTGCAGAAATAAAACTAAACCCAGCCGAGCTTGGCTCTATCGAAATAAAAATATCTACTGAAGACAATCAAACCAAAATTACTTTCCTTACAGCTAGCGCGGCCACCAAAGAAATTATTGAAGAGTCCCTCCCCAGGCTAAGAGACTTGCTTAGCGAGAGTGGATTACAACTTGAGCAAAGTGATGTGTCGCAAAGAAATCTTTCCGACAATGGCGACTCTGAAGAACAAAACATATTCGCCGGGCTTAAAGGTGACGACGAAGAAAGAATTGCTGAAACACAGATCAGCGCTCGAAAAGCAACTTTAGGACAGATCGATCACTATGTTTAACGAGCGATTTCAAGCTAGAGGTTTAAAGAAGGTATGAGCAAGAAGAAGATATTCTGGTTTTTGGTCCTGTTGGCAGGTGCCGCAGGGCCCACGTACCAGTACGGCTATTTGCCTTCACTTAAGCAATCCACTGAAGGCGTGGAAGCAGCCAGCATTGGTGTGCAGCCCCGAATGATGTCGAATGATGACTTTATCTACATGCCGATAAACCCACCGTTCGTTGTTAACTTCACGCACCTTGGCGCTCTCAGATATTTACAGATATCGCTTGAAGTAATGTACTCAGACCAACATTTACTAGACCAAGTTCAGGAGCATATGCCAGCGATTAGGAATTCGCTTATTCTGCTATTAAGTGATCAGCCATTTGAAAAGCTAAGTACATTTGATGGAAAGCAAGAGCTACGAGAGGAAATGATGTTAGCCGTTAATGACATTATAGCCAATAAGGAAAATTTCAGCTCTCCTGGGCAGATGTTCATAACAAATTTTGTAATGCAGTGAATTTAGTGGTTATCAGTATTGAATTTTACTGAAACACCTTTTTATAATTTTACACTCAATATTCTAATAACAGGAATAGTAGTATGACCGACGAGAACAATGAATCTGATAACGCTTCTGAAGAAGAAAAACCTGAAACTCAAGTAGTTGAAGATCAGCAAGCTGACGAATCTGAGGCACAGGATGCCAAAGAGCAAAGCGATGCTGACGCTGGAGCGCAGGATATCCAGGATCAGCAGGCTGGAAAATCTGAAACACAGGATGATGAGGAACAAGCAACTGAAAAAGAATCTAGCTTAACCAGCCCCCCTCTGAAAGAAAAAAGCGACACAGCTCATGACATAGCTAAATCCATTAGTGCAAAAGATGTCAATATTGATACTCTGTTGAAAGTTCCAGTTTCACTGGCTATCGAAGTTGGGCGAACACAGATGACTTTGAGCGATTTGATTGAGACACAAGAAGGCTCAGTAATTGAACTGGACCGATTGTTGGACGAACCATTGGACATATTGGTAAATGGCGCTCTAATAGCTCATGGTGTGGTAGTGCTTGCAAATGAAAAATTTGGTCTTCAAATAACCGACATCATCAGCCTGGAAGATAGAGCTCGAAGCTTGTAGTCACAGTTGTAGCGACTACATAGGAAAATTTATTATCAGGGTTTGCGCGGGGAACACTAAGAGCTACTCTCAGGTTCCCTGTTCTCTTCCGATGCATGCTCTAACGCTATTGTGCGCCGGTGGTTTTGGAAGATGATTTTTTCGAGTCGATCTTTAACACCCGTGCCAATACCTACAAATTTGATGGCGATTCGCTTCGAGTTTGAGCTGTGAACAATTTCGCCGAATAATTTCAATGCCCTGGGAAAAGATGGTGCTATATAGAGAGTTACCTGAACCGAATTGCCGATTTTATATTTAGATTCCGGCCCTTCATATTCCATGCCGCTGACGTTCATGGTTAGCCCCAGCACTGGAGGTAGTTGTACTTGCTTAACCAGAAGTTCACCTACCATGTCCAGAAGCAAACTAATCTTCAAATCCTGACGCTTTAGTTCAAGACCAATATTATCAAGCTCATCGATTTCTACTGGATCATGCCAAATCAAACTGGTCTTAAGGAAATTCTCGTTGCCATTGTCAGATAATGCCAATTGCCCGTGTGTCGGCAAACTATCAAGCAGGCTAACTTCAAGAGGGTATTCCCCTTCAAGCTTTAAACGATCTTCAAACACATCCATGATTAACCTCTAGGAAGGCACTATTCGGCAAAGGAACATCTACTCGTCATGGAATTATAACACCTAAAACGAATCCTGATTTTGCTGATAGCTGTGTACAGCGCTCTTACCACTTTGCAACCTGTTTTGTTCACTCATGGTTTCTGTTCTGGCATTCTTAACCAGTAACGCGATTTGCGTGTTAAGTGCTATCAACGTTGCAATCGCCTCAGCAATCAATAATGACTGCGCTTCCAAACTATCCTGAAAACAGGCAACCAATTCTTCTTTTCGAGAAATCTCCATTTCTTCCACAGAATCCCAATCTTCCTTTTGGGCGCAGATTAACATCTGTTCAGTACACTGAAGAAGCTTGGCTAACTGGAAGCGTCTCTGCCTGTCCAGGTCGTCTTTATTTTCTTCAGTTTCTGCGAATTTGTTGGACACTAATTGTAACACTAGGCACCTCGAAGATTGTCTGGTATTGCATCCCAACCAGATTTTATCTGTCCTATTAGAGAAACTACTTCTTCAATGATTTTGGCGTCGGAGTTGATGTTAGCTTCAACCAACCGTCGCTCCATGTAGTCATACAATGACGCCAGGCCGGAGGCAATCTCGCCTCCTTTAGCCATGTCCAGGCTTGCACGTAAACTATCAATGATTCTTATAGTCGAGCTTATTGCCTGTCCTTGTTCGGCAGTCGCGCCTCTCTCAATAAACCCCGTGGCTTTGGCCAGCTTTTCCAGCACACCATCCAGTAGCATCGCAACCAGGCTATGGGGGGAAGAAGCTGACACCTTGCTTTGTATGCCAACTGATTGATATTGGTTTAGAGCTGAATAATTATACATCGGGTTATCCTAACTTATAAAAATTGAAATTTATGTTTTCGCTAATTTTGTATCACGCTGCCTAATTACGATTTGCCGCGAAAGGCTTCAGCAGATTGTCCAGTTGACCTTGCAGGAATGTACTCGTGCTTTCCAAACCGGCCAACAGTCTATCTAACGCATTAAACTGTCGAGAATATCTTTCTTCAACAGCCTCCCATTTCAGCTCTAATTGAGCTCGGCGGTCTGCCACATCATCTATACGATCCTGAAAAGTGTCTAATCTAGATTCAAGGGCCCCTTCTTCATCTAAAAGATTCTCGAACAAAACATCTAGCTGACTCGTCAATCCTCTAGTAAAACTAAAGGTACCTCTATTTCCTGTAGTAGTTCCTGCAATCGTTAAAGTAAGCCCTTCAGTGTCAGAGCCTTCGGCGCCGCTAAGTGTATTACCAACACCTGTACCGGCTACTCCGCCTATCGATCCAACAACGTCGTCTCCAACAGTGCCTGAATTCACACTAAACCCAATATCCGCAGCCGAATTGGTATCGATAGCCAAAACGTTAACAGTAGATTCACTTCCTAAAGAATCAGAAGTTATCGAGAAGCTATTGCTTCCACTGTTATAGGCTACAGTGACTGTCTTTGATACGTCCTGTAAAGCTGTGGAGCTGTTGATCTGCACCTGTAGCTCAGCCGCCAGATCTGCACCAGCGCTATATGTGCCTGCCGTTAGTGTTATCTCTCCAGCATCTATGCCATCTATTTCAATGGTCAAATTATTATTGTCAGAATCGATTACTACCGTGCCGCCACTTCCAAAATCAGGAAGAACCGAAGCCGAATCTAATACACCACTGCTGGCCAGTGTCGTTATATCTACGACATAATCGCCAATCACTGTAGCAATACTTGACGCGTTGTATGATATTTCCTCATCACTCGCCGTGCCGATAGCGGCAAACATGCGCGCAACAATAACCGGGTCGTTAGCTAACGCTGAATTTAATGCCTCCGGATCAAGTAGCAGAGTACCCGACTCTGTTGTGGTGATTCCCAGTTCAGCCAAATTTGTGATAGACCCTGATAAACCTGTAACCGCATTTCGTAAAATATTATTAATCTGCCCCTCAATAGCACGCAGGGTAAAATCCCCTAATAAGGCAGAAGGAATATCATTCTCCGCATCATAAGAACTTAATGAATTTGAAGTGTTTATATATTGATTGTATCCAGAAATAAAACTACCAACACTGCCAAGCACTGAATTGAAATCAGCKYCTACAGAAAGATTTACCRCATCAGTAGTARTYTGTTTAAGCTCAATTACAACTCCGGGAATGGCYGAATCGACGGTGTTGCTTGCACTGCTGACATTCAAACCATTGATAGTRAAAAGRGCATCCTTTCCTTCGGCGGTTTGTTSAAGRTTTGTRGCGGATGAGTTAAAGGCCAGRCGYGATAATCCKGAGGTATCGGYATCRTTAGTATCGTCGTCGGCKACTGTTATTTCGAGACTGTTTTCTTCCCCGTTTAAGTCTGAGGTCAACAATAGCCKGAACCCCGWTCCATCATTCACAATCGCGGCGCTAACATCTATGTCAGCATCATTGATTGCAGCCATRACCCCCTCTAGAGTGTTATTGCTGCTGTCTATGATAATAGTGGAGGCTGTACTGTCTGGATTGAGTGAAAAACTGTTATAAGTATCAGATCCTGGAACATAGTCCGTGGTTCCATGGCGAATAGTTAGCGTACCTGTTCCCACTGGCGTGGTGTTGCTATCTACAAAAGTGGCACTCGCAAGGGAGTGCGATCCAGATAATTGCGTTACCTCGAGAGCGTAATTGTTGGATATTGCATTTTTGGTAGCGGTAGCAGTTAACATTGTAGCGTCGGAACTGCTTGCTGTTTTTTGATTAAAGTTGTTTAGATTCTGTAAATTACCGATAGAAGCCTGGAAGCCAGAAAGCACACCTTTGAGGCTACCAAGTGCAGAGAGTTTTAGATTTAATTTTGCCGATTGGCGATTAAGCTGTAAATCTGAGCCCGATCGCTCGTTTGCAACTAGCTGACTTACTAGAGTAGAAACATCAAGCCCTGAACCTAACCCGGTTGCTGTTAACATAATCTACACCTGCTCCGAAATAACAAATTCTTACATGGATATTTCAACGCATTATTCTTAATTAAATAATACGCTGCAATTTTACCCGGAGTTTTCTACTTTAATTGCCCGGTACTTAGTACAAAGCAATATACGTACCAGAACATTAGTAAAATGTAATTTATGCATTACCTTGGAACAGTAAGCCTTTCAAGTTTTGATCAGAGTCCTTGCGTTTAACCTCTTGCAGGTATTTAGACAGCTCAAGCATCTCCTGAGAGGGTATTTGCCGGATAACTTCTCCGGTTTCCTGATCTGACACCGTTACTACGTACTCTTCTTTCTCCTCATCAATGCTGAAATTGATTTCTCTTGCAATATTCTGCACATAATCAGCTACCGCTTCCATTGCCTGGCTTAATTCCTCTCTGGACTCTTCTTCCATTGGCATATCCATTGGTATATCCGATTCCAGCATAGGCAAGCTTTGGCCGCCAGCGGCAAATCCTTGCCGATTGTGAGATGAAGTACCCAGTCCAGCATTTTGCTTTCGCGATGTAACAGCGCGCGAGTCAACTCTATTTAGTGATGTCACCACTTATGCCTCCGAGTTAGCGAACCTGGGTATACCTGATAGATTTTTGATCATTCAATCTACTTACTGTTATTGTGGAAATAAGTACAGCCCCCGCAGGAGCCGTACCTAATTCCTGATACTATCACTGGGTTACTACTGAAGGAGTGACAGTACGTTCTGAGGCAATGAGTTGGCTTGTGAAACCATCGCCATACCTGCCTGTTGCAAAATTTGCGCCTTAGTTAGATTAGCAGTCTCTGCCGCGAAATCAGTATCCTGAATTCGTGAACGTGCAGCCGACATACTTTCTGCTGAAGTCTGCAAACTAGTTACTACTGATTCAAACCGGTTCTGAATCGCACCTAAAACACCGCGTGAACTATTCACCAGGTCAATAGCTGTATCAATTGCAGTTATCATCGACTGCGAACCCGTTACTGTTGTTACAGTCAGAGAGTTCACGGAAGCTGTTACAGTTCCACCGGTTAAACCAGCCTTGGTTGCGTCGTTACCACCAATTACCAGATCACCGGCGCTAGATACAATAGAATTAACTGAACCGTAGTTTGTTCCCGTGCCTGAAGCTATACCACCCGCGTTATTACTATCAGCCGAATCGACATGAGCCTCGGAGATAATAATGTTGTCACCATCAGCATCAATGAATGCACGAGTGCCAGCGTCAAAAGTACCAGTCGTGGTGATACCCGCGGACGCTAAACTAGCGAGCACTGTACTATTAATAGCAGTATCCATCGCTGCGGCAGATATGCCTGAACCACTACTAGTGCCCTGTATATCAACACCGGCGACAGTTATAGTATATGTATCTCCTGATGAATCGCCTGTTACCGCGGTAAACGCGCCAGTAGCAACACTGTTGGTTGCGGTCGCTGTTACTGTAGCGGATGAATCTGTTATTGCGGCTGCAATTAATTTCGCATCGCGCGCTACTGACCCAATGTTCGCACCGTTAACCGTTAAGTCACCATCAGTAATAACTGCTGTTACAGCCGTACCATTGGTACGAGAAGCTATCCCACCATCGTCCAAACCAAGGCCAGAGGCAGTTGCATCAAGAATGCTCGCAACAGTAATAGATTCACCAACGTTTGCTCCAACCTGAAATGCCTGAGTAGAAAAAGAGCCATCAAGTAACTTAACGCCGTTGAAATTGGTTTGTGTTGCAACACGCTCTACTTCAGCTAATAGCTGTGTGACTTCCGCCTGCATTGCTACACGGTCTGAAGAGCTGTTAGTTGCGTTAGAAGATTGAACCGCCAGTTCACGAATTCGCTGTAGATTATTGGTAACCTCAGCAAGTGAGCCTTCAGCAGTTTGCGCTAGTGAAATACCATCGTTGGCATTACGAGCGGCCTGATTCAAGCCTCGGATTTGTGATGTAAAACGTTCAGAGATAGCTAGTCCTGCTGCATCATCCTTTGCGCTATTAATCCGCATACCAGATGAAAGACGCTGCAAGGAAGTAGATAGCATACCCTGAGACTTAGTCAGATTTCTCTGCGCATTCAAAGATGCGATATTGGTATTTATAACCTGTGCCATTTTTGTATCCTCATTCGTCTCTTCAGAGGTGTCTTCACCGTTCTGCAGAGATCATTTCTTACTATTAAAAGGTAGCAACGATGTTGCTGTCCCTGATCATTACGACAGGATTTTAAATACCTTAACAAATATTTAGAAAAATTCTTTTGAGGGTATTGCTATTTAGAAACAGCAAGGCAGAACGGGGTTGCATCGGTAATAGGCAAAGGGGTCCGTGTAAAATTTCTTGAACTGCGGTTGAACACAAAGCAATTGTGCAAAGAATTTTTACTCTGACCCCTGTTCTCAATGTGCGATTAGATATACTGAAAAAGGCTAAGGCTGGTGGTTTTAATAAACACCTGCTGCGCAGCCTGCAAAGCAGTAAGCTGTAGGTTAAATCTAGATATTGCTTCAGCGAAATCAAGATCCTGTGTTTCTGATAATACTGTTTCCAGTTGCAAAGTGAAATCCTGATTAATACTGTCGATGGTGTCTATGGTATTCAGGCGTGCGCCAATTGAGGAGCGTATAGAGTTCACCTTATTAAGACTTTGATCAATGCTAGCTAAACCTTGCGCCATGTCATTGTGAAAACGCGCCTTATCAGCAGAATCCGGCGCTGGTCTTGATAAAGCGTCTGCGATATTTCTGACCGTTTCAAACAAACTTTGATTCTGCGAAGGAGCTACTTTAATTGTATCACCGTCGGCGGGCAAGCCGTCAAGGGCAAACTGAACTCCCGAAAAGCTAATACTGCTGCCTTCACTATAGGTACCTGTTGCCACTGTATTACTTGCACCATCTGTAACCGTATAGCTCACAGGGTCAGATGCACTCGCCTGGCTGAAGCTCACTGTATAGGTATCGGGTATAAAGCTGCTGTTAGCAGAAAATGTCCCTACTATGGCGCTACCGATATTCGTCGATGCTGCAGACACCTGCACATTACCATCTCCGTTTGGAATTCTCAGGAACACAGCGTCCCCCGAATCCCCCACCGCTACCTGCGAGCCTTCACCTACCTGTACGAAACGTTGCCCCTGGTCACCCTGGTAGGAAATTGAACCAGCTACATCAACAAACGGCGGTGCATCTACCTTAAAACCGCCAAAAACATAGTCACCTTTTGCATCGCGCGTATTTGCAAGGGCGAGCAGTTCATCAAGACGCTGGTATATTTCCTGAGAAATACTTTGCTTGTCACTGTCAGAGTTAGTGGAGTTGTTGCCTTGTATCACTAATTCTCTAACTCGCTGCAAGCTGGTATTAACACCAGCAATGACGCTTTCTTCATGGGAGAGGCTTGATATCGCTGTCGATACATTTCTTGAATACTGTTTGATCACACCAATATTGGTATTCAGATCGAGAACTTTTACCGCACCCGAAGGATCGTCAGAGGGCTTCATAATCCTCAGTCCGCTAGCTAATTGCGATTCTGATTTCTGTAACTTCACCTGCTGAGCCTGCATAGACTCAATGCCTTGCCTGTATATTTGTAGACTGGAAACTCTCATATTCTGCTGTCGCTCCTGATATACCCGGTAATCTAACTATATAGAGTTGATCAAAGTCTGAAAAAGTTCGTCCGCTATTTTTACCAATTGCGCAGAAGCCTGATAAGCTTGCTGATAACGCAAGAGGTTAGCGGCCTCTTCATCTAGGTTTACACCACTAACACTGTCGCGATAGCTAACCGCCTGCTGCAACAAAGAGGTTTCAACAATCAGGTTTTCATTACCCTGATTGGTAGCCACCCCAACCTGAGCGACCATTGATCCGTAGACTTCCTGTATTGTATTCGTCCCGCCGTTAAGCACTGATTGAAATTGAATTTCACCAACCGACAAAATGTTTCTATTGTCACCCAGTGCTCCGTTGTTGTTTTCTATGATGAAGCTATCACCAGACTGAGGGACAGACGATATGTTAAAACTAATCCCGATGCCTGCAAAAGTAAAAGACTTACCCGAGCTTTCCGTCGCTGGGTTATAGGCAATAGTCCCACCCGGACCACCGGTCACATCGAAGCCTGGAACTCCAGCACCCAGAGCATCCGGATTAAAGCTTAAGGTTATTGGGCCAGCCAAAGGCAGGGTATTGCTTGTTCCTACATTTAAATTAGAAAGTTCTGCGGTTCCTGTATTGCTCAACGAATTATCTACAGACAACGGGGATGCCGCTGCGATGGCGCGAGGATCCGATATAGCTAATGCAAAATTAGCACCGGCATCTCGTGCAGGATTAAAAATATAACTATCACCGGCTACAGGAACACCTCCACTGACATCAATGCTCATGCCATCAAAATTCAATACACCAACTCCAGAGACCGTGTTGTTGTCACTTAATCGAGTGAGCTGCCATTGAGCCCCATCAAATACAAGTGAATAGTCGCTGGCTCGTAGCGCAGTAGAATCTGTTAGTGTCACTCCCGGTACTGTAGTACCCGTGTTAAAAGTACTTCCTGCTACATTAATTGCAGACGGCTGGAAAAAATTACCTCCCATATTGCCATTTAAGTCCATGCCTATCTGATGTTGAGCGTTGATCGATTCGGTCAAGCCCAAAGACACTAGCCCTAAATGAGATTGAGCTGGGTTGAGCACCCTGCTTCTAAAATCTAGAAGGCCCTGTAATTGCCCCCCCTTCACAACCTGACTACGCTCATTGACACTTAACTTTCCCACTACGGCTACTTCAAGGCGGCTACTGTCTATGGCGTTAACACGGGTCTCAAGATGAGTAATCTGATTACCAATTACTAATCCCTGTCCCTGACCTATCAATACATTCAGAGTGCCATCTGCTTGTTCAAATGTAGTCAAGCCGATTTCTCGAGAAAGCTGCTCGACCAGTCTATCTCTTTGGTCGAGAAGGTCGTTGGGTTTAGCGCCATTGCTGCTAGAAATCGCGCTAACAATTTGTTTGTTAACAGAGCCAATGCTGTCTGCAAGATTATTAATACTGTCAACCGAAAACCGTAACGCGGCATTCACCTCATCGTTAATGTCCTGCAACAATCTGGTATAGCCCTGCTGTCGACTGGCCAGATTACCGGCCTCCCCAATGAGAACCTGACGCTCGGGCAAACTGGATGGGCTTGACGCAACATCACTAACGGCGCTAAAAAATTTCTGAATTGAATGGCTTAAACTATTCTCTGAGTTAGCAAGAATGTTATCTACCCGAGAGCTAAACTGCGTGAATACTTCATAGCGGCTGGCACTGGATGCAAACGCCTGAACCTGAGAAGTTAGAAAACTATTGTGTGAGCGCTCTATACTGGATATTTTAGCGCCCTGACCTATAAACCCGAAGCCAAACCCCTGGGGAGCAACAGTGTCAAGTTGCACAGTTTGGCGACTAAAACCGTCCGTGTTGGCATTAGCAATGTTGTGCCCAGTAGTATTTAAGGCCTGTTGCCAGGACTGCAGGGAGTTAGCACCCATTCTAAGTAAGTCAACCATCTTGCTCTCTTCTAGTTAAGTCTTGTTTAGTTAATTACCAGGCAAAAACCACAACTGAATCAATAATCGCTATTGATAAGGCTTAATTTAATTTCGATGCCATCGCTATTTGCTGTTCGATAATGCGGCCAAGACCCAAGCCACCACTTGCAGACATGTCCAGCGCCAATTGCTGGTCAAACATTTCCTGATAAGCTTCCATCTGGTCACTGTTAAATAAACCGTCTTTAGGTGTTGCGTCCCGCATGGCTTTCATCATCATGCCAACGAAAATTGACTCAAACTGCTGCGCCACTTCCTTCGCAGCCTCACTCGGATCAACCCGTGCTTGTAGCTTAAGGCTGCTAAGTCCCGAAAAATTATTGTAAACACTCGCCAGTCCGTCACTCATTCTATTCACCTTCTATGTCGTATTTTGTATTGAATCTCTGCCAGTCAACGCCTAAGCGCCTAGATAACGATCAGTTGTGCACGTAACGCTCCAACTTGTTGTAGCGCTTCAAGGATTGCAACTAGATCACTTGGTGATGCCCCTACCTGATTAACCGCTCGTACTAGTTCGTTAAGCGAAATGCCCGGTTGAAATAGAAACATCCTGTTATTTTCTTCCTCTATATAAACTGTAGAGTCTGCAAATACTGATGTTTCGCCAGACGAAAATGCCCCTGGCTGACTAACAACAGTTTCTTCGGAAATAGTGACGGTTAAACTGCCGTGTGCTACAGCGGCGGCGTCAACCTGCACATGGGAGCCAATTACTACTGTGCCGGTACGAGAGTTTATGATCACTCGTGCAGGCGCGCTGCCTTGCTCTACTTCCAAATTCTCAAGCGCAGAAACGAAAGCTACTTTTTGATTTAAATCTTCTGGCCCCAGAACTCTGACTGAAGCGCCGTCAAGCGCAAAAGCTGTATTCGCTCCAAACACTTTATTGATTGCATTTACAAGATTCATTGCAGTCGTAAAATCCGAACGGTGAAGGTTCAAAGTTAGTTCTTTGCCAGCCTTGGCAAAAGGGCTTTCTACTTCACGTTCAACGATGGCTCCGTTTGGGATTCTGCCACTGCTGGGTATATTCACGGTTACCGATGATCCATCAGCCCCTTCGGCTCCAAAGCCCCCCACTATCAAATTACCTTGCGCCAACGCATAAGTAGAGCCATCTGCCCCTTTAAGCGGAGTCATTAGTAAAGCACCTCCTCTTAAACTAGTTGCATTACCTATAGACGACACAGTCACATCGATCGTTTGACCTGTCTTGGCAAAAGCGGGTAACTCTGCATGCACAAGCACCGCGGCAACATTCTTAAGTTGAGGGTTAATATTTTCAGGAATAATTACACCTAACCGAGCCAGAGTACTTTTCAAACTCTGTACAGTAAATTGTGTTTGCGTTGTTTGGTCTCCACTACCTGGCAAGCCAACTACCAATCCGTACCCAACCAGTTGGTTTGCCCTGACTCCTTCAATTTCCGCAAGGTCTTTTACACGATCGGCCTGACTAGTACCCGCACTCAGCATACCCATCAGGAAAATAAAAATTTTTACTTTTTCAAACAAATGCATAACTGTTATCCCTTTTTGTTCCAACTTTTTTGTTCTAACTTTAGAAAGGCGACCTTAGAAAGGCCATATAGAGCTGAACAATATTTTCGCAGCCCAACCTGGAGTATTGCCAGTAGTGCCCTTACCACCATATGAAATACGAGCATCTGCTATTTGAGTCGATAATAAAGTGTTATTTGTGTCGATATCTTTCGGACGAATTACACCCTGTAAACGAATAAATTCATTTGCCTGATTGATTCGTATCCACTTTTCCCCTTCAACGACCAAATTCCCATTGGGAAGAACTTCGTGAACAGTAACAGCGATACTTCCATTTAGACTATTGCTCTGACTACTCCCACGCTGGCCACTGAAAGCATTCTCCGACCCTAGGTCGATTTTCATGCGAGGCCTTATGCTTCCTCCAAATGTAGGTGTTAGCACATTCATTTCAGTAGATTGATTCACGCTATTGTCAGCGCTGTTTTGGCCGGATGTTTGTTCTACAACTATTACGGTTAAAATATCCCCTACACGTCTGGCTTTAATATCTTCATATAAGCCCATAGCCGACCCCGGCTGATAGATCGCTCCATGGTTTTTTACAACAGACAAATTCAATCGCTGATAGCTTGGAGTAAATTCAGGCATATCGATATTAGAGTTTGACGAACTGTTACAGGCGGGCAGCAGTATTGCCATCGCCACAATCACAGCACCCATTCTTCCGACCCTACGAAAACTACTCATGCTCATTCCTTACAAATTATTATTTACGTACTGCAACATCTGATCTGCAGTCGAAATCGCTTTACTGTTCATCTCATATGCACGTTGTGTTTCGATCATATTAACCAGTTCTTCAACGACATTTACATTCGAGCCTTCAATGTAGCCCTGCAATACCGAGCCCAGGCCACCTAATCCAGGTGCACCTACTTGCGGAGACCCACTGGAAGTTGTTTCCAGATAGAGATTACTGCCCATAGGTTGCAAGCCTGCCGGATTAATGAAATCCGCCAATTGAATATTACCCACCTGGGTTGTAGCAACTATGCCCTGAAGACTTATTGATACAGTTCCATCTTTAGCTATTGTTATAGACTGTGCGTTAGCGGGAATATTGACACTTGGCTGAATAGCATATCCATTTGGTGTTACCAGCTGCCCCTGGTTATCAACCTGAATTGAACCATCTCGAGTGTAAGCGAGGCTTCCATCGGGTAATAGCACCTGTAGAAAACCCTTACCTTCAATAGCGATATCTAATGGGTTTTCTGTTTGTGATAAATTACCCTGACTGAACAATTTTTCCGTAGCAACTGTGCGCACGCCGGTTCCAATCATTAACCCAGTTGAGTACACAGTATCCTGCGAGGACTGAGCTCCTGGTTGACGCTGATTTTGATAAAGTAAATCTTCAAATACGGCGCGGCTTCTTTTGTAACCAGCGGTACTGGCATTTGCCAGGTTATTAGAAATAACCGACATTTTAGTTTGTTGTGCGTCTAATCCTGTCTTTGCTATCCATAGTGCCTGAGTCATTTTATCTCTCCAAATCTACTCTTTTATTTGCTCTTAGCTCATGCTCATGATTTTTGCTAATGCTTCTGAATTTTCTTTCGCAGACTGCATCAATTGAATCTCGCCTTCAAAGCGGCGTGCTAACTCAATCATTTTCACCATTTCTGCAACTACATTGACATTGCTGCCTTCTAGCGCGCCAGAAACCAAACTTACCGACGCATCGGGATCTGCCACCTCAAATTCTGGCAATCGCATTAGGCCATCTTCACTTCTGTACAATTTCTCATTATCCAGAACTACCAGCTTGATCCTGTCTACAATAGCCAGGGTATTTGGCGATTGACCTATTGGTAATATAGAAATGGTGCCATCTGTGGCAATCTCTACCGCGCCAAAAGGAGGCAATGCTATGGGCCCATTGTTTCCCATAAGCAATTGACCGATACCATTTGTAAGTTGCCCAAATGAATCAACCTGTAAATCACCGCGGCGCGTGTAAGCTTCTTCGCCATTAGCATCTAGCACTGCAAACCAACCATTTCCGTTAATTGCCACATCAAGGCTGCGACCTGTAGTTCTGATCACACCTGCAGACAAATCTGGTGAACTGGCAATCTCACCTGCTGATTCCCGGCCAGAGTAGTACGTTATTTCTGATTTGAACCCATCGGTGCTGGCGTTCGCCAGGTTGTTTGCATTCACCGCTTGTGCCTGCATAGTTTGCTTGGCGCTGGCGGTGATGGAAATTAGAAGTTCTTGCATTTTGCTAACCCTTTTATATAGACGTTAAATTACAAAGTTGAAATCAACCTAAGATTATTAATGTAGATTGATTAACGTAGATTGATTACCGTCTGAGTAATAGCGTCTTCGGTTTGAATGACTTTGGCATTGGCCTGAAAATTACGTTGTGCCACAATCATATTCACTAATTCCTGACTTACTTCAACATTGGAATCTTCAAGCGCTCCTGATTGAACAATGCCTAGCCCACTCGTGCCTGGACCACTTAAAATCGGCTGACCCGACGAGAATGTTTCAGCCCACAAGCTTCCGCCTAGTGGTTGTAATCCAGAAGTATTAGTAAAAGTAGAGAGTGCTATTTGACCTAGCGCGCGGGACTGACCATTGGTAAATCGAGCATAGACTATGCCGCCATTACCTACTTCCATTCCACTTAACTGACCGGTGGTGAAACCATCTTGTTCTATATTGGTTACACTAAAATCACTGCCGTATTGCGACAGATTGGAGAGGTCCACATCGAATGTTTGAGCGCTCGCACCGGTCACTGCCCCGCTAGCATCGCGAGGTGTCCAGCCAGCGATATTAATTTGAAACGGTAAACTCGCAGAGTCAATCTGACCGGTTGAATCAAACGTCAAAATATCCGGACCCGTTTCGGAAACACCATCAATCAGTGAATAAACTTGCCATTCATTTTGGTTCGCCGTTTTTACAAAATAGATGCTTTGCACGTGGGAATTTCCCAAACTGTCATACACTGTGACTGCAGTCGAAGCGTTGAACATATCTGCCGCAGGAGCTGTTGGAGGAGAGGCAAATGCGTCAAAATCCGTAGCCGGCCAGGCTGTTGCAGGAACAAGACTTCGAGAATCAAGATTCGCGCTCATATCGACAATAGAAGTAGCCGCTGGCTGAATTAAAGATGAATCTATTAGCAGATCCGAAGTTCCGCCAGTGGGCACACCCGCCGCATTAGTGTTGAATACCTGCAATCGATGCCCGACAGTGTTTGTCACATATCCAGATCGGTCTACCTGAAAATTTCCAGCGCGACTATATACATTAGTACCGTTGTCATCTAAAACAAAAAACCCGCCGCCATTAATTGCCATGTCGAGAACATTGTTAGTAAAACTGATATTTCCCTGGGTGAAAGCCTGACTAACTCCCGCTACAGCAACACCCTTACCTATAGCGTTAGCTGATGAGCCTAGTAAGCTTGATGCAAACACGTCTGCAAACTCTCCACGAGATGTTTTGAATCCAGTAGTACCCGCGTTCGCGATATTATTACCGATTATTTCGAGGCTAGTACTCGCTGCCTTTATTCCTGAAACGGCTGTATCAAATGACATAATTGTCTCCTGTTAAACTGGTCTAATTAATTTATTTAAATTCACGAATGTAAGAAAGCGGTACACTAGCGCCGCCTTCAAGATGAGCCACAACATTTGTGCTGCTGCGATCAACCGATATGCTTTCTACTGTGCTAAACAGGTGAAGAGGAAGCGCCTGTAATTCACCACCAACCAGGCCCTCTGCAGAAATGGCATACTCTCCCGAAGCTGATAGTTCATTGTTATTGTCCATGCCGTCCCATTTAAATGGGTGCATTCCTGGAGCTATATTTCCCAGGGCTATAGTTTGAACAACACTTCCGGCAGAATCCTTAATGTGCAGCGTGACGTTTTCCGCCGTATTATGTATCTCAAGAAGCCCCTCTACCTGCTCTCCCTCTGTATGAATCGCTGTGTCCGACTCGACTAAAACCTGTTTGCCTACTAACTGTGCTGCCTGCATTGCCTGACTGGCATACAGGCTACTGGCGATACCGTCGAATGAAGTTCCCAGATCATCAATACCCGAAACCATACTAAATTGTGCGATCTGGCCCAGAAACTCACCATTTTCTACCGGATTGCTGGGGTCCTGATTCTTAAGTTGGGCTACCAGCAATTTCAGGAAATCTTCCTGCCCTAGTTCATTATTCGACTTACCACTCGCACTTCCTACAGTGGGTCCAAATACTTGTTCAATTGCATTCACGTGGTTTTCTCCTGATTCTGCACATTAATTTATGAAAGCCTAGGAGTTACCTAAACTTAACGTTCTTAGCATCAATTCTTTTGAAGTATTCAGTACTTCGATATTCGATTGGTAGTTTCGCGATGCCTGCATCATAAATGCCATCTCTTCAACCATGTTTACATTTGATAAATACACATAGCCTTCAGCATCCGCAAACGGGTTTTCAGGTAAGCGTTGTTTTTCAATGGGTGAATTGCTTCTTGAAAAACCAGCGACCTTTACACCACCTATATTCGACCCGTTACGGCTTGAGCCACTAAACCCTGACTCCAGCATTGAAGCAAAAATAGGCCTTCGAGCCCGATAGGCCCCCTGTTCGGTTCCACTGATAATCTGTGAGCTCGCCATATTTTTGGCGATAAGGTCGATGTGAATACTTTGCGCATTAAGCGCTGTACCAGTAATTTTGAAAACGTTTGAAATACCCATTTTTATTGTCCTGTTATTGCTTTTCTAAGTCCGGAAATTGAGCCATTTAGAAACTGCAAACTAGTTTGGTAACGTAGTGCATTCTCAGAAAAGGCAGCCTGTTCAACTTCCGCTTCAACGGTGTTGTTGTTACTGGAATATTTAGTTGGTACTCGATACAGAAGACCGCCGTAGTTTTTGTTAGCGGAAGAGCTAGCATGATTTTCATTAGTCGTCTTCATACTAAGAGCGCGTCCGCCTGTATAGGTTCGAAGCGCATTCTGAAAGTCATAGTCTTTAGCTTTATATCCAGGGGTTGCTGCGTTCGCAATATTGGCTGCTAATATCGAACTACGCTGAGAACGAAATACCAGCGCAGCTGGGTGAATCCCTAAAGCTCTGTCTATCCAGCTCATACCATTACTCCATTTATTCTGTATGCCAAGAAGGATTGCAACAGCTGTGCCAACGTTGATATATTCTTATTAATCAAACAGTTACATATCTCCTCACCATAGCCTTTACTAATAGCGGCAACTAATTCTCTCAAAGGCGGCAATGTTTGCCGCCGCGCATTCCGCCGACTGAAAACCTGGCTTATTTCTCAGAAGATAATTTTCAGACAGTCGTTTGTGAAAAATATTTAAGTGACATTACAGATTTAGTTTTTGATTTAGCATTGCTGAATGCATCTAGAACCAGACTAATAAAAATAGATAAGTGTCGATGGCATGCTAATTGCTTTAATCTCGGTGGTACTATGAATCGATTGATACACAGGCTGTAGATCAATTAAAACTGCAAGATTGGTCACAATATTGCGTTACTTAACAGGATGGGCGTCATTTTTATGACAATTAAACTGGCACAGGGCCGACTATTTTTTTCTCTAAGCTTTTTTGCATTACTGTCGTCTAGTTATGTAAGTGCAGGAGAATTTGAAGATTTGAGCAATATTCGGCAAATTGCAGAACAGTTTGCTTTGGCTCAAATTGAAAACACGGCGTTTAGCGATATCACCGCACAGGCGGCATCCATGGATGCACGTTTGCAATTGAAGAAATGCAGCGAAGTAATTGAAGCATTTACCACTGGTAGAGCTGGCAACATTGCCAGAACAACAGTTGGCGTCAGGTGCAACGGAGTAGACCGTTGGACTTTATATGTTCCAGTAGTTGTAAGTGCATTAGTGGATGTTGTCTATACGACGCGGCCCTTTATTCGGGGTGAAAGTATTCGTACAGAAGATGTAGAAATTCGTAAAATGTCTATCGAAAAACTGCCTCCAAACTACATGGGAAGCACTGAGAAAATCGAAGGAATGGAATTTACTAGAACGGTTAGAAGCGGTGCGGTTCTAACATTGAACAGCCTAAAGCAAAGAAAAGCAGTACAACAAGGCCAGGAAGTTATTATCTTCGCCAAAGGCCATGGCCTGGAGGTTCGAATGTCTGGCAAGGCACTTAAAAATGGCAGTCTGGGGGATTCAATCCCTGTTCGAAACATGAATTCAGGCCGTACGATCGAGGCTACGATTATAGATGATGGAACAGTTTCAGTATTATTTTGAAAAAACACTAAAGTAATTGGTTTAAACAGTCGTATTTAAGCTCAGACGCGCATAGATACTCAACAAAATATAGGAGTTACTCCGATGAGTACCGATATCAGAACCGGCAATATCCCGGTCAACATTAGCAGCCCGACAACATCAAAAGCCCCGCAGCACGGTCAAACCCGGCCCTCTGCTACCGATGGGCATTCTAAAACCATAGATACTGTGAGCATGACAGACGAAGCTTCGCGCCTGAAAAGTTTTGAAGCGAAGCTTGCAGATACCCCACAGGTTAATAGTGCGTTGGTAGCCGAAGTGTCAAAGGCTATAGCCGATGGCAGCCTGGATATGGATGTAGAAGGCGCTGCAGCAAAATTGATCGAGATGGAAAGTGGCCAAATTAAGTAACAGTACTAACTAACCGAGTTCGCAGTTCATGAATATAGAAATAGAATTACGTCAACTTAAAGGACCCTTAATTCGGCTCCTAAAAGAAGAAGCCCGTTGCGCTAGAGCTTTATACAAATCCCTTGCAGCAGAAAGGGCGGCGTTGAACTCTCTTGATGAAAAATTGATAACCATCAACAGCGCTAACAAACAGAAATTGATTGAGTCGCTACAGCTGTCCAGTGATGAACGTGTAAGCTTCATGAAAGCAAACGGTATTTCCTCTAGTCCTGTAGCGATAAAAGACTACGTTGTGTCAGGCAATAGAGAATCGGATACCCAGCTGGATACTCTCTTTATTCAGCTGTCAGAAATTGCTCAGCAATGCTTTGATGAGAACAGGTTAATTGGGCAATTAATTAACCGTCGCACTCAGTTTATCTCTCAAACAATCGCCAGTCTTTCCCCTACTGCAAATATGCAAAGCCTTACTTATGCGGAAAATGGCAACCTGGAAAACTCACTGGAGCCCCAGAGTACATTATTTCACTTAGCCAAAATCTGAGTCTTATGCACACTCAAGAAAACATAGAATTCGTTACTAATCAAACTGTTATACTGGATTATTTAAGAGAAATCTCATCTAATAATATCCCTATTGAGATATATTCGACAGAGCCAGAAGCCACCTGGATCTACAAATCCAGCATTCAGAACATAGAAACAAAGAATAAGCAGATCGTATTGCGCCAGGTTTTACCAAGCAATTGGCAAGAGTTCATCCCGCCCACTACGCGTATTGAAATTAGCTGCCGTATGCCACTGGGAACCATCAAGTTCCGTAGCCTGCTCTCTCCTCTTGATGACTCAGAAAACAGCCTTTACTGCCGTTTAACTCTGCCCAAGAAAATGAGCAGAAAGCAATTACGAGCAAATTTCAGAATATCATTAGACAGATTTAGCTCGCGAGTTTCCTTTAAGCTCGGTGAGGAAACTGAAGTTATGGGTAAATGCCTTGATATGTCGATGGGCGGAGCCCTTCTTCAACTCTCTAAGAATGACTACGACATTCAAAATGGACAGGTAATTGACCCTTTTAACCTGCTAATAGCTGATACCCTCGACCTAAGTAGCGCCTTTAAAGTCTGCAACATAGAACAAAATGACAGAGGGCTGCTGTTAGGCGTTCAGTTTCTTGACCTGAAACCCTCTCAAACCAAGCCAATTAACGCTGCATTGAACAAAATAGAGCGTCAAAATATTACCACCTGACCTTTTTTTGACAGAAATGTCACAAAGCTGACATTTCATACCCTTCTGAAGTGCTACTATTCTTTCTCCTCAGGCACACCATCTCTCACACGCGCCAACTCCCGTGCTGACTACAGGCGATTTAGCCGGTTTTTCAAGTTTATTGGAATAATTGGCACACGCTTTGCATATTCTAGGGAGTAACAGTGCATACATGTAACTAGTTGTATGAATGTACATATTAAAGAGACCTTCCTACAAAGCGGCATAATTGAAATACCGCAAGGAATTCTGAGGTACGACAGATGAAAAATACAGAAGCAATAGCCTATCATCCTGATTCTATGGATTTAGCGACTGACCAGGCTGGCCCAATATTACATATGAATGAGCGTGTTCAACTACTTGCCAATAGCCTGAGTCGAATTGTTGAGTTTGATAGCTTCTCATATCAGAGCGTCCGCGAGGGAGTCTACGTTTCAATTGGCTCAGTGGAAGTTCACAAATGTAATTATAAAATTAAGGAGTCTGGCAGAGAGCGAGGAGAATTTACCCTTACTCGAGCAACTCCATTCAAAGAAGAAGAATTGATGATTATAGAAACAGCAATGGGAAGCATTATCCAGACCTGCCATCTATAATATTTACCAATCAAATCAATTTTATGGTGCCTTGAAGAATTTCACTGAAAGCACCGGCGAATTCCTTTCTTGAAAAAACCCTTAAGCTGACAAAACCACTGGCTCGATGAGCAATCTTGCGTATTAACTGTACGTGTTTTGCAGTCGGCGAAGTAGTCGATTTCGGTCGGTATAATGGGGAGTAGCAGTACGATTCGACAACATCTTATTCGCGAATCTTGCATATAGGTAGGATGTATTAGTTCAAACGCTGACGAAACAATTCCTGATTGCTCATCGTATTTTTTTCATCATCATTATCACTCTGAGTATCTGCCATGATTACTACAATCACACGGCGGTTGTTTGCCCTGCCAACATCAGTAATATTCTCACTAACGGGCCGGTTCTCCCCGAAGCCCACAGATGACAATCGATCAGAGCTAATATCGTTATCCTCGAACAAACGAACAACCGCCGCCGCCCTGGCTGATGACAATTCCCAGTTAGATGGAAAAATTGGACTTACGATAGGGTTGTTGTCTGTAAAGCCTTCTACACTAATCTGATTTGGACGATCACTTAATAGAGCCCCTAATCTAGCAAGAGGCTCCACAGCACTATCCGAGAGGTTGGCGCTACCACTTCCAAACAAAATACTGCTATTAAAAACTACTTCCAGCCAGAATGGGCTGCGCCTGACAGATACCTGGTCATCTAATATCAAGTCATCAAATGTCTCTTCAATGCTGTTAGCAATACTGTCTATCTGATCGGAAATTTCTTCTTCAGCACGACTTTTCTCTTCGTCAACAAAATCAGGATCGACAATAATAACTGGAGCAGCCCTTATAAGTGAAAGAGGCTCCAGGCTAATGGATTGCTGCTTGTTATCCATGCTTGCTATGGGTGATGGAGGTGTTCTTACTAGCTCCCCTACTTGTATTGGCGTTAATGACCTGGTTGTTTGTGTAAATGCTGCCACCATTGAATCAGACAAGACTCGATACTTTCCTTCATTAACTGAAGACATTGAATACAGCACAACAAAGAAAGCAAATAATAATGTAATAAAGTCAGCATAGGAAACTAACCAACGCTCGTGATTTTGGGGTTCTTGTCGATGTTTTTGACGTCTGGGCATGAGCGAATTATTCTATTGAAACCCTATAGGTAACTTTTCAATTTGATTTCTATATTTCTAGGGTTTTCCCCTTCAGCAATACATACAATACCGTCTACGATCATTTCCCGGTACTGTGTTTGACCGTCAATAATAGTCTTCAGTTTATTGGCCATTGGCAAAAAAATTAGATTAGCTAATCCAACACCATATATTGTCGCGACAAACGCAACAGCAATACCAGGGCCCAGTGCGGCCGGGTCAGCGAGGTTGTTCATGACATGAATCAGGCCCATTACCGCGCCGATAATGCCAATTGTAGGTGCGTAACCTCCGAAGCCTTCAAAAACCTTTGCGGCGAGTAGATCTTTGTTTTCATTCATAATCAGCTCAACCTCAAGGGCATTTCTGATTGCCTCTGGCTCGCTTCCGTCAGCTAGCATTTGCAAACCATTCTTTGGAAAGCTGTCTTCTATTTCTTCAGCGATTCGTTGCAAACTCAATAGCCCCTCTTTACGAGCGACATGGCTCCATTCGATTATTTTTTCAATCATTAGCTCGCTATTGTTTCTGGGAGGAATAATCATCCACTGAATTCTTTTCATGCTTTGGATAAAAACATCTAATGGGGTCTGTACCATTACAGCTCCCAGTGTCCCAACAAACACGATAAAAAAAGCTGTAAAAATCAACAATGATTCAGTGTGGCCGCCTTCTAGTATGTTGCCACCCACGATAGCACCCAGACCTAATATAAGGCCAAGGATAGTCATGATGTCTATGCCGCCGGTTTGTTTCACTATATTTATCTCATATCACTATATTTATTACTGCCACTTCAATCTGCAATTTCTGCCCTGTTAGACAGATGCTGCATTAAAGTTCTTCGTTCTCGATATTCTCCCTCATTCTTGTTCGCATTCTACTAACAGCCTGAGTATGTACCTGACACACTCGCGACTCGCTAACGTTCAGCACTTCACTTATCTCTCGCAAATTCATGCCTTTGTTATAGTAAAGAACAACAACCATTTTTTCCTGCTGAGGCAAACTATCAATAACAGCAGCCAATCGTTTCTTTGTAGATTCATTCTGAATATTGGTTGAAGGCAACTCTTCATTATTTTCCAGTTCGCCAATATTACTTTCATCTTCAAGACTGAATACCGTGCCCCCAGCAACTGACTCAAGTAAAGCGCCGTATTCATCGAGCGGAAGATCAAGCTCTTCGGCAATCTCTCTATCTGTCGCGGTGCGACCCAGGCGATTCTCTGCGCTATGAATCGCCTTAGAAAGCTGACGTGACTTTTGCTGAACAGAGCGCGGCATCCAGGATTCACGCCTAAGCTCGTCAATAATCGCACCTCGTATTCTGATGCTGGCAAAAGACTTAAACTCCGCTCCCAAATTGGGCTCATAGCTTCGTGAAGCCTCTAGCAAACCTATCATTCCAACCTGGATCAAGTCTTCGACACTTTTCCCAGGCGGTAGCCGCACACTCACATGGTGGGCGATGATTTTAACTAATGACAGATTATCTTCGAATAGCATCTCTCTCACGTTTGAGCCTTCTGCCTCATAATGTTTCGCTGCACTGTTCATTGATATAAGCCCTCGATTTTATCTTCTGGTGCCGCAATTCTCTCGATGAAGAATTCCAGATACCCTGTTGTAGTTTTTAGCATTGGTAATTTGTTTACTCTTTGAGCTAGTTGCTGAAAAGCAATGCTGGAAGAGCTGGCTGGAAAAATATCAACCACGGCCGATTGTTTTCTGACCGCATCCCGTAGCTTTTCATCCATTGGTATGCTTCCTAAATACCCCAGAGAGACATTTAGGTAGGTATCTGCCACGTTGAGCAACCTTGCGTAGACTGTTTTTCCGTGTTGTGCATTCTTTACCATGTTTGTTAAAACCTGAAATGAATTTACGCCATGCTCTGTATTCAGCACCTTAATAAGAGCGTAAGCATCAGTAATTGATGCCGGTTCATCACAGACGACCACTACGACTTCTTGCGCCGCTTTCGCGAAACTTACTACGGTGCTTGAAATTCCTGCGGCGGTATCTACAATTAATATATCTACCTTATTATTCAGCTCCCCAAACGCTCGAATTAGATTACCCTGTTCTTCAACAGACAAATTTGCCATTCGCCCGATACCAGATGAAGCGGGTATGATATCTATTCCGTGCGGCCCCTTTATGATCACTTCTTCGAGAGTGCACTCACCGGTAATTACATGTTGCAAATCAAACTTTGGTTTTAGCCCTAACATGATGTCAACATTAGCCATACCAAGGTCCGCATCGAACAGCATTACAGATTTACCGCTTTTTGCCAGTTCGACAGCAAGATTCACCGATACATTCGTTTTGCCCACCCCCCCTTTTCCTCCGGATACGGCAATAACTTTTACTGCATTGTTCTCATTCATTAAAATATTCCTGATAGGTCATTCTTATTCTATTAAGTAAATCAAATACGTTTATATTAAACAGCCAGCTCGCTCACTAACTTGTCTTCACCAATATTCGCCTTCGCAACATGCACTTTAAGACTTTTCCTTGGCCCTTCATGAGCCTTGATAACTTTGTTTACAAAATAGCCAATTCTAGCTGGGTGTAAATCTTCTGGAATTTGCTGTCCATTTGTTACAAATGCTATTGGCAGCTTATTACGAATGAGCCCAGACAATACGGGGCCAATAGAATTACTCTCATCAGTCTTGGTTACAACTACACCCGCCAGATTTATATTGGAAAAGGCACTGATTGTTTCTGCGATAACTGACTCTTGAGTTGTAGCGGCCAACACTAGTAGAGGATGTATCTTCAGGTTTTCATTCGCTAAAGTCTCCAGCTTCTCTATCATGGCTACATCGCGCTGACTAATACCTGCGGTATCAATAATGACTAGCTTTCGTGAAGAGAAGCTTTCCAGCGTATTCTGAATTTCTTTGTGATCGCTAACCACTTGAACAGGAATTCCCAATACTGTACCTAGAGAAATTAACTGGGATTGCCCTCCCACCCTAATGCTATCCGTGGTTATAAAGGCGACCTGGTTTCTTCCATGCCTAAGAGCAAACTGAGCTGCTATTTTTGCCGCGGTGGCTGTTTTACCCACACCAGTTGAACCAATTAGCGCGATGACCCCGCCTTCTTTAAGTAAATCATGTTCTGATATTTTTATAGCTCTACTTAACACTCTTTGCACTCGTCTCCACGCCAAGTCCAGATCCTGACATGGGAGCGCCTTGGCAACTATCTTGTCGCTAATATCTCGAGATATACCCGCGTCTTCTAATCTAGTGAGCAGAGCTAACCTATTAGGCTCACGACTGGCCCCATCGCGCCAGGATAACTGAGCTAACTCTCCTTCGAATAATTTCCGCAGTCTGCCTAGCTCATTATGCATATCAATTAGTGAGGGCATTTCCTGGGAATGCTGGTCAACATCGTCACCGAGCACTTCCCATACATGCTCAATTTCTGGTTGCTCCTCTACTTTCTCGGTTTTTTCTAGCGCGAGACGCTTCATTTCAGCCCGAAGCTCCTTGGGTTCGCAATCGCTAGCGGCCATGACTTCGACTCGACCATCGATACTGCGACTGGATATTAATACCGCATCTTTTCCCAGTTCAGCACGCACCTTTGTTAACGCTTTACGCATGTCGTCTTCTTCAAAACGTTCTACTCTCACAATGTTCTCCACGCCAAACTAATTAAGTTTTAAAAGACTGCTGGTTTAAGCCGCCGTTAGTTGATTTTGACCAAGTGTTGATACCACTTTGATTCGTTTGTTATTTGCAATTTCTGTGTATGCCAAAGCTCTTAGTCTTGGGTTCGCGCCTTTTGCAAACCTCGACAGCCACATACGAAGTTGATCTGATACCAGAATAACTGGCACTTGGCCGCTGGCTTCCAGTTCCTGACTAGAGCGTTGTATTTCATTGAGTAATGTCTCTGCTAATCCAGGTTCGATTCCGACAAAACCACTCGCGACTCCACCCGCAACTGAATCCAGCAGCATGCGCTCCATGTCTGGTTGCAAAGTGATTACCTTAATCTCTTCTTCAGACCCAACAACGCTCTGACAGATCGTTCGTCCAAGAGATACTCTTACTGCTTGAGTCAGCTGATCCGGATTTAGTTCGCCAATCCCATGCTCGGCCAATGCCTCGACAATAGAGCGAGTGTCTCTTATAGGAACACCCTCCTCTAACAGGTTTTGCATTACTTTTAGAATTGCACCCAGTGAAAGAATATCTGGAACAAGGTTTTCGACCAGTTTTGGAGATGTTTTTGCCAATGCGTCCAGAAGTTTTTGAACTTCATCATGACCGAGTAATTCATGGGAATGTGATCGAAGGGTGTGACTTAAATGAGTAGCAATTACAGTGCCGCAATCAACTACCGTGTACCCTTTTGACTGTGCTTCTTCTTTCTGTCCTGGGTCAATCCAGATTGTGTCTAGATCAAATGCCGGATCCTTACCTGCAATACCTTCAAGCTCCCCAAATACTTGCCCCGGATTGATCGCCATTTCCATACCTGGATGAACCTCACCTTCAGCAACTGGAACATCAAGCAGCGTGATGCGGTATGCATTAGGTGCAAGAGTCAAATTGTCGTGAATATGAACCGAATGGACCAGAAAACCCAGGTCTTGAGATATTTTCTTACGGACACCTTTTATTCTTCCAAGCAGCTCGCCACCCTGTTTAGCATCAACCAAGGAAATAAGCCTATAACCTACTTCCAGGCCTATTATGTCTACCCCTAGCACATCATCCCAATCAAGGTCAGTAATCACCTCTACCTTGTCATCGGGTGTTACTTCAGTTTTCGCTTCTTCGGGTACGACTTGAGAGTCGCTGAATAATTTATATCCAAACCCTATTAATGCCACAGAGATCAGCAGAAAAACAATATTGGGCATGCCCGGTATAAGCCCCAGCAAGCCAATTACGCCACCAGTTATAATAAACACTTTAGGGCTTTCAAATACTTGAGCTCGAATCTGAGATCCTATATCTACCGATGCGCCGACTCTAGTAACTATCAAAGCCGCTGCCACTGACAGAAGTAATGCAGGTATCTGGGCTACCAGACCGTCTCCAATAGTAAGCAAGATATAATTCTCTGCAGCCTGACTTGCGCTTAAATCATATTGCAGTACACCAATTAGAAAACCGCCCACAACATTAATAAAGAGAATCAAAATACCAGCGATTGCATCTCCTTTTACAAATTTACTCGCACCGTCCATGGCACCATAGAAACTTGATTCGGCAGCAACCTCTTCGCGTCGAAGCCTTGCTGCATCCTGATCGATAAGACCAGAATTCAAATCAGCGTCGATTGCCATCTGTTTACCAGGCATAGCATCTAATGTGAAACGTGCCGTAACTTCGGCGATTCGCCCAGCACCTTTGGTCACAACAACGAAATTGATAATTACCAATATAGCAAATACCACTAATCCAACCGCGTAATTACCCCCAACAACAAAGTCACCGAAAGCTTCGATAACTTTCCCAGCAGCTCCTGTTCCATTATGCCCTTCCAGTAATACAACTCTGGTTGAAGCAACATTAAGAGCAAGGCGAAGTAATGTCACTACGAGCAAAACACTCGGAAAAGCGCCAAACTCTAATGGTTTACTGGTATATATTGATACCAATAAAATTATCAGCGAAAGAGCAATATTGAATGTAAAAAGAAAGTCCAATAGAAAGGGTGGCAGTGGCAAAATCAGCATCGCCAAAAGCAGAACTATCAGTATTGGAGCTCCCAGTCCTATCAACTGCACATTCATTCCAAATGAAGTGTTTTGTGCGGGTGCTTGCGTTAGCGTTGTCATCAGACACCTGCTCCCATAATATTATTGTTTCTATACTCGTCAGGAATCTGCAAATCTTCTGGCCTTTTCGGTTTACTCTTAAAGTTTGACCCAATCTGTTGTAGCTGAAACACATAGGCCAGTACTTGCGCTACGGCCATAAACAAATTCGATGGAATTTCCTGATTAAGATCTGTGGATGAATATAAAGCACGAGCTAGAGGAGGAGCGGAAAATAACACAACACCATTTTCTTTCGCTATTTCTCTTATTCGAGCAGCAACAAGGTCTCGTCCCTTGGCCACAACTTTTGGAGCGCCTGTGCCAGACTTGTCGTAACGTAGCGCAACAGAAAAGTGTGTTGGATTAGTAATCACTACATCTGCTGTGGGAACTTCGGTCATCATTCGTTGGCGAGCAAACTCTTGCTGGCGCTCTCTGATAGCGCTTTTGACTTCCGGTTTGCCATCCGTTTCTTTCATTTCGTCCTTAATTTCCTGCTTCGTCATTTTAATCTGTCGCTTAAAGTCCCATAGCTGATAAGGCACATCCATAAATACGACTAGAATTAACACGGAGCTAAAACCAAAAAAGCACCATATGAACAATGAACCAGCGGAGCTTAAAGCTGATTCAAGAGGTTGAAGCGAAAGACCAAAAATATCGTCTAGCACCATGCTAATCACAAACACTGTCACACTAGCGACTAAAAGGAATTTTCCAATAGCTTTGAAAAGCTCCAGAAGGGACTTGCTGGAAAACATTTTTCCAAACCCTTTCATAATGTTTATTCGTTCCATCTTTGGTGCGAGCAATGAGGGATTGAATATCCATCCTCCAAGTGATATTGGGCTAAGCAGGCTTACAAAAAACATAAGAATAAGTAAAGGCCCTATTAGAAGAGCAAACTGTGTAATCGCATCAAAAGCCTGAACACTAATAATCGATCGGCTAAAAGCCGCCTCGTGTCCGAATGTAAGGCTGTCGATCAACAACTCCTTGATTCCATTCACTATACCTTTCCCAAATACCGACAGCCCAAGACCTGCCGCTAACAGTGACGTTAGTGTATTCAGCTCTTTTGATCGCGGGATCTGACCCTTTTTCCGGGCGTCTTCTTTCCGCTTGGGAGTCGCTTCTTCAGTACGTTCTTGTGTGCTATTTTCAGCCATGAATGCTCCCCTTAATTAACCATAGTGCGCATAAAATCGAAGCTCGAAGTGAACAAGTTCATGAGCAATGTCGACATCAATGGCAGACTAAGAAACATCAGAATAAAACCGGCAAGCATTGTCACCGGAAACCCGACTGCAAATATATTTAGCGATGGAGCAGCTCGGGTAACCACCCCCAAGCCAAGATTAACCAGGAGAACCCCAACCATGGTTGGAAGAGCAATAAGAACAGCCATCAAGAACATTTCTGAGACATATGTAGACACATTCCAAAAAGCCTGCACGGATATCAGTTCACTGTTTATAGGCAAAGCAGTAAAACTATCTGCAAGGGTCTTGAGTAGTAAAAGATGGCCATCCAATGAAAGAAAGAACAAAGTTGCAATTATCAGATAAAATTGCCCCAGCATTGTGACCTGAACACCGTTCTGTGGGTCAACCGTTGACGCGAATCCCAAGCCCATTGTTGTTGCAACAATCATTCCCGCCATTACCAATGCCCCCAACATTATTTGCAGTGTCATTCCCATAAGTAGACCAATTGATAACTGCTGCAAGATGACAAGAATTCCCTCGGGGCTCAGTGGATTAATTGTTTCCAAAAACGGAAGCGTTGGCTGAATCAACAGTGTTATTACAAACGCCAGGATAATTCTAATTCTGACAGGCACTGTTCGTGCTCCAAATATTGGAGCAGCAACAAACAACGCGCCTAGGCGAAGAAACGGCCAAAAGAAATCGCCTACCCACCCTGTTATCTCGTCTAGTTGTATTTCCATTTTCTGTACTAATCTAGTTTCCGTTGAATCAACCAATAAGATTTGGAATCTGCATAAACAAATCTTCTGTAAAACTAACCCACCGTTGCAGCAGCCACGAGCCCATAACGATAAGGGCAATTACCAATGCACCCAGCTTTGGTATAAAGCTTAGCGTTTGTTCCTGAATTTGCGTTGCCGCCTGAAAAACACCAACAATCAAACCCACCGTCAGTGCTGAAAGCAGTAACGGCGCTGCAAGGGAGACAATTAGAAATAGTGCATCCGTGCCAATTTGTAGAACCATATCTTCGGTCATGCTTTACCCGGTTACTTAATAATTAAACAAAAAAACTAGCAGCTAACGTGCCCATCACTAATGTCCAGCCATCTACCAGAACGAACAACATGATCTTAAATGGCAATGAAATAAGCATTGGTGACAACATCATCATGCCCATGGACATCAAGATGCTTGAAACAACTAGGTCGATAACTAGAAACGGAATGAAAATCAGGAAACCAATCTGGAATGCAGTCTTCAGCTCGCTCGTGATGTATGCAGGAATCAGTACCCTAAAAGGAATTTCATCTACAGATTCAAAACTTTCATACCCAGCCATCTCTGCAAATAACGCAACATCAGAATCTCTCGCCTGATTTGTCATGAATCCATGAAAAGGGATTCCCGTTTCGAGCAAGGCCTCATCGAATTCTATAGACTCTTCCATGTATGGCTCAATACCGTTTTGATAAGCCGCTTCAAAAACAGGACTCATGATAAAAAACGTTGTAAAGAGTGCTATGCCTATTATTATTTGATTCGATGGTGTCTGCATCATGCCTAGTGCCTGGCGCAGAATCCCCAGCACTATTACAATGCGAGTGAACGATGTCATTGTCATTAGTGCTGCAGGCAGCATTGAAAGCATTGTCATGAACAGTAGTATCTGCAAACTTATGCTATAGCTTGCCTGTCCGTTAGCACCTTCCTGTGAGGTGACCAGGGTAATCCCTTCGTCCGCGGCATAAGCCAACTCTGGCATTAGAAATGATGCCAAAAACAATGTTAGCAATACCTTTCTCATGACAGCCCCCTACCAGAAACAGCATTAAGGAGCTTAGAGAATGATTGCTTACCTATCTCTTTATTTGTTTCTTTGCTTTGAGTAGGCAACATTGAACTTAACTTATGGATTTTTTTAATACTACCGGGGCTAGTACCAACTAAAATTTGCTCGCCTCCAACTTCAATCAAGAGAAGCCGTTCTTTTCCTCCAATTGAAATACCAGAAATGACTTTTATTGGCCCTGAAGACGCTCCTGGCATCATGCTAAATTTTCGCATGAGTAGAGCAAGTAAAAATATGACAATCACGACAAATACAAGGGCACCAAATACCTGAATGAAGTAGTCCGCATTTGAACCTGCACTAAAACCAGAGCCTAGAACTTCGTTTTCATTTGAATCAGATACCTGTTCGGCAGCCTCCGCTGAAAGCCCAATCAGTGCCAGCAAAAAACAAGCACTACATTGTATGAAACTCAGATATCCAAGACGAAGTTTCAAGAGGCTGGTTTTGATGAAGTAGTTAAACATTACTTTCCTCCTCGCCAGAATTATGCGGCAATTCAATCTCGCCAAAGCGTATTCCATAGCGTTGCTGTAGCGATATCGCCTCTGCTTGCGCTATTACTTTTTCATTTACTCGCACATCTATTGAATCAACCGAAACATTTCGTAAATCTATGAATGATCCGGCACGCAATTCCATAAGTTGAGCAATGCTAATATTTGTTCGTCCTACTTCAAGTACCAAAGTAATAGGCACGTCCATCATCATAGCGAGAGACTTATTCTCCTGTTTTGGAGCCGGTATTAAGGATTTTGACCTGGTGATATCACCCAGTGCAGCTAGAGGCACAGTTTGAATATTTCCATCAAGCACAGACTTGTCAAGGACATCATCAGAGGATGAACCTAGAGTTGTATACTCGGCCTCAAGTGAGGCTGAATCGGCTGATGCGTAATTGTTTGAAATATCGCTCATTGATTGCTACCCCTCCTCAGGAAATTACCTTCAGGCAAACTTTCCCGCCGATCTCGCCCATCATGGCTTTATACTTTACGACGCCATTTACTTTGACATCGATTTTTTCCGGAGAATCGACACTAATAATATCGCCTTCAGCTAATCGAAATATTTCTCCAATGGTAAGGTTCGCGCCAGTTAATTCCGCGGTAACATCTGCCTCATAACTCATGGCTCGTAATTTCATTATTTCTTTTGATGACATCTGCGAATTTAGCGCCTTCGATTTTCGATTCCTGAATATTGAATCAACGGTAGTGCCCGGTATAACTAGATGAATCTCCCCGCCTCCTCCAGAAAACTCTAAGGAAAACGACCGAATCATTAGCACGTCAGTATCGGAATAAGCTGACAGGTTCTCAGGGTTCACTTCAGTTTCTATAGCTGTAAACTTCAGTTCAGACAACTCCTTCCAACTGTCTTTCATCGTTTCTATAATCGTCTTTAGAATTAGTTTGATAACTCTTTGTTCAGTGTGAGTAAAATCTCGTGCCTCGATTTGAGTCTGTCGCGAGCCCCCACCAAAGAAAGCATTCACTAATGCGTGCACCAAACTCGGATTGAGGACAATCGCGGAGTAACCCATCATCCCTGACAATGAAAACACATTGATGCTTGTAGGAGCGCTTAACGATTTGGCATAAGTTGCATATTTGGATATTAGAATCTCTTTTCGTTTTACCTCTACACTTTTGTGCAGCAGCCCTAACAGCTTAATACTAAGATTTGTTTGAAATCTTTCGTCAACGATTTTGACATCATGTGACCAGCCTTTAACCCGATGCATCCCGCTCGCCAGGTCATACAATTCATAGTCGTCAAAAGTAACAATCCGCGCACCCGGTTCATTTGGGTCCGCGCTGGTGACCAGCGCATCGATTTCGTTTTGGGATAATAGTTCGCTCATAATTTGATACTCATATCTAACCTATCATTGCGCCCGAATCGACACTCAAAACAATCTTCTCTGAATCGGCTAACTGCTTCGTGGCAACCAGAACTTCCTTCTGCGCAGCCTCTACTTCGCTGATCTTGACAGGACCTAGACCTTCCATGTCTTCCATAAATATATCTGCGGCTCTCGAGGACATGTTTTTGATAACTTTTTCTTCAAGAGCTTTATCCGCTCCTTTTAACGCCATAGCCAAAACGTCAGTTGATACTTCTCGCAATACCAGTTGAAAGTCTTTATCAGGTATTTTCTTTAGGTCTTCAAAAACAAACATCTCTTCCTGAATTCTGGCTGCGGTAGGAGCACTTTGCTCCGTTATTTTGCTCATCAGACTTTCTTCAAATGCCTTGTCCAGCGAGTTAAAAATACTGGCAACATTTTTCACGCCGCCCATGTTTGTACTTTGTTTGGTAACAACTCCTTCAACCTGCTTTTCCAGTGAATTATTCAATTCTTCTAGTGCAATTGGATCAACATCTTCCATTTCTGCCATTCTTACTAATAATTCAACCACTGCACTTTCATCCATATGTGAAAGCACTTCACCAGATAACTCAGCTCCAAGGTAGGACACGACGATTGCCTGAATTTGAGGATGTTCGTTTTGAATTATTCCCGATATCAGTTGCGGCTCCATCCACTTAAGAGCATCGAGCCCTCTTGTGTTACCACCTCGAGTAATTTTTTCCAGGATATTTTCAGCCACTTCAGGCCCCAAAGCCTGCATCAACACATTCTTTGTGTATTTGCCCGCTTCGATATTTATTGATCCGTCAGTCAGGCATTCTTCCAGGAAATTATTTAACACCCCGTTCACATCTTCGGTGCTCATTTCACTCATATTGGTCATTTCCATACCAATTTTTTCTACTTCATCTGTCCCTAGTAACTTAAGCACTCCGGCGGCGCCCTGTTCGCCCATGACCATCAATAGCTGGGCTGCCTTTTCAGGGCCACTCTTTCTAGAATTATTTCTTCGTTGTCTCATATTTATCTACTAACCAACTAGTACAAACCAATAAGTCTTATATTTTGGGGGTCAACGAAATGACAACGTCATTTCCATGTCTATCACTTTTTTGACACCCTGCTCTTACTTCTCTCTTGAAACTGCCTACCCATAAGGGGTCTGACCTATTTGTTACATTTGTTCTGTGCAGTTTTTCGAGTCGTACCTGGTATTGAGCAAGTACTGTGCCAGAGACTAAGAAATGAGATTTTTTACTTATGAAATCTGCTAGATCTGTCGTAATTCCGGTGTACAGTTATTTTCGGAGTATTAAATAGTTGAATAACCCATTAGTAGGTTTGAGAACTGAAAGCCTGGCTCCTCTACATAAAATGGAGGCTGTAAGCACGGGCAAGTCCGTGCCCTGGCGGTTAAATCAGCAATTAGCTGCTACAGTTGTTAGTAATCATGCCGGCGATATGCATTTGAAGATTGATGGGAAGGCATATACCCCACAATCGAATATTTTTCTTAAACCAGGGCATTCACTTTTATTAGAAGTAGTCTCTCTTTCTCCCTATATTGAATTGGCATTGGTTAATCCTAAGGGAATTCCAGGCAAGTCTTTGGTCAGTCCCTCGATAGTTCTGTCAGAACAACTCCTACAAAAAATTCCTTCGGCTAGAGGGGAAAGCCTTTCAAATTTGATAAATTTCATTAACTCCTCCAATTCGGCTGATATGAGGTCACTCTCTGTAGAAACGGTGTCCTTACTTAAATCCCTTCAGAAAAAATTGATTAGACACACAGACCTTTCAAACACAGGGAAACTTAAATCAGCTTTTAGTAATACCGGTATACACGTGGAAAAAAGCCTGTCTTCGGACGAAGCGATTGACTCAGCGAAAGATGTGAAAAGCATACTTTCACAAATTTTCAAAAGCCTGGGTGATAGATATGTATCTAGAACCGGCGCACAGGCCTCTGGAAAAATTCCTGAATCTTACGGGGTTGCCATATACAGAAATGGAATTGAAGATCCTTTTGGTTTTAAAGCGCTGTTAACACAAAAGCTAGAGAGTTCATTCTCCCGCATTTTAGCCAATCAGCAAAAATCCATGGATGAACAGCAACACCAAAACCAGCGTTGGCATTTTGGCTTGCCTGTAGCTTTTTTCGACAAAGTTCAGACTATCCCTATAACCATTTATAGAAATGGAAAACAAAAAAAAGGAAGCAAGGATAGCGCCACATGGGCCGTCAAGTTCTCTTTTAAAATGAATAGACTTGGGTTTATTAAGATTAAAATTGTACTTGTGGACCTCGCTGTATCTTTGTCTATGGAGTGCGAGAAAAAAGCTACCTTAGCCCTGATCTCTCATAGTAGTGATTCTTTATACAAAAGCATGCGTACTTACGGGCTAAAGCTTATAGAGTTCAATTGTACCCACCTGGCTAAGGAGTAACGCATATGTCTATTGAAAAACCAGATATTCCTACTGATATTCCTACTACAGCAAGTGATCCTTTGGTTGCTCAGCTTGAATCCGCTTCGGTACTTGGCGCCATACCTGAGCTACAAAACTTTTCTATGGATAAAGACTTTAGTAAACTCTCACTAGGACATCCAATTCCAGATACACTATTTTGTACTATGGCAAATATATTCGGCTATATGCTTGATTTAGAACAGAAGCAGCAGAATGAAGAAACATGAGATAGTCGCCCTTGTATGCAAACTGACATAAAAAGACAATTTGAATTAAAACAAGTCGCTCTCGTTGCGGAGGATATCGAGTCAGCATTGTCTGATTTAACCAATGTACTGGGCTTAAGCATTTGTGTAAGAAACCTCGCTGTAGAGCAGTTTGGGCTGGTTAACGCCCTTATGGCATTTGGCGAAACATTTATTGAAGTCGTGTCACCTTCTCAGCCCAATACCGCCGCCGGACGATTGTTAGACAAACGAAAAGGCAATGGCGGCTATATGGTACTTGTGCAAACAGACGATCTAAAATCTCACAAAAATAATATAAATATCAAAGGGATAGAGGCTGTATATGAAGCTAATCCTGATGGTGTAAAGCTAATGCACTTACATCCAAAAGAGCTTGGAGCAATTTTATCTTTTGATGAATTGGAGCTTGCAGAACACTGGATATGGGCTGGTGATAACTACAAAGAAGTGCAAGGCAGTGAACTTGTTAATAAAATTACCGGAGTGGTAATTCAGGGCGATGATCCCCAAAAAGTCGCTCAAAAATGGGCTGCTGCATTTAACCTACCCTTTGATGAGGTAGATAATGTTTATAGCCTAAATTTAGATGATGGCATCATAAGATTCGAAGCCATTGCAGACGGCCGTGGCCCAGGCGTATCAGGTGTCATACTTAACACCAAGAACCCAGATGAAATACTAAGTCGTGCAGCAAATCGAAATTTAATACACGACAAACAAAGCGTCATAATCTGCGGCACAAAGTTCTACGTGTAG
>NVVJ01000063.1 GCA_002402175.1 SAR86 cluster bacterium
CTGTTTTTGCGTTCCACTGGGCCATCCCTGGCCCTCCCGCGCTCCATCCCTGGGCGCTAGTCACTACAAAACAGCACCCCTTCCCAATCCCCTGTCGAATTCAGTATTTTTCTCAACTATAGATCTAGAAATTTTACTCTGATTCTTTTTTCACGGGCTTTAGCTCTCTTGATACATATTTTATTGCATTTTCTCGTGCCCCTGTTGGTAGCGAAGCTAGCCTTTGCCAAATCATGGAAGCGCAGCTATTTATTGATGATCGCTACCATGCTAGTGGACCTGGATCATTTGCTCGCTGTGCCAATATACGACCCCTTGCGTTGCAGCATTGGCTTTCATCCTCTCCATGGAATGATTCCAATCGGAATCTATTTTCTTTTATGTTTTATTCCTAAAATACGAATAATTGGAATAGGACTAATTATCCATATGCTGCTTGATGCAGGAGGTTGCTTGTCATTTCTCTAGACTACGCTGGTGGCGGAGTGCCAAAACGGTAATTCGGCGTAGAGTCAACAATTTCCAATTCTTCGGCATTCATGTCTGTGTCTATACCTTCAAATAGCGGTGTTGAAAGATAACGCTCGCCTGTATCTGGCAGCATACAAAGGATGGTGCTACCCGGCTCTGCCTGCTCAGCTATTTTCAGTGCGCCTGCGAATGTCGCGCCGGCAGTAATGCCAGTGAAAATACCTTCCTGTTGAGCCAGCTGCCTCGAACAGTTGATTGCATCTGGGCCGGCTATTGGGATAATTTGATCAATATGTTTTCGGTCTATCACGCTGCTTAAAAGTGGTGGAATGAAATCAGGAGTCCAGCCTTGCATCGGGTGAGGCTTAAAAGCAGGGTGAGTAGCAGTTACTCCAGCCTTGGGTGATTCTGGTTGAGGCGTTTGACTGCCTAGTAGAGGGGCCAGTTCGGGCTCGCAGCAGATAATTTTTGTTTCGGGTCTTTTTTCTTTCAAAACTTTTGAGACCCCGTTTAATGTGCCGCCTGTTCCAAATCCGGTAACCCAGTAGTCGAGGCGGTCACCTTCAAAATCACGCAAGATCTCAACAGCGGTTGTACGTTCGTGCATTTTGGCATTAGCTTCATTTTCAAACTGGAGAGTTTGAAACCAGCCGTGTGTGTCGGCCAGTTCTGCAGCCTTGGCTAACATGCCAGTACCTTTTAAGTGTGCTGGCGTTAATACAACCTTAGCGCCAAGAAAGCGCATTAATCTGCGCCGTTCAACGCTGAAACTTTCAGCCATTACGATCACTAGCGGATAACCTTTCTGCGCGCACACCATAGCCAGGCCAATTCCGGTGTTACCGCTGGTAGCCTCTACAATGGTTTGGCCGGGTTTCAGATTGCCACTGGCTTCTGCGTCTTCGATAACACCAAGTGCCAGTCGGTCTTTCACGGAGCCGGCTGGATTAAATGCCTCCAGTTTTACATAAAGGTCTACATGCTCAGGAGCCAGTTTGGAGATACGAACCACCGGTGTGTTTCCGATAGTGCCTAGAATATTGTCGAATTTATTTTTCACGTTTGTGGCTCCATAAATAGTTGATACCAGAGAGGGACATTCTAGCCCTAAATACAGCAGGCTGTCAGTTAGCTGGCATCGGGAGTTCCAGACTTGATGCGTAGCAGTAGAATTTGAGTTTTAGCCCAGACACTAAGTCTTTGACTTTACGCTGGATTTAGCTTGCAATGGGTTGCTTTCAATAAAAATAACAATTGTGAAAAATTTATGAAAATCACTAACCCTTTGATTGTATTAGGTATATTTCTATACGCCTCGTTTGCCTGCGCAGCCCCGCCTTCCGGATTGCCCAGGGCGCTGGCAGAAGAGGTAGGTATGTCTTCGGCCAGGCTTTCCTTACTGAACACAATGCTCAGCCAGCATGTTGAAGACGGTCGAGTAGCGGGTCTGGTGGCTGGAGTGGCGCGTCACGGCAAGGTGGTCTATTTGGAGAGCATGGGCTGGAACCATATCGAAGATCAGCAGGCCATGCAGACCAATTCGTTGTTTCAGATTCGATCTATGAGCAAACCCATAACGGCTGTTGCCGCTATGCAATTGGTTGAGCAGGGTAAAATGAACCTGCAAGACCCAGTATCTAAATATATCCCCAGCTATGGAGGCATGAGGGTTTTTACCGACCCAGCTTCTCCAGATTTGCAAAGCACCAGGCCAGCCAGCCGTGAAATGACTATAGAAGATTTGCTTTTGAATACCTCTGGCCTTAGTCATCGATTCGGTGCGCTTTATCGGCAAAATGAAGTTAGGTCTCGCGCTGATACATTAGAACAGCTGGCTGAGAAAGTGTCAGGTATCCCTCTTATTGGTGACCCGGGTGCGCAATGGGTTTATAGCATCTCTATTACTGTATTAGGCCGGGTGATAGAAATTGTATCTGGCCAGGCATTCGATGACTATCTTGATGAGCATGTATATGCACCGCTTGCAATGCAGGATACGTCTTTTTATGTGGCTGAAGAAAAAATCGAACAACTCGCCAGAGTCTATCGTGCTCCCCAAGGAGAAGGCGAGCTGAGTTTGCTGCCAGCCATGGAAATACCGATTACCCAAGATCCACCTTTGCTGGAAGGTGCTGCTGGTATTGTGAGTTCGGTTCCCGATTACCTGCGTTTTCTACAGGCGTTGTTGAATGGCGGCGAACTGGATGGCGAGCGTATTTTGCAAGCGGACACCGTTGACACCATGACGCAGAACCAAATCGCAAAAGAATTGTTTCCATTTGGAACCAATCCCAATAGTCCCATGCTGGACCGGGGTTGGGGGTATGGCATGGCCGTGGTAATGGATGCGGCGAAGAGTGAGTTTGGTGTTAACAATGGAGAATTTGGTTGGACCGGCTCCCTGGGAACTTTCTCATGGGCTGACCCGGTTTCAGGCACTAGTGCAGTAATCATGTTGCAAATTCAACCCGCCGGGGCTTATAGCATCGCATCAAAATTTAAAGCGATGGTTTATCAAAGTATGGTTGATTAGCTGGACTAAGGTCCTCGGTAAAAAAGAGAGATAGATAAAAAAGAATTGGATAAAAGAGAGACAGATAGTTTTGCGAATAAAGGATTGTAACAACACGGCAGATTTTCGGAAGTTGGCTAAAAAAAGACTCCCGGCTCCTCTTTTTCATTATATCGATGGTGGATCTGATGACGAGGTAACAATGCGGCGCAACACTGAGGCGTTTAACGATGTACGTCTGATTCCCAATGTGCTTGCCGACCTGTCTTCAATGGATTTGAGCGTGAATGTTTTGGGGCAGGATATTGATTGGCCTGTGTTCTGCTCGCCAACCGGTATGAATCGCCTTTTTCATCATGACGGCGAGCGGGCCGTGTGCAAGGCAGCTAAAAACAGCAAAACTATGTACAGCTTGTCCACCGTCTCAACGGTGAGCATTGAGGAAATCGGCGCACTAACCCCTGGCCCCAAATGTTTTCAGCTGTATATACATAGAGATAGAGGCTTGAGCTACGCGTTCATTGAGCGTTGCAAAGAAGCCAATTTTTCTGCTCTTTGTCTTACCGTAGATACCCTTGTAGCAGGGAACCGTGAGCGTGATTTACAGACCGGTATGTCTATACCTCCTAAATTCACATTTGGTAGTTTGCTAAGCTTTGCTGCCCATCCAGGCTGGGGGTTGAACTACCTTACATCGGAAAAATTCCAGTTGGCTAATGTCGTAGATGAAATAGAGGACGGTTCAGGTAAACTTACCTCGGTAATAGACTATATTAACCGCCAGTTCGATCGCTCAATAACCTGGAAAGACGCCGAGCAAGCGGTAGCGGCATGGGGCGGGCCATTTGCCATAAAAGGTATTATGTCTGTAGAAGACGCTCGTCGGGCTGTTGATGTAGGTGCCAGCGCGATAATGATATCTAACCATGGAGGACGCCAACTCGATGGGGCAGTAGCGCCGTTCGATCAGTTGCCAGCTATTGTCGATGCGGTGGGTGATAAAATTGAAGTGATACTTGATGGCGGAGTGCGTCGAGGAACTCACGTTCTAAAAGCGCTAGCACTGGGGGCAAAAGCCTGCATGATCGGACGCGGATATTTATATGCGCTGGCGGCGGGAGGGCAGCCAGGGGTGGAGCGCGCTCTGTCTCGGTTGCGCGATGAAGTTGAACGGGACATGATTTTGATGGGTTGTTCTAATATTAAACAGCTAAATCGTTCCAGGTTGCAGTTTGACTAAAATGGTTTTTTTGGCTTTACTTAAAGAAAGGTTTTTTCATGTTGTTAGCAACTAGCTGTGATCTCGCATTTGAGATTTCTGTGCCCACGCCATTTGTGCTGATGCTGAGACCGCGTAGTGGCGCCCAGCAATGGATAACACGCGAGGTTTACAAACTCTCTCCGGTTGTTCCTGTATTCGAGTTCACCGATAGCTACGGCAATCTTTGTCAGCGACTGGTTGCTCCGCCGGGTGATTTCTCTATTCATACCTCTGCCGAAGTCATGACCGCGGAGCTTGTAGATCAGGCTCCCGGTGCACCGTTTGTCGATGTTCAAGCATTGCCCGATAGAACACTTAGTTACTTATTGCCAAGCCGTTACTGCGAATCCGAAACTTTTTGCCAAATGGCGACGGAGATTACTGCTGGCAAAAAACTTGGCTACGATCAGGTGGCGGCTATTCAGAACTGGCTACGTGACACTATTAAATACTTGCCAGGTACCAGCGATAATCCAATTTCAGCAATAGAAGTAAATCAAAAAGGCACAGGCGTCTGTCGAGACCTTGCTCATCTAGGCATAGCTTTATGCCGCAGCCTCAGTATTCCTGCACGTATGGTGGTAGGTTATCACTATGGCTTGGTGCCGATGGATATGCACGCCTGGTTCGAGGCGTTTGTTGGCGGGCGCTGGTACACCTTTGATGCAACCCAGGCTGAATTAACAGGCGGCTATGTGGCTATTGGGTTTGGTCGAGATGCAGCTGACGTGGCCGTGTATAACCAGTTTGGGCCCCCGGCGTATCCACACACACAGCGGGTTAGTGTGGAGCTTATTGAAGAAGACTAAACAGCTACATCGTTCGAATCAGGCAAGTAGGTATGCTCTGACACAGAAGCTATAGGCTTAATTAGAGATGCTTTTTATTCTGTTAAAACAAATAGAACAGTAATTAACTGTCGAGGTACACGTGGTGAAACGACGAAATTTTATTCTTGGCACAGCCAGTGCGACAACAGCCGTAGCGTCAGGTAAAGCTACCAGATTGTTTGCTGCAAATATGCCCGCTGATATAACCAGCTTGAGCGCTACTGATTTGTCTTCCGCTATTCGCCAACGGCAAATCAGCTGCGTAGAAGTCATGCAGGCTTATCTTAATCGCATTCACAAATACAACCCGACCTACAATGCCATCGTTAGTCTGGTGGAAGATGACAACTTATTAGCCCAGGCCGCAGATGCCGATCGTGCGTTGGACCAGAATCAGTATCGCGGCAGGATGCATGGCATGCCCCATGCCGTCAAAGACCTCACCAACGTAGCTGGAATGCGAACTACCAGTGGTTCACCAATTTATGCGAACCGAATTGCGGAGAATGACAGCCTYCTGGTTTCRCGTATTCGAGCCCAGGGCGCAATATTTATTGGCAAAACTAATACTCCGGAATTTGGTCTTGGCTCCCAGTCTTATAACACAGTGTTTGGTGCGACCGGCAGCGCCTGTAATCCGGCTTTAACCGCCGGTGGTAGTAGTGGTGGCGCAGCTTCTGGTCTTGGCACTCACATGTTACCGGTGGCCGATGGCAGTGACATGATGGGCTCACTACGTAACCCAGGGGCCTTTAATAATATTATTGGTTTCCGGCCAACCTCAGGCAGAGTCCCTGGTGGCGACGTGTTTTATCAGCGGCTCTCCACTTCTGGGCCGTTGGGTAGAAATACAGAAGACACTATTCGCTTGCTTAATACCCTTGCGGGCGCGACCTCTGATCAACCACTCTCACTATCGGATAATTTACCTGGAGTGGCAGAATTCACTCCCCATTCTCCCAATGTCAAAATAGGCTGGATGGGTAGTTTTGAAAATTATCTACCTATGGAGCCAGGGGTGCTCGAACTATGTGAAAGTAGCCTTCAGCTATTAGAAGATGCAGGCGCCGTAGTCGAACCATGTATGCCCAACTTTGACATGGCGCAGCTGTGGCAGGCATGGCTGGATTTGCGTCACTGGTCACGCACTGGCGCCTTCGATCTCTATGAAAATCCGATAACCCGAGCACAACTAAAACCTGAATACATCTGGGAAATTGAAAATTCACTGGAACTAACAGCAGCGCAGGTTTATCGGGCTGGGTCGGTACGTGCAAACTGGTTTCTCGAACTGAACCGGATGTTTGATGAATATGATTTCCTGGTACAGCCGACCGCACAGGTGTTTCCATTCTCCAAAGACCTTCACTGGCCGAAGGAAATTAATGGCACACAGATGGACACTTATCATCGTTGGATGGAAGTTGTCATTGGAGGTACGCTTGCAGGACTGCCCGTGGTTAATGTACCAGTCGGTTTTGACGCACAGGGTAGGCCCATGGGTATGCAGATTATGGGTCGTTTTGGCGAGGATCAAAAAGTGCTGGAGTTCGCTATGACCTATGAATCAATCAGCGATCACTTAAATCGCCGACCTGAGCTTGTCTCTAGTTGAATCCTGTTTCAAATCGGACAGCTTTAATTTCTCCATGCCGCACTTACAGATGTCCTAACAGCTTGTATACAAACGTATATTATATGGCTTACAATAAGTAGGGTTAATATATTCCCCCATAACGACTAAAATGAGCCGTTGCTCCGCAACAGCCTGTGGTTTATTAATTTGTTACGAGCGGTATGAAAATGATTAATAGATACATAATAGTAGATGATTTTTATGGCAACCCAGATGAACTGGTTCGAATTGCTTTAAAGTCAATAAGAGAAGCAGAATTACCCAGGGGAACCTATGCAGGCGTTATGACCACCGATGCTTATTTAGGAGATCAGCATTTAGATATATTTAAAAAACTAACACTGGAACCCTCTATAAACCCCTCAACAAACGCATGCGGAAAACTAAGATTTACGATAGCGAGCGATCCATTCAAATTCCATATTCATTATGATGTGGATATGGAAACCAAATGGGCAGGAGTTGTATATCTTTCAAAAGACCATCCTAAAACAGAGGGAACAAGTTTCTGGAAGCATAAGAGAACTGGCTTGGAAGTGGCGCCCAATACTGTAGAAGGATTTGCTAAATATGGGTGGAGTTCTTTTAAAGACATGAGATCATTCCTGGAGACAGAAGGACTTGATGAATCATTGTGGGAAAAGACATTAACTGTACCCTACAAATATAATAGATTAGTTTTGTTTAGACCTTGGTTACTTCATTCTCCGGGACCAGCTTTCGGGGATTCACTGGAGTCTTCTAGAATAGTTCAAACATTATTTTTGGGTGGCTAGTATTAATAGGTAGGGTTGGAGTACAGGAAAAAGTACAGAAAATTTGCGCCCCTTAGATATTAAACTCTTAGCCATACTGTAATTAAGTCTGTGTAAGTGCCTGTCATTGGGGCCAGAAATGGTTAAGGATAGGTAGCTTATAAATATAGATGACATCACGTCCATCTACCTAGCTGAAGCCCGCACCTCCGCCCGCCACAAGCATTAGAATTGTGTATACATAAATGATCTGGGCACGATCTGCTTCTTATGTTTGATCACTCGATAGCTGTGATATGTGACTACTTTAATTTTAGCTACTATAGTGCTACGGTAGAGAAAAAGCAGCCAAAGATCAACGGATCCGAGGAGAATAAGAATGCGCCTAGTTACTCCCCTGGCATTGAGCCTCTCGCTTTTCATGCCACTAGTTTCAGCCCAGATAACACCAGAACAAATCTCTATCGAGACCATGCCCGAGCCCGGAGCTAACTGGTTTATCTCTAAAACAGGCAATGGTGGTTATATCTTCGATGCCAATACCGGAGAAATGCAGGGCCTGTTGTCACTGTCTCGCGGAACCCCTGCGGTCACTATGTGGCACCCTCGAAAGGAATTCTACGCCGCAGAAACCTATGTTTCCCGTGGCTCACACGGTGAGCGCACCGATATTGTAGCTATCTATGATTTTGATAATCTTAGCCCGATTGCTGAGGTGGTTATACCTAATCATATGGCGCGACTTTCAGTGCGTAACCATCTTGGGCTTATGAATAATGGGCGGCACCTGGCGGTGCTAAATATGAATCCCGGGCACTCTGTATCTATAGTCGACGTGCAAGATCGGGTCTTTATCTATGAAGTCTCAACGCCTGGCTGTGCGGTGATAATGCCTGTGGGCCAGAGTGACTTTTTGCAGATTTGTGGTGATGGCACTCTGCAATTGATTCAGTTGGACCTCAGCGGCTTCGAAGAGAACCGGGTACGTAGTGAAACATTCTTCAACGTTATAGAAGACGCAGTATTTGATCGCACCGCCCGGTCTGCCGATGGTTGGTTTCTAGTCACTCATGGCGGCACCATCTACGAAGTCAGCACTTCGGGAGCTGAAATTAATATTGCCGATGGTTGGAGCCTGGTATCGGAAGACGAAAAGGGCTGGCGCCCAGGTGGCGGCGAATTCATCAGCGCCCACCGTGAGTTGGGTTTACTTTATGTGGCCATGCATGAAGGTGAAGTCGATACCCATCACGAGCAGGGCGAAGAAATATGGGTGTTTGATGTGAGCACTCAACGTCGCATACATCGAATCGAGCTAGAGGTTCCGGTCAGGAGCTTAATGGTAACCCAGGAAGACGAGCCTAAGTTAATCATTGGAGACGGTGAAGGCGACACCCACGTATACGATGCCTTGTCTTTTATTCTGGAACGCACAATCGATACGCCGGGCGCCTCCATGTTTGAGGACTTTTAGCTAATGCTGGATCCGCTTATTTTGCGAATCATTGCAGTCGGCTTTGCGCTGCTATTCTTACTTGCCAGCTCACATAAGCTAAGCAATAAGATGCAATTTCACGGTATTTTAGCCGCTTACCAAATTTTACCTGCCTCGATGCTTGGCCCAGTTGCGGTTGTAATTCCGCTACTTGAACTGGTGTTGGGTGTAGCCTGGTGTTTAACGGCGTTGATGTCTATTCAAATTGAGTTTGTACCGATGCTGAGTGCCATGCTTCTTACAGGTTACGGCATTGTGATTGCGGTAAACCTGAAACGCGGCCGCTCATATATAGACTGTGGTTGCGGATTTTCGTCGGCAACAGGCGGTGCACAAAACGCATCAGACGCCGGCGGTACTCAACAACTTTCTAGTGCTTTAGTGTTTCGCAACTTTGTGCTGGCTCTTGTTGCACTATGGGCTACTACTCCAATCTCTGCTAGGGATTTGGGACTAATAGATTTTTTGAACCTTGCACTGGCAATCATTACTCTGGTTTTTTTATATGCGGCGTTCAACCAATTGCTGATCAACAATAGTGCTATTGGCGCCTGGAGAAATTCTATCAAAGGGCATGCACATGATTGAGGCCCTGGTTATTTCCAACATAATTTTATGGCTTGTAGTAATTGTGCTTGCCTTGTTGGTGTTTGCTCTTTCACGGCAGGTAGGAATACTGTTTGAGCGAGTGGCTCCAGCGGGAGCTTTGATGCCAACATCGGGACCTAAAATTGGCGAGCTAACCGAAGAGTTATCACTTACGGCGCTAGACGGTAGTGCATTGCTAATAGGTGGGGCGAGCGAATCCGGTCTGGCTTCATTTATATTGTTTATCTCTCCAACATGTCCGGTGTGCAAATCCCTGGTTCCAACGGCGAAAGCATTAGTAGCTTCAGAGGCCGGACGCATGCAACTCATTTTTGCCAGTGATGGCGATGAAATCACCAAACATGAAAACTACGCCAAAGATTTGGATTTGAGTAACTATCCCTATGTTTTGTCTGAGAAACTGGGGCGAACATTTGAAGTAAGCAAATTACCTTTTGCCGTTTTGATTGCCAGCGACGGCACTCTTAGAGGCAAGGGTTTGGTTAATACTCGCGAACACATGGAGAGTTTGATTGAGTCAATGGATACAGGTATTACCAGTGTGCAGGAGTACGTAGGGAGTTTGCAGGCAAACGAATCCAACACAGAAATTGGGTCTTCAGCAATGGAACAAACACCATGAATATTGAAAAGATAATTGACCGTAGCTATTATTGGATTGATGACCGAGCGCGTAAAACCAGTTTGTCACTGGCGCGCACATTATCGCGAAGGCATTTCATCTCGCGGCTAGGAGTTATTATAGCTGGAGCTGCCGCATTCCCTTTATTGCCGGTAGCGCGTTCATTTGCACAGAGTTCAATTCAGGAAGTTGGTGACCCACAAAGCTGTGACTACTGGCGCTATTGTGCAATGAGTGGAACCCTTTGTTCCTGCTGTGGCGGTTCTTACACGTCCTGCCCGCCGGGATCCGAAGCTTCGCCAATCACCTGGGTTGGTACCTGTCACAACCCTGCTGATAATCGGGATTACTTAATGTCTTACAATGACTGCTGCGGCAAATCGGTTTGCGCTCGTTGCAGTTGCCACAGTACCGAAGGTGATAAGCCAGTATATTTTAATAGCAACAGCAGCACCGTGATCTGGTGTTTCGGCACCGAGAACACAAGCTATCATTGTACGGTTTCGTTGGTGCTTGGCACCATAGACGAATGAGACCCCAAGCCTTAGGTGCCACTTGTGTAATTCGGCACCTTAGGCGATATCTGTTTTTTCCAGCATTATTATTACTTCTACTTATTAGCAGTGCTTTCGCTGCTAGCCCTCGTATTAACTACCTGCTTTATTGTAGTGGTTGCCATCGCCCTACCGGCGAAGGTAATCCTCCCAACGTTCCGACACTGCATAACGAACTAGGAGAAATGTTAGCCGTATCAGAAATGCGTAGCTATCTGGTACGAATACCAGGTGCTTCCCAGGCGCCTATAGATGATGCTGATCTAACTGCTGTTATCAATTGGGTATTGACAGAATTTAATACCGAGACTCTGCCTTCTGGTTTTCAATATTTTAATGTTGATGAAGTGACCATGGCGCGAAAAAAGGTGTTGGCGGATCCGCTAAAATATCGGAAAAAGTATTGGAAAAACTATGGGGAATAACAAAATGATTAATCTTAGCAAGCAGTTCATTATATCTGCTTTCGTAATGTGCTTCTCAGGCATGGCTAATGCTCAATCTCCCAATGCCTTTGGTATTCCAACAGAAAAAGTAGCAAACCCTGCGGCAAACATCATTGCTGCGCCAGGTTCTCGAGGACAAGGCTGGTTAGGCCAAGGCCGTTCGGAAGTAATTGCGCGCCACGGCATGGTGGCGACCAGTGACCCACTTGCAGCTCAGGCTGGGTTGGAAATATTACGTGCAGGGGGTAACGCTATTGACGCAGCGGTTGCCGCCGCTGCAGTACTGGATGTAACTTCCCAAAATGATACTGGCATAGCTGGTGACTTGTTTGCCCTGGTGTGGAGCGCGCAGGATAAGAAGCTCTATGCGCTCAACTCAGCAGGCTGGGCTCCGGCGGGCTGGACACCAGAATATTTTAAGCAAGAACTTGGAGTAGAAAGAGTTCCAGGCACCGGCGTTAATGCCGCTACGGTGCCGGGTGCGATCTCTGGGTACGATGCTCTACTTAACCGATTCGGCACCATGGGATTCAGGCAAACTTTCGCTCGTGCTGTGCAATTAGCCGAAGAAGGTTGGGGACAGGCTGAACGCCGACATCGTGATCTGGCCAGTGTAAAAGATAAGCTTAATGATGATGTCGATTCCCGCGCCGTGTTTTTGAACGACGGCGAAGTGCCTGCTCTATATAGCATAATTCGAAATCCTGATCTGGCTGATGCTTTGCGCTTGATTCAGAAGCAAGGTAGAGATGCGTTCTACAAAGGTGCTATTGCCGATGCCATTGTGGCGAAGATGCAGGCCGACGGTGGCGTGATGACCCATGAGGATTTGGCGGAATTTGAATCCGAATGGATCGAGCCCATTACCACCAACTATCACGGCTACGACATATTTCAGTTACCACCCCCAGGGCAAGGCTTCGCTGCTCTGGAAATGTTAAACATACTAGAGGTGTGCGCACCGGTTCACTCAGTAAACCTGTCAGCACTTGGGCCATCAAATCCAGACTACTGGCATTTTATGGTAGAAGCTAAGAAGCTTGCGTATTCAGATCTGCAGGCCTACAACGGCGACCCTCTATTCAGCGATATACCTGTAGACACACTACTATCGAAATCTTATGCGGCAACACTGTGTGATCGCATAGATATGGATGTAGCTTCCGAGCCTTCTGTAACCGGCGGGCTGAACGGAGGAACTATATATCTGACTACAGCCGATCGCTGGGGCAATATGGTGTCGTTAATACATAGCATCTTTTCGGTCTATGGCAGTGGCGCAACTATCGCTCCTTACGGAATGATGTTGCACAATCGCGGCGTAGCTTTCTCTCTGGAGGAAGATCATCCCAATGTTGTTGCCCCACACAAGCGACCATTTCATTCAATCATCGCCGGATTTGTTATGCAAAATGGTGAACCTCTAATGACTTTCGGTAATATGGGAGGGTCGGTACAACCTGAGACTCATGTTCAACATATGGTGAATGTTATAGACAACGGCATGAATATTCAGATGACTACCGATGCAGCCAGATTTACCCACAGCCAAAATAACAACGTATTAACCATGGAAGACAGCCTTTACAATCTAGTTGGGCCAGCGTTGCAGGCAAGAGGGCATACATTGAGATCAACAGACGGCAGTCGTGTTGGTGGCTACCAGGGCATATTGTTTACCAAAGATGCATCCATGCCAGAGCCAGTGTTCAACGCGCAAAGTATCGCTGAGGACCACCCGGTGAATGGCGTGTACAGAGCCGGTTCAGATCACCGTAAAGACGGTCAGGCAGTGGGTTGGTAAACAATGCTTGAACGCACCGAATTGGCGCGTTGCCGTTGCCTAAGCACCATTTCAGTATGTATTTCCCCTGTATTGATTGATGAAAACCCTGCGTATGGCAGCTCTTACGGCAGGGTTTAGCTATTTACCGCGGTTTCTAACAAGTTGGCAAAGCTTTTGCACTAAGGGCATGCATACTCTTTAAGTGCATAGGCTGCCCACATGCTTGCAACCAGTTCCAGGCTCAATCTGTTTTCGTTTAACGGTAAGACGCGTGTTCTCCACCTTACCTGGTTTGCGTTCTTCCTTAGTTTTCTCGTGTGGTTTAACCATGCTCCACTGATGGGGGCAATCAGGGAGTCTCTCGGCTTAACCGATGCGCAGGTGAGTGCGCTGCTAATGATAAATGTCGCGTTGACAATTCCTGCGCGAATTATTGTGGGCATGCTGGTGGATCACTTTGGTCCCAAGCTGGTGTATTCCATATTGTTATCATTAGCGAGCATAGTATGTTTCTTTTTCGCCTTTGCTAGTAATTTTCAGGAACTGATTATTTATCGCTTCCTTCTAGGTTTCGTTGGTGCGGGTTTCGTCATTGGCATTCGCATGATTAGTGAATGGTTTCCTGCACGTCAGGTCGGTCTGGCTGAAGGTGTTTACGGTGGCTGGGGTAACTTTGGTTCTGCCGCCGCCGCGATAACATTACCTACAGTTGCATTAATGTTCGGGGGTGATGATGGTTGGCGCTACGCCATTGCCGCAACTGGCGCGATGATACTTATGTATTCTGTGGTTTATTACTTTAGCGTTGAGGATACGCCCGAAGGTTCTACCTACTTCAAGCCAAATAAAGGCGGCGGGCTGGAAGTAACCAGCAAGCGAGACTTCTGGTTTTGTATGTTGATGAATATTCCTCTGGTCGGCGCGTTAATGGTTCTTACCTGGCGCTTAAATGGACTGGGATTGCTTGGCGAGAGTTTGTCCTTACTAATCTATCTAGCATTGTTAGCAGTTTATGCTTATCAGAGTTGGCATTTATTTCAGGTCAACAAAACCGTATTCACTACACCAGTGCCAAAAATACACCGTTATAAATTTAAACAGGTCGCCATATTGAGCCTGGCGTATTCAACTACATTTGGTTCGGAGCTGGCAGTGGTGTCAATGCTGCCTCTGTTTTTTCTCGATACATTCGATGTGTCTCCGGTAATGGCAGGAATGTTGGCTTCAGGTTTTGCTTTTATGAATTTGGTCTCACGCCCATTGGGTGGCTGGTTCAGTGATAAATTTGGTCGCCGAAAATCCCTTCTCATTACACTCACTGGACTGTGTATAGGCTATATAGCAATGAGCTTTATCGATTCCAATTGGGCAATTCCCCTTGCCGTAGTAGTGACCATGTTCTGTTCGTTCTTCGTGCAAGCAGGTGAAGGAGCCGTGTTTGCAATGGTGCCACTTGTTCGCAGGCGTCTTACCGGGCAGATTGCAGGCATGGTTGGCGCCTACGGTAATGTTGGAGCCATCGTATTTCTGGCAGTGTTGTCTCTTTCTTCACCGAAAATATTTTTTACTCTTATAGCCTGCTCGTCAGTGCTTACCTGGATAGCCGTTTATTTTCTTGATGAACCAGACCAGGGAATGGTTGAAGTATTGCCCGATGGGACAGTCCAGATTATCGAAGTAACATAAGTTATCATTTTGTTTAGTTTAAGGTATTCGTTTTGCAAATAAGCATCGGAAGTTTTTCCGACAAAGGTAGAAAATCAGCCAACCAGGACAGCCAGGGGGTTCGTCTTGGTGAAGGTTCGCTGTTGCAAACTAAAGGCATTGCCGCCGCAATAGCTGATGGTGTTAGCAGTAGTGAACATGGAGCTGAAGCCAGTTCTGCCTGTGTATTAGGTTTTTTAACTGACTATTTCAGTACGCCTGAGACCTGGTCGGTTAAAAAATCAGTTGAGCAGGTTTGCACAGCATTGAATGGCTGGCTTTACCGTCAGGGGGATTCGATAACGGCGGCCCACCGAGGCAGGGTCACAACCTTGAGCGCCGTGGTGTTTAAATCAACCACCGCACATATATTTCACATTGGTGATAGTCGTATTTATCGAATACGTCACGGCGACCTGGAACAGTTGACCGTTGATCACCGCACCTGGGTATCGGCGGAGAAGAGTTACTTGAGCCGAGCTATGGGCGTGGACACACATCTGCAGATCGACTACTCAAGAGTGACTCTGGAAACAGGTGATATTTACCTTTTAAGCACCGACGGTGTTCACGACTATTTAACTGACAAAGAAGTGATATCGATAATTCTTTCCAGTCAGAAAGATCTGGCTAAGGCCGCGGAGTTACTAGCGCGCAAAGCGATGAGCCACGATAGCCCAGACAACGTAAGTTGTCAGATACTCCGAATAGATGAGTTGCCTGCACGCGATGCAGACGAGGTTTTCAGCCAACTAACTGAATTGCCATTTCCTCCTGACTTGAACGAAGGTCTTATTCTTGATGGTTACAAAATTGTTAGAGAGCTTCACACAAGCAGCCGCTCTCAACTTTATCTCGTTATTGATTCTGACACAGGCCTTCAGCTTGCATTGAAGACTCCATCGGTTAACTACGAGGATGATCCAGCCTATATTGAGCGTTTTACCATGGAAGAGTGGGTAGGGCGCCGTATTAATAACCCTCATGTCCTTAAGGTTTACGAGCCCACCAGACGCCGACGCTTTTTATATCACATAGCCGAGTATTTGCAGGGTCCTACTCTTAGACAATGGATGATCGACAATCCCAGTCCAGACATCGAAGCAGTAAGGGCCATTATTGAACAGGTGGCGAATGGCTTACAGGCATTTCATCGCCTTGAAATGCTGCATCAGGACATCAAGCCTGAAAATATTATTGTGGGCAACCGAGGCGCATTAAAAATTGTAGATTTTGGTTCGGTGAAAGTCGCTGGCATCGCAGAGATTGATTCGCCGGTATATCGCAGTAACTTGCTTGGCACTAAAAATTATTCATCACCTGAAAACCTAGCTGAAAAAGTCGGCTCTAATGCATCGGATATATACTCACTAGGGGTGATCACATACGAAATGTTGAGCGGGGGGCATTTACCTTATGGTGAAATTCCATCCACTAAGAGTCGAATCGACTTTAAGAAACTAAGCTATATTCCGTGTGCTGACTTCAATGAGAACATACCTTCATGGTTGGACGGCATGTTGAAGAAATCTGTGAGTCCTGACCCAAGTGACAGATATTATGAATTGTCTGAATTTCTCTACGACTTACGTAATCCAAATAAGTCTCTAATTTTCAAGGATCAACGCCCATTGATAGAAAGACGACCTGTTCAGTTTTGGCAAGGCGTTAGTGGCTTATTGGCGATCACTTTGGCTGCATCGTTAATTTTTCTTTTGTCATGATGGTGCGATTTGTGAATCGCTTGCCCCATTTGAGGGCTTAGCAATGTTAGAAAGCCTTCTTGTTATTCTAATAAATATATAAAAAACAATAAGTTACAGTATTTTTTCAGATGTGGCACGGTATCTGCAATATGCAGATAAAGTAGCTGTATATCTGTTGTTACAGCTCGGCTACGAAATCATATTAACCGCAGCAACGGACCTATGAGTAAACCTGTATTAGTAGTAGTTGGTAACGGCATGGTGGGGCAGAGGCTCCTGGAGAGCCTTGTCCGGCAGCAACTTACCGAAGAATATGATGTTGTCACCTTCTGTGAGGAATCGCGCCCGGCCTATGATCGAGTTCATCTAACAGAGTATTTCAGTGGCAAAACGGCGGATCAACTTTCTCTGGTTGAAGAGGATTTCTTTGAGCAGGCCGGCATAACAGTTCATATTGGTGACCGAATTGTAGAAATAGACCGGTCAGAAAAAACAGCACTGTCTCAGTTAGGTCAAAAAATACATTATGACAAGCTGGTTCTAGCGACCGGCTCTTATCCCTTTGTACCGCCAATTCCAGGGCATGACAGAGCGGGCTGTTTTGTTTATAGAACTATAGAAGACCTTGAAGCCTTATCGAAAGCCGGTAAAAAAGCCAAAGTAGGGACAGTTGTAGGTGGGGGGCTTCTTGGACTTGAAGCTGCCAATGCTTTAAGTCAAATGGGTCTTAAAACTCATGTTGTAGAATTCTCTCCACGCCTGATGGCCATGCAGATAGATGAATGGGGTGGTTTACTGCTACGTCAGAAAATTGAAGAGCTGGGTGTGTCAGTTCACACCTCAAAAAACACCAGCGAAATTACTGACAGTGAAACCTGCGAACACCAAATGCGCTTCGCCGATGGAGAGGTGTTAGATACTGACATCATATTATTCTCGGCAGGAATTCGCCCACAAGATCAGTTAGCTCGTGACTGTGGACTGGAAGTAGGTCAGCGAGGTGGCATAGTAATTAACAATCAATGCCTTACTTCTGACGATTCGATTTATGCCATTGGTGAATGCGCACTATGGAACAATCAGATTTTTGGATTAGTCGCACCTGGTTATCAGATGGCCGAAACAGTGGCAGGTTCATTAAAGGGAACTGATACTGAATTCGCCGGTGCCGACATGAGCACCAAGCTCAAGCTAATGGGGGTTGATGTAGCCAGTATCGGTGATGCTCATGCTAAAACGGAAGGAGCCAGGTCGTATTCAATTGTCGATGAACCAAACGGCATATATAAGAAAATTGTTGTCAGCGAAGACGGATCGAAATTACTTGGTAGCGTT
>NVVJ01000011.1 GCA_002402175.1 SAR86 cluster bacterium
CCAGGGATGGCCCAGTGGAACGCAAAAACAGCACCCCTTCCCAAGCCCCGATGCACGCATCAACTGTCTACAAATCATTCCCTGTCAGCCTACAGTTTTTGTAAGCTGATTATCCCGGAGAATGTCGCCAACTTATGTAATTACTGAGTCAGTGGCCCCCTTTGTACCAGCCCCTACTTTACATCATGCAAATTGGTCTTGAATGTTTCCGTCAACATAGAAACAGAAATCAGAGACAGTACAGACGCAAATGCAATGTATACAGATACCCAGATAATATCGTATTCAACCCATAGAATAGTCGCAATGGCTGGCGCAAACGCACCACCAATAATAGCCCCTATCTGATAGCCTAAGGATGCGCCAGAATAACGAACTTCAGTGCTAAATAGTTCGGTAAAAAATGCAGCTTGCGGCCCGTACATCATGCCAAGGAATATCAGGCCACCACTAATACCCAGAACGATCATCCAGAAACTACCAGTATCTATTAACGGAAATAAGGCAAACGCCCACGCACCGGTAAGTATTGCCCCCAGCATAAAAACACCGCGCCTGCCGTGGGTATCAGAATACATCGCTGCCAGGAATTGCGCGATAACCTGAAATACTGAGGCTATCAATATAGCCAGCAGCATGTTGTCCCGCGACATGGCAGCACCATTTGGATCGCCGCCGTAAGCGAGAACAAAACCAATTAAAATATAAAAAGTAACCTGTATCGAGAGAAAGGCACCGGCTGCGAGTGCTATGCGTTTCGGGTATTTAGCAAGCGCCTCCAACACCGGTGAACGACGAACTGGAGCTGCTTCCGGCGAAGCAGCATCTTTGGCTTCTTTTAGTGCCTGTAATTCTTTAAAAGCATCGGTATCTTCCATATGAAGTTGCACATACATGCTAATACCGATTAGCAATATGCTTGAGATAAATGGAATGCGCCAGCCCCACTGCATAAACGCATCTTCGGACACCGTTGCACTGATAATAATGAAGGCGATATTAGCCAGAATAACCCCCACTGGAGCACCTGCCTGAGCAAAAGCTCCGTAGTAGCCACGCTTATCCGCCGGAGCACTTTCTGTTACCAGCAACATCGCCCCGCCCCATTGCCCACCAATGGCTAGACCCTGAGTAAAACGCAGCACACTTAACAATATAGGCGCCGCGATACCGATGGTTGCAAACGTTGGCAGCAAACCGATTAGTGTAGAGGCAATACCCATCATCGCCAGGGCGATAACAAGAACCCGTTTTCTTCCTATTCGGTCACCATAGTGTCCAAATATAATTCCACCTAACGGACGAGCGATAAAACCAAAGGCAAAGGTAGCGAAGGAAAGAATAAGCCCAACAGTGGGTGTACTGTCTGGGAAAAAGACAGTTGGAAAAACCAGTGCCGCGGCTGTTGCATAGAGAAAGAAGTCGTACCACTCGATACTGGCTCCCGCCAGAGCTGTCAGCGCAACTTTGCGCATATTGGATTTTTGATGTGCTCCCTCAACGGAGTCTGCATCAGGTGAGGAATTCATGTCAGTGGTCATACGCCCTCCTACATTAGGCTTATTCTTATTTGCGGACTACTTTTAACTAGAGTTTGTTGATTCGCAGCATAGCAGGGAATTTCAGGTAGCCGTATTAAAATAAGTTCAAATGAAGGTGTAGCGCATTGAACAGTTAATTACAGCTGCAGAATCCAGTATGATTCGCTGCATGGGATATGAACTGTTACGACTGCTGCATTTTGCCGCGATATTCGCGTTTACCGGCGCGCTGTTTATCGAAAATATGGCAATCAAACCGGAAATAACCGGCGAGGACGCACGCAATCTGGCAAAGGTGGATGCAGTCTGTGGCGCCAGCGCCGTACTTGTTTTCCTGATTGGAATGGCTCTGTGGTTATGGGTAGGCAAGCCCAGTGAGTTTTATTCTAGTAATCCAGTTTTCCAACTCAAACTGGGCTTGTTTGCCCTTCTGGTTTTACTGGCTGCCTATCCGACTGTTTTTTTCGCCAGACACCGCCAGTCCAATGCCAGCACCATCGCCGTACCAGGAATAATTAGAGTACTGCTCAAAGCGGAAGTGTGTGTGCTGATAGTGATACCAGTGTTCGCGTTTCTAATGGCTCGCGGAGTTGGCTTAAGTGGGTAATAGACGGGTAATAGACCGGTAGCATTAGGGCTATAATAAAGTGATGAATTCAAAGAGGCTCTCCGTGAAGCATTTCACCAAAATCTGTTTTGGTCTACTGATTCTATTAGCGTCTACAGCACACATTAATGCACTCGATACAGAAGCACTGCTACGTGCTATATCAGGATCAGACAGAGAGGTAACGGATTACGCCAGAGATGCTGCCAGAAAACCCGTAGAAGTTCTGAATTTTCTTGGCCTGGAAGCAGGCATGACCGTGCTTGACCTTTATGCGGCTGGCGGATACTACACCTTCATTTTGTCCAAGGCCGTGGGTCCAGACGGGATCGTCTATGCGCAAAATACACCCAGGGGATTACGCTTCGAAGAAGACCGACAGAACATTACTCAAGGCGAGGCACTGGATACGAAGATTCAACGCGGTGAGCTAAATAACGTGACTCAGATTGTTCGGCCACTACGGGAAATCGACTTGCCAGAGAATTCGCTGGATATGGTAATAATCGCGCAGACACTACACGACTCCTATAATCCTAATCCCCAACGCGCGTTAGAGATGTTGTTACAGATTAAGGCCCTGGTAAAGCCAGGCGGGGTAGTAGGTATTACTGACCATGTGGGTGTAGCCGGTCGTAACAATCGCGAGTTGCATAGAATGCAAACGCAACAGGCAATTGATGTAGCCGAACAGGCTGGATTTACTGTGGAAGTCAGCGATTTATTGCATTCACCAAATGACGACCACCGCCGTAGCATCTTTGACCCAAGCCTCAATCGCAATACTGATCGTTTTCTTTTGAAGCTACGGAAGCCGCTGTAGTAGCTGCTGCTATAGCCCCATTGTCATTTCCTGCGAGATAGCCCTTGGAAGTGTTAGTTTATATTTGATAACCTCATGTCATTGAAAGAAAGTGATATTGGACGGCTGGCCGAATCAAAAGGAAGTAATCATGAATAAGAACAAAAAGGCTGGAATAAACAAACTGTACAGCAAAGATCCTCTGAAAGCGGATCAAATTCTATGGGGTCGTCAGAGCCATCGGGTAAGTCGTCGTGGGTTTCTGAAAAATAGCGGCCTTATGGCAATGAGCACAGCACTAGGTATGGCAATACCATTCTCCCGCTTTATGCCTGCTGGATTAATTCCCGCCGCGTTTGCAGCCGAAAGCTCACCACTGGAAATCGAAGGAAAAGAAGGCTTGATCGTTCTCAACGACAGGCCACTGAATGCCGAAACGCCTGCTCATTTACTGGATGATGATATTACGCCAAACCGCTATATGTTCATTCGCAACAATGGAATACCTCCGATAAATGTGAACCCAGACACCTGGTCTCTGGAGATAAGTGGCGAATCAGTCGAGCGACCTACCAGCTTTTCAATAGCCGAACTTAAACAGAATTTTGAAGAAGTTACACTACAACTGCAGCTGGAATGCGGCGGCAATGGTCGCAGTGAATTTACCCCTGCCGCCAGTGGCAATCAATGGACACTGGGCGCCGTTGGATGCCCAACTTTTACCGGTGTTCGCCTTAGAGATGTATTGAATTATTGCGGCGTATTAAGTGATGCCGAGTATGTAGGTTATTACGGCGCCGACACCCATATTAGTGGCGATGCATCTCGCGATCCTATTTCCCGTGGAGTGCCAATTGGCAAAGCGTTAGAAAGGGAATCTCTGATAGCGTGGCAGATGAACGGTGAAGACATTCCCCCGCAAAATGGCTATCCGCTACGCATGGTATGTGCAGGCTGGCCCGGCTCAGTTTCGGGCAAGTGGTTAAACCGCATTGTCGTCAGAAACCAGGTTCACGATGGCGAAAAAATGGCAGCTCCGTCGTATTCTGTACCGATCAACTCTGTTGCACCAGGCTCTCGGGTGCCCAATGAGGACATGCGCACTATTGAATCCATGCCAGTTAAATCCCTGGTCACCTTTCCGCAGTCTGGCATTACTCACGATATACGAGAACGCCTGGTTGTGCGCGGCCACGCCTGGGCTGGCGATAATCAGGTCAGCGGCGTATTTATTTCCATAGACTTTGGAGCTACCTGGCTACCTTCGGCCGTACAACCAGCCAGTAATCGACTCGCCTGGCAGAACTGGCAATCCTGGGTGCAGTTTCCCGAACCAGGCTACTATGAAATCTGGGCCAGAGCGATGGATGACCGCGGGCGTTCACAACCCATGGTGGTTCCTGGCTGGAACCCAAGAGGATATTTAAATAATGCCTGCCATCGTGTTGCTGTGCAGGTGGTTTAAAGAAAATGAAAAGTCTAATGGCAGATACTCTCAGATTTGGCCCACTAATCTTTGCCGTCGCCGTAATGCTATTGCCCTCAGCCAATGCTCAGGAAAGTGATCGTGTTACTGGCCTAATCAAGGAAGAAGGCTGGCAGTTGGTGCAGGCAAACTGTACTGAATGTCATACTGCTCAAATAATTATGCAAAATTCTGGCAATCGAGAAGTGTGGAAGAGCCGCATAGCATGGATGCAGAATACGCAAGGCCTGGGCGAATTAGACAATGATGTTGAAAACTCGATAGTTAATTATTTGAGTACAAACTACGGGCAAAAAGACGCATCACGACGCGCGGGACTGTCTGCGCATTTGTTCCCTGATAACCCCTACTCCGAAGCTAAATAAAATGACTAGCGATCAATTGTCCATGTTTGAAGGTGAAAGTATTCCTGCTCCCAGACCGAGCAATGCAAAACCTTTTAATTTTTCTGTCAGTCGAACCATTGCGGCTCCCGCCGAAAAAATATTTGATCGCTGGCTAATTCCAACCTTCATTGGCAACTGGATGTTCGGACCCAAGGTTGGTAACGAAAAAGTACTCGATCTAAAAAATGAGGTACGACCCAAGGGGGAATTCACCTATAAAATTCAGCGTGATGGAAGAGAAATAATCTGTCGCGGTGAATATAAGGTCATTGACCGACCAAAGCGCCTTAGCTTCAGCTGGCAGGAAAATGACCTTGAAGCAGGCAAGGTAAATGTTAGTTTTGAACAACATGAAGACAAAACAAAACTAAAAATATCAGTTCAAGTGCCCCAGTCCCTTTCTGATCAGTTAGAGAAAATCAAGCAGCAATGGACTGCCCGATGCAAAGCACTATCCGTGCAACTGTCAAAGTAACGATCACACTGCATGCAATTTGACAGCTTCACATTTGCCGCCTTCCTTATTCTTGTAGGTATTCTGTTTCAGCTTGCGCCAAGCTGGAAATTACAAAAACTGGTACTTCTTCTTGCCAGTTATCTGTTTTACGCGGCCTGGTCTCCACCGCTAGTTATTCTTATCTGGATTTCAACCCTGACGGATTTTTCCATTGCTCGACTTATGCAAAACGCTGCTTCTTCTGGCAGACGCCGAGCGCTGCTTGTTGTGAGTTTAGTGGTTAATTTGGGCCTGCTTTCCTATTTTAAATACGCCAGCTTTCTGATGAATAGCTTTATAGACTTGATGGCTCAATTTGACGTTATTTATGTGGCGCCCGAGTTCGATATTATTCTGCCTATTGGTATTTCTTTTTATACATTTCAAACGCTTTCTTACAGCATCGATGTTTATCGCAAACGTATAAAGGCAAGCAATTCACTGCTGGATTTTTCTCTATTCGTTACTTTTTTCCCGCAACTGGTCGCCGGCCCCATCATGCGAGCCCAGGAGTTATTGCCGCAATTTGAAATCCCAAGAAGAATACGCCAACCACAGCTTGTTCTCGGCATAAGCCTCTTGGCGTGGGGTTTGTTTCAAAAAACAGTATTAGCTGATGGTCTGTACGCACCACTGGTGGATGAGTTTTTCAATGGACAGGCAGTGGCCAACATGTCAGTCAGCGCATTAGCAAGCTGGCTGGCTATATTCAGCTTTTCGATGCAAATCTATTTTGATTTTTCGGGTTATTCACTTTGCGCCGTAGGTACAGCACTGATTTTTGGATTTTCTCTGGTGGACAATTTTCACTCACCTTATGCGGCACTTGGATTTTCAGACTTCTGGCGCCGATGGCATATCAGTCTTTCACAATGGCTGCGTGACTATTTATATATTTCGCTTGGTGGCAATCAGGGGTCTAAATTTCTAACCCTGCGCAACTTGAGTATTACTATGTTACTTGGTGGCTTATGGCATGGCGCCAGTTGGAACTTCGTAGTATGGGGATTGTTACACGCTTTCTTATTGGTTTTTGAAAACTTATTGAGAAACCTGCCAGTGAAACGTCCACCGGACTTTGTAATAATATTACTAACGTTCATAGTGGTAACGCTGTGTTGGATTCCATTTCGCAGTCCGGATTTTTCAACTTCGATAATGATAGTCCAGAATTTATTTACTCCAGGTCAATTTATAAGCGCGCTAAGCATTCAACAAATACTAGCCACACTTGGCATAGCATTGGTTTTTAGCTATCAATACTGGCGCCGAAATCAAACCCTGGACGAACTCATTGCTACAGTGCCTAGCGGTTTGCAGGCTGCACTACTCGCTGCTGTTGTAACAACTATTGCCCTTACCGCTACTGGAGATAGTCATGCCTTTATCTACTTCCAGTTTTAAGCGCAGGGAGCCTGGTCAAGACCTTGTCAAACTGCTAATAGCAGGATTGCTCGCGGGATTACTGTTGGTGGTGGCTTCGGAGAATATTCTACGAGCACTTGGAGCCAGAGCTAGTACACGTGAAACTGCCACGTTGTGGGCAGAGCATAGAGCGACGGCCTCTGCTATAGATATCGAAAAAATCATAATCATTGGCAGTTCTCGTGCACAGCTAGGAGTTGATATTGAAGAGTTAGAAAACCTAAGTGGCACGCGAGTTGTACAACTTGCTATCGATGGCAGTCCTTATTCGGCAATACTGGAAAGTCTTGCAAACGACCCGGCAGTAACCGGCACAATCATAATATCGACTACTCTGGACCGATTACAGCCGAGTGATGTGACTGGTCGTGCTGAACAATGGTTAGAAGAATTTGAAATTGAGTTTCAAGATGCCAGCTTTTTGCATCTAGAGAATAACCTGGTAGCCGGATTGCAATCTATTTCAGCGCTATACGCCAATGTGATTCCCTTAACTAGAATAGCCAGATCGATTGTAGGATTTGACGATTTCCCAACAACCTTCGTCTCAACACAGCGAAATCGAGAGCGCAACGCCGATTACAATCTTGCTCCCTATCCAGATGTGTATGTCACGCGGGTGATGTCGACACTTGATCTGACTCTGGAACAGGAGAGCTTTGTTGATATAGATGCATTTGATGCCGAGGTAATTCTAGCGGCCAGAGAAGACGCTACACGCAATTCGAGACAGTTGCCTAATTTAAGTTTTATAAACACTCAGCTTACAAAATTGCAGGCACGCTCAGTCAATGTAATTTTCGTTCAATTTCCTATGAGCGGAGCTGTAGCCGCAATCAACGATATTCGATATCCCAAAGCCATGTGGGACGTAGCGACCCAACAACTAAACGCAAACGTGATTGACTACCGAGACTATCCAGCCCTGCAATATGAATTGGTCGATGGCTCGCATTTAGACGTGCGACAGAAAACTGAATTCACCAGAAACCTTTATCGAATCATCAACCAGCTTGCACCCTAATATCGAATAGAACTAGCGACCTACTAACGACCTATACTAGACGCCTGCGCCTGCCGAATCGTTAGCTCAGCCGCATAGGGCAAAATGTAACCATCGGCCAGGTTTTGCTCAACGACTTCCTTTACCGCATTCACATAAGCTTCATGACTTGGATACAGCTTGTCCAATGTTGCCTCATCGAAAGACTCATACGAGCCATAAAGAAAGCAAAAGCGATTACTGCCAGTATTCATGCCTGTGTTTTTCGCCGTAGCAACAACATGTTCTGCCAAGCGAATTCCACCTAATACGTTTCCGTACTCATCCCTGGCTAGCTCAAGGTTAGGCATCATTTGTGCTACTTGTAACGGATCTGCCGTTGGCGGCGCTATATCATCTCTAATCCACACCACAAGGTGTTCAAACGCGGCGTTCATAACATCTCTGAAAGGAACATGGCTATAGGTTGGCAGAGCACAGCCCTGATCCCGCGGTTGTGCATTGTCAGGAGACAAACCTTCACGCAGATTTCTAACCTTGGCATATTCGATTTCGAAAGGCACATCAACGTGTGAGCTTCCAGCGATTTCCCACTGTCGAAATGTGTTGGTATTAGGCTGAGGGTTTGCGGCTCTTCGAGGCATATCGGTTTCGGACATAATCTTGAATATTTTGGTTTGCTGGTCATCCCGTATTCGTCCGCCGCCACCATGCACCATCACGCCGTCATAAACCGGCTCCAATGGGTGGATAGTATTCAGGTAGGTTGCAAGCCGTGCAGCTGATTGCGAATGTCCTGTTGCGATAATTTGCTCTGCCTTCAGGCCGCCTAGTATATCAACGCCGCCTTGAGCTGTGTTTTCGCCCACTCGGTTTATTGCCTTTCCTACGGCGGAAAAAATATCGTAAGACAGATCATCGTTGGCAACCATTCCGTCATGGGTGGTGTCCAGACCCGCGTAGCGCTGCTCACTCCAGGCCTGCGTAGTATCAATTCCCAGCTGTTGAGCAGACACCACAACAAAGGCGTAACCATTGCGAATAAAGTGTGTGCCTGATTGCCACCAGTCGATGTCCTTGTCTGTGCCACCGGTTACATTGACCCACTCCACTACCACAATGCCGTTAAAATCAGCGGCAGATTCAGGACGACGAACAATAAGACGAGTTTTGTAGCGATGTCCTTGATCAAGAATTTCGGCATTCTCCAACTCTGAACTGCTATAACGATTTGCCCTACCCTCTATGAAATACTCTTCTTCGATATAGCCATTCGCTGCCAATTCGATACCGGTAGCATTGTAAATCATATTCAAGCTTCCACTACTGGCTTCATCTGCTGCTATTGGCCCAGTAATAGTTGCATTTGGCACTTCTGCCCATGAGCTCAAGGAAGCAAAAACCATGGCTAAGGCTATCGCGCTTGATTTGAGAACAAGATTAGTTTGCTTCTTCATAACAGAGCTCCAGTAGATATTTTTTTTATTGTTGCCAGGATTGAACTAACTCATCGTAGTCGATAGTCATTGGCTGAGGTTTTTCATTTGCCAGCTTAGGCTTTGGCGCACCTGGCTGACTCAACCAATACTCACGACTGCGAGGTTCATTCAGTCGCGGGCCACACTCCCCTAATACATCGGCTCTTTGCAGCCGCTGTAACAAACGTTCCTGAGCTACCGCCAGGGCTGTCATCGCTTCCTGCGGAGTTTTAGCTCCTGAAGATGCATCACCAATATTCTGCCACCAAAGCTGCGCCAGTCGCGGATAGTCCGGGACATTGGTGCCCGTAGGCGTCCATTGTACGCGTGCCGGTGAGCGATAGAATTCAACCAGCCCACCCAGCTCTGCTGAGCGTGCAGTAAAGCTCTCATGGCGAATATCCGAGTCTCGAATAATAGTCAATCCAACATGGCTCTTCTTCAGGGAAACTGTTTTTGAGGTGACAAACTGAGCATATAACCAGGCTGCCTTGGCTCGCTCTGTTGGAGTAGACTTCATCAAAGTCCAGGAACCGGTGTCCTGATACCCTAGCTTCTGGCCTTCTTCCCAATAAGCGCCATGAGGCGAAGGCGCCATTCTCCACTTCGGTGTTCCATCATCGTTCATTACCGGAAGACCGGGAACTATCATGTCCGCGGTAAACGTTGTGTACCAGAAAATCTGCTGCGCAATATTTCCCTGGGCAGGAACCGGCCCTGCTTCACTGAACACCATGCCAGCCGCTTCTGGTGGTGCATATTTGCGCAACCACTCTACATATTTTGTGACTGAGTAAACGGCAGCCGGTCCGTCAGTCGCGCCTCCTCGCTCAACGGTGAAGCCAACAGGCCTGCAGCCGTCTACACGTAAGCCCCATTCATCAACAGGCAGGCCATTTGGAATACCTTTGTCGCCAGCACCCGCCATGGATAGCCAGGCATCGGTGAAACGCCAACCGAGTGAGGGATCTTTTTTGCCATAGTCCATATGACCATAGATTTTTTTCCCATCGATCTCACCAATGTCATTACTAAAGAAATCAGCAATATCTTCATAGGCAGACCAGTTAACAGGCACGCCAAGTTCATAGCCATACTTATTCTGGAATTTTTGTTTAATTTCCGGGTCGGTGAACCAGTCATAGCGAAACCAGTACAGATTGGCAAACTGCTGATCCGGTAATTGATATAACTTGCCATCAGGCCCGGTGGTAAATGAAATGCCAATAAAATCATCCAGATCCAGAGTGGGTGACGTTACGTCACTGGCTTCACCATTCATCCAGTCGGTAAGATTGCGAACCTGCTGGTATCTAAAGTGGGTTCCTATAAGGTCAGAATCATTAACATAGGCATCGTAAATATTCTCACCTGACTGCATTTGAGTTTGCAGTTTTTCTACGACGTCGCCCTCTCCTATCAGGTCATGAGTGACTTTAATGCCGGTAATTTCAAAAAATGCTCTGGCCAGAGTTTGTGATTCATATTCGTGAGTGGTGATTGTTTCTGACACCACTTTAAGTTCCATACCGACAAACGGTTTGGCGGCATCAATAAACCACTGCATCTCTGCAAGCTGTTGCTCGGTGCTCAGAGTTGACGGTTGGAATTCAGGCAACCATTGCTCGGCTTCTTCGATATCAGCCACCGCAGTGACCATGAAACCTGCCAGGATGAATAAAATTGCCCCTTTTGTTAATTGCAAAATATTGCTGTTAATCAAACCCGCATACTTCTCAAGCATTGAAAGCTCCTTGGTATAATTTAATTCGGTCTTTTATTATTCGATTTATTAGTAATACCTAGTAGCTGCGATATTTATACGAATATAAATACCAGCAAGGCATATACACAACTTGCTGCCAAACCCCACCACAGACTGGCAGCCACAAGCCCCAACCAGGCCATACAAATAAAAGCACTACCCAGTAGAGAGATGAACAATCTGTCACCCCTGGTGGTTTCAAATCTTAATATTCCCACACGCGGCGCGCCGCCGGGGCTAATGAATTCCCACAGTGAAAGGCACACAATCAGGCTTGCGATTACGATGAAGAAGATTGCGGTGGGCTGAGTCCAGCCCATCCAGGACAGATCCATAGGTTCTCGATTCTAATTTCGTTGTAGTATTTGGATTGTCTGAGCTTAGCAAAATTTTACTCTGACCCCAATTGTTTATATGCTGACCCGCTATGCCCGCCATACAAACATCGAATCCAAATCCAAGCCGCTTTTTACAGGCTTTTACATGCTTTTTCGGCGTAATTCTGATCATTGCTGTGGGCTTGTTTAAATACGCTATCGACCTTCACAGCCTGATGTTTCTTTGTCTGGTGTGGGCAGGCTTGAATGCTCGCTATCTTGGACATACCTTTGAAGGTATACGCGGCTTAATGAGCGATGCCATTAGCCGTGCCTTGCCGGCGATATATATTTTCATCCTCATCGGCATGGTGATCTCCAGCTTCATGCAAAGCGGCACCATCGCCACGCTGATGTATTTTGGGCTCGACTGGTTATCGCCCTCGCTATTTTTAGCGATAGGCATGTTGCTATGCGCCATCATGTCACTGGCAACTGGTACCTCCTGGGGAACTGTAGGTACATTAGGCGTGGTTTTTATCGGCATAGGCGGCGCCATGGGCATTCCCTTGCCAATAGTGGCGGGGATGATTGTTTGCGGCGCGACCTTTGGCGACAAAATGTCGCCAATCTCAGACACCACCAACCTTGCTGCCATGAGTGCAGAAACAAGCCTGTATAGACATATTTACGCGATGTTGTTCACTACCGTGCCTTCGTTTTTAATAAGCCTGCTTATTTTTATTGTTATAGGACGTAACTATTCGGAAAGTTCATTTGCTCTTAGTGAAATTGCCAGTATCCAGTTAGCCCTTGAACACACTTATCGCCTGTCGCCCTTTATTACGCTAATCCCAATTATTGTTCTGGCTACGCTCAGCATAAAAAAAGTGCCTGCTGAAATAACTATGTCGATCAGTGTATTGACCGCGACAATTATCGCCATTGTCTATCAAGGTCAGGGGGGAGTGACAGTATTGAATGCATTGTGGTTAAACACGCCAGGCAACACCGGCATTGAAAGCCTGGACGCCTTGTTAGGCAGAGGAGGTATATCCAGCATGAGCTGGACTCTTCTACTCGCCTTGATGGCATTAGCACTGGGCGGGATATTACATGGAGCGGGGTTTCTCGCTACATTACTAGCGGGCGTTATTAGCCGCATTAAAAGTACTACTGCGCTTATAGCCACAACGATTTGCTCAGGACTGCTGGGTAATATAGCGATGGGCGAAGCCTATATCTCCATTATTTTGAATTGTCAGTTGTTTCGTGAAAAATATGAGCAGCAGGGTCTGGATAAATCCATTCTATCTCGATCGGTGGAGGAAGGCTCCACCATGACCACCGGCCTAATACCCTGGACCACAGCAGGGGCTTTTTATACTGCAACGCTCGGAGTATCAGTTCTGGATTACCTGCCCTATGCGTTTTTTAATTATATGAATGCTTTTGTCTCTGTGGGCATGGCGGCTCTGGGTATTGGCTTATTAGGAAAGGCTAGAAGCGCAGCAGTGAATCTAACCGACTGAACCTAATTGGCATCGTACCTTTTTGCATTTACTTAACTGTTTTTCGCTACAGGCAATGAAAAGCTGAACACTGAGCCTACACCTTCCTGACTTTCAACCCTTATCTTAGATCCATGAAGCGCCAGTAATCGCTTGGTAATAGCCAGACCGAGACCAGAACCTTGCTGATAGTGCTTATCCTGATTAGAGGCTCTGAAGTAAGGCTCGAATAATTGTGCCAATTCCCCTGCCGGAATTCCTGATCCAGAATCCGAAATTTTTATTTCAAGCGATGTGAAATTCTGATCTTTTGCCACATTAGGTTTAATGGAAATTTGTATTTGTGATCCCTCTTTGCTGTGTCTAATTGCATTGTCGAGAAGGTTATTGAAAATTCGATTCAACTGCTTAACATCAGCAAATACGAAAGGCAGCGAAGTGTCTGCCTCATTGATAATCTGAATGTTTTTCTGTTCGGCTTTTATATGCAATTTCTGAACAATGTCATCTACTAATTCTTCAAGAGGAAAAGCCTCAAAAATAGACTGAATATCATCCGCTTCAAGCCTTGATAATTCAAACAAATCCTCAACCATGCATTCAAGCTGCTCGCAGTTCTTAGTAGCGGTTTCGATCAGGTGTTGAGCATCTTCCCGAGACTGGGTATCGTAATTAATCTGCCAGCTTTCCAGATATCCTTTTACGCTTGCTAGAGGTGTTTTCAAATCGTGGGATATGTGTGTTACCAGCTCTTGTCGCAACTGTCTTGTTTTAATCATTTCGTTAAACTGCAGCACTATTCGCTCAGCCATTTCGTCGAATATTGTTGCCAATCGATGTAGCTCGTCTTTCTCGTCACCTGGAGGTAGAAGCGCTGTCGGTTTCTGTAAAAAACTGTCATCTCGAAAAGTTGTCATCGCATCTGCTAACTTTCTAATAGGCCGAGTCATGAAGAAAAAAAGCAGCAATAACACTAATAGAAAGAACAATAATCCAGCAGCCAGAGTACTAAGTCCCAAACTGGCAATACGACTTGAACTAAGCATATCGACAACCGAATCATAGTTTTCCCCACCGATAATGATATATAGATAAGCCATGGGAAGCGCTGAATTTAGCAATTCAACGGCTGTGTCATTAGCATAAATTGGAGCAACAGAAAAAATCTTTTGAATATCAGTCGATCGAGGATCATCACCCAGAATCGGCAACATTGTATTGTCGGCAAGCAAGCGAAGTACAGGCTCCATGCTTACCACATCGCGCACAACGGTGCCCTCGGGGTCGGAGTAGTTCATGATATTGCCGTCAGGTGAGATGATATAAAGCTCTATTGCGGGGCCTAGTAGCATCATCATATGGAACGCATCTTCAATGGTGCTCTGATCGATATCTCCTTCGAGCCAAAGCGGTGAATCCTTGACGATATTTTTCGCGAGCTCAAGGTGTAACTTTTGCAGGGTTTCTTCTTGAAAAGCCTGAGCCGAATTATCAATTCTGCTGACCAGCAAGCCACCAAGCACAATGAAAATAGCCAGCAGGCTTAATGAGATTTTTGCAAATAATGTCTTAAACACAATTGGCCCGCCTTTTGATTACTATTTTTCCCATTATAATACAGCCTCGTTTTTACAGATCATGGCTTCATCAAATTTGTAACCAATACCACGTAGAGTAATAATATATTTAGGTTGGGAAAGATCATTCTCTATTTTTGCGCGCAGACGATTAATATTTGAATTCACCGTGTGCTCGTAATAGCTATTGGTATACCCCCAAATCTGATCAAGCAATTGCTCTCTGCTGTATACCTTGCCCGGATTTGATGACAGAAAATAAAGCAGATCGAATTCTTTGGCTGTTAAATTAACACTTTTATCCTTGCACGTTACTAGACGCTTGGCAGGATTTATAAGCAGCCCTCTACAGGAGATTATGTCTTCTGTGTTGTTACTCTGACGAGCTTGAAGCAGAAGATTTTGCCTTCGCAGAATGGCTTTCACTCTGGCCTGTAATTCTCTTATGCTGAACGGTTTGCCCAGGTAATCATCAGCGCCCATTTCAAGCCCAATGACCTTGTCTATTTCTGTGTCTCGTGCTGTTAGCATAAGAATTGGAGTCAATTCATTGCTTTGTCGGTAGGTTTTACATACATCCAGACCGTCCATTCCCGGCAGGCCCAAATCCAAAATTATCAGCTCATATTCATGCGCCTGTGCCTGTTTTAAGCCAGTTGCACCATTATCGCAAACATCTACCTGGTAATTCATGCTGAGTAAATGCGAACAAATCAAAGAGGAGAGGTCTATATCGTCCTCTAGAATCAGAATATTGGCCATTGTCGAATACAATCCTTATAACAGAGCTAGGATTGAATGACATATGGAAGCTTAAAGCAACTGAAAGCAACTATGAAAAGCAGGGCTCTCCCTCTGTTAAGAAAGAAAGCCCGGCAAAAGATGAATATCTTATATTTTAGTAATGGTGATTATCGCCGCGGGGTTGTTCCAGTCGTAGGTTTCTGCTGCAAGATCACCTATGCCATGAATTCCAGAGTGTACATAGATATACCCTTCGCCATCTTCACCAGGAGAACCACCTTCGCCTCCACAGACCGGGCCTGGAATGTTGCTACACAGCTCATCATTAATTTCGCTGCCAGCATCGTAAACTGTCGCTCGATAGGTGATGCTACCCGACTCAGGCAACGCTATAGCATTCACTCCAATAAAAGCATCGTTAGTTGGAATAAGCATATTTAACAACGAAAAAGAGCTTCCAGGATTACCTTCAATAGTAATGGTTTCACTGGCTCCAGGCATCAATAGCCCGGCTCCTACTTGCATATCTGTGACAACGTCGCCAAAGCCTTCGAGCACCGCCATCATCGGAGCAATATCACCTCCCTCGGCAATAATGGCCAGCTCTTCAATCGCTGGCTCACCTAGCATGAAAATTTTGCCCTCAGTATGAGTTATTGCTAAACGAGGAGTAAAAGCCTGGCCCGCTGTTACGTTTTTGATCGTCACTTCATAAGTATCAGCAAAACTGGCTGAAGTACAAAATAAAACGCCCAGAGCCAAAGAAGTAACGCCAAAAGCTCGTTTATATACAGATAAATTCATGATGCTTCCCTTTTAGTATCAGTAGTTAATTGATGTTAATCGGGAAGCACGATAACGAAAGAAGTTCACATGGGTATCACGGTATTATCACCGTTCTATCACAGCGTCAGAATTTTACGCGACACCTTGCAAGTCTAACTATGGGCAAGCAGAAAATTAGTTTAGTTTGCTACGGTAAACTTGCCGCGCTTCTTCAAATTGTGCAAACACATGCTCTTTTTCAGATTCGGAACGCCATCCTGGCCAGGCATTTGCCAGTTCCTGAAGTTTGTCTATCCAGCGAATGGCGTAGTCCACTGACTGTGGGTTTTTAATAGGCTGATCACCCACCTGAAACCACACGGGGTTGGTAAATGCCTGAACATAGGCTACATCCATGGGGTAGCGCTGTTCGGGGTCTCCCTCGGTACGCAAATGACACCAGCCACTTCTTTCGATTGTTAATTCGTAAGACAGATCGAGGCTTTTTGAATTACCCCTCAGCGGAAAGGTTTCAATAAGTTCACCATTACAGACCAAAGACACTTCTTCCAAATCAGTTACAGAGCGCAGGCGACCCGTAATCGTAAGCTTGCCGCCAGTTGCCGGTAGTTGCACGGTATCACCAGGCATAGACGAGCCAACTTGCATCTCTAGCAGAGGGCCGGAAGTGACGAAAGCACGGCCGCGCCTTAAACCATCAAACCAAGCCTCCATACTCAAACCTGAGTTTGCTGTATATACATAAGTTCTAAACGACCCTACCAGTTTTGTTCTGTGCAGTGATGAGATTGAGTCCTCGCCACCGGTGGCGGTAATATGCAGGCCGTTATTCCACACAGCGTATAGCGGAAAAAAGCCAGAGGTGGCCGAGTCGGACCATTCCAGCGCATCTGTGGCTCCAAGCGCTGCATCAACAATAAATCCTTTGCCGCCACCAAGATTACCCAGCAAAGGATCGACCTCGCCCAAATAGGGATGAACGTAGCCAGTATAGGCTCCCTGTGATTTTGCCTTTAGAAGCATATCGGTGTTGCTTGGGTAGAGGCTCTCTACAGCCGTGCCCTCATAACCTGTTACAAAGGGAGAGATCAGATGCTCTTTCAAGCCAAACATGTACACATGCCCGTAAAACGGAGGTCGGTATTCCTGGCCCACTACAACTATTTGATCTACCTCAGAGACCGGATGAGCCCCGCCGCCAGGTACAAAGTATTGGTAGTCCAAAATTCGATTATCTTTATTGGCGACTTGTTCCAGAACAAGGTCCTGATCTTCTGCGCGAGACATCATCATCAAGTTTTCAAGGGTGTTGTGTAAATTACCCCCGTAGTTAGAATGCACATGGGTAGATGCGTTGTACCAGCCCTTGGCGGCCATATCTGTCATGCGATTCATGCTGACATTAAGCTGAGTTACTTCGCCTTCTTCAATGTTCGCCGTAATGGCCTGTGGGAAAAACTCAAACCCTTTTACAAAATTCAACGCCACTTCACCCACCGGTAATGTCACTTCAAATTCACCAGTGTTGTGAAAAATTAAGTCCCCACGTGTACCCGCCCGCGCGTAGGCATTGTTAGGAGTATAGAGTTTTCCATCAGCGGCCTCTAAATGGACTCGGTTGTGTAATGGTGTATTACTGCCAGCTTCAGTGACCCTCACCTTCAAAACCCCCATAGGACGTTTGAAATGCTGCTCGCTAATTGCAACGGTTATAAGTTTTCCGCCATAGGTCTCAAGGAGCATTAACTGAGAAAGCCCTGGCTCATTGGAGATAAAAGCTATCCATTCGCCATCGGGAGACCAGCGCGGGTGAAAAGCATCGTGCTCGAAGAAGGTCATCTTGTAAGGCTCGCCACCAGCCGTTGGTTGCACATACAGATTATTAAACTGATCGGCAGAGCCGCTAGTAGAGGTGTAGACAAATCGCCTGCCATCGATAGATGCATCAGGTCGCGTGCGATATAGAGTTTGTTCAGCCAACACTGTTTTGGCCTGAAGAATGCCATTTTCTACCGCCGGCACTCGCAATACATTACCTGAACCCAGCGGCACATTACGATTGGATACCAGCAACAGCTCGGTGCCATCTGGCAGCCAGTTCGGCGTAATGTGCATATCACCACTGCCGAAGTAAAGTCGATTGCTACCGTAGTCATTGTCGCGGGTTACCGCAATTGGGTCACCAGTAAACTGACCATTTTGAAAAGATGTTATATAGACATTGAAGTAACCGCTGGGGTTGGTGGAGACATAGGCTACTCTGGTTCCGTCTGGAGAGAATACAGGGTCGGTGTACACCGCTTGATCATCGGTGAGCTTTTGGGTTGTTCCAGTTTGTGTATCGAGTATTTCCAGCTGAATTCGTTGATGCTCATAGTCTGCGGTATAAATTATCCAACGACCGTCAGGAGACCAGTTTGGTGATGAATGATAAGCCCCATCGTGAGTTAGCTCATAGGCAACACCCGTTTTCGGATCGACTTTCCAGATACTTCCCTGCATAGCAACGGCGATCCATTCACCATCCGGTGACCAGTCGGGAGCCCAGGGTGTTGCGCTAGGAGACGGCGGGAAGTGGAAATTGTACATATAATTCCCACCACTGTTAGCCGCCGGATAGAACCGAGGCTGCGCCAGTAGAGCACTGCTCATAAAAAGCAGAGAGATCAGTAAAGAAATACAAGGAATCGGCTTACGCAGAAATAAAAGCATCAACATGTAAACTCCCAAATCAAAGAGAAAGAGGTAGTAAGTAGTTTCAAATTCGCCGTTGCCACATAAACTACCTGAGCCACTTGCTACTATACCCGGCCCAGCGCAAATCCTTTGGCAATGTGATGTCTTACAAAATAAATCACTAAGGCACCAGGAATAATAGTCAGTATTCCAGCTGCTGCCAATACCCCCCAATCCAGACCAGAGGCAGAAACCGTGCGCGTCATTACGGCGCTAATAGGTTTAGCATCGGTCACCGTCAGTGTTCTCGCTATTAGCAATTCTACCCAGGAAAACATGAAGCAGAAAAATGCAGCGACCCCAATACCGGAAGAGATCAAGGGCGTAAATATTTTTGTAAAAAATCGAGGAAAAGAATAGCCATCAATGTAGGCTGTTTCATCGATTTCTTTTGGAATGCCAGACATAAAGCCCTCAAGTATCCACACGGCGAGCGGTACGTTAAACAGACAATGTGCGAGCGCTACAGCAATATGTGTATCGATAAGACCAAACGCTGAATACAGCTGAAAAAATGGTAATACGAAAACCGCCGGCGGCGCCATTCGATTAGTCAGCAGCCAGAAGAATAAATGCTTGTCGCCGACAAACCGATAGCGAGAAAAAGCATACGCTGCCGGCAGAGCCACTCCTATTGCAATGACCATATTCATCACAACATAGATCATGGAATTTATGTAACCGTTATACCAGGAAGGGTCAGTGAAAATCGTTTTGTAATTTTCTAAGGTAAAGTTCTGTGGCCAGAGGGTAAATGTCGACAGAATCTCCTGATTGGTTTTAAAGCTCATATTGAGTAACCAATACAGAGGAATCATTAGAAACACTATATATAGACACAGGCTCAACGCTTTTAATCTGCTAGCCTGTTTTATAGATAAAGCCATTATGATCTGCCTTTGGCTGACGCAGACTGCTCTTCATTATCATCAATGGTCATGACCGTATAGAACACCCAACTGACCAGCAAAATAATGAGAAAGTAAATTAGAGACATTGCCGCTGCGGGGCCTAGGTCAAACTGCCCTATCGCCATCTGCACTAAATCTATCGAAAGAAAGGTAGTTGCATTGCCTGGCCCGCCACCGGTGACGACAAAGGGTTCGGTGTAAATCATGAATGAATCCATAAACCGAAGTAATAATGCGATTACCAACACACGCTTAATTTTAGGCAGTTGAATATAGCGGAATATCGCCCAACGAGAAGCGCCATCAATACGAGCAGCCTGATAATAAACCTCCGGAATCGCTGCCAGCCCGGAATAACATAGCAATACAACCAGGCTGGTCCAGTGCCAAACATCCATGGCAATCAAGGTAAGCCAGGCATCTAAGGTATCTTGCGTATAGTTATAGTCAATTCCAAGGCTCGCCAAAGTATGCCCGAGCAAGCCTATATCGACCCTGCCAAAAACCTGCCAGATAGTGCCAACAACATTCCAGGGTATTAGTAGCGGCAATGCCATTAGCACCAGGCAAACCGACACTCCTATTCCTCGTCTTGGCATAGCCAGTGCCACTGCGATTCCTAACGGTATTTCTATGGCGAGAATCAGACCGGAAAAAAGCAGAGTCCGCATCAAGGCGTTATGAAAACGCTCAGATGCCAATATTTCTTGAAACCACTCCATGCCCACCCAGAAGAATTCATTATTTCCAAACGTGTCTTGCACTGAGTAGTTCACCACAGTCATTAATGGAATAATGGCGCTAATGGCGACTAATACCAATACAGGTAGAACCATGAACCAGGCTTTGTTGTTTTGAACTTTCATTTTCTGTTATTTTTCATTATTAGTTATTGTCAGCCACTCGATAGTCATTGGCATACAGATTAATCTTGTCTATATCAAAAATAACTTTAGGAGACTCTGGAATCGCAACACCTTCGCTCACAATAATATTGATCTCAATGCCTTCTAATCTGGCGCGCAAAATTACGTGCCTCCCTACATCCTCGATAGCAACAACCTCAACCGACATTCCTGTCTCGGCGCTCAATTGAATATGCTCAGGCCTCACACCAATCTCGAACTTCTCACCTGTGTTATTTATTGTTCGCTGAAGGTTTATTCTAATACCACCAATCAAAACCTCTGAACCCTCTATCTGGCACGGCAATACATTCATGCCTGGAGAACCGATGAATTTGCCAACAAAGGTATGTCCGGGTTGTTCAAATAATTGTTGCGGGGTTCCTATTTGGACAATTGAACCCTCGTGCATAACGATTACTTTATCAGCAAAGGTCAGGGCTTCTGTCTGGTCATGAGTGACATATATCATGGTGTGTTTAAATTGTTGATGGATTTTTTTTAGCTCAGTCCGTAATTGCCATTTAAGGTGCGGATCGATTACTGTCAAAGGCTCGTCAAAAAGAATAGCCTTAACATCTGTTCGAACCAAACCTCTTCCTAGAGATATTTTCTGTTTGTCATCTGCATTTAGGCTTCTTGCTCTGCTGTCAGCCCTTGAGTCCAGGCCGAGCATTGACAGCACGGTCTTCACCCGCGATTCGATTTCCGCTGCAGCCATACCCCGGTTTCGCAAGGGAAATGCCAGGTTTTCCGCGACTGTCATGGTGTCGTAAACAACCGGAAACTGAAAAACCTGAGCAATATTTCGCTGCTCAGGAATTAGGTCGGTTACATCAACATCATCAAACAATATCCGGCCTTCGGTCGGTTTTATTAAACCTGAAATAATATTAAGCAGTGTTGTTTTCCCACAACCCGACGGCCCCAGTAATGCATAAGCTCCACCATCTTGCCAACACTGATTAAGTGAATTTACCGCGTAGTCGGCCGGTTTAATAATCCCAGCTGATTTATCATTGTAGCTGTGGGCAATGCCCTGAAGTTTTATAGTGGCCATTGCTACTGTTCCGGTGACAATTCGTTAGCGCAGTGCTCGACCACCAGCTTATCGTGGCTATCAAAAACTAGCACGTCACGAGGCCGCACATAGAAACGGACAATTTCATTCTCTGAAAATTCTTCAATACCGTGTAGAAGCGCCACCCATGGTCTGTTTTCAAACTCAAAATGCACGAAGCTTTCGGAGCCGGTGATTTCAGTAACAGTGACTGAACCGTTAAGCGCAATATCATCAGTCCCCATTTTTTCGAGCCTCAAATGATGCGGCCTAATACCCAGAGTGTAGTCTCCATTGGCAAGAGAATTGAATGGCAGATCTATTATCTGCTTGTTTCCTTGAATTTGAAGTTTGCCAGCACTGCATTCCAAAGCAGTAATGTTCAGCGGCGGATCGGAGAATATTTCTGCGGAGCGTAACGCCTCTGGATGTCGATACAATTCCAAAGTTGATCCGAATTGCGCAATCTTGCCCTGATGCATACAGGCTGTGTTGCCACCAAGTAATAAAGCCTCCGTTGGCTCTGTCGTGGCATAAACCAGAACAGCCCCCATCTCTGCAAACAACACAGGCAGTTCAGCACGCAGCTCTTCTCGCAGTTTGTAGTCCAGATTAGCCAGTGGTTCATCGAGAAGCACCAGATCCGCCTGGCGTATTAATGCGCGAGCAAGTGCCACTCGCTGTTGCTGGCCTCCCGAAAGAGAGTCTGGTGTACGTTGCAATACCGCCTGCAACTGCAACAACTCAGCTACTTCATCAACGCGTTTTACAATCTGGCTTTTTTCTACTCTAGCCACACGAAGTGGCGAAGCGATATTTTCAAAGACAGTCAAACTGGGGTAGTTAATAAACTGTTGATACACCATTGCCACGTTACGCTTTTGTACCGGCATTCCCAACACGGACTTTCCATCAAAACGAACGTCGCCTGAGTCTGGTTTATCCAATCCGGCCATAACTCGCATCAGTGAAGTTTTACCTGACAAGGTAGGGCCTAACAATATATTTAACTCGCCGCGATTGAGGCGAAGGCTGACATTATCAAGATAGACTTCATCACCGATCTTGCGTGAAATATTCTGCAACTCAAGCATCAGGGTTCCGGTGACTCAGCTAGGAGGGAAGGATTGCTCGATATAGTTAGCCAAAGAAGTACGCTCACTGCGACTAAAACCATAACCTAGTTTTGACCTGCGCCACAGGATATCGTCTGCGGTCTTCGCCCATTCGTTATTGCATAAATAGTCGACTTCTTTCTGGTACAAGTTTTGGCCAAACTTAACTCCAAGGTCTTCAGTGCCTTTGGCATCGCCCAAAATTTCAAAACTTATAGTGCCATAGCTATTTTGCCAGCGGCTAATGATATCCGGTCCTAGCCAGGCGTAGCGCGAAGTTAACTGTCCGAATAGGTTCTCTGGCAAATCAAAGTCTCCACCTGGAAGCTTGGCCTTACTAGTCCAGGCAGGCCCCATATCCGGGAAAATGCCTTGTAGTTTATTCATCGCTTCCTCGGCAAGAATACGATATGTAGTTACTTTTCCGCCATAGATCGACAACAATGGATGCGGCTGAGTACCAAGCTCCAAACGGTAGTCTCTTGACACACTACTGGCATCTTTTCCCAGCTCTTCGATTAGAGGCCGCACGCCGGCAAAGCTGTAAACAATGTCTGAACGCAGTATTGATTTTTTGAAATACAGATTCACTATTGAAATTAGATAAGTAATTTCTTCATTGGATATCTCTGCCTGATCGGGGTCGCCAGTAAATTCCTGGTCAGTGGTTCCCACTAAAGAATACTTCTGCAAATAAGGAATAACAAATATTACTCTGCCATCGTGATGTTGCAGCAGGTAAGCCTGTTTCCCTGAGTGAATTCGCGGCACAACTATGTGGCTACCTTTAACCATCCGAATGTTGTGAGCCGCAGCTTGTTTGACGATGTTTTTCTCGACAGACGCCACCCAGGGCCCCGTAGCATTAACTATGGCCTTAACATTGAGTTTGGTATCAACATTGCTGTCCTTATTGCTTAAAGTGACGCTCCAACCTTGATCGCCAGCTTCAATGGCTGTGCATTCGGTTCGAGTTTGTATGTTAGCGCCATGCTTTTTAGCCTGTAGAGCATTAAGTACCACCAGCCGTGAATCATCAACCTGAGCATCCCAGTACTCGAAGCCATGTCGAATCGCGGAATTTAAGGGGCCATCGTCGTCCATTCGAATGCCTCGAGAGCGTCCAAAGCGTTTACGACTTGCGAGGTTGTCATACAAAAACAGACCCGCTCTTAACAATAAACCACTTCGAGAATGGGGCAATTGTGGAATATGAAAAGCCATTGGCTGAATAACATGAGGTGCTGCCTCTATTAGTAACTCTCTTTCTTTAAGTGATTTTCTCACCATGGCGAATTCATAGTTTTCGAGGTATCTCAATCCACCATGAATCAATTTGCTACTACTGGAAGATGTCGCCGAAGCCAAATCGGCTTTTTCGCAGAGAACAACATCTAAGCCGCGCCCGGAAGCATCGGCTGCGATGCCAACACCATTGATTCCCCCGCCTATAATCAGGAGGTCATGTGAATTTTGTGATTGAGTCACTTCAGATCTTCTAGTCTTTAAACAGTGCAGGCTTATCTCTAATAATTCCGAAAGTTGGGTTAACGCGCCCAACATTCGAACGCTTAGTGTAACATGGCTATTCGTTGCTTATCAGCTCAAACAACTAGATCCAGCGCTGATCAGAAACTTGCCATCACACTCATTTGATAAACAAATTTTGGCGATTCTTGTGCATGAGTAAATTGATTCTCTCTATCGACCAGGGCACTACAAGTAGTCGTGCGATCGTTTTCGATGACAATGGCAATCGGCGCGGCGTGGGCCAACAGGAATTCACCCAGCATTTCCCCGCCAACGGCTGGGTTGAGCATGATGTTGCTGACATATGGCAAACCACTCTTCAGAGCTGCCAAATGGCCTTAAGCGATGCAGGGGTTCCTGCGGAATCCATTCACTGCATTGGCATCACCAATCAAAGAGAAACCACCATTGTCTGGGATAGGCAATCAGGGGAGCCCATCTACAATGCGATTGTATGGCAGGATCGCCGTACCAGTGAATACTGTGAACAACTAAAGCTCAAAAAAGACAAGCTGGGCAACGCGCTGGAAAAATCCATTCAGGAAAAAACCGGCCTCCTGATTGACCCGTATTTTTCAGCTACCAAAATTCGATGGATTCTTGAAGAAGTTCCCGGCGCACGACAAAAAGCTGAAAATGGGGAGCTAATTTTTGGCACGGTTGATTGCTTCCTTCTCTGGAAATTAACAAACGGCAAACAACATTGTACCGATGCAACCAATGCCTCGCGCACCATGTTGTTCGACATCCGTCAACAGCAGTGGGATGAAGAGTTACTTGAGATATTCGACATACCCGCAAGTATGCTACCTGAGGTTAAAGATTGCACCGCGGACTTTGGTTACACCGAAGCAAATTTACTAGGCGCAGAAATTCCCATTACCGGTCTAATTGGTGATCAACAAGCGGCTGCATTTGGACAATGTTGTTTTCAGGAAGGAATGGCAAAAAGCACCTATGGCACAGGTTGCTTCCTTTTGCTGAATACAGGAAAAAGCATACTGAAATCGGAGAATCGCTTATTAAGCACTGTAGCCTACAGACTTTCGGGCGAAACCACCTACGCTATTGAAGGCAGCATTTTCATGGCAGGGGCTACCATGCAATGGATACGTGATGGCCTAAAGCTGATTGACAACGCCGCTGAATCAGAGGCTCTGGCCAGAGAAACAACAGACGATCTTAGCGTGTATCTTGTTCCCGCGTTCACAGGACTAGGGGCACCCTACTGGGACCCACATGCTCGTGGCGCATTGTATGGATTGACCCGAGACACCGGCATAAAGGAAGTGGTTACCGCCGCACTTCTATCTGTATGCTACCAAAGTAAAGATCTGGTAGAAGCTATAGCGGCAGATGGTGCAATTGTAAAAAGCCTTCGTGTTGACGGCGGCATGGCAAACAACAACTATGTTATGCAAAAACTGGCAGATATTCTCGATTGCCAGATTCACAGGCCAGAAATTACAGAAACCACCGCACTGGGCGCAGCCTACGTAGCCGGCTTGCAGGCTGGCGTTTTTGATTCACTTGAATCTATCAGTCAGATGTGGAATCTGGACCAATCCTTCCAGTCAGAGAAAGGTACATCCTGGCGAGATCGACAATACAAGGGCTGGCTAGATGCCGTCGAACGCACCAGGGTAAAATGACCAACCTATTGTAAACTTTATGTATAACTCACGTACTACGTACCACCTACCCGCTGGAGAGCTATTGATATGGAACTACATTTAATTCGTCATGGGCAAACCAACTGGAATGAAGAGCGCCGGGTACAGGGACAAAGTGAATCAACCTTAACCGAGCGGGGCATACAGCAAGCAAAACAGCTTGGAGAACGTATCACTCATTTAAAGTTCGACCAGGTCTTTTGTAGCAGTAGCGTGCGCACCCGGCAAACCGCAGACCACGTATTTGCAAATCGAAATTTTAATATTGAATATCTAGATTCACTACGCGAAATTTTCCTTGGTTCATGGGAAGGCCATTTGTACGATGATATTGCGGATAGAGAGCCAGACTCACACCGACATTTTTGGGAACAACCACATTTATTTAATGTTGAAGGCGCTGAAACTTTCTTCGACCTGCAGAATCGTGCGGTTAAAGCAGTTAGCAAGATGGCTACAGATTTTAATCAGAAAAAAATCGCCATTGTCAGCCATGGCGCACTAATAAAATCCTTTTTAAGCCATGTAGAAGGCAGGGCAATGGAAAACTTATGGGCGCCACCAAAAATGCATAATTGCGCCCACAGCATTGTCGAGATTAAATTTGATAAAGAAAACCAATTAGAAGGGAAAATTGTACAATACGCTGATCAGAACGTAGGAAATAAGAATTGAACCCAATCAAGAAAAATATGACACTGTTTTCCGCAATCGCAATCAGTGTTCTAGGAATATCTCAGCTGATTGGTTATTGGGTAAACAGCAATATTGCGCTCAATACCTCTGTTGAAATAAATAGCCTAATCCATTTTACCCACATTCGTAATTACGGCGGCGTATTCGGTATGCTGCAAGGCATGGGCTGGGTTTTTGGTGTTATTAGTGTTGGCTTGCTGGTCGCGGTTGTCGCTTACCTGTGGTTTAGCAAATCAATTCAACGCGTAGAGTATATATGTTTTGGATTCATTGTTGGCGGTGGCGCCAGCAACATACTTGATCGCTTTATTTATGGTAGCGTTATCGACTTCATCGATATACAGCACATTCCATATTGGAATTATATCTTTAACACTGCCGATGTCATGGTGCATGTCGGCATCTGGCCTTTATTGTTTTTTAGTTTCTTCAACAAGCAAGAAAACACAGGTCAAAACTAAACTGTATTCAAGCCGCTTTGAGATAGTTCATAAAAAAACCCGACTGCCATTAAGCAATCGGGTTTTGGAACTACTACTAGTTAATAGTCAGTAACTATATTCTGTAGCAAATTGTATACACGTTGTCTTCAGAGTATAGCGCAGCAAGAACAGCATTATTAGGATTAGTATTGACACCACCACCACCTAAAGTAGCTCGCAATCTACCAGTCGCACCTAAACCATCGTCAAGCTCACCGTCAATGGATATAGCTGCAGAACCAGGCACCTGACTCAGGCACACTTTAGTTCCTGTAAGATTACCACCCATATTGGATGTAGTGACGCCCATGAGTCCGCCCCAGGGGTTTGTAGGTAACGCTAGAACGCCTGCGTCAGCCGGGTTGCCAGAAATAAATCCTGCGGCTCTCAAATGCTGCCAGAATTCCTGCGCCTCACCCGCGCCATTAAAAACCTGATTGGTCGCAATTTCTAATCGACCATCGGCATCACCGGCGCTGACAGCGGCCCATGCAGAACCACGAGCGGCAAGAGTTGCAGCGGGCCCGTCGTCACCCGGAAGGCGGCCATATCTATCTTGATAGGCAAAAAGTGCTGCGGCTGATCCATTCATGTCTTTCACGGCCTGCTTCACTCGTGAATTGGCAATCAATTCTTGACCTTGCAAAACTCCGCCAACCAAAAGGCCTATAATGACCAGTACGATGGCTATTTCGATTAGAGTAAAACCCTGTTGCTTCTTCATTGACTTCATTGAACGTTTCATCGATTTTATCCCCTCGGAATAAAGTTTAACTATTTAAAATTCAGTAATTTTTCAGCGTTATTCTCAACTGTGACGCCACTATATCTATCGTCCACAAGTGGCGCAATATGTAGGTTTTTTTTACACTGCCTTCGGGAGATTCAAAACGAACGTCATCGGCGCATTTTCTGGCGTTATTGCCACTAATGCCCCTCCAGCGCCTGTAGCTAGCTGCCTGGCGTGATATAGCCCAATGCCAAGCCCATCGCCTTTCTCGCTCCAAAACGGCTCAAATAGCCTTTCTGGCCATAAACAAGGGCTGCCGTTAGTATCTTTTATTGAAATTTCTATATTTTTCTCTAACTCTTTGATATCTATGCTTATTGAGAGCATTGAGTCAGGATTTCGTCGATTTTGATCAATATAGTTACCAAACAGATTGTCACAGATGCTGCTCAGAGACTGCTGATTAATCAGGGCATCACCTGTTCCGCTGATATTGACCTTCAGTTCATGTATGTCTGCCGTGGTAAGAAATGCGTCATTCAAGCTAATCCTCTCCATATTACTACTGGGTACCGGGCTGGAAAGCGTACTTAAAAACCGGTCCGAGCGCTCGTGTAATGTTGGCATAACCGTTCGCAGGCTATTAAGTAACTTCTCTTCTTTACCCTGGGGAGTGTTTTCTAGCTGGTCTGCTACAAGAGAAATCAATTGTACGATGTTCTTCATATCGTGTTGCAGAAACACGCTGAGCTTCGCTGTTTGTGCAAAGGCGCCTTGCACAGTACCCAGTTTCACCCACATGTCGGTGTACAAAAGCAGGAAAAAACTTTCTGATAATATGTTGCTGAAATATCTCTGCTCAAAGCGTCGCTTGCCATCGTATAAATTTACCACCAGCGTTATGTCATCAACCTCTAGTTTACGATGAATAAAAACCTCACCTTCCTTACCCAGAGTTTTTGAAAGCGTTGAACCGAACCAGTCCAAATGCCAACTGATACCCATGAAACCTGCTTTTTCCAAAGGCTCCCAGCAGTGCCTTAGGAAATCGGGCAAATCAAATTCAAGCTGCTCATTGAGATTCACTAATTCGTTGGTAATACGAGCACGACGAGTTGCCTGCCTCAGCAACCAGGATGTCGCTAATATGATACTAATACCGATTAAAATCAGATAAGGGTAAAGACTAGCCATCGTCACGTTTGATACCAAATTTTTTCAGAAAATAGTAGATGCTCTCTCGTTTTAGCCCAAGCCTCGCTGCACTTTGATACACGTTAAATCCCGTGTCTTTTAATACATGACGCACCAGCTTTTCCTCCGCTTCCTCACGTACGGCTTTCAATCCATCCGCCACTCTCGCATTGATCTGTAGGCGCGTTAGACCTTCGGTGTCAGATAGGGTTTTCTCATTCTCGAAAAACATCACCGCTCTTTGTACAGAGTTTAAAATAGCTTCGGAACGAGAAGGCTTGGACAAAAAATCAAATGCCCCCTCTTTAATGGCCGCCAGAGCAGAGCTTTCCTCATCCTGCCCGGTAAGCACGACTATTTTTGCTGGGTGCAACTGTGCAATCACAGACTTGATAACCGCCAGTCCCTCGACAGTGGTGTGGGGCGACGGAGGCAAACCGAGATCAAGAATGATAACTGCAATTCCAGAGTCGGATTTTAAAATGGCCTCTGCACTAAGTTTGCTATCTGCTTCTTGTACGTGATATCCCTTAATCTCCAAGACATTTCGAAGTATGTGCCGCAAAGCCGGATCATCTTCGACCAGCAGAATTTTCGCAATATTCTCGCTCTCAGCTTTCTCTGCATTATTGTCAGGAGAGTTATTATCAGATTGTTTGTTCAATTCTATGCCTTACGATTTCGAATGAGAAAGACAACAGGAGTATTAGATTAGGGCAATTGACCGGCTGCAATCATTCTAGTGAACAATATGCCCGGAGAAATCCATGTAACCAGGTCGTCAAACGTATCTTCGATATATGCGCTTTGTACAAAGTCATCGTCATTAGGTAAACGATAGCCATTAAGTGTTCTCTCTCCTGAGTTTTCTGTCTCATCTACATCGGCCCCGGTAAAATCTACCCAGTCGGCACCTAGAGACATAATCACCACGGGAACCGCATCGGCAATTACAGTTCCGCAGGCGGCCGCGTCACAGACTCGAAAAGTCGGGGCCATTGCTGCTATTCCCACACCTCTAATACCATTAGAGGTGGTAAATGCATCACCGTTAGAATCGCTGACCGAATAACGATAAGCGCCCAGCCATTTATCCATTAGTAATCCATTAATATCGAGCGCACCACTGAGCCCCAGTGTTGCTGATGGAACAAGGCCATGTTCTTCCGTGCATGCGCCTCCACCTACAGGTACTTCGGCGCCGTTACTGGTTGGAGTTGCCGGGCATGGCAACCTGCCCGTAGCTTGAGCATAGCCATAAAGGGCTTCAACAATATCATCAAGTTTTGCTTCAGCATTGCGGCGGTTGTTCATTTCCTGAGTCTGGCTCAGTGAAATTAGTAAACCACCCAATAGTGTAGACACGATGACTAAAACAATAGCCATCTCAATAAGACTAAACCCTAAAGAAGATTTTGCACTTTTAATTTTATTTCTCCTTGTCGTCGTTAGCATCGCACACCAGCTTTACTAATACCGGGCACTCCAACATTAAGCGTATAGACAATATTGCAATTACTAAACGCTAACGTGGCACTGTCAGCTGTTACTTGCGTGTATAGGGTATTTAACACCCACGTATTCGCCCCAATCCACGCTGGCGCAGCACCCATTGCAGTGATAAATTCAGCTTGATCCAAGGGATAGATCCCATTTAACACATGAAATACATTCAACTCTAGCTTCATGGCTTCTGCAACTCGTGCAGAAACTGGTGATAAGATCTCACTAGTTGTTATCGTCAAGACTCTGTCATTAAAATTTTCTGGGTCAAGTGCATCACTGCTTACATAGGTTGGGCCGGCGACATTATCAGCTTCAAGATAATTCGCACTGGTATTGTTCCCTCTAAGTTGCACTCCAGTAGCCCCGCCGGGAGCAATCAGAATAGCTGCTATCCCTCCTTGCCCATCAAGAGATAAATTACCGTTTGATGTTGTATTCAAAATTCCTGTTGGACTTCGCTTGAAATCGTCTGACAACGTATACCAGAATTGTTCATCAATGCCACTATTGAAGTTTGAAAATGAGAACACTGCCGCAGATGGAAGTATTATCGAGACAGGAAGACGCCCAAGGGAATTACCTGGACATGGCGAATCTTCGATACCATCTCCATTGGTGTCGGGACAAATTAAACGCCCCGGGGCTCCATCCGTAGCCGAGTAATAATCACCATGCAATACGGCGTAGGCTATTAGCGCATCCTTTGCGTCACGCATAGCCAACATAACATTGCTGTCGCGTTGTCGTGTCAGTATATTGTTATCGAATATCACAAGAATTGCACTGGTGCTGGCAAGAACAAAAACGATCATTAATACAATAAGTATGACGCCGCGCTGCCGAACTGCTGGCGCAGAAACAAGCCTAGTCATTGTGTAATATCTCGAATTTCCTGTGCTTGTTCAATCAACACCTGAACGTCTTCTTCGCGAACTGGCAGTTCTTGCTCGCGAACAATCTCTGATTCATCTACAACGTCGGCTACAGCACGATATTGATAGGATTCATACAACTGACCTGTAGTCAGGTTTAGAACCTGACCTGGTTTTAAATGAAAGCTGACATTGGAATCAGGGTCATGAATTCGAAGCTGTCCTTTATTGAAAGGCGTTAACAACTGAATGTTTTCTGGTAAGTTGTCCTGATCATATGACTGATTATTTATCCAAACGGTATAGCGGCCATCGCTGCGCAACATGGCACCCCCTACACTATAAATAATGTCTTCTAGCTCTCCATTGTCGAGCTCGGTAACATTTGGAAGCTGTGCTATGTCGGTTAGAATCTCAGTTACGGATTCTGGATGTAAAGAACCATTTCGCAAGCGGTCCAGTTCAGCTCGTAAAGCAGGTGTGCTAAACAAACGCTGTAACGATTGAGCACTGACAAAGCTCGGCCACAATAGTGCTAAGACCGCCGTTGTGATTGCAGTAATTGCCTGTATCTTATGCCTGTTGTTATTCAAATACATAAGCACTCTTGCTCTCTATTCATCGTATCCAAACGCGTCTGGCCCAGTATTGGATTCTCGTCGTAATGTGTACCAGGTAAATTCACACGTAGCCACCTGGTGCTCCACAAATTCGAGTAAATTTCTGCCATCAAGCAAGGTAGCAACAATGGTGCATTCGTTGCTTACCATTAGCCTTCCTGTGTTTAGAAAATCAGCCAGGAAGCGAGTCAGATCTTCCTCGTGTAGAAGTGGCAAGCGGATCTGTACAATACTACTACGCAGAGAAATATCTTCGTCGGGGTAATCTATACCCTCTTCGTAAAGTAGCGGCTGACTATTTTGCTCTCTCACATCAACATCAATAGGAAACAATTGATATTTGTTACGTATATTTCGAATATCTTCAAGTAGGGAAACTCGGTCTTCATCTGCCATGATTTGATTAGCGGTCATAGTGTTAAAACGATCTATGTTTTCAACTATTATTCTTTCCGATGACTCAATTTGTCGTATTTCCTGTGATATCACATCAAAGTCTGTAAGAATCCCGTTTTCGAGTCGCCGCATCTCTCCCTGATAATAGAACGCCCCCCAATAAATAGCAGTCGATACAGTTATTGCAAAAAGCAGCAACAGTATCCACCACTTAAGCCATTGCAAATCTTCGCTTCTTTGACGTTGGTGTGAGGCCATAATCAGCTATCGAACCTCACATTCAATGAAAACTCCAGATCTAGTATTTCGTCACCAACAATGGTGTTCAATGATGCATTAGCGCCTGACTCTATAGGCAGTTTTATAGGCGTAACAGTTGCTCCCTCAATCAAATTTAGAGAATTTATAAAACTCTTTAACTCCGTGTCGGAGTTTTCAAAACTGCTACTGCCAACCTGACTTCCGTTGAGTTCAATGTTCACTGATGTACTGTCAGTCAACAGCGCATCAGTAAGGCTTGAATCCACCTGGTCTGAGACAAGCTCCCAGGTAACAGAAGTCAGCGTGATTGCAGAATAACCCTGAATTGCCCTACTTATTGCAGCAAGCAGATCTGTGGGTTGTTGCATCTGACCCCGAATTAACTCGTAGTTGCTAACTGCAAGTTCCATGGCTTCGGAAGGTATAGGGGTTTCAGGAAACTGCGCACGTAAGGCATCATATTGATCCCGCACCGGCAATAAGCTCTGGCTTAAGCCGAAGTAATTGTTCCTTCTTTCTAAGGCATCATTCAAAGCAGGGGCGCTTAACACCCCACTCAATACCATAAATAATACACAGCTCAATACGATGAGGTTGCGGGCTTGTTTAAGCTCTTTGAAACGAAGTGCCGCAGGTGATGCATATATGTTTCCAAATTTTCCTGTTCGAACCCCCCAGTCAAGACATAACAGTATCGCTGTAATTTCGTTCTGAGGACCCCCATATTGATCAATAGGCATTAAATCAATTGAGTTGTGATGCTCCACTCTACCAAATTGGCTCGTATCAGCATTGTCATCAAATGCGTGGTCTTCAAGCACTGGAGTCACTACGTGTAAGTCCAATTGTTGAGCATTCTTTAATAGTCCAATTCGGTCTAAATATTCTTTAGATTGGAGTGAAGCAGTCATTATAACTCCCACGAGGTCTGAGTCATGACCGGAGGGCAGCGGTGTAAGCCGGCTAAAAATTAATTTGTCATTGGCGATTAACGACTGGCGTATCCCGTTTCTTTGCCAGTTGACCAGAAGAATTTCATCACTTGTAACTAGACCTAGCTCTTTCGCAACTTTACATATAGCAAACGCTGGGCTTGTAATACTCTTTATTGATATTTCCTGTTCCAATAACAGGCTTACCCAGCCATCTATATTCTGGGACTGTGTGAGCGCGCTGAATAGAACTCTATCATCCCGCCTGCCAGATTCTTCTCTTCCTAACACTTTAGCTGAACAATATTCTATATTTCGAAAATGCTGATCCATCTTTCTTTCCAGGAAAGACTTACGATCAAAACTATTTACATGCGCCACTTTTTCAACAATAAAATCCTCGGCGGGAGAGTCAACCACTACAGTCACAGCAGAAGGTTTGTTCTCGGCTAAATAGTGTTGAAATTCCTCATGTCCAAACTCATCTTCTGAGAAAGTAGCTAGCTTCATCAAGCGAGAATTATCCAGGCCATAGATTGCCAAACCCTCAAAATTTATGAGAATAATCCGGCGCTCTGAAGACTTAAAAAATCCGAACATGCCTGCCCTTATAGCTGCATACTGCCAATTGAGTCATACACGGGACCCATTACCGAAACCATAACCCAGCCCAATATTCCACCCAGAAGAACGGTCATCGCAGGCTGTATAAGCGCCTGGACTTTTTCTATTGAGTCTTTGATATCTCGTTCATAGAAATAACTTACATTCAGAAGTGCCTGGTCTAACTGACCTGTTGTTTCCCCCACTCGTATCATCCTTACCACTAACGGCGGGAACAACCCGGTATTGTGAAAACTGTCAGACACGCCATTGCCATCCTGAATTTCTTCTCGAGCTTTTTTTAGGGCATATCTAATCGCCTCATTGCCCGACACTTTTTCAGTAATTTCAATGCAACGCAAAACGGGAATTCCAGCCTTGTACATCATGGCAAACAGGTTAGCGAAACGAGCCAGAATTATCTTTTTAAGAACAGGACCAATTTGCCAGGCGCGCAGCTTGAATGCATCTACCTGATATCTTATATCAACACTAACAGCCATGAGGACTCGAAGTATTATAAATAGCACTATTGGAATCAAGGTAAAGAGATACCAATAGTTAACAAAGAAATTGGAGGTAGCAATAAGTGCTTTCGTATGCGCAGGCAATTCCTGCCCTATGCCTTCAATAAAACTGACTAATTGTGGAACCAGATAAACCATTAGGAAGCCAACAACCGCAAATACCACACCGCCAACGAATGCTGGAAATATTAATAATTTTTTTGTAGTGGATATTAATTCATCCTGCCACTTTATCATTTCATTTAATGATAGAAACACATCCGGTAATTGACCGCTCTCTTCCCCCGCTGCGATTAAATTAACGAATAAATCATCGAATACTTTGGGGTGCTCTCCTAAGGCCTGAGACAAGGTTTTACCGGTTTCAATGCTGTCAATTATTTGAGCAATAATTCGACGAAACGCTGCCTGCTCAACACTGTCTCGTAGATCAACCAGGCCATCAATAATCGATACGCCAGAACGAGTTAGTTGCTCCATATGGAAGCAGAAATTTATCAGGTCTATTCGACGAATATTTCCAGCACCGCTCAATATTGACTTGTCTTCAACAAATTTGCACTTAATGAGATCCATGCTCATATGGCTCAGGCGTATTTCCAGATCTGCCTCATTCGCTGCATCCAGCTTGCCGCTATGGGACCGCCCCTGAGAATCTATAGCTTTGTAAGTAAATAATGCCATCTTAGCTCACACACCAATTCGATCAGTAAGGTCCACCACTCGAGTAATCTCCTCAAGACTGGTAGTGCCATCAAGTACACGGCGACAGGCGTCGTCGGCCAAGGTACGAAAACCACCTTGTGCTGCCGCCTTTTGCAAAGCATGAGCAGGAGTACCTTCGGAAATAAGCCTTTGTAAGTCATCACCAATTTGAAGTATTTCTACAATTGCGGTTCTACCTTTGTAGCCCACATGATCACAATCAGGACAACCAACTGCACGATAAATTTGCGGCGCTTTATCCGTGTCGCTAATGCCCAATAGTTTTCCTTCCAGTTCATCGACATCATGTGATTCTTTACACTTGATACATAATTTTCGTAGCAATCGCTGAGCAATAATTCCAATTAAGTTTGCAGATAAAATATCGGGTAGCACGCCAAGGTCTGATAACCGGGGAACGGACCCTACGGCAGAATTTGTATGAAGTGTAGAGAATACCTGGTGGCCAGTCATGGCTGCACGAAACGCCATTTCTGCAGTGATATCGTCTCTAATTTCTCCCACTAGAATGACATCCGGATCTTGCCGCATCATAGATCGAATACCTTCAGCAAAACCCATTTTCGCGGCAGAATTAATCGATGTCTGCCGGATCATAGGCATCGGATATTCAACGGGGTCTTCCATCGTCATGATATTGATTGCTTCCGTGTTTATATGGCTAAGCACAGAATAAAGCGTGGTTGTTTTACCGCTGCCGGTAGGACCGGTTACCAGAATTACTCCCTCTGGCTTAGCCAACATCATTTTGATGGCATATAAATTTTCTTCACTTAGTCCCAAAGAGTCCAGAGGTACAATACCAGTTCTTCGATCTAGAATTCTCAGGACAACATTCTCGCCATAAGAAGTAGGTTGCGCTGCAACCCTGAAATCAATCTTCCTTCCTATCAGGGTTAGCGAAATACGCCCGTCCTGGGGCGCCCTGGATTCGGCTATATTCATATTGCTGATTACTTTCAACCTGACAACCATTGCCGGCCAATAACTTTTATGAATACTTCTGACCTGCCGCAACACACCGTCTATTCGATAACGAATCCGAAGAAAAGCTTCTTCCGGCTCGAAGTGAATATCAGATGCTCCCTGCTGCACTGCATCCGCTAACAGGGCATTAATCAGGCGGACCATCGGATGACTGTATTGATCGCCTTCTGTTTGCAGGCTATCAAGATCGACTTCACCTGTTTCAATTTCCTGAAGAATTCCATCTATTGAAAGATCGAATCCGTAAACCTCTTCGATTATTGTGGTTATATCAATTTCGCTGCCAAGCACAGGGGTGATTTTCAGAGTGTTGTCATGCAGTGCCCGAATTTGATCCAGAGCAACAATGTTATAAGTGTCTGGCATTGCCACACTCAATTCATTCAGATGAGCACTGTAAGACAGGGGCAAAATTTTATAGCGCCGCGCCATATCCTGTGGAACCATCTTGAGCGCTTCAGCGCCAATAACCGCGCCGGTCAAATCAACTGTAGAAAATCCGGTATTTTCGGACAAGGCATCACGAATAATTGAATCGGTTACGAATCCTAGCTGGATAAGCACCGCACCAATTCTCAAGCCCATTGATTCCTGCTCGCGTAACGCAATCATCAATTGATCTCTGGTGATAATGCCTTTGTCGATGAGTGCATCACCAAGTTGCTTCTTGCCAGTCCTTGGTTTTTTCGCAGCAGTTTGAGTTTGTTCTGTCATTCTGCTTGCATCCTACTTGTGTTTGTCAGGCGATTGCGTACAAGTTGCACATCAAAACCCGCAGGATGAACTGCAGAAAACTCCAGGGCCTGTTGGTAATAGGTTTGTGCCGAGCGCACCTGATTCAAATGCTCAAGGCTTACGGCCAGGTTAAAAGCATAGTCAGGGTTTACCTGCCCGGCCTCCAATGCGTTCGTTTTTGCGAGTTGTAATGCATTAAAATAGGCCTGCTGCGCCTCAGGCCATCGTTGTTGCAAAGCCAAAAAATTTCCCAGGGCATAAGCCAGAGGTGCTACAGATGGATGCTCCGCAACCAATCGCTTCAACTCTGCCTCCTGCTGCTGAGGCGTCCCGGACGGCATGATTTTCGACAAACCGACGCGAGCGACAGGGTCACTGGGGTCACGTGCTATTAATCTTGAATAGAGCTCTATTGCCTGAGATGTTTCATTGTTTATTACCGCAATAGTGGCTAGGCCAAGAAGTGCGTTTCGATGAAGAGGAGAGTTCACTAATACTTGCTGGTATAGACTTTTTGCCTGTTCCAGAGAACCCGCCTGATAGGCGCTATACGCCTGAGATGCCAATGGATTAATGCTGCTGGTTGTTACCCGATGAGAGAAGCTGATTAGATTAACCGGCTCAGCCAAATCAGTCGGCATACTCAGCTCAGTCTGACCTACAGAGGATATCGCTAAGTTTGCATCGCCTAATGAAGTATCCGCAGGCACGGTCGAATTTTCTTCGATGGTGTTATCAGGCTCAACCGATATTGACTCATTCAGCTCCGCTACTGTAACCACATTAACCGGAATGTTTGAATCCTCAATAGGCGGCTCATTTACTACAGCGATATCTTCAGTGTTATCGCGCTCAATTACTCCAGAGATGGAATTTTCAATTTGCACACTATCAATTTGTACGTCTTCAGTAGTTGCGACAAAGGTGTCGAGGCCAGGTTCTTCGATTTCAGAATTCACTACCGCAGAATCAATAACATTAGTATCGCTAACCGATGACGTAGAAAAATCACGCGCAGCATAAGAATTCAAAGGAATGACTATTCCACTAGTGTTGTTTAACTCCGTATAGAGATAAATTCCAAAACCTAATACTACAATTACAACAGCAGTACCGGCGACTTGAAATTTCTGCTTTGGTCCAAAGGGCATCTTTTTCGCCGCAAATACACTTTTAGCTGAACGCCTGTCCCGGTCACTAGAGCCATGGGCGGCCTGAGTTTTTAGAGCATCAGCATCTAAAGGGCGACCTGGCGTAGCCGCCTGATTTTTCAGTTGCCTACTTGCGATCTCAGCATTTTTCTGTGCTACTGCGGCAGTAACTGTGTCTCGCAGTTCAAGTTCACTCGGCAATGCTTCATGAACTTGTGCATTGTCATCGGTCGGTTCTTCGGATTCGGCTACAGGCTCATCAAATTGGCCCTTTGTGCTTTCAAACGAATAAGGCAATGTAATAACATTTACTGTCTCAGCTTCTGTCTTAGTCTTTACCTCAGCACTACTATCTGGTGCATCCTTTTCGCTAATCTCTTCCTTCACCTGTGCTGTAATGTTTGTATCGGGTAGCTCAGGTTCAGAATAAGCTCCTACTTTTTCTGCATTCAAAACAGAGGGGCTATCTTGCACGTCTTCGACGGCATCATCTGCCTCAAATTCAATTGTGGTGTCTAGTTTGATTTTCGAATCGATGGGGGAGTCTTCAACAGCTAAAATATCGAGCGTCGGTGACACTGTTGTTGGGGCATCAGCTACGGCTAGGAGTTCTTCCGTTTGCGTCACTTCGGCCTCAACCGTCATATTGAGCTTACTGTCTTGCTCGGCCTTTTTCTTTGCTTGCTCGGCCTTGCGCAACGCGTCCATTAGTAAACTCATGGGCTTGTCTCTGTATTCTGATTTTTACACACGATGTATATGAATTAAAATGTAAGAAGCGATTTTTGAGCAGCAGTATTACCCGCGCTAACCGGCAAGTATTCTCTATATTCTTGAAAATCTGCATTAATACTGGCTCGCTTTATCACTGTCGGTCGAATAAATATTATTAACTCTGTTTTAACTGTATTTCTGTCTTTGATACCAAACAAACCACCAATAATGGGCAGTCGGTTCAAACCTGGAAGACCGGTGTTACTATAATCTATAGTATCCTGCATCAAGCCGCCCAAGATAGCGATCTGGCCGCTATCAACTTTAAGAATAGATTCAATCTCTCTAATCTGGATTTCCGGAATCGAGCTGATGACACCGGCGTCTGCAAGTGCTGGATTCGGATCATCGACGAAACGAATGATTCGTGAAATTGTTGGTCGAACATTCAGCGTAACCTGATCGTTCTGACTTATCTGTGGCGTAACCGCCATGGTAAATCCTACTGGAACACTATGTACTTCACTGGTGTATACTGTAGGAGTTCCTGGCCCCGCTGCACTGGCCGCTGTTCCCGCCTCTACTTCTATAGTGAAATAAATTCGGTTATCTACAACCCGCAACATAGCAGTCTGATTATTAAGCGCCATCAACTTGGGACTCGACAATACTTGTGTATCGCCAAACTGTGACAGCAGCTTTATGGTTGCGCTGATCGCGTCAGGCCCCGCGCTCTTGTCTATTGTCAATACATTTGTCGGAGTATCATCTAATTCAAGCCCAAGCAAATCCTGACTAAAGCTGACTTGTCCATTATCCCTTGCTAGCAGAGACCAATCGACACCAGATCTAAAACGATCATTCAGGTTTACCTCTACTATTGTCGCTTCAATCAACACTTGAAACAGCGCTCGAGTGCGAACTGATTCAATAAAATCGTATATTTCGCGATGCTGGCGACTATTAGCACGTACCGTCACTAACCCACTTTCTGGACTGACTATAACCGAACGAGTACCACCTTCATCATCTATCGATTCTCCCAGAATAGCAGAGAGATTTTCCTGCAGCGTTTGCCAGAAATCATTGCTAGAAGCCTGGGTTAGAACACTAGTCGAAACATTCGTATCGTCCTCACCTACGCCAGTTGAAACACTTACCACTGACTGTGCACTTCTAGAAACATTAACATAGTCAATTCGATAACTACGCAGTCCAGGCAAGTCAGGCTCCACAATTAAGTAATCTGCGCGCTCAAAATTCCAGCGGATGTCTATTTGCCGAGAAATACGATCGAGTATTTGAGGTAAAGTCTGATCAATTACATTGAGGCTAACTGCTCCTCTCACATCAGTGTGCACATCGACATTTATACCTGCATCTCGCGCCATAGCAAATAGCAACTCCGACACTTGAACATCCTGAACCACCACCGAATACAACTCCAGTTGCGGCACAATCTGCGGCGCAGCCACTACTGGTAATGGTCTGACAATATCAGGAATACCAACTGACGAAATCGGTTCCGCAACTGACAAATGCCGACCCGAATCTGGTCGATTCTGAATTTGTTCTTTTTCCCCATTAGTCAGGTTATTACACGCCGTTAGTAGCGGCAATCCAGTAATAAGCAAAACAATTTTCCAATAGTTTTTCGACATACCCATTTTACTCCAATGTCAGGGCGGCAATTATGTTGTTTGCATTGCACTCAACACTGCTCATATTTTGAACAAATGGCTTGTAACCATAAATAGGCGCGGGCAACTTATCGATAAATTCCTGCGCCAGGCTTAAACCATTGAAATTTCCATATTTGATGGTCCAGTACCCATTACTACCATCCGTAGACATGCACACATAGGATTCAGAAATTAGGTCTGCTTGTTCCAGCACTCTCAGAAAGGATTCTGCAAACTCTAGATCGCCGGTCTCACCTGAGACAAACTGAACCGTATAGCTATCTCTATTTGTCGCTTTTAGCCAGTCTATAGAAGCGATCACTCGCTCCTGAACATGATTCCGCTCAATAGAAGTCGGCCTTTTTTCGCCTTGATCCGCTTCGCTATAGGTATTTAATTCCAGATTACTAAGCTGCTCATTTGTTACAACAGCGCCTTCGATGAGTTCAACTTGATCAATGCTTACATAAATTGTGTTTTTGTCGTTAGTGTCAGCGGCGCCACTGTCTACCTCTGCAAGCCTGCGATCGACTATTTCACTTTTCTCTTCATTAAGAGTTGAAGCGTCCTCTATGACTTGTGGTGCAGATTTATTTTCGAAGGAACCCGAAGTAGATTCAATTTTCTCTGAAGTATTCGAAGAGAGCTCGGTAGTAATATTGCCCGCAAGGAACTCCTCCGGCAGATTGCCTAAGGTATTCACAGCTGCAAAGTTGTTTGGCCCAGGCTCAACCGACGCCTGATATCGCTCATCAATAACATCGGATTCCAACCACATTAGTAACGTAAACGCCATGAGGGCCACTACTACGCCGGCGCTTAACATGCGAAATGGAGATAGAAGGTTATGGAAAATAGGAGATATACAGTCGCTGTCCTGAATCGCCGCATAAACATGCCGCCAACCAATCATCGGTGCTGTCCCAGAGTTTAGCTCGGTAAATTCCAGTACATTGCCTGCATACGCTGCGAGTAATGCTTTATCTACCAGTATATTTATACGCCGAGTTAGCCCTCCTGATGCTTTGGCAAGCAACCATTCCGCCCCTGGAGTTAGTAATTGTGGGCACGGACATCCCGCCGCCCCGAGGCGAAAACGTACATATTCAGAAACCTGAGTAGTCGTCAGAGGATTCAGATGAAAACTGTGAGTAATCCGCTCTCGAAGCTGCCTAATGTGTTTTACGCTAAGGTTTTTATCCAGCTCTGGCTGACCAAATAAAATTATTTGCATCAACTTGTCACGATGAGTTTCCAGATTACTGAAAAGACGAATCTCTTCCAATGTGTCAACTGGCATACCCTGAGCTTCTTCAATAATTACCAGTACTCTTCGGTTCGCTCCATGTTGTTTTAACAGGTAGTTTTGCAACTGCTGCATTACTAACAACTTTGAAGTATCTCTACGTACAGGTAATTTAAGCTCAAATGCTACTGCGTATAAAATTTCATCAGGGCTCAAATTTGGATTAGCCAAATACACCACTTCTGTGGAATCTGGTAAGCGTTCTTCCAGCATGCGGCATAACATTGTTTTCCCGCTGCCAACTTCACCAACAACCTTCAGTATGCCTTCGCCGCTTTCAATGGCGTACAGCATTGCTTCCAGTACTACTCCCCTACCCTGATGCCCGCCCGGAAAAAACAGCGATGTATCGGGTGTGATACGAAAAGGATGTCGCTCAAGCGAAAAGTAGTCCAGATACATTGCTATTGGCTCCTGCCAGCAAAAATCAACAAATGACGAGACTTTTTAAGTTCGCCACCAAGTCCTGATCAAAAAACCAGCCCTAGTCACTTGTATCGGTCTACTTAAGAAGATATTGATTAAAAACGGAGAAATAGGCGACTTTTTTTACCGCCGAAGATAAACAGGAATATAAATTACTAATTTGAATGTTTTCAGAGGCTTAAATCTAATCCAATCTCGTAATCTGGCAGAATTTCCAGCTCCTTACTGGCAGATTCCTGCCACTGTAAAATTGCCGGGTTTTCTAGCAGGAAATCCAGGTAAGCCTGGCTCGTATCGCTGATCTTGACGCCGTAGGTCCTAAATCGCATTGCCATGGGCGCAAACATACAGTCCGCAAGCGAGAAGTCGCCAAACAGGTAGCTTCCACGAGAGCAATGTCTGCTTCTTGCTTCAGCCCATAATTGATCCAGCCTTTTGCACTGTGTTAAAACTTCGGGAGTGAATTCGATTTCTTTTCTCGCCCTACAGTTCATGGGCATTTGCGAGCGTATTTCCATGAAGCCCGCATGCATTTCGCTGCAATAGGATCGACAAAGAGCACGAGTGTTCAAATCCTTGGGCAAGGCGAGTCCTTTAAGGTATTTCTCTGACACATATTCCAGTATGGCCAAAGAGTCCCAAATTCTATTTTCTCCGTCGAGCAATACTGGCACTTTCAATGTAGGGGAATACCTGGACAGTTCGATCTCATAGCCTTCAGTAAATAGCGGAATCCTAATCTCTTCAAAGGAAATTTCGAAATGCCGGAGTAATATCCAGGGCCGCATAGACCATGACGAATAATTTTTGTTGCCTATAACCAACTGCATTTACATATCTCCATAGACGCAAGCACAGGCACTATGCTTATCACTTCCACCACGCCACCTTGTGTCTATTGCCCGAAATATGGGACTATAACTGAATCCTGTTGTAGCGGGCAATTGATCATTAAGATAGAATTTTTAAAGAGGTTTTTAGCGTGAGTACTCATAGATTTAACGGTGTTTTGACTCCTGTAATTACACCATTTCAGGAAGATCTAAGCCCTGATGGCGAACGCCTTGTTGCGCATTGCAAATGGCTGGTAAACCAAGGTGTCGGCCTCGCTGTTTTTGGCACCAATAGCGAAGCCAATTCTCTATCTATCAACGAAAAAATTCTATTGCTGAATCAACTGGTGGAAAGCGGCATTGATCCCGCGCTAATGATGCCCGGAACGGGTAGCTGCGCTCTTACAGACTGTGTAAAGCTGACAGCTCACGCCGTTACACTTGGCTGTGCAGGCTCGCTGATGCTTCCTCCTTTTTTCTATAAAGCAGTCTCAGATGATGGTTTGTTTGGTTTCTATTCTGAAGTAATCGAACGAGTAAGCAGTTCAAATTTGAGGATATATCTATATCACATACCCCCTTTTTCTCAGATTCCTATTTCGCTAAGTCTCATCGATCGCCTCGTTAAAGCCTATCCTCAAAACATAGTCGGCATTAAAGATAGTTCTGGAGATTGGGAAAATACAAAAGCATTTAATGCAGGAGGATGGCCTGACTTTAGGGTATTTTGCGGGTCTGAAAGCTTTCTGCTACAGAATATGCAACACGGCGGCGCAGGATGTATTTCTGCAACTGCAAACGTGAATCCTGCGGCTATAGTAGCTCTATACAACAATTGGGAAAGCCCAGAGGCCGATCAGGCACAGCAACAATTAAATCTAATACGAAATATTTTCCAATCTTATCCAATGATCCCTGCACTTAAAGCGGCAACTTCACTCTATAGTAAAGACTCTAACTGGTTAAGAGTCAGGCCCCCTATAGTGGCCATGCATAATGATCAACTTGATCAACTAAAATCTCAATTGTCGTCAGCAGAATTCGATATGCCTGGGCTATAGGCATAAGCATCCGATTACACGAAGGCAAACAGTACGCAGCAGGCTAGCTACATTGTTCGTATTTGTGTGTAATCAGTATATCCAAGGAGTATTTTCTCTATACCGTCTTGCTTGCGAGTACGCATACCATCCTCTATAGCCGCCATATGTATTTCTGATGCAGGAGCACGCCTTAAAATCATTTTTTTGATATCTGACGAGCTCATCAGTAATTCATGAACTCCCATTCTTCCGCGATAGCCAGCATCCAAGCAATCAAGGCAACCTGGCGCTTTATATAAGGTGAATTCTCCTTTCTGAGTAAAGTCTTTCTCCCAATCTTCAAGTTGTTTCATAACATCTTCGTCACGAGGATCTGATCGTGATCCATCGGGTATTAACTCGCGGCAATATTCTACAGCCAGAAACTCCAACTCTCGTTGCTCTGGTTTGTAAGGCTTTTTACACGATGTACACAGTGTTTTTGTCAGCCGTTGAGATAACACACCTATCATAGAATCAGCAAAATTAAATGGATCCATTCCCATATCAAGCAAGCGAATGACACTCTCAGCTGCGCTATTGGTATGCAAAGTCGACAGTACCAAATGGCCGGTAAGAGACGCTTCAATTGCTGTCGAAGCCGTTTCTTTATCTCGCATTTCGCCAATCATTATGATGTCGGGGTCAGCACGAAGAAAAGCACGCATGGCACCGGAAAATGTCATTCCAACCTTTTCATTAACTTCTACCTGGCGCAACCCTGGCTGGGTAATTTCCACTGGATCTTCAGCTGTCCAGATTTTGCGCTCAGTTGCATTCAGGTAATTTAAAACTGAATGTAAGGTGGTACTTTTACCCGAACCGGTAGGGCCACATACTAAAAAGAGCCCGTGAGGTCGGGATATTCCATCTAAAAGCTTATCCAGGTTTTTACTACTCAGGCCAATAGCATTCACTGGCATACATTTTCCACCGCTCAGGATACGAATAACTACATCTTCGATACCGCCGGCGGTGGGAATAGTGGCGACACGCAATTCGATATCAATGGGTGAAAAATGCCGGAAATTAATCTTTCCGTCCTGAGGCTTGTACTTATTCGAAATATCCAGATGGGACATAACTTTTATCCTGGATACAAATACCGCTCTATATTTAGCTGGAAACTTATAATACGTTGAAAGTACGCCATCTTTACGAAATCGAACTATCAATTTCTGCTTACCCTGGCCCGGCTCTATGTGTATGTCTGACACTTTCTGTCGATACGCATCCTCAATAATTTTATTGACGATTCGCACAATAACATTGTCCGTTACCTGGGACGTTTCAGCTGCTGAGAAAATACTGGAATCGTAGGAATCATCTTCCTCGGCGTCCATATCCTCTTCGTCGTAGTCCGCTATGGTTGATTCAATATCTTCAGAAGAATAATAAAACTGCAGGGCCCAGTTAATGTCTTCCGGCGAAGCCATTACCGGTTCTACGTACTTATTAATGTTAAAACTGAGTGCGTCGGTGACCTGCCAGTCCATCGGGTTCTCAATGGCTACTACGATTTTCCCTTCGTAAACATATAAGGGCACAACTTTATGCTTGAACGCTATAGCTGCTGTTAATACTCGAATTACTTCAGGGTCAACAATAAACTCTCTGAGATTTACGAAAGGAATACCTAATTTCTTGGCAAGGCTTTGCTGAATTTCGTCTTTATCAATAACACCGCGGCTAACCAGTATTTCGCCAAGCGCACTTTTCCGTTTCTTCTTTTGCTCTTTTAAAGCTTCCTGAAGCTGAGCTTCTGTAACCAAATTTTCAGATAGAAGAATTTCACCAAGCTTCAAATTAGGCATATTCTTCTGACGAGAAAGAGCATTTTCCAATTCGTCCGCATCAACAATTTTTTGATTAACCAGGTAATCACCGATTAATCGAGATCGTTCGTTCTGTTGATCTTTTAACGCTGTCTCCAACGACTCTTTAGAAATTTGTTTTTCCTGCACCAGCAAATCACCAATTTGCCCGCCAATGATATGGCTTTCAATGGCGACGTTGGATACAAAAAGATGGGTGCAGTAGCGCCATTTTCGACCTACTTTAGTTTGTTCGTAAAAGTGAATGCCGTTTTTATCTGCTCTTGAACCGAAAGTTTTTCCGCTAATTTCCGTACGGTCCTTGAAAAATACTTCAAAGGACCTAGAGGCTGTATCGACATTAATTCCCTTACGCTTTTCTTCAGTGCCGTGGTTTTCTATCATTAGCTGATAGGGCTTTTCAAGACGCATAAGTTTTATAGCGCCCATTCCGATATCAATGGGCACCGTGGCACGCGGCTCTAAAATAGTAATGATTTCTGTCGCCGCACAAAACTGTAATAATTTACCCTTGGTGCGAGTATTGTTATTAAGCTCAATGGTGACTGCTGTATTGGTGTATTCGGGGCCTTCGTCCACTTCTGAGAAAGGAGGTGGCTGGAGATCAATCTTCATAGACACTAGTGCATCTGACGTGCCCTGGTTTTCAGGAGTCTCAGTTGATATAGCAGAGTCGGTTTGCATGCCTTTGCCTCAGTTCGTGCTTATCACAGTAATAGCCAATAATAAATATAGCATTCAACATCTTGAGACAGTGTATATGTGCCGTGTCGAATTGACTACACAGCCTAATGCTAGGTGAGTATCTCAGGACAAATCGCTGATTACTTTAGCAGGAATTGGAATTCTGTACAATTTACCCAATCAGCAGGGCTTAAGCATACAGCCATGCTGTATAGATACTGAGACGTCCTTAGCAAGAAATTGAATTTCCTTTCCTTTCTATTACATTACATTCTATTGTGAAGAATAAACCGATTTTGCAGCTGCAGTCGCCCTGGCTGAACTTGCATCCATACCAGAGTCAGTCAATACGTTACCCAAAGCTGACAAGCAAAAAAGGACATTTTTCCTATTACTCGCGAAGCCCATTAGACCAATTCTCCAAACACTGCCTGCAAGTGCACCAAGACCCGCTCCAATTTCTAGACTGTAATCATTTAGTAATGCCGACCGCACGCTTGCATCATCGATCGAGTCTGGAAAAGAAACAGCATTTAGTTGTGGTAGCCGATAGTCCTCTTCAACTACAAAGGATAAGCCAAGCGCCTCTATGCCCGCGGCAAATGCCTGATAGTTTAATGCATGACGATCCCATGCATTCTCTAAACCTTCTTCCTGAAGAATTACTAATGATTCATGCAATGCATACAGCGAATTTACTGGTGCGGTGTGATGGTATGATCTTTTTGCATCCGAGCCCCAGTACCCCATGACCAAATTCAGGTCCAGGAACCAGCTTTGTACTTTTGTTTTTCGATTCTGAATAACTTTGGCGGCCCTTTCAGAAAAAGAAACCGGAGATAGACCTGGAACACAGGAGAGACATTTTTGTGTACCGGAATAAATCGCGTCTATTCCCCAATCATCAACTTTTAACTCTATTCCACCTAATGATGTCACTGCATCTACTATCGACAGGCAATCATTTTTTGCTGCCAGTTCGCATAAAACTTTAACGTCGGAACGTACGCCCGTTGATGTTTCTGCGTGCACAAACGCTAGCGCTTTTGCGTCTGGGTTCTCCGTTAATGCCTTCTCTACTTTCTCAACGCTAACCGTACAGCCCCACTGATCCTCAACCATAATGGCTTCAGCCGAACAACGCTCAACATTCTCTTTCATCCGAGATCCAAATACGCCGTTCTGACATACAATTACTTTATCGCCAGGCTCTAATAAGTTGGTAAAAACTGTTTCCATTCCAGCAGAACCGGGAGCAGATACTGGCAACGTTAGTTTGTTATCAGTCTGAAACGCATATTGTAGTAATTCCTTGGTCTCATCCATCATCTGAATAAATGCAGGATCCAGATGGCCTATTGTAGGCCTGGAAAGCGCTTCCAAAACACGTGGATTTACATCGGATGGACCCGGGCCCATTAAAGTTCGAACAGGTGGATGAAATGAATTTGTCATTTTTAACCCCTTGATTTTTTATACAAAAAAGCCGAGAACAACTCGGCTTTTTAAAACATTTTATTTCTTCGTAGCGGTTAAGCTTCTGCTGCTTCTTCGTCTTGCTCGGGTTCCCTTATAGGACGATCGACCAATTCAACATAAGCCATTGTTGCTTTATCGCCTGCTCGCTCGCCACATTTAAGAATGCGAATGTAGCCACCTGGACGATCTTTATAGCGTGGGCCTATTTCATTAAAAAGTTTACCCACAATAGACTTACTACGAGTTCGACTAAATGCAAGTCGGCGATTTGCCACACTGTCATTTTTCGCTAAAGTAATCAAAGGCTCAGCTACCGACCTTAGCTCTTTGGCCTTAATCAGTGTTGTTTTGATAATCTCATGCTCGACTAATGAAATAGTCATATTTCGAAACATGGCTTTTCGATGCGAACTATTTCGATTTAGTTGGCGACCGCTTTGACGATGACGCATAACTCTTTACCTTATTTATTCTAACTAGATCAGACTGTGTATTTTAGTTTACTCAGGCTGCCCGATCATCTGATTTAAGACTGGATGGAGGCCAATTTTCAAGACGCAGACCTAAGGAAAGCCCTCGAGTAGCTAGCACATCCTTAATTTCTGTTAGAGACTTTTTACCCAAATTTGGAGTCTTTAATAATTCTACTTCCGTACGCTGAATAAGGTCGCCGATATAGTAAATATCTTCAGCCTTTAAGCAATTTGCGGAACGTACAGTTAATTCAAGATCATCAACTGGGCGAAGTAAAATTGGATCAATTTCATCTTCACGCTCTTCTGGCTCAGCAATAATTTCGCTCTGCAAGTCAACGAAAACAGCTAGCTGATGCTGAAGTATTGTTGCAGCACGCCTAATTGCTTCTTCCGGATCAATAGTTCCGTTTGTTTCCAGATCAATAATCAATTTATCAAGATTAGTTCGCTGCTCTACACGAGCACTTTCAACAGAATACGACACTCTGCTTACAGGGCTATAGGAAGCGTCTAATACTAGCTTTCCAACTGATCTGGTTTCGTCGTCTTCCGAAACGCGGCTGTCTGCAGGTGAATAGCCCCTGCCTTTACGTACTGTTAATCTCATATTGAGCGAACCATTGTCATTCAGGTGCGCTATAACATGATCAGGATTGATGATTTCTACATCGTGATCTACAACGATATCACCAGCGGTTACCGTACCAGAACCACTTTTGGACAAGTTAAGAACAACTTCGTCCTTGTTATTCAGTACAATAGCTACGCCTTTCAAATTGAGAAGAATTTCAATTACATCCTCTCTAACACCTTCGATAGTGCTGTATTCATGGACAACACCATCGATTTCGACTTCCTCGATAGCGCAACCAGGCATTGAAGAAAGTAGTATTCGTCGCAGCGCGTTTCCAAGCGTATGGCCAAAGCCTCGCTCTAATGGTTCCAAAACCACTTTGGAGTGACACTTGTTGAATTCATCAACTTGTATCACTTGTGGTGTTAAAAAATCTGATAAAGAAATTTGCATGTAATCTACCCTTTGTGTGATTAAGTCACTACTTGGAATATAGCTCGACGATAAGGCTCTCATTGATCTCTTGTGGTAAATCTTCTCGCTCAGGCTTGCGAGTAAACTGACCTTCAAGTTTATTCTGATCTACTGAAACCCAATCTATCGGATTACGCTGAGAAGCTAATTCCAACGCTGATTTAATTCGTAACTGCTCTTTGGCTTTCTGTCGAATGGCTACCGCGTCACCTTCAGAAACCTGATATGACGCTATGTTTACAACATCACCATTAACAGTAATTGATTTGTGAGCTACCAACTGCCGCGATTCAGCACGGGTCGAACCAAACCCCATTCTATAAACGACATTATCAAGACGGCATTCAAGAAGCTGTAACAAGTTTTCGCCTGTTGCACCCTTCTGGCGCGCAGCCTCTTTATAGTATCCGCGGAATTGCTTCTCCAGAACGCCATATATCCTTCTGACTTTCTGCTTCTCACGAAGCTGTACACCGTAGTCAGATAAACGACCACGACGAGCACCATGTTGGCCTGGAATAGTGTCAGCCTTACATTTGCTGTCAAGCGGACGAACACCACTCTTCAGAAACAAATCAGTTCCTTCACGGCGGGATAACTTACATTTTGGGCCTAAATAGCGGGCCATAGTCTATCTCCTGATATTGTTAAACCCGACGCTTCTTCGGGGGTCTGCAACCATTATGTGGTATTGGGGTAACGTCAGTAATGTTTCCAACTTTAAGTCCACAGTTATTAAGTGCTCTTACAGCTGATTCACGGCCTGGGCCTGGGCCATTTACTTTTACGTCCAGATTCTGCAAGCCATAAAGTTCAATAGCTGATTTTCCAGCTTTCTCAGCAGCAACCTGCGCAGCGAAAGGAGTACTTTTACGAGAGCCGCGAAATCCGGACCCTCCCGCAGTAGCCCAACTCAATGCATTACCCTGACGATCTGTGATCGTAATGATGGTGTTATTAAAGGACGCATGGATAAATGCAATGCCATCAATAACGGCTGAGCGTGATTTTTTCTTGGTAGCTTTCACTGCTGGCTTGGCCATAAATTATTCCATCTAACTCTATTTTCTAACGTTCCAACAAATTACGTTATATTTAAGTTTCTGTTACTTGCGAATAGGTTTGCGAGGACCTTTACGGGTTCTGGCATTAGTCTTAGTACGTTGTCCACGCACAGGCAATGAACGGCGATGACGTATTCCTCGGTTACATCCCAGGTCCATCAAGCGCTTAATATTCATTGAAATTTCGCGCCTCAAATCACCTTCAGTAGTGACATTAGCTACTTCTGCGCGAATGCTATCCAGTTGTTCTGGGTCTAGCTCACTGGTTCTGATCGAAGGTGTAATTCCAGTCTTCTCACAAATTGCGCTTGCTATAGTAGGACCAATCCCAAAAACATAGCGTAATGAAATTACAATATGCTTGTTATCAGGTATGTTGACTCCGGCAATACGTGCCATAAAAGTGCTCCGCTCTCTTTATTCGATCCAATCGGCCATTTACTCTGGCCTGGTTTTAACCCTGACGTTGTTTATGCCTAGGTTCTGATTTACAAATCACTCTAACTGCACCGTGTCGTTTAATAATTTTACAATTCCGGCAGATCTTCTTAACAGATGCTCTTACTTTCATCGTTACTCTCCGATATTCCTGATTAGAAACTTAACTAAGCTCAAGCCAGGGTAATGAAATTCTTTATACTTGCGGTAATACCGCTACTTATATGCCACTACGGCCATAACTGCCCAATTTCGATTTTTTCATCAGGGAATCATATTGATGAGACATCAAATGTGATTGTACCTGTGACCAAAAATCCATGGTTACCACTACAGAAATCAGCAGCGCTGTACCACCCAAATTAAAAGGCACATTGGCAAACATCTGCATAAAATTCGGCAGCAAACACACCAACGTAATATACACAGCACCAAACATAGTTAACCTAGTTATAACGCCATCGATATATTTGGCTGTATGCTCTCCCGGTCGTATTCCGGGAATAAAAGCACCTGAACGCTTCAAGTTTTCTGCTACGTCCCGCGGATTAAAAACCAGCGCTGTATAGAAAAAACAGAAGAACATAATCATTGCACTAAACACGATGATATATAGAGGCTGACCCGGGCCTATCAGGAAAGCCAGTTCCTGTAACCATTCTGAGCCATCGGATTGTCCAAACCAGTTCGCGATAGAAGCAGGAAACAATAAAATACTACTGGCAAAAATCGCCGGAATAACACCTGCCATATTTATCTTTAAAGGCAAATGACTCGCCTGCGCCTGATATAACTTTCGCCCTTGCTGACGCTTGGCATAATTTACCGTAATACGACGCTGCGCTCTTTCGATATAGACAATCATTGCTATCACAGCGATGGCAATCACACCTACAACCAGCAACAGAATGCCGTTAATCTGACCTTCATAAGCCTGCGTTAGCGAGGTTCCAATAGCCGCTGGAAAACCTGCAACGATGCCTGCAAAAATAAGCATGGAAATACCGTTTCCAATGCCTTTTTCTGTAATTTGCTCACCCAGCCACATCAAGAACATTGCACCGGTAACTAAAGAAACAATCGCTGTAAGGTTAAACGCAATACCAGGCGCATAAGCCATTGGCGCTAACAACCCAACCGTCATGCCTGTACCCTGTACGGTAGCTAACACAAGCGCACCATAGCGTGTGTACTGAGAAATTTTACGACGACCTGATTCGCCTTCTTTCTTAAGCTGATCAAGCTGTGGACTCACAGCCGAAAGCAGTTGCATAATAATAGACGCGGAAATATAAGGCATAATTCCAAGAGCTAAAATGCTCATTCTTTCAAGAGCACCACCACCAAACATATTTATCATGTCGGTGAATGTACCTTCCTGTGAAGAGAAGAAAGCCGCTAGCTGCAATGGGTCAATGCCAGGAACAGGTATGTGAGTACCAATTCGATACACAAACAATGCAAACAGCAAAAACAATAGACGTGACTTCAACTCACCAAGCCCGGCGCCTATATTTTCTGGATTAATGTTTGGTTTATTTGCCATTATCTTTATTCAGTTATTACTGCTTATTCTTTATCTGCTTTCTTATCTGCCGCAGGCTTTTCTTCAACTACTGCAGCCTCGACCTTTGGCTTTGCCGCTTTTTTTCGGGCAGGCTTCTTGACCGTTTCTTTAGCTTCTACTTTAGCTACTTCTTTTTTAACTAATTTGCCTTTCTTTACTGGTTCGTCTTCGACGATTTTTCCACCAGCTGACTCTATTGCGGCTCGAGCACCTTTTGTAACTCCGATGCCTTGTAAGGTAAGCGATTTACTGATTTCGCCTGAAAGCATTACCTTAACTCGCTTAATATTTGCTGTGACCAAATTGGCCTTACGTAATACTTCAATATCAATCACATCTGCATCTAGCTTATTAAGTTCTGAAGTACGAACTTCTGCAGAGACTCGTCCTATACGAGAGCTGAAACCATATTTTGGCAAACGCATTTGTAAAGGCATTTGGCCGCCTTCAAAACCAGGACGTATAGAACCACCACTTCGAGACTTTTGCCCCTTATGACCAGTACCACATGTTTTTCCTGATCCGCTACCGATGCCGCGACCAACGCGTTTTCTCGCTTTGGTGCTACCTGGAGCTGGACTCAATCTATTTAATTCCATATCGATTTCCTCAGTCTACGGCAAGCATGTAGCTAATTTTATTAATCATTCCGCGCACCGCAGGTGTATCTTCAACCTCTACAGATTGATGCATACGCCTTAAGCCCAAACCTTTAACGCAGAGCTTGTGCCTGGGAAGTGCGCCGATAGGGCTGCGTACTAATGTAATTTTGACTGTTTTCTTCGCCATCTTCCTAACCTACTATTTCTTCAACCGACTTGCCGCGCTTCATGGCAATGTCTTCTGGGGAACGCATTTGTTGTAAGCCTTTAAAGGTTGCTCGCACAACATTTACAGGATTAGTTGAGCCATAGCACTTGGCCAATACATTCTGAACACCAGCTAATTCCAGGATTGAGCGCATTGCGCCACCGGCAATTACGCCTGTACCCTCGGATGCTGGCTGCATGTAAATCTTTGAAGCTCCATGCCTGGCTTTAATTGGATACTGCAAGGTATGGCCGTCAAGGTTTACTGTAATCATGTTGCGACGAGCAGCTTCCATGGCTTTCTGAATTGCCAAAGGAACTTCACGAGCTTTGCCACGACCAAAGCCAACACGACCGTTGCCATCACCCACAGCTGTTAGCGCAGTAAAACCAAAAATTCGCCCACCCTTAACAACCTTAGCCACTCGGTTAACTTGAATCAGTTTTTCCTGAAGGCCTTCTTCGTTCTTATTGGGATCGTCTCTAAATGCCATATCTGAAACCCTTAAAAGTCTAATCCGCCTTCACGAGCTGCATCGGCTAAAGCCTTAATGCGGCCATGATAGGCATAACCTGATCGATCAAAAGCAACTTTCTCAATTCCAGCTGCTTTAGCTCTTTCAGCGATTAATTTTCCAACTTTTCCTGCTGCATCGACGTTGCCGTTTTTATCACTCTTGACATCTTTTTCAACAGTGGACGCGCTGGCTAGTATTTGATTACCTGCAGGCGAAATCACCTGAGCATAAATATGTCTCGGTGAACGATACACACAAAGGCGATTCATACGTAACTCGCTAATCTTTGCTCTTGCTCTTTTTGCTCGCCTTAGGCGAGCTACTTTCTTAACACTCATAGCTTATGCCTTATTTCTTCTTCGCTTCTTTTCTATAAACACGTTCGTCAGCATAGCGAATTCCCTTGCCTTTATAAGGCTCAGGTGGACGAAATTTTCTGATTTCTGCTGCAACCTGCCCAACTAATTGCTTGTCCGCACCGGATACTACAATTTCGGTTTGTGATGGAGTTTCAACTGTCACTCCGTCAGGCAATTTATAATCAATAGGATGGGAATACCCAACCGTTAGATTTACTGTATTACCCTGTGACTTCGCTCTGTAACCAACGCCCTGAAGTAGAAGTTTCTTTTCGTACCCGTGACTAACTCCGTAAACCATATTGTTAATCAGTGAACGAAAAGTGCCGGCCAATGCATCAGCCTGCCTTGTTTTATCTTTTGCTGAAATTTTCAATATTCCATCATTTTCTGACACGACAACCAGTCGGTGCAAAGACAACTGTAAGTTACCCTTGCTTCCCTTAACCGATATTTCAGAATCGCTTAATTTTGTTTCAACGCCTTTAGGTATTTCTACCGGGCTGTTCGCTACTCTTGACATAATTTTGCTCTATTCTTAACTTCAGTGCCTAACGACTTGTTACTAATACTCTAGCCTTGAAAAGTATCGATCAGAAAACTGTACACAACACTTCACCACCAATACCTGCGGCTTGTGCTTGCTTATCTGTCATCAAACCTTTGTTGGTAGAAACTATAGCTATTCCTAATCCAGCTCTGTTTTTAGGCAAATCTTCTTTACCTTTGTAGCTGCGTAAGCCTGGTCGGCTAACACGTTTAATCTCTTCTATTACTGGTTTGCCCTGATAATATTTCAGTTCAACATTGATTACAGGCTTGCCTGCATTTTCATCAACTTCATAACCAGTTATGTAACCTTCACTCTGCAATACTTCGCTTAAAGCCACCTTGATTTTAGATGAAGGCATAGCGACATTTGGTAATTGCGCCATCTGCGCATTGCGAATGCGAGTCAAAAAATCTGCTATTGGATCTGACATGCTCATAATTGTTCTCCTGACTACCAGCTTGCCTTAGTTAAACCAGGCACATCGCCTCGCATTGCTGCTTCACGCAATTTGTTACGACACAGCCCAAATTTTCGATAAACACCATGAGGTCGGCCTGTAATTTGGCATCGATTCCGCTGACGAACAGGGCTGGAATCACGCGGTAATTTTTGCCACTTTACCTGGGCTTCCCATCTCTCTTCATCACTGGCATTTACATCCTTAAGCACCGCTTTTATTGCAGCACGCTTGGCAGCATACTTCGCAACTGTTTTAGTGCGCTTAGCTTCTCTGGCTATCATTGAAGTTTTAGCCATCTTAAGACTCCTTCTCTTCTGTATCTGCTGTGGGTATTGTCCCTCGAAAAGGAAACCGCATCGCAGTTAACAATGCACGACCTTCTTCATCGGTTCGTGCTGAAGTTGTAATAGTAATATCCATGCCACGAAGAGTGTCGATTTTATCGTAGTCAATTTCTGGAAAAATAATCTGTTCTGTTACGCCCATTGCAAAATTACCACGGCCATCGAAAGACTTAGGGTTTAAGCCTCGGAAATCCCTGATTCTAGGAATAGCAATGCCTACAAGCCTGTCCAGAAAATCATACATACGCTCCCCACGTAAGGTTACTTTGCAGCCTATAGGCCAACCTTCTCTAACCTTAAACGCAGCAATTGATTTTCTTGCCTTAGTGATAACTACTTTCTGACCACTAATCTGAACGAGGTCATTCACAGCGTTATCAAGTATCTTTTTATCTACCAGCGCCTCACCAACACCCATATTCAAAACAACCTTAGTTATTTTGGGCACGCGCATAGGATTGTCATAACCGAATTTTTCGGTCAATGCGGGTATTACATCTTTCTTATAATATTCTTTAAGCTGAGCCATGTGTGGCAACCTACCAGTAATTAATCTATTTCTTGTCCGTTTGACTTAAAGACACGCTTCTTAGCGCCATCTTCAGCCACCTGTATACCAACTCGATCTGCCCGATTGGTTTCAGGATTAAAAATAGCAACATTGGAAATACTCATTGCCGCTTCTTTCTCTACTATTCCGCCGGCCTGACCCGCATTTGGGTTAGCCTTAGTATGGCGCTTAACCATATTCACACCATGAACAACCACTCTCTCACTTCCAACAAGACGAGAAATTGTTCCGCGTTTACCCTTGTCTTTTCCAGTGATCACTATCACTTCATCATCACATTTCAGTTTGCGCATTTCTTGCCTCTACCTCTTTGTTCTCTTGTGACGCTTACAGTACTTCCGGCGCCAACGAAATAATTCGCATGAACTTCTCGGTTCGCAGCTCTCTGGTCACAGGACCAAACACGCGAGTTCCGATAGGTGCATCCTGGGCGTTCAGCAAAATAGCTGCATTGTCATCGAAGCGGATAACTGAACCGTCGCTACGACGAACACCTTTTTTAGTTCGTACTACCAATGCAGTCAGAACCTGGCCCTTCTTAACTTTTCCGCGAGGAATCGCTTCTTTAACGGTTATCTTAATCATGTCGCCAACACTCGCGTATCGACGATGAGAACCGCCTAACACCTTAATGCACATTACGCGCTTGGCGCCGCTATTATCTGCGACATCTAAATATGATTGCACTTGAATCATCGATTCACTCCATCAAGCAATTGCTGCGCAATTGCGCGATTCTTAAACTGGTTTTTAAACTCGAGTAGCTCGTCCGTCAATAGAAACCAAAGACCAAGACTTGGTTTTTGATATTGGACGTACTTCTTTAATAGTTACTTTATCACCTGTCGAACACTCATTGTTTGCATCATGTGCATGTATTTTGGTAGATCTTTTCATGATCTTTCCATAAACAGGATGCGTCACTCGTCGTTCTATTAACACAACAATGGACTTGTCCATCTTATTACTGATGACCTTACCGGAAACAGTACGAGCAGTTTGTTCTTGGTTTTCACTAGGAGACATATTCATGATCCAGTTTTCTGTTTTTCGGTAATAATTGTTTTTACACGGGCGATATTCTTCCTTACCGCTCCGATCAAGTGAACCTGACCTAGCTGTCCGGTACCATTTTGCATGCGATAGTTAAACTGATCCTTGTATAGATCCTGCAATTGGCTTTGCAGCTCCTCTACTGATTTTTCTCTCAATTCATTCGCTTTCATTACATCACCGTCCGTTTTACAAAAGCTGTATCAAACGGCAGTTTGGCAGACGCTAATGCGAATGCTTCCCGTGCAACCGTTTCTTCTACACCTCCCATCTCAAACATAATTCGACCTGGTTGAATCTGAGCTACCCAGTATTCAACATTTCCCTTACCTTTACCCTGCCTTACTTCCAGTGGCTTTTGTGTAATTGGCTTATCAGGAAATACTCGAATCCAAATTTTTCCACTACGTTTTACGTGTCTGGTCATGGCGCGACGAGCTGCTTCTATTTGCCTTGCTGTTAGACGGCCACGTGATAACGCTTTCAAACCATACTCACCAAAATCTACGTTACTGCCACGATGAGACAAACCGCGATTACGGCCCTTCATCATTTTACGAAATTTTGTACGCTTTGGTTGTAACACGTCAGTAATCCTCTAGTTAGACTTGGTCTGTGAAGGCACTATCGCCTCGTCCAAATCCATAACCTCGCCCTTAAATATCCAAACTTTTACACCAATCAAGCCGTAGGTTGTGCTTGCTTCGCAAGTGCCGTAATCAATATCAGCTCTTAGTGTGTGCAATGGAACACGGCCTTCTCGATACCATTCTGACCTGGCAATCTCTGCACCGCCCAATCGTCCACCAACTTGCACCTTAATTCCTTCAGCTCCCTGACGCATTGCGTTCTGAACCGCTCGTTTCATTGCTCGCCGAAACATAACTCGGCGCTCTAACTGCGAAGCGACTCCATCGGCAACCAATTGAGCATCCAGATCAGGTTTACGAATTTCTTCAATGTTGATCTGTACTGGAATGCCCATCTTTTTGGCAAGCGTTCCACGCAGCTTTTCAACATCTTCACCTTTCTTGCCAATTACAATTCCAGGGCGTGCGGTGTAAATCGTGATTTTTGCTGTTTGTGCCGGTCGTTCAATCTCGACTCTTGATACGGACGCGCTCGCCAATCGTTTTTTAATAAAATCTCGCACTTGCAAATCAACCAGCAAATTCTCCGCATACGCTTTGCCTTCGGCGTACCATATGGAAGTGTGCTTCTTGACTATGCCAAGACGAATTCCAGTTGGATGTACTTTTTGACCCATCTGATACCCCTAGCTGTCTGCAACTGTAATAGTAATATGACATGAACGTTTAAGTATGCGATCAGCGCGACCTTTCGCTCTTGGCATAATGCGTTTCATTGTCGTTCCTTCATCAACACAAATCGTTGATACCTTCAATTCATCTACATCGGCGCCTTCATTGTGCTCTGCGTTAGCAATAGCTGAATTCAACACCTTCTTAATAATTGCCGCCGCTTTTTTAGGGCTGTACGACAATAGCAATAACGCTTCTTCGACTGCCTTACCGCGTATCTGATCGGCTACCAGTCTGGCTTTTTGAGCCGAAAGACGTGCACCACTTAATTTCGCTACAACTTCCATTTCAGACCCCTAATTACCGTGCCTTCTTATCAGCAGAGTGACCGCGATAAGTACGTGTTGCAGAAAATTCACCGAGCTTATGGCCAACCATATCTTCATTAATGAAGACAGGAATGTGTTGCCGGCCATTATGAACAGCAATAGTTAAGCCGATCATGTCCGGAGAAACCATCGAACGACGAGACCAGGTTTTGATAGGTCGTTTGTCATTAGTCTCACTGGCAGTCTGCACTTTCTTCATCAAATGAAGATCGATAAACGGGCCTTTTTTTAATGATCGTGGCACTAGGGTAATCCTCTGCTCTTGCCTTATCGGCTTGAATTTCTACGACGAACAATCATTTTATCTGTTCGCTTGTTAGATCTTGTTTTATAACCTTTAGTCGGTGTGCCCCATGGAGATACCGGGTGACGACCGCCTGATGTTCTTCCTTCACCACCACCATGTGGGTGATCTACTGGGTTCATCGCAACTCCGCGTACAGTTGGTCTAACACCTCTCCAACGCTTGGCACCGGCTTTGCCGAGTGATCTTAAAGAATGCTCCGAATTGGACACATCACCAAGAGTTGCTCGACAGTCGCTAAGTACTTTACGCATTTCGCCAGACCTTAATCTCAGCGTTGCGTAATTGCCTTCTCTGGCAACCAGCTGTATGGAAGTTCCTGCACTACGTGCAATTTGCGCACCTTTACCAGGCTTTAACTCGGCACAATGTACAGTGCTGCCTAGTGGAATATTTCTAAGTGGCAAGCAGTTACCAACCTTAATTGGCGCACTCTCACCTGACATTACTGTGTCACCGGCTTTTACTTTACCTGGCGCAATAATATATCTGCGCTCACCATCGGCGTATAACAACAGGGCAATATTTGCTGACCTGTTGGGATCATATTCCAGGCGCTCAACTTTGGCTTCAACGCCATCTTTGTTGCGCTTAAAATCGATGATGCGATATTTCTGTTTGTGACCACCACCAATATGACGTGTAGTGATGCGACCTTTGTTGTTTCTGCCGCCTGTTTTTGGCTTGGGGGCAGTTAAAGGCGCATATGGTGCACCTTTGTGTAAATCTGGGTGTACTACCTTAACGACAAAACGGCGTCCAGGTGAGGTAGGTTTACATTTTACGACTGGCATGATTTACCCCTGTTACCCTATATCCGCGAAATCGATTTCATGACCTGCTTCGAGTCTGACATAGGCTTTCTTCCAATTTGAACGACGTCTGATCTTTCCTTTTGACGTTCGCTTGGTTTTGCCTTTTACATTCAGCACTTGCAAATCTGCAACCACGACTTTAAATATCGTTTCGACAGCTTGTTTGATTTCAGCCTTGGTGGAATCGGTAGCAACCTTAAACGCATATTGGTTGTTAGCCTCACCTAGCATTGTTGTTTTCTCAGAAACATGTGGTCCAAGAATTACCGTGTAGATTCGCTCGAGGTTCATGACAACATCTCCTCTACTTTTTTAAGTGCGGAGACTGTAATAATGACATTATCAAATCCGATCAAACTAACTGGATCAATACCTGCCACATCCAGCACATCAACCTTGTGCAGATTCCTGGCAGCCAGATACAGGTTTTTTTCTACTTGATCGGAAATAATGAGGACGTTATCTAATTCAAATTCTTTTAATTTATTGACCAAATCTTTAGTCTTATGCGAGCCAAGCTCAAACTCGTTTACCGCGAAAAGTCTATCCTGGCGAATGAGTTCTGACAGGATGCAGCTTAATGCGCCACGATACATTTTCTTATTGAGTTTCTTGCTGTGATCCTGAGGTCTAGCAGCAAATGTAATACCACCACCGCGCCAGATAGGACTTCTGATAGTTCCTGAGCGTGCCCGACCAGTGCCTTTTTGGCGCCATGGTTTACGACCGCCACCACGAACTTCTGAACGAGTCTTTTGCTTTACCGAACCCTGTCTGGCACCTGCCAGATAAGTTACTACACTCTGATGTACTAGAGGCTCGTTATATGCTCTGCCAAAAGATGCATCTGACAGTGAAATTTTTTCTTTGCCCGTTTTCTTGCCGGGCAGTGCAAGGCTTAATTCCATTACCTACCCCTTAATCTTTATTGCTGGACGGACGATTACATTTGAACCTGTGGCACCTGGAACCGCGCCCTTAATAAGAAGAAGGTTGTTCTCCAGGTCAATTTTTATCACTTCCAGGCTTTGGGTAGTTTGTCTTTCATTTCCCATTTGACCTGCCATTTTCTTGCCTTTCCATACTCTACCTGGAGTCTGGCATTGGCCGATCGAACCAAGCGCACGGTGAGAAAGAGAGTTACCGTGTGTAGCGTCCTGCATTTGGAAATTGTGCCGCTTAACGCCACCTTGAAAACCTTTACCTTTTGAGGTGCCGGTTACATCGACTTTTTGGCCGACTTCAAACAGGTCTACCTTAATTTCACTTCCGGTTGTGATCTCTGCCATATCACATCCTTCTGTACGAAATTCCCATAGCCCAGTACCAGCTTCGGTGCTGGCCTTGGCATAATGCCCCGCCATCGCTTTAGTGACGCGCGATGCACGACGTGCTCCGGTAGTAACCTGAATAGCACTGTAGCCATCTGTTTCTGGAGTCTTAATCTGCGTGACTCGATTTGGTTGTACTTCTACAACCGTAACAGGAACGGACGCACCGTCTTCAGTGAAAACGCGAGTCATCCCGCTCTTTCGACCGACTAAACCTATCGACATTTTATTAAACCTCACCGTGCAAGGGACTAAAACCCGCTATGGTCGCTGACGCGTTACACTATGTTTGCCACCGCTAATGGGTAGCAGAAATATCAGTGCGCCAGAACTTTATTATTAAAGGGCAAAGAGGACTGAACTCTCATTGCCTGGTTATTTTGTATAACTTAGTAGGTTATTAACTAACCCAAACTAATCTGTACTTCCACACCCGCCGCTAGATCTAGCTTCATCAAAGCATCAACTGTTTTCTCAGTTGGCTCGACAATGTCCAGTAACCGCTTATGGGTACGAATTTCATATTGATCTCTAGCATCTTTATTTACATGCGGAGAAATCAGTATGGTAAATCTTTCTTTATTTGTTGGCAGCGGGATAGGTCCTCGAACCTGAGCCCCGGTACGCCGAGCAGTATCTACTATTTCCTGAGTCGATTGATCAATCAAACGATGGTCGAAGGCTTTGAGCCGGATTCTTATTCGCTGACTTTGCATCTAACTCAAACTCCAAAAAAGACTTATAAATTAATTAGTTACTGCTACTTTTCTTGGCGCCAATACATTAAACGTCAAAAAGGGATGCGAATCTTAAGGTTTTGACCTCATAGTGTCAAGAAATAACCGCCCGAAAGCCGCTTTTTCTCTGACTTCCCGCCTTTTTGCCCGATGTTCATCCGAAAACTCAAAAGTGCCGCCATCCAGTGCTTAACGGAGTTTTATACGCCCCTCAAAAATCGCGTTTAAAACCATGCCCTTGCGGGCATATAACAAAGCCAGCACATCCTTTGATGCACTGGCTTCATAATGTAAGCAGGCTGCTTATTCGATAATTTTAGCGACCACGCCCGCGCCTACTGTACGACCACCTTCTCGTATCGCAAACCGCAGACCTTCATCCATCGCTATCGGCGCCAACAGCGTCACTACCATCTTAACGTTATCACCAGGCATAACCATTTCTATGCCCTCAGGTAATACACAAGATCCAGTCACGTCTGTGGTGCGGAAGTAAAACTGTGGACGATAGCCCTTGAAAAATGGCGTATGACGGCCACCTTCATCTTTGCTCAAGATATACACTTCAGCTTCAAACTGCGTATGAGGCGTAATTGAACCCACCGCCGCCAATACTTGACCGCGCTCTACGTCTTCACGCTTGGTTCCGCGAAGCAGAACACCTACGTTCTCTCCAGCTCGGCCTTCATCCAACAGCTTACGGAACATCTCAACACCCGTACATACTGTCTTCTCTGTGTCCTTGATGCCAACTATCTCTATTTCTTCGCCAACTTTTACAATGCCACGCTCTATACGACCAGTCACTACCGTGCCACGGCCTGAAATTGAGAACACATCCTCAATTGGGAGCAAAAAGGGCTTTTCAATATCACGCGTTGGATCAGGAATATAGCTGTCCAACGTCTCAACCAACTTCTGTACTGAAGGCATGCCTATCTCGGAAGTATCACCTTCAAGGGCTTTAAGCGCAGAACCTATGATGATTGGTGTGTCGTCGCCTGGAAATTCGTACTGGTCCAGAAGCTCACGTATTTCCATTTCAACCAACTCAAGCAACTCATCGTCGTCAACCATGTCGGCTTTGTTCATGAAGATAACAATGTAAGGTATACCTACCTGACGGGATAAAATAATGTGCTCGCGTGTTTGCGGCATCGGGCCATCGGCAGCCGATACAACCAGGATAGCGCCGTCCATCTGCGCCGCGCCGGTAATCATGTTCTTCACGTAATCCGCGTGACCAGGACAGTCAACGTGGGCATAGTGACGATTGGCCGAATCGTATTCAACGTGTGACGTCGAAATGGTAATACCGCGCTCTCTTTCTTCTGGCGCATTGTCTATCTGATCAAACGCCGAAATCTCTCCACCGCCATAAAGCTCCGAACATACTCGGGTCAATGCCGCTGTTAACGTTGTCTTACCATGGTCAACGTGTCCTATCGTGCCTACGTTTACATGTAGTTTATTTCGTTCGAATTTTTCCTTCGCCATTTTCGACTGCCCCTATCTTCTCGATGCTTTGATCAATTAAATTCAGACTCATATAATCTCTATATAGAGAAGAACGAATCGTTCCTTTGTTCTTGGTGCTCACACCCGGAGTTGAACCGGGGACCTCTTCATTACCAATGAAGTGCTCTACCGCCTGAGCTATGCGAGCTACACACTAGTAATTTAGCCCTTATCAAGCTACTCAGGTAGCCTGTTTTCTACTCCGATTGCTATGTTAATGTAGCAAAAGTTGGAGCGGGTAGCGGGGATCGAACCCGCGCAACCAGCTTGGAAGGCTGGGGTTCTACCGCTGAACTATACCCGCCTGTAAAACTATTCCTCCAAAACCTGCAATATATATGGTGGAGGGGGGTGGATTTGAACCACCGAAGCTTGCGCGTCAGATTTACAGTCTGATCCCTTTGGCCACTCGGGAACCCCTCCCACGAGATCTAACAAGGGTCAAAAGCCCTGGCACTCTCACTCAGGAGCGGCATTTTATGGGAATTGAGTCCCTTGTGCAATCGTTTCGCAGAGATTTTCTGTATGAGTTAAATACGACCTACCTGCCGCCAGCTCTAACCATATAGCGTTTTCGATTTGTTTGGCCTCTGAAGCCTGGAGCTCTACCCGAATGTTGCCTGTTGATTGGGGGATTTCATCGACTATTGCGCGATAACCGAGCGCTACCACCTGGTCTCGAAYCAATGATGCTGCGCTCATYTCAGAAAAYACACCTAGCGCGATCGAATTTTCGAGAATTCCACGTGTAATTARATACATTTCGACCTCCAAGCCCGCAYTCTCTATGCGYTCGCTCAAACTATCGAGRGTAATAGTGGCTATAGTTCGAGACGAAGATGGCGGCAAATATACCCGGTATTGTGACGGCAAYARCTCTCCAGCGAGGCTTAACTGAGCCCTGAGAGATTTGCTTATTGCGAAATCGATGAAGCYGTAAGCCTCATCAATRTTACTGAAGCCTTCAACCATAGAGCAGGTAAAAYCACTATCTACAGTAGATYCCTGCTGGTTTTCGACTTGTTGTTGATACTCGGYAATCAACATCAGTCCGCTATCAAGCAATTCTCGCGGCTGCGCTGTCATTAGAAGTGGCTCTGCATCTGGCCGATACTGATTCCAGCCAAAATACCCGATATTCACCACTAATAGAAAAAGAGCAATGTAACGCATCAGCTATTCCAAAGTATCGGTCTGACTAACAGACTGCTCACACACAGCGTTGTCATAAGGACAGGCTATCGCTAAACCATCGAAAACCAGGCTATCAATCACTTCGCCTGAGTCTATTTTCGACAAAGCATGTAGCAATCCAGCATCACCACCGGTGAAGAAAACCCTGATCTGAGAGCCCTGGGATGAAGTTAACTCCAACGACACTCTCTCAATCAGCGCCAATACGGCAACCAACGTACCGTTCAGTACCGCCTCATCGGTGGAGTTACCTAGTGATTCTAGTGCCGGTAAAGGATTTTGAGATAAGCTGATTCGAGTATTTGACTCAAGAGCGCTCTGCATAAGCGCCAGGCCGGGAACGATATAGCCTCCTTGGTGCTGACCTGCCGTGCTTATTACGTCTATCGTGAGAGCCGTGCCGCCATCAATTACAACACAGGCACCCCCCGCTTTTCTAAATCCAGCTAACATGGCCAGCCATCTATCTATACCAAGCCTGGAAGGGTCCGCATATTGGTTACTCACACCGCCGCAGATTGAACTGACCACAGCGGTCTGTATATTTAGATCAAAGCTTTCCCTAACCCAGGTCTCTAGCTGCGAATTAATCTCACCAGCTCTTACGCTACACACTCGCACCATATGTGGTATCTGGCTTAATTCGCTCTGAGTAAGCAGTTCTGCAAAATCTGTTACATTTCCAGAAGCAATAAGAGACGCATCAGGCACCGATATCTGACGCCATTTAATACGTGAATTACCTATATCCAGTTCTAATATCATAAGTCAGTGAGTATATCTTAAGTCGGTAGCTCTCGAAGCGAGGGAAACACCTCTCCACCATTAATTAGCTGTTTTCCGGTTGCTGTCTGTAGCAGCAATGCGCCATTGGAATCAACACCCAACGACTTGCCGATGGTGCTTCTTTCTCCATTTTGAATTACAACATCACTATGAAAGTAACAATCCGATTCGTTCCAACTATCTGTAAACGATGAAAACCCGCTCTGTTCAAATTTTGTCAGATTGATGCAAAGCTCATTAACAATAGCAGCAACAGTCATATTGAGATCAGGTTTCAAACCAGTGATAGAAACAATATCAGTTACTGGCCTGCCAATACTTTTTCCCACCTCCTGTGGTAAAGCAATATTCAGCCCTATTCCAAAGACGACATGACAGCGCTCTTCTTGTTGCTGTAGCTCAAGTAATATTCCAGCCAGTTTCTTTTTTTCAAAAAGAATGTCATTTGGCCATTTTAATTTCAAACCCTGCACCTTCATTTTTTCCAGTGCGGATTTGACACTCAACGCAGTGACCAGGCTTAAGGCCTGCAGCGCATTTGGCGGCAACGTAAATTGCCTCACCATAGACATGTAGATTCCTGCTTCCGGCGGGCTTGCCCAGTTTCGACCACGGCGGCCTCGCCCAGCAGATTGGGCTTTGGCAAGTATCAGGCAATTACTGGAATTGCCCGAGCGAATCTGACGAATTGCTTCCACATTGGTGGAATCAATCTCATCAAAAATTTGAATTTCACTGAGCAGCTCTGTTGATTCAACACTTAGCAACTCCTGAATTACAGACTTTCGCATATTCGTATCCTGCTCTGAACATTACTCAACTAGTTCCGAAAGCCGCGCTCAATGGCTTAGCTAATACAATGCCTCACATAAAAAAGGAGCGGGGGTATTGTGTAAAACACCTTACCCAAACGCTCCTTTTTTATGTGAGGCCAACTCTAAAAGTTAGCCAAATTTCCTCACACTACTCCTGAGTAGTTGCTGCGTCATCGTCGCTAGATTTGTCGCTAGAAGTATCTAAAGGAATTTCTCCGCTTCTTAATTTAGTAGCCACTGACACCGCTTCCAGCATGACTAGAATACTAGTTATCATTACCAGTATTTCAATTGTTACCAGTCCCCATTGGGCTTTCTGATAATGATCGACGATATACCAAGAGGACGCCCAAAATGCCATCACCAGAATAAAGAGCATTGGAGCTAGAATGAATTTTGCAGGTCGACCTAATCTCATTAAATAAAGAGAAATGAGAAGTAGAGTCATTGCCGCAAGAATCTGATTAGTTCCTCCGAACACCGGCCAAATTAGGGCTCCGCCATCTCCTGGATAATTTCCGGCAGAGACACCAAATGCCAACACCAGACAAGCTGAAATCGCCAACAACGTAGAAGTAATATTGTTTTTAAGCACTTTAATATTATAAATACTTCCCCATTCCTGAATAATATAGCGTTGCAATCTCAGGCCTGCATCCATAGTTGTACCTGCAAATAACACAACCATCACCGCCAGCATAGTTTCCGCAAACGCTATAGGAATTCCCCAACCGGTGGAAATTAATATGGCTCCACCTTCAATAAATCCTGCCTGACCTGGGCCTTCATAAAAGCCGGAGTAAAGCGCATCCCAATCAGAACCTGTAGCTGCATACAGAGAACCTGTTACCGCTACAATTGTTATCAGCGCTAAAGAGCCTTCACCCAGAGCGCCTAGATAACCCACAAAACGCGCATCTTTCTCATTGCTTATCTGTTTTGAAGATGTTCCAGAAGAAACAATGCCGTGAAACCCTGATAACGCACCACAGGCAATTGTTACAAAAAGTATGGGAAATAATGGCGGAGTGTCTTTACCAATATTTGGATTAAACGCCGGAGCCGACACATCTGGCATAGCGATAAACACAGCGGTATACAGAACAATCAAACCCACTACCAGCTGTGCACCATTAATATAATCGCGAGGCTGAAGTAATAGCCAGACTGGTAACATTGATGCAATGCCTGCATAAACAAACAATAAGATTATCCAGTTGCCATTTGGTCCCAGACCAAAAATATCTCCGGGTAATGCCATTGGCGTGACGCTGCCAATATAGATCGAAAAGTAGAGAACACTTACGCCAATTATTGAGACCAGCAATAAATTGAAATTTTTACGAATCAATACACCAATAACAACTGCTACCGGTATGGCAGCCCATGCTGGAAAAACAGAAGACGGAAAGATCACCATGTCGGTCGCGATGATGGTTGCAAACATTGCATTCACCAACACCAACAACAGAAAGATAATAACCATAAACAAGGCCGAAGCACGCTTGCCTATGACATCGGACGACAAAGCGCCGATGGATTTCGCTCCATGGCGGGTGCTGGCCCATAAGGCCCCCATGTCGTGTACACCAGCAAAGAATACTGATCCGAAGGTAACCCACAATAATGCCGGCACCCATCCCCAATACACAGCGATAGCAGGGCCTACTATAGGTGCAGCACCAGCCACGGCTGTAAAGTGCGCACCCCATAGAACAAACTTGTTTGTTGGCACATAATCAATGCCATCGTTTATTTCATGAGCGGGTGTGACGAAATTAGGATCCAGCCGATAGATTTTTTCGGCAATGAACTTTGAGTAAACAAACCAGCCAATTGAGAAGCCAACCAAACCGAAAATGACTATAAAGATCGAGGACATGAAGCACTCTCCGGAATTATTATTATGAAATTCAAGCCTCGCATCATAGCAAGTTAGAAGGCACTGGCACAGCGAAAGTCGCCTAGATACTGGTTTCCGCTTACGTGTAGTAAATAACGATCTGTAATCCAAACAACTAAATTTGTGGGGTTAGAGTCTGAGATATCCCCACGAAATAATGAACTAACTCCACAGATTAGAATGCAGAACATTTAACCACAGCGCTTTTCTCGCCAACGCTGAAAGGCCTACAGTTGAGAAGAATACTGAATTTAACAGGGGATTGGGAAGGGGTGCTGTTTTGTAGTGACTAGCGCCCAGGGATGGAGCGCGGGAGGGCCAGGGATGGCCCAATGGAACGRAAAAACAGTACMCCTTCCCAAGCCCCGATACACGCATCAACTACCTACAAGTCATTCCCTGTCAACTTATGTAATTGCTTAGAGAACGCACTGGGTCAGGGCCCCCTATTTTCTCCGCAGCTTGCACCCGTCCATTTCCCGAAGAGGTTCCTCCAGGAGGATCTGTGAGGAAGGCAAGCTCGGTTCATCTTCTTATGACAGATAAGCCCCTTAGCGTGTTCTCCTTCGGTCGCTCGATGCTACGCTTTAATTGCTGCAAAAACAGGAGGCCCTAACCCAGCGCTTGCTGTTCCCATCGAACATCGTGCATGTGTACATTTTAATAGGTCTAATTTACTGAATTAATTATTTCGTAGGTGCATCTCAGAGACAGAGTAAAAATTCTTGAACTTTGGCTAAGTGCGAAACATTTATGCAAACAATTTTTACCCTGACACTCTTTTCACCTTTTTTCCCATTGGAAAAGAGGTATATTGTGCCCTTGTTAGCAACTAGACTCTCACTCAGAAAAAACGTTTTACATGTCTGAAAACTCGCCCCTAGAATCCTTTACTCATCTGCGATTACATACTGAATTCTCAATCAATGATGGGATTGTTACAGTAAAACCTCTTGTGTCCCGGTTGAGGGAACTCTCTATGCCATCGGTTGCAGTAACGGACCTGGCCAATATGTTCTCGCTGATTAAATTTTACACTTCGGCAATTAAAGCCGGTATTAAGCCACTGTGTGGCTGCGATCTGTTAGTTGAAGATGACAATAGCGCTGTGCAGACACGCCTCGTGCTGTTGGTGATGAATCATCAGGGCTACTTAAATTTAACCAACCTTGTCTCCGAGTTATACACAGAAAATCAGGGCCACAGCGAGCCAGCAGTTCTTAAGTCTAAATTAGAGGGCAGGGTTGATGGCCTGATTGCTCTGTCTGGAGCGCAATATAGTGATGTAGGAGTTGCTCTGCTTGCAGGTGAGTCAGGCACTGCAATAGATTATTTAAAACAGTGGCAGGCATTGTTTCCAGATCGCTTTTACCTGGAACTTCAACGTGTTGGCAAAAGCGGGGAAGAAGAATATGTGGACGCCGCTGTCAAGCTCGCTATCGAAGCTGCATGCCCAGTAGTAGCCACCAATGATGTCAGGTTCATACATAAAGACGATTTCGATGCTCACGAGGTGAGGGTGTGTATTAATGAGCGCCGCACTTTAGATGACCCTCGTCGGCCTCATAATTATACTGAGCAACAATATCTAAAATCTACAGCAGAAATGGTTGAGTTGTTCGTTGATATACCTGAGGCGATTCAAAATTCCCAAGAAATTGCAAAGCGCTGTAATCTGGAACTGGTACTTGATAAGCCTTGCCTACCAAACTATCCAATACCTGAAGGCTTAGAGCTAGAAGAATTTTTTTCAAATCTGAGCAACGAAGGCTTGAGCGCGCGACTAATCAAGCTGTTTGGGGCGGATCATGCGGACAATGATGATACCAAGCCTTACTGGCAGCGTATGGAGTTTGAGTTAGGCATTATTAACCAAATGGGATTTGCTGGTTACTTTCTGATTGTAATGGAGTTCATTCAGTGGTCGAAGGACAACGGCATTCCTGTAGGGCCTGGGCGCGGATCGGGCGCGGGATCAATTGTTGCCTATTCGTTAAGAATTACAGATATAGACCCATTGAAATACGACTTGCTGTTTGAGCGCTTTCTGAATCCAGAGCGTGTTTCCATGCCGGATTTCGATGTGGATTTCTGCATGGAGGGTAGAGACCGCGTGATTCAGCATGTAGCGGAACTCTATGGTAAAGATTCTGTATCGCAAATAATTACATTTGGCACTATGGCTGCGAAAGCGGTGGTTCGTGATGTCGCACGAGTGCAGGGTAAACCGTATTCGCTTGCAGATAAACTCTCAAAATTAATTCCTTTCGAGCCAGGTATAACTCTTAAGAAAGCCTTCGAGGTCGAGCCGTTACTGGGTGAATTCGTGGCGGGCGATGATGATGCTCAGGAAATCATGGAGATGGCCTATAGGCTCGAGGGTATTACTCGAAATGTAGGAAAGCATGCTGGGGGTGTAGTAATAGCACCAACCAAATTGACAGACTTTACGCCGGTTTATTGTGATGAGTCCGGCGGTGCGCTAGTAACTCAATACGACAAGAACGACGTCGAAACCGCAGGGTTGGTTAAATTCGATTTCCTTGGATTGCGGACTTTAACCATCATCGACTGGGCTGTAAAAATGATCAACGAGAGGGCGTCTGATGGAGACGCTAAGGTTGACATTGAATCGCTGCCTCTTACCGATGAGAAAGTTTATAAGCTATTGCAAAAAGGCGAGACAACGGCGATTTTTCAGCTGGAATCTCGCGGCATGAAAGATCTTATTAAGCGGCAGGTGCCTAGCTGTTTTGAAGACATCATTGCACTGGTTGCATTGTTCAGGCCCGGACCGCTTCAGTCAGGCATGGTTGATGATTTTATTGACCGGAAGCACGGTAGAACTAAAGTTGTTTATCCGCATCCCGAGCTTGAGCCAGTGTTGTCTAATACCTACGGTGTCATTCTTTATCAGGAACAAGTTATGCAAATTGCCCAGGTGTTGGGTAATTACTCTCTTGGTGGCGCGGATATATTACGTAAAGCAATGGGTAAGAAAGACCCTGAGGTAATGGCAAAGCAGCGAAGTTTATTTATTGATGGAGCAGTAGCACGAGACATCGATGGTGAGTTGGCCGAGTCGATCTTCGACTTAATGGAAAAATTTGCCGGCTATGGATTTAATAAATCGCATTCCGCGGCCTACGCTCTTGTCTCGTATCAAACTGCGTGGCTAAAAACACATTATCCAGCTTGCTTCATGGCAGCGGTACTTTCTGCTGACATGCAGAATACTGACAAAATTGTAATTCTTATCGACGAATGCCGTTCAATGAAATTATCTATAGTTCCTCCTGATATCAATCTTGGGAAATTTAATTTTGTGGTAAACGATGAGGGAGAAATTGTATATGGCTTAGGGGCCATAAAAGGTCTGGGCGAAGGCCCCGTTGCCGGCATACTTGCGGCGCGAGAACAAGGAGACTTTGTAAGTTTACTGGACATATGCCAGCGTGTTGATAGCCAAAGTATAAACAAGCGCGCAATGGAGGCACTGATTCGTGCCGGAGCTCTCGACAAATTAATTGATGGGAATATAGATCATACCAGAGCAGTTTTGTCTGCGTTGTTGCCGCAAGCGATGAAGGCGGCTGAGCAGTCCAGCAGAAATCAAGCCAGTGGTGTTCAGGACATGTTTGGTGAAATCGAACCCGAGGGTACTACTGGGGCAGATGCGCTTACAGTAAACCTAAACGTTCGTGCCTGGACTGAACAATACAGATTAGCTATTGAAAAAGAAGCGCTGGGCCTGTGGTTGTCGGGGCATCCTATTGATGAGTTTCTGGATGAGCTATCTCACATCACCAAAACTCGTCTGTCTAAACTTCGGCCGGAGCGCGGTCCGCAAACCATCGCCGGGGTGCTTCATGCTGTTCGTACAATGAAAAACAAAGCGGGGGCCACTATTGCCTTTCTGACATTGGATGATCGAAGTGGCAGATTTGACGTTTCGTTGTTTGCTAACGAGTATGAAAAATACAGGGAAGTCTTGCAAAAGGACGTGATTTTGGTTGTTGAATGTACTGTAAGCGTTGATGACTACAGCGGAGGCATGCGAGGCAGGGCTAAGAATTTAATGACCCTGTCGGAGGCAAGAAAGAAATATGCACATCGTGTGGCGGTTAACCTGGAAGAGAAGCAGCTACAGTCGGGATTTTGCCAGCATCTGGCTCAAATTCTGCAACCTTATCGGAAGCAATCTCAGGACATTTCTGGCCAAGGTATTGAGCATAACGGCCTGACAGGCAATGGGCATGGGGCTTCGGCGCACCCAGCCTCGCCAAACGCGAACATTGCGGCCAATATGAGTGGCGAAGAGGCTAAAGGATGCCAGGTGGTTGTTCACTATCAGCGATCTGGAGCTAGAGGGTGTATAATGCTCGGTGACGATTGGCTTGTTTTGCCAACTGACGACTTAATTCAACGCCTTCGGCTTGAATACGGCAAAGAGAAAGTTGTTCTGGCTTACAGATCAATTTCCAGCACACTGTCTTGAGCCAGTACAATAAAGCCATTAACACAACATTATTAGTTAGAACAGGACGCGCAAAGTAAGTATGGACCCTAATTACCTAGACTTCGAACAACCTATTGCTGAGTTAGAAGCCAAGATCGGTGAGCTGAGATTGGTAGGAAGTGATAACGAGTTGAATATCAGTGAAGAAATTGAAAACCTGAAGGCGAAGAGCACCAAGCTTACAGAGAAAATTTACTCAAACCTGTCATCCTGGCAAATATCCCAGGTAGCCAGACACCCATTACGTCCCTATACGCTGGACTATCTTGATCTCATTTTTACCGACTTCGACGAACTGCACGGTGATCGAATGTTTGCAGATGATCAGGCGTTAATAGGGGGGCTAGCTAAAATCGATGGTCGGCCTGTTGTTGTTATAGGTCATCAAAAAGGCAGAGGCACTAAAGAAAAGGTTCGGCATAACTTCGGCTTACCTCGGCCTGAAGGTTATCGTAAGGCGCGCAGGCTTGTTCGCCTTGCAGAGCAATACAAATTGCCAGTACTCAGCTTTATAGATACACCTGGCGCCTACCCTGGGATGGACTCRGAGGAAAGGGGCATTAAYGAAGCGATTGCYGAAAATATGGCCATTATGTCGAGAATACGAACKCCTTTAATCGCTACCGTAACTGGCGAAGCGAATTCCGGAGGTGCGATTGCTATYGGTGTGTCAGACCAACTAAACATGTTGCAGTATTCYACTTACACAGTAATAACRCCGGAAGGCTGCGCCACCATTCTCTGGAAGTCATCGGAATATGCTTCGGCGGCGGCTGAGGCGATGGGGGTTACTTCCGTGCGCCTTGAAGAATTAGGCATCGTTGATCATACAATTCCTGAGCCTCTAGGTGGTGCGCATCGTGATGTCGCGGCAACGGCGGCGAGCATCAAGCAAGCCCTGCTTGATCAGTTAGACAGGTTGACGGCAATGAGCCTTGATGAGCTAGTGGAGCGCCGCTACAAGCGCTTGATGAGTTACGGAATATCCGGCTAGCCAATTATTGCTTACTAAAAATTCCGTATTTGATATTGCCAATGCCATAGAGTTTTCTGGTCTGGCCTGGGTAGTCTTAATCTTCTTCAGCCAAACTCGATCTGGTCATGAAATTTAGCCTCGACGCATTCCATTCACAACTATCTCCCTCGTTCAATTCAATTGAACCGGCATTCGCATCCGCCGTGGTTGGCCTGAGTGGAGGAATGGACTCTATTGTTCTTTTGCATGCCTTAAGCGAATTGAAAAAGCAGTCGAAACTGGATTTCGAATTTCGCGCATTACATGTCAATCACGGGCTACAGCAAGAAGCCGAGCAGTGGCAGGAGCATTGTGAGCAAATATGTCGTCAACTGTGCGTTGGCTTCACCAGTGTCAGCGTATCTGTAGATATCAACACTGGATCAGTGTCCGGTGGTAATTCTAATTCCACAGCCGGTTTGGAAAATGCGGCTCGCGAGGCAAGATACGAGGCGTTTCAACAGGAATTAAAAGCAGGAGAAGTTCTGCTGCTCGCTCATCACAAAGACGACCAGATGGAAACCTTGTTACTTAGGTTAATGCGCGGCTCTGGTAGTAGAGGGCTGAGTAGTATTCCACGCAGTCGGACCGTTGGAGAAGGGCACCTACTCCGGCCTTTGCTCGATTTTACGCTGGCAGAATTGCAACAATACGCAGATGAGCAACAATTGCAATGGGTGCAAGACCCCTCTAATCAGGATCAGCGCTTTGACAGAAATTTCTGCCGTCATAGCTTGCTGCCGATGATCGAAACTCGTTGGCCAGGCTATCGTGATAGCTGGTCGAAGACAATAACCCTGGCCGAAGAGTCGGAAACGCTGTTATGTGATCTAGCACGCATTGATTTAATTAATGTGGAAACTGAATCGAAGTCAGTATTACGAGTTGATAAATTATTGCTGCTTTCAAATGCCCGGCGCCGCAATGTTCTACGTTATTGGTTAGCGCTGCTTGAGTTACCCGAGCTCGGATGGAATCTTCTACAGCAGTTAGCAGGTGAAATATTACTCGCCGAGGAGGGTGCGTTGCTAGTTTGTCCGGGCTTTCAACTCCGCAGCTTCAAAGGCTGTGTCCATGCGTTAACGCAAATGGATGACTTTCGACCAAAGGAATCGCAAAAGAGCAGGCTCTGGAATATTTCTGAAACTAAACAAATAGAATTAACAGACAATGGCAGCCTGAACACACAGGCCGTGAATGGGAAGGGCCTGTCACTGATAAACATTAGCCATCTACAAATAAAATATCGGCAGGGTGGTGAGTTTATGCGCCTTGCGGGCAGACCCGGTAAATCATTGAAGAAAATTTTCCAGGAAAGTGGGGTTGAGCCCTGGCTAAGAAATCGTATTCCATTGCTGTACGTCAACGACCAGTTGGTTTGTATTCCTGACCTGGGTTGTAGCGAAGAATATGTTGCTAGAGCCGGAGAGCCTGGATTAATTATTAGTTGGACGAGACCGGGGTTGGAAGTCAGTTAGGAAAAAGGGGCAAGATCAGAGTCCCTTTCTATTGTCTAAATTCTACAGCTAAACTGTCATGCTCAAATTCAGATGCCATAGGGATCAGTACCGCCTCGTCATTCAATTAATGCCAGTAAGCAATCCGTGTAACAGGCTTTAAGGGTAACTCGGGTAGTAGCATAAGCCTTCATGTGAGCGATCATCTATAACTATGCTATTGCTTCAAGCGTCAGGATATTTTACAAATCAAATACTGCATGATTATAACTCCTTGAATTTACAGTTATTTAATATTGGCATGAGACTTGCTATATATTTCAGAATAGATAGATATATTCATCATTTCCAAACGTTGGAGAACTTAATGTTAGGTTTTAACAAAAAATTACTCGTTGCAGCTGTCTCATTTATGGCATTTTCTCATGCTGCGAGTGCAGGTGTTTTTACCTATGAAGACTTAAGCGCCAGTAATGGTGGGATGTCTGATGTTTTGACGTCTGTATCGGGCTCTTTCGACGATGCTTCCAATATTTTTACCTGGGATGTTGAGTTTAATACTGATCCTACGGACGTTGATGGCTTCTGGCTGGTTGTAAATAGTGGACCTAACCCTAAGAGCAGTAACGTGAATGAGTTAGCAATCATGTACGGTGACTTGAGTACCAATACTTTAACCACCTATGTTTACAACGGCTTAAATAGCGCTAATAGCTGGAATAATCCAGGAATCTATTTGCAGACAGATGCTTTCACCTCTGATGCCGATTCCTTTAGTCTGAATATTGATGCTACTGCAATAAACGCCTGGTCAAGCTCTCCTGACTACACAGGTGTCTCGTTTGATGACAATATTGGTATTTGGTTTCATGTTTCAACAGGGTCCAACTTTTCCTATTTAGGTGATGAAATTTCAAGCTACACTTATTCAAATCAGGGTTGGTACGATAAATCCTGGTTAACGACTACTTCAGTTCCTGAGCCTTTTAGCCTTTCTCTATTGGGCTTGGGTTTATTAGGCCTAGGACTTACTCGTAAAAAAGCTAGAGGCTAGTTTTACAAATTTTAATAAAATCCCCTGAACTGCGGGGATTTTATTAAAAATCTATAGCTTTGCTTATCCTTGAATCATGCCCCTTTATCTCTGAATAAATTCTTGTACGCAGTAATTTAGTTTGCCTTCATCTGCTATTTCCTTAACTTGGATCTTGCTTCGCCGGAGCTCTTACTTTTCACATTTAAACCACAAAGTCTGAATTTCAGATTGTTCTCCATTAGGTGTTCTGGTAGGCTGTAACTCCATCTACAAAGGTTAGCGCACGGCTAATTTGTATCACTAAGATGGGACTCGAATGACTCGTTATATCTTCATTACCGGTGGTGTTGTTTCCTCACTGGGCAAAGGCATTACCTCAGCATCTCTCGCGGCAATTCTAGAAGCTCGCGGTGTCAATCTCACTATGATGAAACTGGATCCATACATTAACGTGGACCCTGGGACTATGAGTCCATTCCAGCATGGTGAAGTCTATGTCACAGAAGATGGAGCTGAAACTGATCTAGACCTGGGGCACTACGAACGTTTTAGTTGTTCCACTATGCTGCAAAAGAATAACTTCACAACCGGAAAGGTCTATGAAGAAGTTCTTAAACGTGAGCGCCGCGGCGATTATCTGGGCGCCACCGTTCAGGTTATTCCTCACATTACTGATGAAATTAAGCGACGCATCATCCTAGGTGCTGGCGATGCTGATGTCGCCCTGATTGAAATTGGTGGCACGGTTGGTGATATTGAATCTCAGCCCTTTTTAGAGGCGGTACGTCAGCTCAGAGTAGAGGTGGGCCCCGATGCGGCTCTATTCCTTCATCTTACGCTTGTGCCTTACATCAGTACGGCGGGCGAAACCAAAACCAAGCCAACGCAGCACTCGGTAAAAGAGCTGCGCTCGATAGGTATTCAGCCGGACATTTTGGTTTGTCGCTCAACCCATGAAATTGATGAATCGGCGCGTAAAAAAATAGCGCTATTTACCAATGTAGATCTTCAGTCGGTGATTTCTTTACCAGATACTGATTCCATTTATAGAATTCCCTCTCTTCTTGGTGCTGCAAAACTTGATGAGATTGTCATCAGGAAGTTTAAGCTTGACTGTCCTCCTGCGGATTACTCCGAATGGGACTCGGTGGTCGATGCTCACCTTAATCCAGAAAAAGAAGTTAACCTGGCAATGGTTGGTAAATACATGGACCTTCTGGATGCCTATAAGTCTCTGAACGAGGCTATCGTTCATGCTGGCATACAAACCAGGACTAAAGTAAATATTACCTATATCGACTCAACGGATGTAATCGACAAAGGTGTTGAAATACTTGCAAATCAGGATGCTATTCTGGTCCCTGGGGGGTTTGGTGAACGTGGTGTTGAAGGCAAAATTATGGCAGTACAATATGCACGGGAAAATAAAATTCCCTATCTTGGTATTTGCCTAGGGCTGCAGGCAGCAGTTATCGAATTTGCTAGAAACGTAGCCGGGATAAAAGATGCACACAGTTCGGAATTTTCTCCAGCTTGTGAAAACCCAGTAATAGCATTGATTAGCGAATGGACAACTTCAGGCGGATCAACAGAATTTAGAGATACAAACTCAGACATGGGTGGCACCATGAGATTGGGGGCGCAGGAATGCATACTTGATTCAAGCTCCACAACCTATGCCTGCTATGGAAAAGAATCTATTAGTGAGCGGCATCGGCACAGGTATGAATTTAATAATAACTATATTGATGCGCTATCTGAGGCAGGGTTAAAACTGGTGGGAAAATCTGTGGACGGTATGCTGGTTGAGGTCATTGAAATTCCAGATCATCCATGGTTTGTCGGTTGTCAGTTTCATCCTGAGTTCACATCGACTCCTCGCCATGGTCATCCTTTGTTTACCGGGTTTATTGAAGCCGCGATCGCAAGACATCAAAGTCACAGCGACAATGATGTAGCTGTTGTTTCTCAGGCTTCAGAAGCGGTGGCAGCAAACAACGCTTAGGCCTGCATGCTATTGCCTCGGCATTCTGCATTGATTTTTCTTTAATGGAACCTGATATCTTTCATGAGCATGAAGCAAATTAAATTTTCCAATATTACTCTCGGTAATGACCAGCCATTTGTTCTGTTTGCGGGTATGAATGTGCTGGAGTCTCGAGATCTCGCAATGGAAGTGGCCGAGCGGTTCAAAGAAGTCACCGGTGAGTTAAACATCCCCTATGTTTTCAAAGCCTCTTTTGACAAGGCAAATCGTTCATCTGTTGATTCATATCGCGGCCCTGGCATGGACGAAGGCCTAAAAATACTCAGTGAGATAAAACAGCAATTTAACGTGCCCATAATTACGGATGTTCACGAGGTATCTCAGGTGTCAGCAGTTAGTGAGGTGGCCGATGTTATTCAGCTACCTGCGTTTCTGTCACGGCAGACCGATCTGGTTGTTGCTATGGCAAAAAGCGGCGCAATTATTAATATCAAGAAGGCTCAATTCCTGGCTCCGCAGGAAATGGGGCACATTTTGAAGAAATTTGAATCGGCAGGAAATGAGCAACTCATTCTGTGCGAGAGGGGTAGCAGCTTCGGTTACAACAATCTTGTAGTGGATATGTTGGGCTTTTCAGTGATGAAGCAATTTAATTGCCCAATTCTATTTGATGCCACTCATGCTTTGCAGAAGCCGGGCGGCCTAAGCAGCGCTGCAGGCGGTCGCCGAGCCGATGTTACGGCTTTGTCACGAGCGGGCTTGTCCCAGGCTTTGGCAGGGTTGTTTATCGAGGCGCACCCAAACCCTGATAAAGCACTTTGCGACGGACCTTGCGCTCTCAGGCTCGACAGTCTCCATCCTTTTTTATCGCAGATGAAAGCATTGGATGAATTAATAAAATCCATGCCAGAAATTGATACCGCATAGGAATATCCATTTTATTATTAAGTTTAACTAGTCACCATAAGGCATTGAAATGGCAGTAATTAAAAATATTATAGCTCGAGAAGTACTTGACTCTCGCGGCAACCCTACAATCGAAGCTGACGTTTTACTGGAGAGCGGTGTAACAGGTTCAGCCTGTGCACCTTCTGGCGCCTCAACCGGCTCAAGAGAAGCGCTTGAGCTACGCGACCATGATCCAGATCGGTATATGGGTAAAGGCGTTCTTCAAGCTGTGCAAAACGTAAATGGCGATATTCGAAGCCTGTTAATTGGTCAGGACGCCGATGATCAGCAAGGTTTGGATAAACTAATGCTGGACCTTGATGGCACTGCCAATAAGGAAAAGCTGGGTGCAAACGCAATTCTGGCCGTTTCCCTGGCGGCTTCGAAGGCGGCCGCAAGTGAAGCTGGTATTCCTCTGTACGTTCATATTGCGCGATTAAATGGCAGTGAAGGTGTTTACACCTTGCCAGTACCTATGATGAATATCATCAATGGTGGCGAACATGCCGATAATAATGTGGATATTCAAGAGTTTATGATTCAGCCTACGGGAGCCCCCAACTTCGCTGAGGCACTTCGATATGGCGCCGAAATCTTCCATTCACTTAAATCTGTATTGAAAAAGCAGGGTTTAAGTACCGCTGTGGGGGACGAAGGCGGGTTCGCGCCGAATTTGCCATCAAATGCCGCGGCACTTGACGCCATATTGCATGCTGTCGAGCTAGCTGGCTTCAAGCCGGGCGATGATATTCATCTGGCACTTGATTGCGCGGCCTCTGAATTCTATGAGAACGGTAAATACGAGCTAAAGGGCGAAAATAAAAGCTATGATTCCGCCCAGTTTGCCGACTATCTTCAGGGATTGAGCGAGAATTACCCAATTTTGTCCATAGAAGACGGCATGGACGAAGGCGATTGGGAAGGTTGGGCTAAATTATCTGCCCAAATAGGCGATAAAGTTCAGTTAGTGGGTGATGATTTGTTTGTTACTAATACCAGTATTTTGCAGCGCGGGATTGACGAGAACATCGCCAATTCAATTCTGATCAAATTCAATCAGATTGGCACGCTCACCGAAACTTTGGCTGCTATCAATATGGCCAAGAAAGCTGATTACAGTGTTGTAATATCACATCGCTCTGGCGAAACTGAAGACACCACTATAGCGGACCTGGCAGTGGCGATGGCGGCGGGGCAGATTAAGACTGGTTCGCTGTGTCGGTCTGATCGAGTTGCCAAATACAACAGATTGTTGCGTATTGAGGAGCAGTTAGGCAGTGGCTCCATTTACAATGGATTAAAAGAGTTTTCTCGTTTTCTTTAAAGGTTTCTTAAGTTAGCAGACATGAAATTATTACTTGGTTTTCTCGGCGTTACATTACTGGTACTCCAGTATCAGCTTTGGCTTGGTGATGACAGCATTCACTCGCTGAATTCGCTTGTTGTTGAGTTAGACGCACAACGTGCGAATAATGAAGAGCTGCAAAGTCGGAACGAGCAGGTAGAAATCGAAGTGCTTGATCTCAAGAATGGATTTGAAGCGGTGGAAGAAAGAGCAAGGTCAGAATTGGGCATGATAGAGAAAGGCGAAACCTTTTATATGATTTTGCCGCCAAAATAGATATGACTATTTGGGCTATTTTGCCAGCTGCGGGTATAGGTCGTCGTATGGGCTCAGCTGTACCTAAACAATATTTGCCGCTTAATGGCGTGCCCGTAATTACCCATTCTTTACAACGGCTTCATGCTGTCCAGTCTATTCAAAAAATCGTAGTTGTTCTTCATCCTGAAGATTCGCGCTGGGCTGCTTTAGCGCCTGATCAAAATAGCCGTATTAGTTGTGCGCTTGGTGGCGATGAGCGATATCAATCCGTGCTTAATGGCCTTGAGCATCTGGCTTCCGAAGCTGCCGACAACGACTGGGTATTGGTGCATGATGCGGTTCGTCCGTGCGTGAGAACTGGCGATATCGAAAAATTAATCACAGAGCTTAGCGGCGATGCCGTAGGAGGGTTGTTAGGCTCTCCGGTAGACAATACTTTAAAGCAAGTAGATGACGGTCTCTGCATTACTCGCACCGTCGATCGCCGCAATCTTTGGAATGCCCTGACACCACAAATGTTTCGTTACTCAATACTAAAAGACGCTATAAACAGGGTGGTTTTTGACGGAACTCAGATTACTGATGAAGCATCGGCCGTTGAGCTGCTAGGGCATAAGCCACGAATAATCGAAGGCAGCAAAGACAATATAAAAATCACCCATGCTGATGATTTGGTTCTTGCCAGCAAAATTCTGGAATCACAGGCGGTAAATCATGAATATTAACGATATGCGAATAGGGCACGGTTTTGATGTGCATCGTTTTTGTGAAAAATTTGATGTATCAAAGCCGTTGATTCTGGCAGGGGTGAAGCTGCCCGATGAAAAGAGCCTGGTCGCACATTCAGATGGCGATGTGATACTGCATGCTGTTTGTGATGCAATATTAGGCGCGGTTGGTGCCGGAGATATAGGTCAGCACTTTCCTGATGATGATGCAAAGTTTGCGGGAATAGCTAGCTCTATATTACTAAAACAAGTGCTGGGAATACTGGATAGCAAGCAGTTTTGGTTGGTTAATGTGGACATAACTGTAGTAGCTCAGGTGCCAAAGCTGGCAGCTTACAGGGCGAATATGATTTCCAGTCTTGCTAATATATTAGAGCTGCCAGAAAATCGTGTAAATCTGAAAGCCACTACAACCGAAGGTCTGGGATATATCGGAAGAGAAGAAGGAATTGCGTGTCACGCCGTAGTACTGCTTGGCGGCGATGCCTGAATTGCAGAATTCCAGTGCGATTGAATTTGCGTCAGTAGATAGTCTGGCCTTCATTAATGAGGCGCCTAATTTAGGTGCAGCAATAAAGCAAGAGTTTGTCGATTTTCGAGTTGATGAGGAACTGGGTTTTGCGTTTACTGAAGAGGGGGAACACGTTTGCATTCTCGTCAAAAAAACCGATCTGTCTACGAGTGAAGTAGTAAAACGACTAAGTGAAATTAGTGGCGCAAGAAAGTCGTCAGTAGGCTATGCCGGACTGAAAGACCGGCGCGGGGAATGTACACAGTGGTTTAGCTTGCCACTTCCTGAGCAGGAAGAGGACTGTCTGAAGAATTTTGAAAACCAGGCTTTGCAAATTCTTGAAACACACCGCAACTCTCGAAAAATCAGAATAGGCAGTCATAAATCCAATCGCTTTCAAATCAGGTTGCGAGAGATTTTTGGCTCGAAGTCGGATTTCAATAGCCGCCTTGAGCGAATCAAACGCGAAGGGGTTCCGAATTATTTTGGATCTCAGAGATTTGGGTGGCAGATGGGTAATTTAGTTCAGGCACAGGAATTGATGGCTTATGAACTTAATTCCCAGAGCGTAGATAGTAAGCAGGCAGATAAGCCAGTCGACTCCTTATCGACGATTCCCAAAAAACGCTTCAAAAAAGGAATGCTATATTCGGCGGCACGGTCTTATCTGTTTAACCAGCTGCTCTCCCACCGGCTTGAAAATGCTAGCTGGAACAGGTATTTGCCTGGTGATGTATTAAACCTGGATGGTACAAATCGTTGTTTTGTATTGGATAACGGGGCTGAATGGGACGAACATCTACAACAGCGTCTGGAGTCATTCGATATTCATATCACCGGAGTTTTGCCCGGTTTAATTGAAATGAAAGATAAGTATGTAAGCTACGGCGAATCTGCCGATATTGAGAATGCAGTGTGTAAACAATATGACACGCTACTTAGAGGCCTGGCCATATGTGGGGTGAAAGCGTCCCGCAGAGCCTTTCGCTTTTTACCGAGCAATCTTGATTGGCATTGGATTCAGGCAGATATTGATGGAAATAACAAAAAAGAAAACATTAACGAAGACCTGATTCTGGAATTCTCCCTGCCGAAGGGGGCATACGCGACCAGTCTTTTACGAGAGCTTTGTACTACTATTTAAGCAATGCCATTTAAACAATACGATTTAAGCAATAGGAATTGAGTGTTGAGTAGTTTATCAAATAGAAAACCTAATTTAAGTGGAATTGGAATGACCTCCCAGCGTGCTCGAGAACGACTCCTCGGGCGCTTAATGGATCAGGGAATAACTAGCATGGAGGTGCTCGACGTAATTCGATCGACCCCGAGGCATATATTCCTGGATGAAGCGCTGTCTCATAGAGCCTATGAGGATGTTGCACTGCCTATAGGGTTTAAGCAAACTATTTCACAACCCTATGTGGTTGCCCGCATGACAGAGGCATTGATTAAGTCAGGCTCAATAGAGAAAGTCCTGGAAATTGGAACAGGCTGTGGATATCAAACGGCAGTAATGGCGCAGTTAGCCAAGTCGGTTTACACCGTTGAGCGAATTAAACCCTTGCTCGACAAGGCAAAGAAAAACCTAAGACTGCTTAAATTACGCAATATCGACTTCAAGCACGTTGATGGCAGTGGAGGGTGGGAAAAACACGGACCGTTCGATGCCATTATTACCACTGCAGCACCTCAGCAGGTTCCAAGAAACCTTTTAGAACAGCTGGCTGATGGCGGTCGTCTGATAATCCCGGTAGGAGGTGAAGCTACTCAGGAGCTTCAGCTTATCACCAGACGAGGTGACGAATTCAACGCGCAGGTGTTGGAGGAAGTGCGCTTTGTTCCCTTGCTTGTAGGCCATCTTCAACACTAATTCTAGAGCGGCCCGACAATGTCAGATAGCGCCGGTAACAATGGCAACATTAATCGCAACATTGCTGAGTCTTCTTCAGAGTCGGCTCGCAGCAAATGGGCGTTGTATCTGAAGGGAATGGCAATGGGCCTGGGTGATTCTGTGCCGGGAGTATCAGGAGGCACGATTGCTATCATTACTAATATTTACGACAAGCTGGTATTTTCAATAAAGTCGGTCGATCTTCTGGCGTGCAAATTGTTGTTCGCTGGTAGGTTTTTGGATATGTGGCGGCATGTAAACGGAACGTTTCTACTAATACTGTTTCTGGGGGTTTTGTCTGGTCTGTTAATTTCAGCAAACACCGTTCTTTTTCTTCTCGCCAATTACTATGCTCCACTTATGTCTTTTTTTATTGGCCTGGTATTGGCTTCCTGCTGGTTGTTGAAGGGTGAGTTCAATGGCAAAAAATGGCAAAACGTTTTCATGCTTTGCCTTGGCGCCTTGTTTGCAATAGGTGTTGGTTTGCTAAACCCACGCAGTGGAGAAATGACCTATTTGTATGTGTTTTTCAGTGGTGTTATCGCGATAAGCGCAATGATATTACCAGGGCTATCCGGCGCTTTTATATTATTATTGCTTGGTGTATATGAATTTATCTTAAGCGCATTAATTTCTTTCGACTGGCCTTACATTTTGGTTTTTGTTACGGGGTGTGTGATTGGGCTGTTAGCTTTTTCAAGAATATTGGCTTGGCTGTTATTAAAACATCACCAGCTCAGCTACGGATTCATAACTGGCATGCTACTAGGCTCGATTACTTCCCTTTGGCCTTGGCAAAGAACTATCAGTTTTTATACTGACAGATCCGGCGAAGTACATGGACTTAGAACCGCTAATATATTGCCGCAGAACTATACCGAACTAACTGGTCAGGAGCCTATGCTGGCGGTAGCCATATTAAGCATCGTCTTCGGTGCGGTGTTGGTGGTTTTGCTGCACTGGGTGTTTAACACCAGGTTTCAGGATAAAGCTGATTGATATGACAAATCGAATAACAAGCCTAAACAGTTATAAGGGGCTGCTTGCATTGACCTTAAGCGCGCTGCTCGTAGGCTGTGGTGGAAACTATCAGGCACCTGTTGCGGAGCGCGGAGAAAGGCTTGTTGTGTCAGCACCTTTAATAGTTGATAGCTCAACTGACGACAGTCGTCTTAGGGTGGTCGATAGTCGTGCTGCGGTTACCTCTTCTGTTAGCCCTTCCAGACCTGTAAACGTCGCTCCTGGTCAGGGCGATGCCTCTGTTAGCTCCCATCGCGTACGTGCTGGAGACACTTTGTTTTCCATTGCTTTCCAATATGATCTGGATTTTCGTAGTCTGGCAATTGCCAATGGATTGAATCCTCCCTATACAATATTTGTAGACTCAGTGTTGAATTTGGACATTAACTCGATTAATCAAGTTTCAGCTGGTATAGCCACTGGCAGTTTGGGTACGGCAGTGGGCCGCACCGTGGCTACATCGCAGGCGGGAAATGTCCGCTCTGGTCGTGTATTGCGACAACCAATTTCAAGTAATGCGAGCCGCGGAGTTGAGTGGCAATGGCCTTCTACGGGGCGCCTGCTACGAGGCTTTCAGGCTGGAGTGAACAAAGGGCTGGATATTGCTGGAAGCTACGGCGATCCGGTATTAGCCGCTGGCGACGGTGATGTTGTTTATTCTGGCCGAGGTGTGCAAGGAACCGGTGATCTGATTATTATTCGCCATAGTGATCGCTACCTCAGCGCCTACGCTCACAACAGTACAATGCTGGTTAGCGAGGGCAGTCGAGTACGAGCCGGTGAGAAAATCGCAGAAATTGGTGAAAGCCCATCTGGCGTGGCGATGCTGCATTTTGAAATTCGTGAGGACGGCAATTCAATAAACCCGTCGAAGCTACTGCCAAGGCGATAAGCTCTGAGGCTGAAATACCCCTTATCGGAGAGTTGTCTAGCGGAAACTGCCAATCTTCGCCCAGATCCATGGCGCCATCGGCCAGCATATCTGGTGGTAGCTACGGCGATCCGGTATTAGCCGCTGTAACGGCGATGTCGTCTATTCCGGCCGAGGTGTTCAGGGAACCGGTGATCGCTAGACAAAGAAAAATGACGGCTATTTTATAAAATATTGTCATTTTCACGAAATCAAATCTGATTTAACTCAATTCTCCACTAACGAAGCGCATATAACGTAGTCAAGCACGAGATGCGTTCGTTGACAGGCTTGTTAAGGTTTCTAACAAGAATCATATGAAGTCTGTAAAAATTTCAAATAATTAGTTTCCTACTCAACAAATAGTTGTTCAGTCTATGACTATGCTTGCCAATCAAGCCAGCTTTTTAGTGTGTTGAAGCCAGACTTATCCGATCCATAGTCTTTTGCAATAGTATTCCCAGATGCATCGTAAATTTCTATGTGCGGTGTTCCGTAATAATTGTAAAACTCTTGCATTGAGTCTTGACGTGCTCGCCATTCTTGCATTTCTTCTGTCGTAGAGAATGAGATGGGGCCAGCATGGAGGCGCACTCGTCTGATAACAAAATCTTCTCTTTGACGTAACAAAGACGGGAATTTTGTTTCGAGTTTTTTGCAGACTAAACAAATATCTGTATAGACTTCAACGATAGTGTAGGAACCTAGTTCGGCTAGATCTTTAAAACTAGTTCTTGAATCGTAAAGGTCATCAACTTCATAGTTTTTCTCTCTTACGCTAGTTGCGTCAGATACAACTGGCGGCATATTCTTAAGGGTAGTGTCTCCATTGAAAAATATAAAATAAACTGCTACTGCTGATAGAATGATTACAAGTGGTTTATTCATAGTGTTTTCTTAATCCCCTTGATAGTGGAGCCGCGCGTAGCGCTGCCTCCTTGTTGATTTGCTTGTATGGTCAAATTTCCCTGTTTCAAACCAATTGTATAAAGTGAAGCCCGTAACCAGTTAACGCTAGTTACCGATCCAGCAGCCCGATGAT
>NVVJ01000012.1 GCA_002402175.1 SAR86 cluster bacterium
CTGATAAACAAAGTAGACATCGCCAAAGCGTGTTTCGTTTTTGTTCGGGATGAAATAAAGCACACGTCAGATTACAAATTAAATCGCATTACCTGTAAAGCCTCTGAAGTGTTAGAGCACGGAACCGGTTTTTGCTTTGCCAAAAGCCATCTACTAGCAGCATTGCTCAGAGCAAATTCAATCCCCGCGGGACTTTGTTATCAAAGACTTGTATATGCAGATGATGCGCCATTGGTGTTTTGTCTGCATGGGCTCAATTCTGTTTTTCTCGAAGACCATGGATGGTATCGAATGGATGCGCGTGGAAACAAAGACGGCGTTAACGCACAGTTTTCGCCTCCACTTGAGCAATTGGCTTTTCCGATTGTTAACGAGGGCGAGGCGGATTTACCAGAGATGTATAGTGAGCCGCTTGCTGCGGTGATTGATGTTTTATCGAGCGGGGAGGGGTATAGGGATGTTGTTGAGAACCTTCCGGATATTTTGCCTTGAACCAACGAACTCAGCATGATGGAATCCCAGAATTCTGGATGCTATGTATGACAATGGATTTATGGAAGCACAGGGCTTCTCATAGCGAATTAGCACGACTGAGCACAACAAATCAGGGACAGTTACGCAAAAATCACGCAAGTGCCGTAGGGTGTATTTTTCCTAATTTGAAGCACCAAGAGATTTTTCAAGAATTAATTCAAGAGGTTTATAATCACAGACAACGGCAGCAATATTTGCAGTTATCCATTCTTCTTTTTCAATAGGTGCCCAATAAATTTCATATCCCATATTGGCAATCACATGTTCAAAGAAGATTCGTTGAGTACGTCCATTGCCTTCTCGAAAAGGGTGGATCATGTTGAGATCACCATAAAATTCAGAAATGGCTGGTATAAGATCTTTTCGATCTAATATCTGAAAATAGTCACGCTCAGAAAATTTGTTAAATAGCTTGTCAGCTTCTTTCTGAATGTACTTAATATTACAAAAATGGGTGGTGCCTTTACTAATATCTACTGTACGAATTTGGCCTGCCCAGGGATATAGTTCCTGGAACAGTTTTTCGTGGATGTAACACAAATAATCAAAATTATAAGGTGGAGGCTGAAACCCTACCTCCTTTGCTGACAACGTGGTTATATCTCTTTCTGCAATTTCAAGGTCGTTTTCATCCTTAATATTGAGAGAGTTGATTAGAATGGAGGTGTTTGGATAACAACCTGGGTCTTGGCCTGTGCCATATTTATCGACCATAAGAAGATGCCTAGCTTACAGGGACGCGATATTTTTCAACAAGCTGCTTTATTGATTGTCCTTTAGGAGGGGTATTTGATGTGACAGTAAAGCCCTCAAGGCGCAAACTGGCGCGGTAGTTTGCCTCACGACTCTTGATAATGAAATTCGTTTTGTCACGTAGCGATGTCAGTGTTTTAGGTGAAGACATGCGCTTGCTCTCCTTTCTTTTAGAATATAAATTGTAGCACAAATGAGGCTCTAATTCTTTGGGTACAGTTATTTGATATTTGGCTATATATACACCGCCAGCTACTAAGCTGCGTTTTCCCTTGCCTAAGTCTATTTTTTTTATGTTCAAATAATTGAACCAATCATGTTCAGATTTTTCAGCTAAATATAAAAACAATCGTTTCACTTTAACTGACTCACATTGCTCAAGTAGGGATTGAACAAGATCAGGTCTTAAATTGTTAAGTCCCTCCATAAGCTCATAGGCTTCCAATAGCTGCTGTTTTTTGGGAGCTAAAAACAAGCACTCCATGATGCCTCGTGCTGTACCAGATACCTTGATAGAAAAATTATTTAGGTCGAGAGTGGTCAAGCCAAGATGAGGTGGTAGAAAAGAAGAAGCATAGAAATTGATCTCAAGTCCCCAATCATATTTTTTAAACCATGATGGTAGATTTGTCTTGGCATCAGCAAACAGCACCGCTTTCTGAGTTGAGAGTTCAAGATACTGGGATTTACCCAGTAGAGATAATGCACTTCTTCCTCCAGGGTGGACACTCCAACCCGGTTGCGCTTGTAAGGCATATATTGCCCCTAGATAATCGACTGTTTCACCTGAGCGAACCATTGCGCCGCGCCCTATGGAATCAAGCCAGCGACTGCTTTTATAGCGTTTTTGTAAGTCTAGACTATAACCTTCCTTCGTTAACCATGAGGATAGAAGTACAGCTCCTTTGGGGTAGGAGTGTAGTAGATGGTTTATTTTTGATTCAGTTTGGGTACTCATAGTACCAAAATACGATATTTATTAAACTTTTTCAACAACAAGGTTTATATATATTATATTTATGGTACTAATAGTACTGATTTGAGAGTAAATATAAACTATTGAGGAGTGATATCTCCTGTGGAAGCTTAATTAACCAGTTATTACTGGATATATGGCTTATCTTTAAGTAAAAAATACTGGAAACTTGCATAAAGTGAAAGAGTTCAGAAATAGCCAACTACCCAAATGGGATAAGAACAAGTGCAAACCTTAACAAAACTCTTACTGCAAGAAGGCTTAACCAGGCCCATTGTAAGCGACACTCAAATTGCTAGAGTCGTTGAGGGCACTACTCAACGTCGATATAACCTTGTTAATCGAGCCTCAAAAGCAGGCGAGTTGCACAGCCTTCCCCGAGGACTCTATGTGTTATCTAAGCCTTATCGGGATTTTGATTACCATCCCTTTGCCCTAGCCCAATTGATGTTGCCAGGTAGCTACGTATCACTTGAAACTGCACTGTCATATCATGGTTGGATTCCAGAAGCCGTCTATGAAACTGCCAGTATTGTCCCAACCAGTAAGTCTGTAAATTTTGATGATGAATTAGCGGGGCGCTTTAATTATCACCCTACCTCAATTATGAAAGGTCATTTTCTTGAATTGGTAGGGCGCGTTACATCGGAGCATCAAGTTATGCTGGTTGCTAGTCCAATAAGGGCGCTGATGGACTTGGTTTGCTTGCGTAAACTTGAATGGCAAGGTTTGGAGTGGTTTGAGGCGAATATGAGAATTGAGCCAGAGTGCCTTGCATTAGTAACTAAGCAGCAAATAAATACATTAAAGACGGTATACAAACAAAAGCATATGCAGGTTTATTTGTGTGAGCTGAAAGAAGCTCTACAGCTAAATTAGATATTTATAATTTAGGTTTAGGAACAGATCCGCTTGTTTTCAGCTCTTTATGGTCAATTGAGGTGCTGCTGGATGGATTAGTGGCTTACGATGTTTGTTCTCCCTAGACGCTCAAATGCTATAGTAAGTCCCAAAATAAACGCCCCAAAGAGAGGGGGCGAATAAGCAACAGGATCTCGCGTTAGGACATGGATAAGAGACAATTAACGGAAAGAGATATCTGCACTAAATATATCCTGCCTGCTATTAAGAAAGCCGGTTGGAATATTCACACCCAAGTGCGCGAAGAAGTGCCCATCACAGCAGGCCGAGTCATTGTTCGTGGTCAAATGGCAGCCCGCAGTAAAGGCAAGCGCGCTGACTTTGTGCTTTACCACAAGCCCAACATGCCACTCGCTGTGATAGAAGCTAAAAAGAACACCCTTCCTATCGCTGCAGGCATGCAACAAGGGTTAGGTTATTCGGATCTGCTAGAAGTTCCTTTCGTTTTTAGTTCTAACGGTGACGGTTTTATTTTCCATGACAAAACTGGGCTTTACCCCAATGTAGAGCAAGAGCTTTCTTTAGATGAATTCCCCAGCCATGAAGAGCTGTGGGCTAAATATCAGCAGTGGAAGGGCTACCAACCGCAAGAATTAGCGACCATTACCCAAGACTATTACGAAGACGGTAGTGGCAAGTCACCACGTTATTATCAGATGCACGCCATCAACAAAACCGTAGAGGCAATCGCCAAAGGCCAAGATCGCGCGTTGCTGGTGATGGCCACTGGCACGGGTAAAACTTATACAGCCTTTCAAATTATCTGGCGTCTATGGAAAACCGGTATAAAAAAACGCATCCTGTTTTTAGCTGACCGCAACATTCTCGTTGATCAAACCAAAACCAACGATTTCAAACCCTTCGGCACCGCCATGACCAAAATCACAGGTCGCAAGGTTGATACCTCTTACGAAATCTTTTTGTCTCTTTATCAGGCGCTTACAGGCCCCGAGGAAGCACAAAAAGCCTACAAAAACTTTTCACCTGACTTTTTCGACCTAATCGTTATCGACGAGTGTCATCGCGGCAGTGCAGCGGATGATTCCGCCTGGCGTGAAATACTCGATTATTTTAGTGGCGCTGCTCATGTGGGCTTAACCGCTACTCCGAAAGAAACCGACGAAGTGTCTAACACTACCTACTTTGGTGATCCGGTTTACACCTACTCGCTCAAGCAAGGCATTGATGATGGTTTCTTAGCACCTTATAAAGTCGTACGTGTGGATCTTGATACCGACCTTTTAGGCTGGCGACCAACAGCTGGTCAATATGATAAAAATGGCGAATTAATCGATGACCGAATTTACAACCAGAAAGATTTCGACCGCACACTCGTTATTGAAGAGCGCACGCAATTAGTCGCCAAAATAGTGAGTGATCATCTTAAAGCCACCGACCCAATGGCTAAAACAATTGTCTTCTGCCAAGACATCGATCACGCCAACCGCATGCGCCAAGCTTTGGTGAATGAAAACCCTGAACAAGTACAAAAAAACCGTAAATACGTAATGAAAATTACTGGCGATGATGCAGAAGGCAAAGCCGAGCTAGATAACTTTATCGACCCAGAACAGGCTTACCCCGTTATCGCCACCACCTCAGAATTAATGAGTACCGGCGTAGATGCGGTCACTTGTAAATTGATAGTGCTTGATCAAAACATCAAATCCATGACCAAATTTAAACAGGTTATTGGCCGTGGCACGCGTATCAATGAAGACTACAACAAACTGTGGTTTACCATTATGGATTTCAAAAAAGCCACCGAGCTTTTTGCCGACCCCGATTTTGATGGCGATGCTGAAGTGATTTATGAACCACCTGGTGGTGGCTCTACGATTCCACCTGAGGATGGTGATAGAAATGGTGGGGGGAGCGGCAAGCCTGGCGACGGTGATGGAGTCGGTGAACGGCCCCCTAAATACGTCGTTAAAGGCGTGCAGGTAAGCGTGATTTCCGAAAGAGTTCAATACATGGGCGGCGACGGTAAGTTAATAACCGAATCCCTAAAGGAATACACCAGCAAAACCGTTAAGCAAGAATACGCCACCCTTAACGACTTCTTACGCAAATGGAATAGCGCAGACCAAAAACAAGCGGTTATTAACGAGCTAGAAGAGCAAGGCGTTATTTGGCAAGCACTAGAAGATGAAGTCGGCAAAGACTACGGTGCCTTCGATTTAATTTGCCATGTGGTTTATGGCCAGCCGGCACTCACCCGGCAAGAACGTGCAAACAATGTGCGCAAGCGCGATGTGTTTACTAAATATGGCGAACAAGCACGTAAAGTATTAGAAGCCCTTTTAGATAAATACGCTGACGAAGGTATTGCCCCCATCGAAGATATTTCGGTGCTCACCGTTCAGCCATTTAATGAAATGGGACGGCCCATAGAAATCATCAAAAATTTTGGTGGCAAAGCAAAATACCAACAAGCGGTAAAAGAGCTAGAACAAGTGCTCTACAGGGTAGCCAATGATTAAGCGCCCACAATCATAAAGGTAAGCATACTGTTTTTATATCCTTATAAAGAATTTCACGTTTGTAAAACAAGCACCACTCAAGAGTAAACTATGTCCGTATCCAATATTGTAAAATCCATTCAAGACATCATGCGTAAAGATGCCGGCGTCGATGGCGATGCCCAACGCATTGGTCAAATGGCCTGGTTGCTATTTTTAAAAATATTTGATTCACAGGAAGAAGAATTAGAACTATTACAAAACGATTATGAATCACCCATACCCAGTGAATTATTATGGCGCAACTGGGCTAGCGACAAAGAAGGCATTACCGGCGAAGCCATGCTGAAGTTTATCAATGACGAACTTTTCCCCGCCTTAAAAAATCTGCACGCCAGCCCCACCAGTAACGCTCGTGGTTTTGTCGCAAAAGAAGCATTCAGCGATGCTTTTAACTACATGAAAAACGGCACCCTGCTGCGCCAAGTGGTGAACAAAGTGGATGAAATCGATTTTCACTCCAGTGACGCACGCCATACCTTTGGCGACCTGTACGAGAAAATTCTAAAAGACCTACAATCCTCCGGCAACTCTGGCGAGTTCTACACCCCGCGCGCCGTTACCCGCTTTGTGGTTGAGATGATCGATCCCCAATTGGGTGAAAAAGTGATGGACCCCGCCTGCGGTACCGGCGGCTTTCTTGCCTGCACCATGGATCACATTAAAGAATCTGGCGTGGTGAATACCCCCGAGGCAAGTCAAACCCTACAAAAACAAATATATGGCGTAGAGAAAAAACAATTGCCCCATTTATTGTGCACCACCAACATGTTGTTACACGGCATTGAAGTACCCAGCCAAATTCGCCACGACAACACACTAGCAAGGCCACTGCGTGATTGGGGCCTAAGAGAACGCTTTAAGGTGGTTGTTGCTAACCCACCTTTTGGCGGCATGGAAGAAGACGGCATAGAATTAAACTTTCCGGCTGCTACGCGTACGCGCGAAACCGCCGATCTGTTTTTACAGCTTATTATTCACATATTAGAAGCCAATGGCCGCGCCGCCATCGTGCTGCCCGATGGCACCTTATTTGGTGAAGGCGTAAAAACCAAAATTAAAGAAAAGCTACTCAACGAATGTAACCTACACACCATTGTGCGCTTACCTAATTCTGTTTTCGCCCCTTACACCAGTATTAAAACCAATATCCTGTTTTTTGAGAAAGGCACACCTACTGAAAACATCTGGTACTACGAAGTACCCCTGCCAGAAGGTGTAAAAGCTTTTAATAAAACCAAGCCTATGAAGCTAGAGCAGTTTGATGGCTGTGCCGACTGGTGGGGCGAAGGTAAAACACAAAAAAGCAAGCTCAAACGTAAAAACCGAAAAACCAACGAGCAAGCATGGCAAGTCAGCATCGACGAAATAAAAGCCCGCAACTACAACCTCGATATTAAAAACCCCCATCAAGAAGAGCAAGTCAGTCACGACCCTGATGAACTGCTGATAAACTATGCCCAGCAGCAAGGCGATATACAGAAATTACGTGACCAGCTAAAAGATATTCTGGCAGCAGCATTGACTGACAGCGCTGGCAAAACCGGCAAAGCAAGAGGCGCGAATAAATAATGAGTGCCGAACAATTAATCACCAAACATATCGACCTGTGGACTTCCACGATCAAAGCTAGAAACACCCAAGGCCGGGGCAGCAGTAAAAAGCGTGAGCTTTATGGTATTAAAAAATTGCGTGAGTTGATTTTGGAGTTGGCCGTGCGTGGTAAGTTGGTGGCGCAAGATCCTAATGATGAGCCAGCTAGTGCTTTGTTGGAGAGCATCGCAATAGAAAAAGCACGATTTATTAATGATAAAATCATCAAGAAATCGAAGCAACTTCCTAAAATCACCGAAGAAGAAAAGCCTTTTGATTCGCCGGTCGGGTGGGAATGGATACGCTTAGCTGATGCGGGTCGTGATTTAGGTCAAAAGGAGCCTATAAATGATTTTACCTATATCGATGTAGGATGCATAAATAAAGAGCTGGGTGTTGTTGCAGAACCCAAAGTGCTAAGTGCAGATGACGCACCATCCCGAGCGCGTAAAATTGTTAAAAAAGGAACAGTAATTTATTCAACCGTTAGACCCTATCTACTTAATATCGCTGTAATTAATGATGACTTTCACCCTGAGCCTATAGCGAGCACGGCTTTTGCTATCTTACATCCGTATTCTGGCCTTGCAGCATCATTCATTTATCGTTACCTACGATCACCAACATTCATTGCTTATGTTGAAAGCGTACAAACAGGAATTGCTTACCCAGCAGTGAATGACAAACAATTTTTTTCTGGGATTTTACCTATACCGCCAGTACAAGAACAACACCGCATAGTCGCCAAAGTCGACGAACTCATGACCCTCTGTGACCAACTGGAACAGCAAACCGAATCCAGCTTCGATGCTCATAACCTGCTAGTCGACACCCTGCTAGCAACACTAACCAACGCCCGCGACGCCAAGGAACTCAGCGACAACTGGGCACGCTTTATGGCCACGGATGACCTGACTGCCGGAAATGCAGGCGCAATTTCTGCTAGCCAGAGCGTCTTCGACACACTCATCACCACCGACTACGCAGTAGAACAACTCAAACAAACCATCCTCCAGCTCGCCATCCAAGGCAAACTCGTCCCCCAAGACCCCAGCGACGAACCCGCTAGTGAACTACTGAAGCGTATTGCTGCTGAAAAAGAGCAGTTGATTAAAGATAAGAAAATTAAAAAACAGAAGCCGTTGCCGAAAATTACTGATGAGGAAAAACCGTTTGAACTACCGTTTGGCTGGGAGTGGACGAAAGTTGGTAATGTTTCTTTATTGAAAGGTGGCTTTGCATATAAAAGTAAAGAGTTTTCCACGGGAAGTGATTTTCAAGTAATTAGAATGGGAAATATTCGCCCTGATTATTTTAGGTTGAACGAAAACCCAGTGTTTATAACTTCTGAATCGGCTGAAAATACTACAGAGTATAAGATTACAGAGAAGGATATTTTATTAACAATGACCGGAACAAAAGGTAAGCGAGATTACCTGTATTCATTAGTGGTAAAGAGATCAGATATAGAAACGAGGAACCTTTATCTAAATCAACGATTATGCATTGTTCGCCCCCTAGAAGTTAATGAGTTATTTTTAAGTCTGGTAATAAAGAATGACGTCCTCTTGGACTTTATCTATGAAAAATCAACAGGAACAGCCAACCAAGCCAATATAGGTATGGACGCTATAATGAATTGGGCGATACCAATACCCTCCTTGACAGAACAGCACCGTATAGTTACCAAAGTCAATGAACTAATTACCCTCTGCGATCAAGTCAAAGCCCAGCTAAACAACGCCCGTACCACCCAGCTTCACCTCACTGATTCGGTTATCGATAACGCATTGTCCTTTTAAGGTATTTATGAATAATTCAATCCCTGAAAAGTTAAAAGAATTAATCGATGAACATAATTATTTTGAGGCACGCTCGGAGGTTATCAAAGCCGTGAATGATGAGATTAATTGGTTAAACCACATGGAAGGGTAAGAATGCAGCTGCATAAGTTCTGGGTAAGTGGGTACAAAAACTTAATCGACACAACCGTTGATTTTGATGGCTGTATCACACCTATATCGATCATAGGTAATAACGGCTCAGGTAAATCGAATTTGATTGAAGCCCTGTTGGAAGTTTTTATGGGGCTGTATTACAGCAGGCTTCCAGAATATGACTTTAAACTCTCGTATACCACTCATGGAAAAGAAGTGGAGGTTTCAAAGAATAATGAGCTACAAAGATTTAATATCCTTGTAGATGGAGAAGCTTGGTCTATCACTCGATTCAAAAATAGAATTCGCGCCACCAATAGTATGCCGCCGTTTCCCGCATTGGTTTTTGGCTACTATTCTGGAACCTGTAATCGGGTCGAAAAACTCCTTAAACGATATGAGCGAACCTTTTCAGCTAAAATTCGGAACCAGTCTGAAAACTTAGAAAGAAATTTCGTATTTTCAGATATTGATCAAGCAAAGTGGATCCTGATTAGTCTTATAGCTCACGGTCACACAGAATTGCTGAGCCGAATCTCTATAGAAGGAGTTCAAGCTTTAAAGGTAACTATTAAACCACCAAGAAGCTATGACCCTAACTCCCAAGACATAATCCTATGGAATACTAGCGGAGCGGTTAGAGAGTTTATAGCCTCAATGGAAAACTATTCTTTAGATACTTCTGAAAAACGCGATAACAGTGCCGAACCTTCAGTTACATTATCACGAACTTACAACTTCCCACTTAGAGACGAAAAGGATGCTGATCAGCTACGCAAGCTTGGCATAGCCCTTGAGAAAAAAGGCACCAATTTGTACAGTATGTTACAAGCTTGTCATGCGAATAAAATTTTGAACCAAGTCGATTATGATGTATACCAAACTGGTAGTGACAATACGTACCCTTTTGAAGCCTTAAGCGAAGGGGAGAAACAGCTACTATGTGTTGTTGGTGGATTAACAATGACACAGCATCAAGAATGCTTAGTCTTACTTGATGAGCCAGACACACATTTAAACCCAAATTGGTCTTGGGAGTATGACAGTCTTCTTAAACAGGCACTTCATAGCGAACAGCTATCCAGCTCTACCGTCCTGTTGGCCACGCATGACCCTGTAATTATTTCTGGTTTACGCAAAGAGCAGGTGTTAATTGCACACAAGGAAAATAATCGGCTCTCCTATCATCGCCCTCATCGTGACCCGCGAGGTCAGGGAATTGCTAATGTGCTTACCAGTGAGTTTTTTGGATTGCCTTCTAGCCTAGATGAACACACGCAAAAATTATTAGATGACCGCTTGTCTCTTGCATATAAGACTGAACCATTAAATGAAGAGCAAAGAGAAAGACTAACTAGAATCAACTTGGAGTTAAAAAGCTTAGGGCTAGCTATATCATTTCGTGATCCTGCTTATATAGAATTTGAGAAAAGTAAGTATGGACATGAGGACGTACAGTGAGGTTTATCAACTTAGATCAAATCCTTAACGATGCCAGTGAAGATATTACTCTTATTTTAGAAGTGAAAAACCAAAGCCTTCTGACTAAAACTGAGACGCAAAAGAAAACTGCGATCGCTAATGGGAACCCCCATTGGCGACCAATGAAAGAGGAGCTAGAAAGGTTGGCTGGGCGAAAATGCTGGTACACCGAATCCAAAAACCCTGGCTGCTTAAATGACCTAGAGCATTTTCGCCCAAAAGGTAGAGTAGTCGATAAAGATGACAACCTTATCCATTGGTACTGGTTTTTAGCTTTTAATCCTATCAATTATCGCTTAAGCGCTCAAATTCCTAACAGACTTAATAATAATGAAGTTTTAGGCGAAACGGGTGGCAAAGGTGATAACTTCCCTCTTCCGACCGGTTCTATTCACGGAGCTAACTTAGCTGACGCTCTAGCCGAGAATCCTGTCCTACTTGACCCTTGCTGCGAAGAAGATACAGCACTCATCGAATTTCATCCAGATGGCCGGCCAGTCTTATCACAGGAGTTTTCCCATGATGAAACGGCATTTAATCGGTTAAAACAGAGCAACTTATTATTAAATCTTGATTACAGTACATTTAATGAAGACCGTGAGGCACTTTACAACAAGATTAGATCTCTTATCGAAGGCAGAGGCGACCGTTACTTTAATACAGAAAACGATGCTCTAGAAGACACTAAGCAGGATTTACGAACTTTGATGCTGCCTGAATCTGAGTACAGTAAAGCTGCCGAGTGCTATATTCGAGGCTTTAGAGATAGAGTTTGGGTTGAAAGTTTATTTTTTGATAATTAAAGCAATCAAAGGGCCCGCTGATAAAGTGGAATGAAGATGGATTATTATGCAGCTTGAGAGTTTGGAATTGATTAGAGAGAGCAGTTTTGATTGGGCTCGGTTCCACGCTTACCGTGTTTTCGATGAGTCCTTGCAGCGCTTCATCATTGGTCGGAAGAGTTACGTAACCACCCATCCACAGCAGTTAGACTTGGAGGCGGCCTTCAAAGAAATTCGCTCATGCTTTTCTGAGGGCTTCGATGATTCGTCCGCGAATTTTGAAGAGAAGGTTAGGTCGCAATTTGAGGTAGCCTCTGAAGAGAGCAAGATCGTATTCGCCAATGTGGAGTTTCTCTGGGCTATGCCGATGGGAAATATTTCACCAAGGACAAAGCGCGGCTATGCTAAGCGGTGGTTCACCGATGAAAGTGAAGTGGTGACTGGCGAGCGATATTTCTTTGGTTCCCCACACACCATCGCTAACCCAGGGCTTTGGTACCTAATGAATAAATATTGGGAGCTGATCGCGTTGCTCCGTGTGTTGAATCTTGTAGCGAGCGATGAAGAGGTTGTTGACATTGCTTCGGCAAAGAAGCGGATCGCGGAACTAAGTTATGCCGCTATTTATGAAGGCGCTGCAAAAGAGGGTCACTTTGCGGTAACAAAAGTTTGCGGTGTCCATTCCGCTCTTTTGCACCTGTCAGCCCCCGATAAATTCGAGTCCATTATTTCGGAGAACCACAAACAGCAAATAGCTAAAGTCTTCGAACACGTGATCTCCGATCGCCCGGAAATTAAGTGCCGGGAGCAAAAGATTCGTCTTATTCGTGAACGATTATATGATGATTACGGAGACGAGGGCGACCCAGACAGGAAACATCGCTGGTTCTTCTATCTTAGCCGGCTAAAGCCTCTTTGGGTTGGCAAAAGCGCAGCTTCTCTTAAAATTGCATCCATTGATGACGAGGTTCGGCGCGAACAGGCTGCGTTAGACTATTCCGAAGTGGAGGGAGGCAAAGAAGCCACTATAGCCTATCGAGTGTATCGATCAGCAAAGCTTGTGACGGAGGCGAAGAAACGAGACGATTTCACCTGCCAAGCATGTGAGTTCACTTTCAGGAAGCAGATAGTTCATGTACACCACCTTGACCCCTTGTCGGAGAGACAGTCACCCAAGCAGACGACCCTCGATGATCTTGTGACGCTTTGTCCGAACTGTCACTACCTAGCTCATTTTTGGTTGAGGAAGAGCAATCGATTCAAAAAAATTGAAGAGTTGCTTCAAAAGCTACGATCAATATACAGTTGAATACTGAATGGCCGGAGTAGAATCCAGATCACTAGTGCTTTTACTCTGACCCTAAATATCAATACCTTTTCTATTTGGTATGATTGGAGCAGTTTCAAGAATATTAATTGCCGGAATTAAGGTAGTCCAGCAATCTTCATTGGTTATTTCTTCTGGTTTAATGGCTGCATTTTCATGGATTGGCATAAAAAGTGGAGTGTTGTTGTCTATAGTTGCTCCGCACCTTGAAAACCAAAATGTTGATACAGACATTGTACTGAATAGCCTTAGCGATTTTTATACGATGACTTTGGTTGCCATTTTTGTTGGCATGTTTTCAACTAATTTATATCTCTTCATTAGCCAAAAAGTCGAGCAGCTGACTCTGCAATCAAGTCAGTCAGGCACTGATAAGTAAAATCAGTCGGAAATATGGCCGCGCCACCGCTTTTGGGCGTAAATATAGGTTCTAGACTGCTGCTTATGGATCGTCTGAGAAACTCAGCACATTGAACTAGAGTGATCAACAGCTGCCGACCCTAAGCGGATGCCTAGAAACTTAAATGTAAGACTTGTGCTCAATTGGATTTAAAACCATAGTTATTTAAAAAATTAATAAGATCACAATGATTAGCTGGCTTGCGAAACTCAAGCAGCTCTCCATGGGAAATGATAAAGATGCCGTTAGTGACATTAGTTCAGATTTTTAGATGTTGTTACAAGGACTGTTTCCGAGTCTCATGAGAGTAAAGAATTCTGCAATTATTTATACAGCTTACGATTATCAAACGCTGCAGGGAGTCAGACTGCTTGCAGAATGGCTGCATAGTCCTACTCAGTATACTAGGGTGGCATTTGAAGCTGATAAAGATAGTAATGAATCACCTGAAGGCATAGATGATATTGTCTGTGAACGACTGGATGGCATCAAAGATTTTTGGCAAGTCAAATTTACTCCCTCTCCTGAGAAGGATGAAAATCGCCTTACTTGGGATTGGCTTTTAAAAGTTTCAGGTAAAACGGCTAGATCTCGTTCTATCCTCAAAAAACTCAATGATGCCATTATTGCTGTACCCGCTGAAAAACTCGGAGATGTTGTACTTCTAACCAACAAACTCCCTGATAGAGCTATGGAATATTGTATACATGGCTCAAAAGTAGATTTCAACCAAATTGATGACGGCACGCGTAGTGAAATCATTCGCCAATTAGGAGGCCGCGACGCTGCCACTTCATTTTTCTCGAAATTAACTATCCAACATAGCGATGGAGACTATCATACGATTAGTCGTAGTGTTCGAGCTGAACTTCTAAAATTTTCTGACGATGCGGGTGTTGAACGACTTATAGCAAGAGCTCGCGAGTGGGCAATGTTTAAGGACAACCCGCCAGAAAAGGGTTGGATCTACCTTCATCATGTTAGAGAAGTCTTGTCATCTAAAAGACCAGAGCCTATACCTGAAATATTCACTGTACCAAAGGATTATTGCCTTCCTGACGCAAGCTTTCACGCCGGTCTATTCGCTAAAATCATCCACTCAAATGGTGAAGTCATTACTCTAACGGGTAAGCCTGGTGTAGGGAAAAGTACATACCTATCGTTTTTGTGCCAAGCACTGGAAGATCAAGAAGTTCCGCTAATACGCCACCACTACTTCTTGTCGTTGGGAGATACAACCGGAGATAGACTAAGTCCGAGAGTTGTTGCTGATTCTTTGCTGCATCAAATTAATAACTTTCACAAAGAATCAAGTGCTAATACATCCCAGCCAGAAAACCTACGTAATGCACTATTAGCCTGTGCAAGCTACTACAAAAGCAAGGACAAGCCCTTCGTGGTACTGATTGATGGACTAGATCATGTATGGCGAGACAACGCTAAAAATAAAAGGCCATTGGATGAGACCTTCCGACAATTACTGCCCGCAGTAGACAATTTAGTGGTACTAATCGGTACGCAACCAGTCGATGATGATTTACTTCCTCGCATACTTCTCGCTCATTCACCTAAAAATGAATGGAATTGGTTGCCTGAAATGTCTGGAAACTCAATATACGAGTTTTTAAAAATTCATGTTGAATCTGATCGATTATTCTTGAACTGTCACGTGGACCTGAAGGATGAAGAGATTCAAAAAAGTGCTAGAGCGTTAATTGATGTTACCAATGGCTACCCTCTGCATGTAATTTATTCATCTGAGTATTTGTCCCATCATGGTTTAGCGCTTTCTTCCTGGCAAATTGAAAAACTTCCTCCATGCATTGATGGCAATATTACAACTTACTATTCCGGGCTATGGTCTATTCTCAATTATAGGCAACGGGACGTCCTTCACCTCTGTAGCGGCTTCCAGTTTGCTTGGCCGAGACTAGCAATTGGTACTGTTGTTAAAGACGAACACGACTATGCGCCTAGTGTTGATGCAGTTGCACATATGCTGTTAGAGGGGATCCCTGGAGTAAGGCCCTTCCACGAAAGCTTAGTAGTGTTTGTGCGAAGTCAGGAAGACCACCAAGAACGAATAAATGCATTGCTGCCCTGCGTATGCACATGGTTGAGTTCAGAAGCCCCAACCCATCTTAAAGATAGTTGGCTTTGGTCTAGTCTGGCTAGGGCTGGCGACTCTTCCGAGTTACGACAAGGAGTTACCCGAGATTGGGCGCTGGATAAGCTTATTGTTGGAATGCCTGTTAGGTCATGTATTCGACTGTTGTCCGAAGCAGAAACTTATGCGTTCCAGGAGTTTGAGTATGCAGAGGCATATCGGCATCGTGAACTAAAAACCAGATTAATCAACGGCCCCGAGTTCCAAATATGGGATTCAACTAACTTAGAAGCGCTTTCTTTAGTTTGCGCTGACGAGTCATCTCTGGATGAAATAATTTCTGGGAGGAACGAATATTCTGCAATCAAATTATCCATATTGGCAATCGCATTATGGTATAGAGGGGAAGTTGATCAAGCAGAACTCTTATCGAAGAATGCTATTGATCGATATCGGGCCGAAACAAAACTATTATCACCACGACACTCTCAAGACGACGATGCTGCTGCACTGATAAGAGCCGGAGTGTTAACCGACAGTCTTAACTACGATGGGATTTTTGAAGGTGAGAACTTCTCTAGTTGGCCAGATGGATATATAGCCAGCCTTAGGCGTGAATGCTGCACAAAAAAAGAGCTTGGATTACTCTTCAGAGCTTGGCAGTGTTTGCCCAGTGATTCAACTCATGCTGGTCGCTTCGAACTCGATGCAATTAGGTTGAGTATTTTAGAAGACTCAGATATTAGCCGTAGGCCTGAATACAAATCTTTTTCATCTCAGTCACTGTCATGTTTCGCAGATGCGTATTCTGAAAGTGATTTCGGGGACATTACAACCTACTGTTTTGATGGCCCGTTAATTCCAGCTTTTAAGGTGGAGACAACGAGCAATTATCATAGCTGGTTCTTTTCTTCTCTTTGTATCAGATTGGCTGCGGAAGGCGATTATTCCTGGCTGCCAGTGAGCGCAACTTTAGATCGAGCAGATGTTTCAGCTCACTATGACTTACTTAATGAGCTCACGGATTGGGCTGCAAATGAGCTATTAGCAGGAAACCCATTAAACTTTGACTTGGTCTGTTCGATATTTCCAACAGGCTCAAGATTAGACGAGGATCAGTGGGAGACACCAAGGTTCGATATAATTTTAAAGCGGGACTGGATTGAAATTGCCGCTGACTGTCATTTAATAACAACCAAATCTGAAATCACACGTGACGAATTGGAGAATGCGATTGACTCTGGCGTGTTTAGGGTTGGCTGGTTAAGGCTTTGGTATAAGGAAGTAGGGCTCAAGCTAATGCACGATGATGCAGCAGAACTGCTGATAGAGCTTGAAGAGAATCGGCAGTTAAAAGAGTTAGAAGAAACTATAGAGAGCTCTAACGCTTACCTCGAACTAGCTCAAATAGCACTCCAACACGGCAGATTGGTCCTTTTCAAAAAATGCTTGAGAAAAACGTGGGACTTTGTGCTCGGTTACGGGCACCACAAAGATCCTGCTATCTTTAATGTTCTGAAAGCTGTGGAATACCTTTCTTCGGCTGATTCAAATTCTGCTGTAGCAATATTGGAGCGAATATCACCAATCGTTTTCAATATATGCGAGTTTACCGATGGAGATGAAACTAGGCATTCTAAACACTCCATATCATCGTTATTAGCGAGATTAAATCCTCAAACAGCTGCTTCAATATATGAGCAGGAGCTCAGGGATGGTGAATGGTATTACGCTGAAGAAACAATTTTTAGATTGCTTGAAAGGTGCGACTTTTCCTCTCCCATTACAAAACACTTATTTCTGACGGGATTGCACTCTAGTTGTTACCAGAAAATAAGGGAGCAGGTTGAACAGAGAGACCCTCATGCTATTCATATCGCTGGTGAGATTGAGAGCCTGCTCGGCAATAAAGTCCAGAGCTCAGCTGAAGAGAAAGATTCAAAAACTAATGAATTCGACGAAAAAATTTCTTTGCAACCATCGGACTACCCACCAGAGAGATTCGAGGACCTAGCAGCAGCTCTAGAAGGGAAAATCAGCACCAGCAAATACTGGAAGAAATGGTATATGTATTGGGTTGAGAAAGGCCAAGAGCCTGAGTTGCTGCGAAAACTAATTCCTAATACCTTGGCACTAAGTGAGCGTCATGATGATAAGCGACACTTGTTAGATTTGATTTTTTCCAGCCAGAGAAAGCTAGGCGGCAAAGCGAAAGCCTTTAATTTGCTGGTTTCTGCTCACAACGCAATGAATGGCTGGTCTGAATGGTATGAAAGTTCAGAAAAAAGCATCGATCGGTTGAAAATAGTTGCAGAACAATACCCTGAAAAAATCGATAATTTTGTAAATTTGACAACTTCGCAGCCGGATAGTTGGAAAGATAAGCTGGGCAGCCTAATCATCCCAAATGATAAATTAGTATTTTTGCTCTCTCAGGGTGGTAGAAAGGAAGAGGCGCTTCAGGTGACATTAGCAATGGTTGAAAGTCTGGAAGATAGTGTTCGAAATCTTCCGCTTAAAAAGCCGGCTTGGGATTGGCGCCAAGAAGACTCTGTCGAAGAAGCATTAACCAAATCGCTGGTTTCAAGACTAAAGCTACCAATACCATCTATTAAATTGTGGGTAGTAGAGCAGCTTTCACTTCTTTTAGTAGCTCACCATCCAAGAATTGAAGAATTACTGAAAGAAGATTTGGCAAGTAGAAGTCAGGAGTCTGAATGCGTAGAAGTGCTGTGTGTATTTTTCATTGCGAAATCTAAGGGGTATGTCTGCCCAAATAATTTGGGTCGCTATATTAAAGCAAGATCTACACTATCAGACTTGATCCTCTCCGAATTAGTATCGAGCCCAAAATATTTTGGAGCGTATGCTTATTCGTATTCTCTTTTTGTTAATCTAGATGGTGATAACCATCGGTTTGAGTATTATCAGGGAACTCACGTGCCTCTTTTGTACAATTCAATTCTAAAGGAAGAAGAAGGAAAAACTGGCATCCCCTTTGCCGACTATTTCAAGTCTGAATGGAATAATACGTTCGAATATCAACCTTCTACAACAACAACTATTGACTATTTTTTGGGTGGCGATAGACGAAGAAATACAGGACAGTTTTATACTCAAGCGAGCCATCGTGGTCGTTCTGCGTATTTGCGAACAATAGAACTTGCAAAACAATACTTTGGCATGCCCGATTCTTATGCAGAGCATTTATCAATACCAGCTCTACCTATCGAGCCCGCATACATAGGACTCCTTCCTCAAAAGCCGACATGGTTGCCTGTATGGGATGAAGGAAAGTTACCCGATAAGGATAATCTAATCCATTTTGTTAAAGAAATTCTCGCGAGTTTTGAAAAAGTGGATAACTCTCTAGATCTACTGGCGCTGTCATTACCTATCAAGCTTGATAACAACAGGTGGATTGATTTGACGTTTGTAAGAGCGACAACTGTATTGGAGCCAACAACAGATATCCATATCGAGGAACGTTTGGGCTGCCTCAGCATTGGCTCTCTTCTAGATAAAAAATTATCTTATGAGTTTGGTGAGAATACTCAGTCTGAGGGTGCAGTTTTAGCAGTTACTTCATATCCATTCAGGAGACATGGGCATTGGTACTCTGATCTCGAATCGCGAGGACTATACGCTCCTAAGTGTAATATTCATGGGAAAGAGATATCCGGTTCTTCTACAGATGGTTTATTTTGTTACTCAGTTGATGGAATCAGAATTGGTTTCTCGTCATTCTGGTACAACCATTGGGAAACTAGTCACCCTAAAGGAATTCGCTCTCTTTGTGGCTCTTATACAGCAGTCAATAATGAGAAAATTGGTGTATGGCTAAATTTAGACGGCACGCAATATAAAGATTTTTATGTCTGCAAAGCCAAAGTGCTCTCGTCCGAAAATGATTATAGCGAATTTAACGAACAAGAGTTTGATTTCGCTATATGCTGATTGATTTTTATGAGTAGGTTTTACTCTGGAGCTATAGAAAGGAATTAAAAATGAGAGAGAATTGAAGCGTAGGCCTTACATTTTCCGCAATTCCCTGCTTTCGCTTCTGGCCGTAGTTGGACAGGAAACTACGGCCTCATAAAGGTACATATCTTTACATTATTTATTTTTCTAAATGATACCTTGTTGGAAGTTAAATCAAGTTAAGTTGGAGTTTCACATTAGTTGAGGAGCTATGTTATGGAATCGATACTTAGAGAAATGCGGGCTTACAATATTGAACACCAAATACTACCAGGTGAAAACACGGTTATTAATCGAATCTTAAAACATTCGGTCGAAATGGAGCCAGTTTACGCTGAGCTAACGAGTAAGCTTAGTGAATGTCAGCAAATAAACTTATGGGATGCCCTCTTGGGTGTTGCAACATTTTGGAATCCTGAAGCATCGAAAGCATTACGAGAAGAAAAGAGGAAGCTCTTTAAGCTGAACCGGGAGATTGCAAAATGCGCCAAAAGTCTTGCTATGATGATTAAGGAGCGGAGAGATATTAGTGAGATTAGTGGTATCAGTGCATATGAAGATTATCATTTCATTCACTGGGTGAACCGCGCGGGGATGAAGAAGCCCTATTATCAGGTATACGTAAAGAAAGACATTAATTCCTTGAAAAGCCGATTTGATCTAAAATACTGGCCTGATAACCATGAGGTCGTAGCTGCCATCGGTGAGTTAGCCCAAGAAAACGAGGTATACGAAACCGATTCCTGGACAGAGGAGCTCTTGTCCTCATCCAAGTGCTCAACGGCGGACTATTTGCGCGTCATTCTAAAGGCCATTGAAGATAGGAAGGAGAATGGTCCTTCCGCGGGTTTATTACCGGAGGGTTTCCGGTTAAGTGATAATCTTCTTGCGACTTTAATTAATTGCACGTTAGATCTTTCGTCGGAGAATTTACTTTCATCTGAAAATATTAAGCGTTCTAGGCAGAACATTCGAGATAGAAAGCTGGCTATGAAAATGGAAGACTGAAGGGAACCCTTGCTGAGAGTATATGTTCGCTTTTGGCGCCCTAGGGCCATCCAAGCAGAGACAAGCTACAAGCAACGCAGATGTTTATCTGCATATGAATGTTATCGAGTCGGGGATGAATTTCCGTCTTAGATCAAGTTTGCGTCAGCCTTATATTAGTGCTTAATCCTGCTTTCAGCTATTCCATATCATTACGGCAGCAAACACTCACTTGAGCTTTTAAATTAGCCTAATTACATTTTAGTAAAACGATAGGTCGCTACTCAGTTCGAAAAAAATTTCATCGCTAGAGCCGAATCAAGACTCCACTCAGCATCTTTAAGAGAAGGGCAGTAAGCACGAATAGGGCGCAGCACCTAGCAGCTCCTAATTCTTCCCAGCGTTGTTCGATGAGATCTGCCTAGCCAGCAGTTAGGGGCTCTTCCCAGTTCTTAAGTTTGGTATTTTCAATCATGATGAGCGCTGATTCTTGATTGGAAATGGCTGACAACGCCAATATTAACAAGGGAGTATGTGAAGAGTTGGGAGAGAAAGGTAAGGCGAGGCAATTGCTTACCCCGCGCTTACCCAAAGTGAAAGATACTTGATGAAAATCTATAAGTATCTTGTAATACCTGACACATAGTTTATAGATTATACCGAAGACATGGTTTACACATTAATGCATTTGGGAGAGCCCAAATGCCTTGGAAAGAGTGTAAACCTATGGATGAACGCCTTAAATTTGTCGCCCGTTTGCTTGATGGTGAGAAAATGTCTGTGGTCTGCCGAGAGTTTGGTATTTCTCGACCCACTGGCTATAAAATATTCACCCGCTATAAAGACTACGGTCTCAAGGCTTACAAGATCGAAGCCGTCGACCTTACCGGCATGCCAACAAGCTACCCTTTCAGATTGAACGAACTATCTTGAATATCAAGCGAATTTATCCCACTTGAGGGCGCCAAAAATCCGGGATAAATTAAGTTTATAGTTTTAAGTATTTATAAACATCAATCACTAACCTCTGAAAAGGAGAAGTATCGGCAACCGAGCAAGTCTTGTTAGAAGCGTTGAGTTCATGTCGTGTAAGTTGAATCATTGAACACGGTAAGCTAACTGCTATCCGGTTTAAGGGAGTGGTGTCCTACCGTCTTTGGATGAAGTGCCAAGCACTTCATCTGTTTACAGCTCATTACTGTAAGTCGACCATTACATTAACTAATTTGACAAACACCGGATGTCGGCTGGCCGTTTTGAATGGACAAACTGTTTTAACAGCTGCGACAAAAATTAAATCTGACCTCGGGGCTAGACAAGGTGATTAAAGGCTTTGTGTGCTTTTAAGAACATAGGAATTAAACCAAATTGGGATGTCATCTGTTTTATAATCAATGGCTTTTCCTTCGGTAATTTCGGCAAACCAGATTTGTCGCTCCTTCGAGTTATCAAATATAAACGCTCTATCAGATAATTTAATCGCCTGCTTCAAGAGTTTCATGCTTCTCTTAAATCTTCGTTTTACTTTGTCTTCTGAGACAGGGTGACCTCCTTCCTTAATTCGTTGTTCTATTCGAGCAATGTTAATATCTACCCGATCAGTAGATACAAAGTATAAGTAAGTTCGATAGCCAGCTGTTTTGGCATCCTTCAACGTAACAAGTTTACTTTTATGTGACATAACTGTTTCGAAGGTAAATGAGACTTTATGTTTAATAAACTCTTTGCGCAAATAATCGCACAAAGATGCGGCGACGTAAGAATTGATATGTTCATGAGGCACTGTAAGAGAGCGTTTGGTTATTTTTAATGATCGAATGAAGGCTGCGTGATTTTTATACTTTTCTAATTGTGGACAATTTAGAAAGTGGGTTTCTAGCTTTTTTGTTGTTATTTCCTTAGAAAAGGAAGTAAATGAAATTGAGTTATTCTGCTTCAATGACTTTTCAAATTCATCTGGGTTTAGATATACCCCAAAAGAGATTAGCCTGCGTAGTGATGTTGCCAGATTTGTTTTTCCAGAGCCGTTTGGGCCTGCAATTATTCGAAGCCGTGGAAGGGGCTGAGCCACTTATAAGGTTTTGGCTAGAGTATTGGATTTAACGGAGCGGCCTCTTATGGTTTGAATAGTTTCTTTGTGTCCGTCAGGAAACCATTTGATGATGGTGTTGCCTTCGACAATAGTAACTTCATGCCCAAGGTCGTGGGCTTTCTTAATTGCTCTTTCGGATGCCCTTGAAGCGACACCTTGAAGCTTTGAATTATAGAGTTTTGATTCTTCTTGGGTAGTCATTGTACTTTTTTCTAAAACTATACTAAGAGTATACAGTCAGCTAATGGAGATGGCTATTTTATGGATATAAAAAAGGCCTACATCTCCGTAAGCCTTTTTATCTATATGGTAGCTATGGGTGGACTTGAACCACCGACCCCAGCATTATGAATGCTGTGCTCTAACCAGCTGAGCTACATAGCCAAAATTTTTATCGAGGCTTCCGATGGCACATCATCTGATAATTTAATCTGAAATTTCATGCTCGACGTATAAATATACGCCTGCGCGTGAAATCCCAGACTAAATCACCAGCTAACGCACCCTCAAAACCCTCGCTACAAAATTTCTATACTCTCTCATATTGAGCGTGAAACTTTGTGCATATCCCCGAAAAGCCGCGAATTTTGGCGATTTCGGGGTAATTTGTCAAGTCAGACGTTAAATCTGAAGTGAATCACGTCGCCATCGGCGACCAGGTATTCTTTTCCTTCCAGGCGCCATTTGCCGGCGTCTTTGGCTCCGTTCTCGCCGTTGTTGGCTATAAAATCCTCGTAGCCCACTATTTCCGCGCGGATGAAGCCTTTTTCGAAGTCTGTATGTATCACCGCGGCGGCTTGTGGTGCTGTGGCACCTTGCTTCACTGTCCAGGCTCTTACTTCCTTCACGCCGGCGGTGAAATAGGTTTGCAGGTTGAGTAGGGTGTAGGCGGCGCGAATTACGCGGTTCAGCCCGGCTTCCTTCATGCCCAGGTCTTGCAGGAATTCCTGTTTTTCTTCGTCTTCTAATTCGGCGATCTCGGACTCGAGCTTATTGCAGATGGCAACGACTTCGGCGTCTTCGGATTTGGCGATGGCTGCTACGGTGTCGAGGTAGGGGTTATTTTCGAAGCCTTCCTCGTCTACATTAGCAATATACAAAACTGGTTTTATGGTGAGTAGGTGCAAGCTGTAAAGGTCGGCCAGCTCTTCTTTTGTCAGGTCCATGGTGCGAACCTGTTTTGCTTCATCTAAATGGGCTTTTACTTTTTCGAGAATTATTACCTGGCGCTGTGCGTCTTTGTCACCGCTTTTGGCGACTCTTGAGGTTTTGTCGAGAAACTTATCCACGCTTTCCAGATCCGCTAGGGCTAGTTCGGTGTTGATGATTTCGATGTCGGCGGCTGGGTCTATTTTGTCAGAGACATGAATTACATTGCTGTCTTCGAAGCAACGCACCACATGGGCGATAGCATCGGTTTCGCGGATGTTAGCAAGAAACTGATTGCCCAGCCCTTCACCTTTGGACGCACCAGCCACCAGCCCTGCAATGTCGGTGAATTCGACTGTGGTGGGGATGGTTTTCTCTGGTTCAACAATGGCGGCTAATTTGTCCAGACGCTCATCAGGAATGAACACCACGCCGGAGTTTGGTTCAATGGTGCAGAAAGGAAAATTTTCTGCCGCGATACCGGCCTTGGTAAGCGCGTTAAACAGTGTCGACTTGCCTACATTGGGTAGGCCCACAATTCCACATTGAACTGCCATAGTGTTCTCTTGTTTACTTAGTTAAATCCGTTAATTTGTGTGAAGCAAGCGCATGGCTTCTTCCCACTCGCCGACTACTGCTTTTGGCATTACCCGAATAGCATCTTCGATGTCAGACACTATCACGTCGGCTTCGGAGCGAGAGGGGTCACTTAACACATAATTGGCTACCATGGATTTATGTCCGGGGTGTCCAACACCTATTCTTAATCGGTAGAAATCTCTATTGCCACCCAGAGCGTTGATAATGTCACGCATGCCATTGTGGCCGCCATGTCCCCCGCCTTGTTTGAAACGGGTAACGCCTACCTCGAAATCAATTTCGTCGTAGGCTACCAACATATTCTCAGGAGCAATTTTATAAAACTTGCATACCGCCGCAACGGCTTTACCGCTGTGATTCATAAACGTTGTAGGAAACAGGAGTCTAATGTCCTGGCCTGCAATGTTTATTGAGGTAAATTCGCCAAAGAATTTGCTCTCACCTCGAAGAGTGCCGTTATAAGCGGCGCAGAGATGATGCAGAAATATTATTCCGGCATTGTGGCGATTGGAATTATATTGTGGGCCTGGATTTCCCAGACCCACAATTAACTTCAGAGGAGTGTCTGACATAGTCAGCTTCCTGAGCTAGACAGAGTTGGCTATTCGCCATCTCCAGAGCTGTCATCGGAACTTGCAGAGTCATCGGCTGAGGCAGCAGAATCAGCAGCAGCTTCCAGCGAGCCTGGAAGAGCTTCATCTTCCACGATAGCCTTAGGTGCAGCAACAGTAGCTACTGATAAATCACTACTATCACCATGAGACAAGGCAACACTGGTCACGCCTGTTGGCAAAGTAATGTCAGATAAATGTACTGAATCACCAAGCTCAATTTCAAGCATATCCACTTCGAGAAACTCTGGCAGATCTTTAGGCAGACACGATACTTCAATTTCATTCAGCGCCTTGAGTATATTACCGCCGCCAAGCTTCACGCCCACACATGCTTCTTCATTAAGGAAGTGAATTGGTACTTTAACGACAATGGCTTGCTTGTCGCTTACTCGCAAAAAATCAGCATGCATTATGATTGGCCTTGCCGGGTGACGTTGCAGGGCCTTAATAACCGCTTTTTCTTTTTTGCTGCCGATATTCAGCGTAATAATATGCGCAAAGAACGCTTCATTTTCAATCGCCTTAGCGATATCTTTGTGTGCAATAGTGAGTGACACAGGCTCTTTATCACCGCCGTATAATACGGCAGGTATGTTATCGTTTAAACGGCGTAGGCGGCGGCTCGCACCTTTCCCTAAATCCGTTCGAACTGTACAGTTCAGTGCAAATTCTTCAGTGGACATAAGTCTCTCCTAAAAAATACCGTGACTGGCTTGCGACCGACACAATCACAGGGTTAATAAAAGAGGACAAAGAATTTTTTGCCCTCAGGGTTATCCGCGAGATGTTAAGTGTTATCAAACATCGCGCTAATGGATTCTTCATTACTCACACGACGAATCGATTCGGCAAGAAGTTTTGCCATCGATAGTTGTCGAATGCGTTTACAATTTTTTGCTTCATCACTCAATGGAATCGTATCGGTAACGACTAAGGAATCCAGGTTTGAGTTTTCTATGTTTTCTATTGCCGGGCCAGATAGTACCGGGTGCGTACAATAGGCCATTACCTTAATTGCGCCGTGTTCTTTGAGTGCATCGGCCGCCTTGCAAAGCGTGCCTGCGGTGTCCACCATGTCATCAACAATCAGGCAGCTGCGACCTTTTACATCACCAATAATATGCATAACCTGGGCGACATTGGCTGCTGGGCGCCGTTTGTCGATAATAGCCAGGTCGACATTGAGTTGCTTGGCAACAGCTCTTGCTCGAACAACACCGCCGATATCAGGTGAAACTACTATCAGGTTGTCGTAGCGCTGGTGTTCAATATCATCTGTAAGCACGGGTGAGCCGTAAACATTGTCCACCGGAATGCTAAAGAAGCCCTGTATCTGCTCGGCGTGTAAATCTACAGTTAATACTCGATTTACACCCACAGCACTAATCATGTCGGCAACTACTTTGGCGCTAATAGCAACACGGGCGGAACGTACTCGCCGGTCTTGTCGTGCATAGCCAAAATAAGGAATCACAGCAGTGATTCGATTGGCTGAAGCGCGATGCAAGGCGTCAGCCATCAACAGCAATTCCATAATGCTATCGTTAGTTGGCGCGCAGGTTGGCTGAATAATAAAGACGTCTTTACCGCGAACATTTTCATTTAGCTCAACAGATATTTCGCCGTCACTAAATTTACTAATGCTTGCATAACCCAAAGGCAGGCCAATGTGTTTGGCAATATTCTCTGCCAATTCCTGATTGGCATTGCCGGCGAAGACCATTAGATTATTTGCCACGATTGCGTTCCTGTATATAAGGGTATTGTTAGGAGTTTATATTCTAATCTTTAAAAAATGGCTGGGGTGGCTGGATTCGAACCAACGCATGCATGGATCAAAACCATGTGCCTTACCGCTTGGCTACACCCCAATAAATCGTTTTTCGTGCAAATATGGCTTCTATCTATATATAGCCAAAAATAGCTAAATTATTCTTTTCTTTACGAGAACACACTAATCGTAAACTATCGAATCTATACCCTTTGCCACAAACCCTGGCAAGCTATCCGGTAACGCCTTTAACACGGTTCTGGCCGCTGCTTCGTCTTCAAAACGAGCGAAAATACTGGAACCGGTTCCTGTCATTCTGGTTTCAGCAAATTGAGATAGACATTTGATTGCCTGATCTACTTGCGGATACAGTTTTCGAGTGACTGATTCGCAGTCATTTCGGGCGCTGCCTGCCAGAAAGTCGGCCATTTTGATGGCTTGAGTGTTCCGTGTCAATTGTTCATGACAAAAAACTTCTCTGGTTGACACCGAACACTGAGGACAGGCCACCAGATACCAGAAATCGCCCAGTTCTACAGGGTTTAGCTGCTCTCCAATACCCTCGGCCCAGGCTGATCTCCCGCGAATAAATACCGGCACATCGGCTCCGAGCTTAATGCCAATGGCACAAAGCTGGTTTTCGTCCAGTTGCAGCCCCCAAAGCTGGTTTAAGGCTATTAAGGTTATGGCGGCGTCACTGCTGCCCCCTCCAAGGCCTGCACCCATGGGAATTTGCTTTTTCAGGGTAATTTTAGCACCCAGTAATGGATTATCCGATATCTCCAGCAATTTCCGAGCAGCTACCAGAATTAGATTGTTATCCAGTGGAAAAGCCTCGGACTCTGCGCTGGCGTTTACATTAGCCATTTCAGTTGTGGAGACATGTAATGATAATACGCCCGCATCGGCGCTCTCAAACGTCAGCTTGTCGCCATAATCAAGTAATTGAAACAGGGTTTGCAGTTCGTGGTATCCATCAGCTCTGCGGCCGGTGATATGCAGAAACAAGTTAAGTTTGGCCGGGGCCAGTAGTGTTATTGACTCTGGTGCCATTAGTTGGCCGTACTATTCACAGTCCAGTTCAGGCCAATAAAGCGCAGACGTATATCATTGGCCGAACGGGTAAGCTCGACCCGCCGTGGCAGAGTAAGCGCGCCATATTGCCTTGGATCGCTTAAGGCGATACTCCAGCCTGCCTGTTCGATAGCAATGAGCTGGTTCAAGTCGTTGAAGCTAAGGTCGGCCTGTGAATCAGGTGCAGGCAGTCCTTTAATCCAATAATTTAAATAGGACACCGGTAGCTCATAGCCCAGCTGTTGCAGAATTAGTTCTTCAGCGCTATTGGCTCTTACTATGTTGCCGTCCTGCTCCAGAGTCACATAACCTGGTCGGCCAACAATTAATGTGTTGCCAGCATTGAAGGTGCCCCATAGACGAATATGGTATTCGACATTTTGTTGCATCCACTGAATGCGTGGAGTGTGGGATTCATTGTCGTAGCGCACATTGACTCGGCCACGTAACTGCCAGGAATCCAGAGCCTGCAGTTGGTTTCGCTGCACGACCCAATTGCTATTTATGTTGGAAGAGGGGGCTATATTGCAGGCAGAAAGCACTACTGAAAAGCCCAATAAAAAACAGTAGCGGCGAAACGACCTAAGCAGATGAGTTGACGACCCGCTCATCTTGCAGCTTGTAGCCTGTCCATAGCTTCTTTTATAAGCTCGCTACCTGGCTCGGTATTAAGCGCATTGAGCCAAACCTGCCTGGCTTCGTCTTCGCGCCCCATTGCCCACAATACTTCGCCAAGGTGAGAGGCGACTTCATCATCAGGAAATGCAGAATAGGCTTTGCGCAGGTTCTCAAGCGCATCTTCAAAATGGCCAAGTTTGTATTGGGCCCAGGCCAGGCTATCGATGATTGCCGGGTCCTCAGGTGATATGGCAATGGCTCGTTCTACCAATTCAAGAGCTTCATCAAAGCGTGTGGTTTGATCGGCGAGCATATAGCCAAGATGGTTTAGTGCGCGGGCGTCTTCAGGCTGCATAAGTATTATCTGCTGCAAGTCTGTTTCGGAGCCTTGCCTGTCACTCACTGAGTCGTAGTACATAACCCGGGCGAACAGTAAATCGGCTTCATTAGGGAATCTGTTCAGGCTGGTATTTAATAGCTCAATCGCTCGCTGTGGGTGTTCGGCTTGAATAAGCAAACCGGATTCAATCGTTGTAAAGAGCACTTCCAGTCTGGGCTGTCCGCGGGACAATCCCTGTAGCCAGGCATGAGCTTCTTCAAACTGGCCAAGCTGAATGGACTGCCTGGTTGCCTGTTGCTGTGCTGACAGAAAATTATTGGTGCCTATGGAAACCTGGCGATAATGTTCAATCGCTTTTTCCAGGTTGCCCTGTAACTCATACACATGGCCAAGGTTGTAGCGGCTATCATCTGCTCGCTGATCTACGCTTATCAGCCGTTCAAATGCGGTGATTGCGCCGTCATAGTTCTCGAGTTGTACATCCAGCAGAGCGACAGAAAATAATGTGTCCCAATCCTGCGGGTCCTGTTCTACTAATATTCGAAATTGTGTTTGTGCCGCGGCAAAGTCCTCATTCTGCACAAGCAGGCGCGCATAACCGAAGCGCAGGGTTTTATCATTCTCAAATTTCCGCACACCACTTTTAAGCGCGCGAAGAGCCTGATCATTGTTTTCTATACTTTGATATATCTGTGCCTCCAGCAGCACCATATTAGGCTCGAGAGTAAAATCTTCCTGTACTCCTTCAAGCTCTAACAAAGCTTCTTCGAACTGACGGTTTTGTGCCAATAGTTGCACCAAAGCGACGCGAATTGATTGCTGCTCAGAGAATTCCTTACTCAGTTGTTGCAGGTTGCCAATCAGGCTCGCTCTGTCTTCGGGGTTCATTCGGCCGGTTCGGCCTGATAACGAGGCAAAATCTATATTGCCTCCTAGGTCTATTACCCGAGCCATATGGGATATAGCCTGTTTAAATGCCCCACTTTCGAGAAATTGCATACTCAGCATCAAATGGGGCTGTGGATCGGTTGGTGAAATTTCTGCCCACAGCAGGCCCAGTTGTAATAGTGCATTTACATCATTGTTAATCGAAGCGAACTGCACGGCTCGCCGTATGATAGTAAGGTCGCGAGTTTCAATTGCCAGATCGAAGTAATTTTCACCAGCTCCTTCAAGCTGGCCGCGCTGTGCACCTAATTCACTAATTATTGCCTTATACAGCTGATCTTCAGTGAAACTTCCGTATTCAATTTCCTGCTCTGCTACTTCTTCGACTGGGCTGGGTTGCGCGCCTGTAGTTTCGGGAGCCGAAGTGGTGTCATTGGGAAGCGTCTGCGGCGCAACACAGGCAACTAGGCCAATACACAGCAGTGAAGTGATAAAGGCTTTGATTTGGTTATTGTTTTCGGACATATAAAACGCAGTGAATCAGTGATGATTTAAGTGTTTAGGCCGGCATTGTAACAGTTTGTTCATGCCTGATCAGGGTGATTTATCTCCTGTTTATATCCGGAGTTATTGAGAATGTTGACGAAGAGGCGAATTTCTCAGACTGGCCGCCGGCTAAAAAATTTGAAATTGAAAGGCTTATTGTATGTAGCCTGAGGTGGAATCTCTTTAAAATCAGACTCTAATGGGAACTGGGGTGGAATTTTAGTAATATAGCGAGCCTTTCGATTTGACTATCAATATGACCTGTTTTTCGGCTAATGGGTTGGTTACTACGGTTATTCCATGGCATTGGTACTTGTAGGTATAAACCACAATACAGCGAATATCGACTTGCGCGAGAAGGTGGCATTTCCACCAGAAATCGTGGAGGCTGCGTTGCTTGAAGTTCATGCCCTGAACAATATCGATGAAGTAGTTATTGTCTCTACCTGCAATCGCACCGAAATTTATGTCAATTTTGGCTTGAGTGACAATAACGAAGAAATACAGACTGGTTCAGACATTGATAAATCAAGCACTGGCGCGCAACAGTTAGTGCTGAGCTGGCTGGCAAAATTTCATCAGGTTGACCAGCAGGAGCTGAAAGATTGCAGCTATTCTTTCTCTGATGAAGCGGTGATTCGCCACCTCATGAAAGTTTCATGTGGGCTGGATTCCATGGTGCTTGGCGAGCCGCAAATTCTTGGCCAGATTAAGTCCGCTTATGCAGTGTCGAAAGACCAAAACGTTGTAGGTCAATCATTAGGCAAGGCGTTTCAGGTAGCCTTTTCTATTGCCAAAGCCGTAAGAACTGATACAGCCATTGGTGAAAATCCGGTTTCAGTGGCCTATGCCGCTGTCACTTTGGCTGAGCGTATTTTCTCCGACTTGCCTAGTCTTAATGTTTTGTTGATTGGAGCTGGCCGAACTATTGAACTGGTGGTTAAGCACCTTGTAGATAAAGGTGTGAGTAATATTGTTGTGGCAAACCGCACTCTGGATAATGCATTGGAGATTGCTAATCGGTTCGATGCACATGGTGTTTTGTTATCGGAAATTCCCGAACAACTAGTAGTGGCAGATATCGTTGTGTCGTCAACTAATAGCCAGTTGCCGCTGTTAGGTAAAGGCGCGGTTGAGCGAGCACTGAAACAGCGTAAGCACAAACCGATGTTGTTGGTCGATCTGGCAGTGCCAAGAGATATAGAGTCAGAAGTCGCCGATATAGCTGATGCTTATTTATATAGTGTAGATGACATCAGTGATGTTATCGAAGACAGTGTAAAGAGCAGGGCGGACGCGGCAGCAGAAGCTGAATCGATCATAGAAAAAGGCATCGAAGAGTTTCGAAAACAAATTCGTTCTTTAAATGCGGTAAGCACATTGCGCGCATTTCGTGATAAAGCTGACGCCATAAGAGAAGCCGAGCTATCGCGTGCTGTAAAGGCATTAGAAAAAGGAGAGTCAGCCGAGGTCGTGCTTACATCACTTGCTCGCTCGATCACTAATAAATTAATACACTCTCCCAGTGTGCAAATGAAGAAAGCCAGTGCTGAAGGCCGAGATGAACTACTGAAGTTGACCCAGGAATTATATGAGCTCGATTCTGATAATGCTCCTGACACTAACGAAAACCCTTGAATACAGTCCTAAGAAGTAAACAATGAAAGATTCAATACGCTTGAAGTTGGAAAATTTGAAAGATCGGTTCGATGAGCTTGAGGCGTTGTTAAGTGATGCCGAGATTATCAAAGATCAGAATCGTTTCCGTGAGCTATCCAAGGAATATGCTGAACTTGAAGAAGTGGTAAAAACGTTTGATAGCTTTATGAGCATCAGCGACGATCTTCAGCAAGCAAAGGAAATGCAAAAAGATTCAGATCCTGATATTCGCGAAATGGCCGAAGAAGAAGTCAGTAGCAATTCACAGGAGCTGGAAAAACTCGAACTGGCTTTACAAACTTTACTATTGCCTCAAGATACCAAAGACAGCTGCAATGTGTTTTTGGAAATTCGTGCTGGAACCGGCGGTGACGAGGCGGCGATTTTTTCCGGAGATTTATTACGCATGTACTCCCGTTTTGCGGAATCGCAAAAATGGAAACTGGAAACCATTACTGAGCGCCAAGGCGAACATGGCGGTTATAAAGAAGTGATTATTCGCATCGAAGGCAAGAATGTTTACGAGAAGTTAAAATTTGAGTCAGGCGCACATCGAGTGCAACGAGTTCCTGAAACAGAAACCCAGGGGAGAATTCATACCTCTGCATGTACCGTAGCGATTATGCCCGAACTCGACGAAGTAGAAGAAATAGAAATCAATAAAGGGGATTTGCGCGTCGATACCTTTCGCGCCAGTGGCGCTGGTGGACAGCATGTAAATAAAACCGATTCGGCAATCCGTCTTACCCATCTTCCTTCGGGTATTGTGGTGGAATGCCAGGACGAGAGATCACAACACAAGAACAAAGCACGTGCCATGTCGCTTTTGCAGGCCAAACTGCTGGATCAGGCTCAGGCAGAGCAGCACCAGGAAGAATCGGATAACCGTCGCAAGCTAGTAGGCAGCGGAGATCGATCGGAGAAAATTCGAACTTATAATTATCCTCAGGGACGAGTCACCGACCATCGAATCAAGCTCACGCTGTATAATCTGGCCGAAATTATGGCGGGAGATCTCACTTCAGTTATTCAACCCCTTATTAATGAATATCAGGCTGACCTTCTTGCGGGTCTCGCTGCTGATAACTAAACAAATAGTTAAGCGATAGCTAAACGATAATTAAACAATAGCCAAACGAGCGATTTATTAAAATGCTCACCATAAAACAAGCGTTGGAAGAAGCTCGTCAAATGCCAACGACTAGTGACAGTTGGAAGCTTGACGCTGAGTTACTTCTGGCGGATGCAATACAGTCATCGCGGGAAACACTTTATACCTGGCCCGAACGGGAACTCACTGAGCAATCGCTGAGTACATTTCGTAGTCACTGCTCGAGGCGGCAGCAAGGTGAACCGATTGCTTACATACTAGGCAAGAGGGCGTTCTGGGATTTTGAGCTACAGGTGAATCATCATGTATTGATTCCTCGTCCAGAAACCGAGCTTCTGGTAGAAACGGCGATCGAAATTTTACAAGGCTTACCACCCAGAAAAAATCAGTCGCCTGAGTTAAATATTCTTGATCTAGGCACTGGTAGTGGCGCGATTGCCTTGGCAATAGCGCGAGAAAACCAGGACTGGAAACTTACGGCTGTAGATTTTAGTGAGGAGGCCTTAGAAGTAGCGAGGCTAAATGCCAGCGCACTGAAGGTGTCGAATATTGAATTTCGTCAGGCATCGTGGTGTGATGGGCTGGAAAACTTTCGCTACGATATGATTGTGGCTAATCCGCCCTATGTGGCTTCTGATGATGATCATTTGCAACAGGGTGATATCAGCTTTGAACCTTTGAGTGCGCTTGTTGCCAAAGAAGACGGACTTGCTGATATTCGGCAACTGGTAAGCCAAAGCAGAGAAATTCTAAAGAAAGATTCATGGCTCCTTATAGAGCATGGGTACAATCAGAAAGAACAAGTAGCTAAAATATTAGGCGACTCAGATTATTCAAATATTAACTGTAAAAAAGACCTGGCTGGCATTGATCGAATGACCGCCGCGAAACTTTCTCTTTAATTGAAATGAATTTATGAAAGACGAGCAACTACTAAGATACAGCCGTCAGATTATGCTTCCCCAAATGGATATCTCTGGTCAGCAAAAGCTGGTGGATGCCACTGTGCTTATTGTCGGAATGGGTGGTTTGGGATGCCCGGTTGCTATGTATCTTGCTGCCGCCGGAGTTGGCCATTTAGTTATAGCCGATGACGATATTGTTGAATTGACCAATTTGCAGCGTCAGATAGCGCATTCTGACTCTGATCTTGGGCAGGCAAAGGTGGATTCTGTGAGGAAGACTCTGCAAAATTTGAACCCGGATGTGAAAATCACCACATTAAACCAGCGTTTGACTGGGGTTGGCCTTGATCAGGCGGTAGGCAATGTAGACGTTGTAGTCGATGCCTGTGACAACTTTACTACTCGATTCGCGATCAATTCTAGCTGTTTAAAGAGCAAGAAACCTCTGGTATCCGGAGCGGCAATTCGAATGGAAGGGCAGGTTGCCGTGTTTGATAGCAATAAACTCGATAGCCCTTGTTATCAGTGTCTTTACGGTGAAAATTCCGATGACGATGAAAGCGCCAGCTGCGCCGAGAATGGCGTAATGGCACCTCTGGTTGGCATTATTGGTTCCGTGCAGGCGATGGAAACTATTAAGGTGATAACAGGTATAGGCAATTCTCTGGTTGGTCGTCTGTTATTGCTTGATGCCAGCTCAATGCAGTGGCGAGAAATGAAACTACCTCGCGACAAAAATTGTACGGCCTGTAGTTGAATTTACCTTAAGTTGGGTTAGCAGTAAGTGGGGTGGCTCTCAGTTGGACTGGCTTTGAGTTGATATAGCTAGTTGATGCCGCTATTATGCGGGCGCTGCACAAGTTCCTGCTTTACACCCTAACCCGGAAATTTAAATTTTTATGGATTCAACTGACGAATCACAGCCTGTCCCGTTTGATCATTTTGATCTACAAAAACCACTTGCCGATGCGATTAAAAAAATCGGATTTGAGTTTTGTACCCCTATTCAGGCGCAAAGTCTGGAGCTCACGCTAAAAGGGCATGATGTTACCGGTAAGGCACAAACGGGTACCGGTAAAACGGCTGCATTTCTCATTACAATTATTAATGATTTATTATCAAACCCTATCGAAGAACGCTATCTGGCAGAGCCCAGGGCATTGATTGTTGCTCCAACTCGGGAGCTGGCAATTCAAATTGCGAGTGACTCGGTGCTGCTCACTCATAATTGCGGGCTGCATACGGTTACGCTTGTCGGCGGGGAAGACTACCAAAAACAGAACCGAGCCCTGGAAGCGAGGCCTGTAGATATTGTTGTTGCTACTCCTGGTCGCTTGCTGGATTTTGTAGAGAACGGCAATCTGCATTTAGGAATTGTGGAATTATTGGTTTTGGATGAGGCTGACAGAATGTTGGATATGGGGTTCATTCCCCAGGTTCGCGCCGTAGTGGCAAAAACACCCAAAAAAGACTGTCGACAAACATTGCTGTTTAGCGCCACCTACACCCCTGAAATTGTGGAACTAGCAAAGCGTTGGGCAATGGACCCAATAATGGTCGAGGTTGAGCCGGAAAAAGTGGCAGCTGACGCTGTTAATCAAATAGTTTATCTGGTGACAACCGCCGACAAATACAATTTACTGTTCAACCTGATCTCAGAGCCTGAAGCGGTAAAGGTCATGGTGTTTAGTAATCGCCGAGACCAGGTTAGAAAGCTGGCTGATAATCTGCACCGCAATGGTATTAGCTGCGGAATGCTTTCAGGAGAGATTGCGCAGAATCAGCGAATCCGAACTCTTGATGCGTTCAAGACTGGAAAAATACAGGTTCTAGTGGCTACCGATGTTGCCGGTCGTGGCCTGCACATTGACGATGTAACCCATGTTATTAATTACACATTGCCTGAAGAAGCTGACGACTATGTGCATCGCATAGGCCGAACTGGCAGAGCGGGAGCCATTGGTACTTCAATAAGCTTTGCCTGCGAAGAAGATTCGTTTCTATTGCCCGACATCGAAAAAAAGCTGGGCAATAAACTCGACTGCATACACCCTGCAGACGGTATGCTAGACAAAGCTCCTGCCTATGAAAGAGAATCAAAATTTAAAGCAAAACCAAAGGACACCAGGCGAGGTTCATCACGCTCACAGGGTAGTCGCCGGCCTACAAGACCGCGCTAGTATCCATTAGTTGGTTTGAAACTCGCTAGGCGAGTTTTTTTTCGGCGCCGGAATCTTCAAGTACACAGGCATATTCAGTAGATTTTCTATGCCGGGAAACATGGTCGAGAAACGTAGAGCCGTCTTCAAGGCACACATTTATATCGTGACCGGCCTCAAGATATAGTGGCACGAAGCGCTTAAACAGTTCAGCTGTCATGCCTCGGTAGGCTCTAAGTAAAATATTATACTCAGCAGGTATGCCCTCGGGCGGTAACACATCCATACAGCTCTTAAGGCGCTCGTCCGACCATTCTTCGTCTCTGGTTGCCTGTTGAGTTCTGTCTTTACCCGTTTTCTTTTCTTCTCTCATGCCAACTTCTTCCTTAATAATTCGTTCACTGCTGCTGGGTTGGCTTTACCTTTAGAAAGCTTCATTGCCTGCCCTACCAGAAAGCCGATCACCTGTTCTTTTCCATCGCGATATTGCTGAGCCTGCTCGGGATTGTTGGTAATGACTTCGTCTACAATTTTTTCTATTTCACCTGAATCCGTAACTTGCTTAAGACCTTTTTTCGCAATTATTTCGTCTACAGATGAGGAGTCCTCGACCATGGTTTCAAACACAGTTTTAGCGATTTTGCCTGAGATCGTATTATCTTTAATTCGTGTAACTAGCATTGCCAGTCTTTCAGCCTGAACGGGAGATTTGCTGATGTCCAAATTGCTTTTGTTTAGCAGACCCATCAAATCCTGGCTTACCCAGTTGGCAGCAAGTTTGGCGTCGCCGCTTTGGCTTGCTACCACTTCAAAATATTCAGCTATTTCTCTGCTGCTAACCAGCACGCCGGCGTCGTAATCGCTGAGCGAATACTCTTCAATAAAGCGAGCTTTCTTGGCATCGGGCATTTCGGGTAATTGTGCTCGAATGGCTTCAATGTATTCGTCGTCAATGACTATTGGCAGCAGGTCAGGTTCTGGGAAGTAACGGTAATCGTTGGCGACTTCCTTGCTGCGCATAGGGCGAGTCTCATCTTTGTCGGCATCATACAGGCGTGTTTCCTGCACAATTCTGCCGCCATCTTCCAAAACACCCTGTTGCCTTTGTACTTCATAGTTAATAGCTTTCTCGACGAAACGGAAAGAGTTAATGTTTTTGATTTCCGTGCGCGTACCATATTCAGTTTCGCCTACGGGCCGTATTGAAACGTTGGCGTCACAGCGCATAGAGCCTTCCGCCATTATGGCGTCAGAAATATCCAGATAACGAATGATAGAGTGAAGTTTTTTAAGAAAAGCTACGGCTTCCCTGGCGGTTCTTAAATCAGGCTCGGAGACAATTTCCAGTAGCGGAGTGCCTGCGCGGTTAAGATCGATACCCGACATGCCCTGATAATCTTCATGCAAAGATTTTCCGGCATCCTCTTCCATATGCGCCCGGGTAATTCCAATAACCCTTTCATTGCCATCATCCATGGTTACCGCTAATTCACCTTTTCCGACGGTGGGATAGTCCAGCTGAGTTACCTGATATCCCTTTGGCAAGTCAGGGTAGAAATAGTTTTTGCGATCGAACACCGAACGCTTACTGATTTCAGCACCAATCGCTACGCCAAACTTAACCGCCTTGGCTAGTGCTTCTTTATTGAATACAGGCAATGTGCCAGGTAAGGCCAAATCAAAAATGCTGGCCTGAGTGTTTGGTTCAGCGCCGAATTTTATTGAACTGCCAGAGAACAACTTGGATTTTGTGGACAGTTGCACATGGACTTCCAGGCCAATGACGGTTTCCCATTCCATGCTTAAACCTCCTTGCCAGATATTTGAGACGGCTTTTGTCGATGCCAGTCTGTGAGCTTTTGAAACTGATGTGCCACGTTTAGTATTTTTGCTTCCTCAAAATCACCTGCAACTATGTGCATGCCAATTGGCAGCCCGTTGGCGGAGCCGGCGGGTATTGATATGGCGGGTAAGCCAGCAAGGTTGACGGCAATGGTGTAAATATCTTCCAGGTACATCGACACTGGGTCGCTTTTCGACCCAAGTTTGAACGCCGTATGGGGTGAGGTTGGGCCAATAATGACATCAACTTCTTTCAAGGCATTACTAAAATCATTTTTGATGAGCCTGCGAATTTTTTGCGCCTTTCTGTAGTAGGCATCGTAAAACCCGGCGGAAAGAGCATAGGTTCCAATCATGATACGGCGTTTGACTTCCTCGCCAAATCCTTCACTTCGTGTTCGTTTGTACATGTCTTCCAGATCTACCGGGTTTTCGCAGCGGTAGCCATAGCGAACACCGTCGTAGCGAGACAGGTTTGCTGATGCTTCGGCAGGCGCAATTACGTAGTAGGCAGGCACCGACAGATGACTGTTTGGCAGATCAATTTCCTTAATGATGGCGCCCATCTTTTCATACTCTTTGAGCGCATCACGAATAGCCTGTTCTACTTCGCTACTTAAACCTTCAGCAAAATGTTGCTTTGGTATGCCGATTTTTAATCCTTCTAAGGAGTTGCCTAATGAAGCCGTGTAATCTTCAACAGGTTTATCAATGCTGGTTGAGTCTTTTTCATCCAGGCCAGCCATAACGTTTAACATAAGAGCGGCATCTTCAGCGCTCTTGCAAATTGGACCAGCCTGATCGAGGCTTGAAGCAAAGGCAATCATGCCCCAGCGAGAGACTCGGCCGTAACTGGGTTTAAGTCCGGTTATGCCGCAAAACGCCGCGGGTTGCCGAATAGAACCGCCGGTATCAGTGCCGGTTGCCATGGCGCATAGATCGGCTGCCACAGCCGCCGAGGAGCCTCCAGATGAGCCGCCTGGCACACATTCGTTATTCCACGGGTTTTTCACGGGGCCAAAGAAACTGGTTTCATTAGAAGAACCCATGGCGAATTCGTCCATGTTTGTTTTTCCGAGCATGACCACGCCAGCATTGCTAAATTTTTCAACAACCGTGGCATTGTAAGGTGATATAAAATTTTCCAGCATGCGCGAACCACATGTGGTGGTAATGCCCTGGGTACAAAAAATATCTTTGTGGGCTAGTGGAATTCCAAGCAGTAAACTTGTATCGCCTTTTGCGCGAGCAGCATCGGCTGCTTTCGCCTGTTCCAGTGCGGACTCTTCACATACTGTAATAAAGGCATTGAGATCACCATTGTACTGAGCGATTCGGTTTAGATAGGCCTGGGTGAGTTCTACGCTGGAGATGTCTCCTGCCTTTAGCGCGATGGATAATTCGGCGACGGTACTACTTATCATTTGGTCTTCCGGCAATTATTGGTTTTTTGATCCTGAGATCAATCGAGTTACATTAACAAGAGATGGCTCTATTCAAGTACCTTGGGCACCAGGTATAGGCCGTCCTGATTATCAGGCGCAAGAGCCTGTAGTTTTTCGCGCTGATTCTGTTCAGTAACTTCATCCGTTCTAAGACGTTGTACAACATCCAGGGGGTGCGAGAGGGGCTCAATAGAGTCCGTGTCCACTGATTGCATCTCATCGATCAATGCTAAAATATCAGTAATTCGACTGGTAACTTCATCGGCTTCAGATTCACTAATGTGAAGTCTTGCCAAATGAGCAATTTTTTCTACTTCTGACTTATCAAAAGCCATCTAGATGCTCCATAAATCCAGGGTTGAAAAGAAAGTTTACGCGTGGTTTGCGGTGGCTCAACAAATTGCTATAAGTCCCTTGCTCTAACCCCTAGCCGTTGTTAGAGTGCGCGTAATCGCCAAAGAGGCGAGATTATACCTGACTTATTCGAAGGCTCGCTACTTTGACGAAACCAATCAAGGTCTAAGCTGTCAAACAGGTCAATTGCTCCTGGAGATTCCCGCCAGTAGTTGTATTCATTGTTCCAGGTTTTCTGGAAAATGGTGTTTAGTTGCTACTGGCTAACAATAATTCGTTCCCGGCATTAAATAAAAGCTACAAGATAGCTAAATCATTAGGCGTATTTGCCGCTTAACTAACAATGCATGCCCGAAATGGAATCTTTAAACTGAGGTCAACGTAAATTCATGTTCAAAAAAATTAGGGGAATGTTCTCCAACGATTTGTCTATTGATTTAGGCACCGCCAACACACTGATCTATGTGCGAGACCAAGGTATCGTGCTTAACGAGCCCTCTGTGGTCGCCATTAGAACGCACAATGGTCAGAAAACGGTCACCGCTGTGGGTACCGACGCCAAGCGAATGCTGGGCAGAACGCCTGGCAATATCACAGCAATTCGGCCGTTGAAAGACGGTGTTATTGCTGATTTTCAGGTTACTGAAAAGATGTTGCAACATTTTATTAACAAGGTGCATGAGAATAGTTTTTTTCCGCCTAGCCCACGGGTTCTGGTGTGTGTACCCTGTAAATCAACCCAGGTAGAGCGCCGTGCAATTCGTGAATCGGTTGCCAGTGCTGGTGCCCGTGATGTGCGCCTGATCGAAGAGCCTATGGCGGCTGCGATTGGTGCGGGACTGCCAGTAGAGCAGGCAAGTGGCTCCATGGTCGTTGATATTGGCGGTGGTACTACGGAAATTGCGATAATTTCGTTAAATGGAGTGGTTTATTCTGAATCCGTGCGAGTTGGCGGAGATCGCTTCGACGAGGCAATTACTACCCATGTAAGACGTAATTACGGCAGCCTGATAGGCGATGCAACGGCAGAGCGCATTAAGAAAGAAATCGGCTGTGCTTATGTAGGAAGCGAGATTCGTGAAATTGACGTTCGAGGCCGAAATCTGGCTGAAGGCGTGCCCCGAAGTTTCACTCTAAATAGCGATGAAATTCTGGAAGCATTACAGGAACCCTTGTCAGCCATTGTGCAGGCGGTGAAAAGCGCACTGGAGCAGTCTCCGCCAGAACTGGCCTCGGATATTGCTGAAAGTGGCTTGGTACTCACCGGTGGTGGTGCTCTGTTGACAGATTTGGATAAATTGCTCTCTGAAGAGACCGGTTTACCTGTAATTGTTGCCGATGATCCCTTGTCTTGCGTCGCGCGAGGCGGCGGCAAAGCCATGGAATTGATGGATGATCACGATATCGACCTGCTAACGCTGGAATAGGCAGTTGGTCGAGCCCCGGTTCTTAACACCTACCGGGGCTGATATACTTGCCATTCTCACCAGCGGAGTTGCACGGCCATCGATAAGACTCTATTCACAAAAGGTGTTGCTCCAGAATACCGGACTCTCGCCTTTATCCTTCTGTCAGTCTGCATTATGTTTGCGGATAACCGTTTCGGCTATCTGCAGCAAGTTCGTTTCGTTCTTGGCTATGCCACAACACCTGTCTATTGGGTTGCGGACATTCCCACTCGTGTGTCTTTCTGGATCGATGATGTTTTTGTGTCGCGAACCGACTTGCTGGAAGAAAACGAAGGTCTTCGAGTAGAATTATTAGAAGCGCAGCGAGAATTGCAATTACTGGAAAGCCTGACCAGTGAGAATAATCGCTTGCGAGCGCTCAACGAAGCGACTGAGTTTATTGGCGGTGAGATACTGTCCGCAGAAATAATCAATATTTCACCCGATCCCTATTCAAAACGTGTGCTCATAAATAAGGGAGCCCGCGATGGTGTTTTCATTGGGCAGGCCTTGCTCGATGCTAATGGTTTAATGGGGCAGGTGGATGAAGTGCTTCCTTTTACCAGTTGGGTATTACTGATCACTGATTCCCATCATGTTATTCCGGTTGAAGTAAATCGCAATGGTGAACGAGCTTTAGCACGTGGTAGCCGTGATGCGGCGAATCAATTGGAACTGGTATTTGTCACCCAAACTCAGGACATGCGGGCGAATGATTTGCTAGTTAGCTCTGGCATGGGTCAGGTATATCCTAAAAATTATCCCGTGGCAGAAATTATATCCGTGTATTCCGATCCTGGTCAGGATTTCGCCATAGTAAAGGCCAGGCCGCTGGCGCAACTGGCAAGCACGCGACACGTGATGCTAATTTTTGCAGAAGAAGAAGTTGCTGTAGAGCCAAATTTGATTCCTGACTTAGTACCCGATGCCGCATTCGAAGAAGCGCCTGTAGTTGACAGAGGTGAAGTTGGCGGGAGTGAGGTTGCTGATTCTGAAGTAGTTGAGTCTGATTCGGTGGCGGAAATAGTGCCACAAGTTATTGACGATCAGGTTTCTCAACTTGAATCTGAACCCATAGATCAATAGGTGCAACGATGCCAGTAAGAGCACATTCAATTTGGGTTATTTTTCTAAGCTTCTTTATCGCTTACCTGTTGGCGATAGTGCCTTTTCCAGAATGGGCTATGAACTATCGACCAGAATGGGTGCCCATGGTATTGATTTACTGGGTTATGGCGCTTCCCTACCGTGTTGGAATTGGGTCTGCCTGGGCCGCGGGTTTGTTGCTGGACATACTCGAAGGATCGATTCTAGGTCTGAACGCGACGGCTTTGGTTATTGTTGCTTATGTAACCTTAAGCCTGCATTTACGCCTTAGAATGTTTTCTACACTACAGCAAAGCGGTTTAGTACTGGCTCTGATTGGTTTAAATCTCATACTCTGCAACTGGTTGCAAATAGTCACTGGCCAAAGTGTGGCGTCTAATCTTATGTTTCTAATGGCAGCTCTCACCAGTGCCATTATTTGGCCCTCACTGTTTCAGCTATTACGTCAGATTCGTCGTGGTTTCGACGTTCACTGATATGTCCCCGCTTAAAATCATCTTAGCTTCAGCTTCGCCAAGGCGACAGCAATTACTCGAGCAGCTCGGAGTCAGTTTTGCTGTGGAAAGTCAGGATATTGATGAAACCATAGCAAGTGAAGAATCTCCAATCGACTATGTGCAGCGAATGGCCAATGGCAAAGCAGAATCTGCATTACAAAAGCATGCAGTTAGTAGTCAAACGTTGATTCTGGCAGCGGACACCATTGTGGTTTGCGACAAGGAAGTAATGGGAAAACCATCCGATCAGAAAGCCGCTATAGAGATGCTGCTGACATTATCTGGGCGGGAACATCATGTACTGTCAGCGGTCACCGTTGCTACGCTCTCAGAAAAGCATTTTATTATTTCTGATTCGACTGTGCGCTTTCGCACAATTTCTCCTGAAGAGGCAAAACTTTACTGGCTCACTGGGGAGCCTGTTGGCAAAGCCGGTGGCTATGGTATTCAGGGTCGGGCGGCGGTGTTTATTAGCCACCTTGAAGGTAGTTACAGTGGGGTGATGGGATTACCCCTTTTCGAAACAGCACAGTTACTAGAGCGATTCGGACTTGGTGGTCTACATCAAACGGCAGCTAAATCAGAGGGTGTATTAAATGAGTGAAGAGATACTCATAAATGTCACTACTATGGAAACCAGGGTTGCACTTATTGAGAACGGTCTCTTACAGGAAGTGTTTATCGAACGGCACAATCACCGAGGCCACGTCGGTGATATTTTCTATGGCAAGGTTGTGCGTGTTATGCCGGGCATGGAAGCAGCATTTGTTGATATTGGATTGGACAAGGCGGCCTTCATTCATGCGTCAGACATAGCGGCAATTGATACTGATGGGTTTGAAGTGCGTGATGAGAAACCTCAAACAATTCAATCCTTGTTACGGGAAGGGCAGTTCGTAGTGGTGCAAGTTGCTAAAGATGCGATTAGTACCAAAGGTGCCCGGCTAACGACCCACCTTACCTTACCTTCGAGAAATCTGGTTTACCTGCCGCGTAGCAAACATCTGGGTATTTCTCAACGACTTGAAAATGAGGAAGAGCGCGATCGCCTCATGGCGCAGTTAAAAGAATGTCTCGAAAAAAATGGCGGGAACAAGCATGGCGGTTTTATTATTCGAACTGCTGCCGAAGGAGCTGGAGCAGAAGAATTCTCAGAGGATAGTAGTTATTTAAACCGCCTTTGGGCAAAGGTGGAGCAACGAATTACTAAAGCCGACAAAGTACGCCAGGTTTATGGTGAAGTCCCACTTTATATGCGGACTGTTCGTGACTTGATCTCCTCTCAGGTAGAAAAAATCCGTGTAGACAACCAGGCATCATTCACTCAGATCAAACAATTTCTTGAAGATTTTGTGCCAGAGTATTCGACAATTGTTGAAAATTACCAGGGTGGCCGGCCCATATTCGACATGTACTCAGTCGAAGGCGAGATTAACAAAGCATTGGGGCGACAGGTAAAGCTTAAGTCTGGTGGTGATCTTATTATCGATCAAACAGAAGCCATGACAACTATCGACGTGAATACCGGAGCTTATATTGGTAGCCGCAATCATGCCGAAACCATTCTTAAAACCAATCTGGAGGCGGCGGCCGCGATTGCCCGGCAATTGAGGGTTAGAAACCTTGGAGGAATTATCATCCTCGATTTTATTGATATGCAAGACACCGAGCACCAACGTCAGGTTCAGCGTGTGCTGGCCAAAGCGCTGGAGAAGGATCATGCGCGAACGTCTATCACCGACATATCACCACTTGGTTTGATCGAAATGACCCGTAAGCGGACCCGAGAGAGCCTCGGGCAAATTCTTAACACCCAATGCGTGGTTTGTGCAGGATCAGGCACGCAAAAATCCACGGAAACAGTCTGCTATGAAATTTTCCGTGAAATCCTCAGGGTAGCTCGTACCTGCGAAAATGATGTCTTGCTGGTAATGGCATCGCAGCTAGTGGTTGATCGTTTACTTGACGAGGAATCAAATACTCTTGCGCAGCTGCAAGAATTACTGGCTAAGACGGTCAAATTTGAAGTGGAACCAATGTATACTCAGGAACAGTTTGATGTTGTGTTGTCAGGCTGAGCTGCTTGTTTGTTTCAATTTCTCGATTTTCAGTTCCGGTTCAGCAATCCTGCGCTATACCATCTATAGCGGATTCTTTGCCAGCATAGAATGTTACTGACATTCAACTGCAATAAAACGGTCACGATACTATAAGCATGTTTATTTCGATTCTTAAAAAAGTTCGCCAGCAAGTCATATTACTACTAATAGTGACACTGGTACTCATTGCAGCTTATGTCAGTGCTGGGCGCCAGTTCATGCCGGCAATCTCACGCTACACTGACTTTTTCGAACGGCAAATACTTGAATCAACCGGCCTTCGCGTAACAGTAGACTCCCTCGTTGGAAATTTCCAAGGTTTCAACCCAATAATACAGGTGAATGGCCTGCGTTTTCTCGTTGGTGATGACGTGAATAACCAGGATGACCCAAACTCCAGTGCGTTGTTGTTCGATAGCGCTTCGCTAATTGTAGATATCCCCAGAAGTATCTGGCAGAGAAAATGGGTTCTTGAAGACTTCGTGATTGAGAAACTTGAGCTCAACGTTGAGCAAACAGAATCTGGCAGTTGGCAATTGCGCGGTTTAAGTACCAGTGGAAATAGCAGCCTTAGTTTGGATGATGTTTATAATTCCTTTCTACGATTTACTCAGATAAGCCTGCGTAATGTAACGGTTAACTTGCTCGCTTTTTCTGGTGAGCGTATTAGTTTCATCAATGGCTTAGCTACCATTCGAAATAGAGAACAGAATCACTATTTGCACGCCAATGTGAATCTCGAAGGGAATAGTCAGCAATTAGCACTTTCGCTTGAAGTTTCCGGTGATGATCTTTCGGGCATTGATGGTGATCTGCATATTAGTATTCCCGAATCGGACTATTCAAGCCTGTTTCGTAATCAGGACATCGCTGCGATGAGCATTCAACAGCTTTTCGGAGGTGGTGAATTCTGGTTATCTTTTGACAGCGGCCAGGTGAGCCAGTTGGTTTCACAATTAAAGGTAAATAACATTACTCTTGGGGCTGAGGGTTCAGCGCCATTAACGCTGACTGAACTAAGTGGTAAAGCCAGTTTAAAACGAGGGACAGATCAGGCTTTTTGGGAATTGACCCTGGCTGACATGTCGGTTTCGTGGCAGGAACTAGACTGGAGTTCGTTTAACGCTCATCTTAATTTTATACCCCAGCAAAGTATTTCTGTTACCGCTGACAATATTGATATCTCCCTGTTGGCACAACTCGCCGTTAAAAGTGGGTTGTTAGACGCTAACGCTCAACAGCAACTTGAAGCTTATTCTCCGCGAGGGGCGCTGGAGAACTTTAGCTTGTATGTTCCGTTGCTTGAGTCCAGTGAAGAAAATTTATTATTAAAAACTAATCTGCACAGTGTCGATGTGGCCTCGGTAAGAGGAACGCCAAACATGTGGGGCATCAATGGCTTTGTGCAACTTGAATTCAATAGCGCTGATCGTTTTGCTTTCGGTGTGGCTGAAGTGGAGTCTGATGAGTTTCGAATCAATATCCCCAATGTGTTTCTTAGCACCTGGGACTATAACTATGTGAATGGTAGTTTTGGTTTTCAGCTGGATTTGGAAAACGGACAAGATTTAAAACTGGTAAGCAATGTAATAGCTGCTGAATCTGATGCTGTTTCTGGAAGGGTTCAATTTACAGCGACTATTAACAAGCCCGTCGATGGCGAACCAAAAGCTGAGTTGGAATTGTTAGTTGGTGCGCTTCGCTTTGATGGTGAGCAAAAATCTCAGTATTTACCAGACGGGCCAAATATTGATGCCGGGCTTAGAAGCAGCATGGAATGGATTGACAGGGCTGTGCTGGATGGGCAGGTTTTAAACAGCGGCGTACTTTATAGAGGCTCCACAATACCCGGGGCAGCGGCGGCAACTAAAACATTCCAGAGTTTCTATTTGCTGTCGAATGGGGAGTTGAATTTTAGTGACGAGTGGCCTGACCTGAGCGGCTTAACGGCATATATCGTTACTGATGATAACAATATCGATATAGAAATTCTAAGTGGCCAGAGTATGAACATCGCTGCCAGTTCTGTTTTAGCTGACATTCGCCGCGATGCTGATGGTCAGACTTTACTGTCGTTGCATGGTCAAGCGTCGGGCAGCACGGCGGATGGTTTGAATTACTTACAGAATTCCGGGGTCGGCGACAGCTTGAAAGCGGCTTTTGCGACCTGGGAGGCGGAAGGTGGTTTCAGTTCGGATATTGAAGTACTGGTCCCTTTGAACAGTATTGAAAGTAACCCAGAGCTTGAAACCGAAGTCAGGCTGGACATTAACCTTGCTGATAATAAATTGCTGATTACTGATTACGCCATTGATGTTGAAGAATTAAGCGGCTCTTTCGTGTTCGATACTCGAACGGGTCTTGAGCGCAGCGAAATGACAGGCAGGTTGTTTGGCCAAAAATCGAATCTGCGACTTTCTTCCACGCTCGCAGAAGGAGAGCTTAAAACTATAATTGTTGATGCCACCGGGTCTGTGGCGCCGGAGCAGCTAATAGCGTGGCCTTTGCAGTCGGAATTTGTGCAAGACATTTTAGCTACTATGGAAGGTCAGCTAGCCTATGACGCTAAACTAAGTATAGCAATGACATCGGGTTCAACAGGGGATGCTACTAATAGTTTATTGATAGATTCAAGCTTGATTGGTGCGTCTTTATCCTTGCCTTATCCATTTTCCAAGCCCGTAGAAATGGAAATGCCATTACATCTGGAGCTGGACTTCTTCGGCGACAACCAACATATATATGGAACTCTGGGTTCAAAATTAAGCTTCGATCTTGATGTTGAGCAAGGAACAATTGTAGATGGTCTGGTGCTTTTGGGCGACTCGCAGTCAAATTTTGAGAGCTTGCTTGGGAATGACACAAAAGGACTGGCTGTGCTTGGTTCTATGGATCGGTTCAGATTTGAGGAGTGGAGTAGCTTCTTAGCAGAATTTAATCGCAGTGGCAGTACGTCTTCTGAGCTTGGTAACACTATTGAATTTGTCGACTTACAGCTCGATATTTTTGAGTTATATGATACCGAACTCGACGATGTTGGAATGAGAATTATTGGTGATGTGGCTCAACAGCAGTGGCTAATCACTCTTGATAGTGAGGCGATTTCGGGGCAGGTTGGGCTGCCGTTCTCCAGCGAAGGTTATATTGAACTTGATTTGGATTATTTGCGATTACCAGGTACCGAACAGGACAGAATCGGCCCTCCTCAGGAACTAACCCTGGAACAGATCGATGCTGATGAGCAGGAAGCTATAGATGTGCTCGCACAAATAGACCCTAGAGCATTGCCAAGAATGAAATTTTCTACAGATGAATTTCGCATTGGTGATAAACCCTATGGTAGTTGGCGCTTTACTCTGAACCCAAACTCCACCGGTGCAGCATTCACTGATATGGCATTCGACTTCAGAGGTTTGCGACTGGGTATGGATGGCGTGGATGGTGAGACGGATGGAGAGGAGGATGAACTAGCCCAGACAAACGAGGCGTATTTCAATTGGCAGTTCGACGGTACAGAACATCACAGTGAGCTTTCAGGTGTTTTGGTTGCTGATAATATGGCGGATGTGTTAACTGCAAATGGTTATGCGGCTAGCTTTGACAGTAACACTGCACTTTTTACTACCAATATAGACTGGCCTGGATCACCGGCATTTTTTGCGGCCGATCACCTCAGTGGAGACATCAATATCAATATTGAAGATGGCCGCTTTCTGCAAGGAACCGGGGCTACTGGTGCACTCAAGTTGATTAGTATTTTAAACTTTGACGCCATTATGCGACGTCTACGCTTCAGCGATGATTTATTGAGAAGCGGTCTTGCCTATGACGAGATCACCGGCCAGTTAAGCTTGAATGACGGAATAGTAGACATTGAAGAGCGCCTGGTTATCTCAGGGCCTTCCAGTCTCTATCAAATTACCGGTGAGATAGACCTGGCTAAAGAAACCATTACCGGTGAGATGTTTGTCACCTTGCCTGTTAGTGAAAACATCCCCTGGATTGGATTGCTTACGGCGAATATTCCGCTGGCTGTAGGTGCGTATTTGTTTGATCGAATATTTGGTAATCAGGTAAATAGTCTGACTAGTGCCGTCTATACCTTGGAAGGTCCCTGGGAAGATCTGGATCCGCAGTTTAAACAGGCATTTGGTTCTCCCGATGATGACCAACAGAGCAGCGTTGATGCACAATAGCTGATGGGCATGGTATTTAACCAACACCAGCTAGATAGCTTTGACACTATTTAAGCGAACAAACACAACGAGGATGATTTTGTGAAGGCAGCAAAAATAGGTTTAATAGTATTAGTTGTTTACGTTGGCATTGTCGTTGCCTTCGAGTCACTGCTTGGTTTTTTTCAGCCAGCAAATCAAAGTACCTTAGTCATTACGGCAATTTCCGACCAGGGCGAATCAAATGACAGAGTTGTCGCTCGACTCGAAAGTGGCGGGCAGATGTATGTGGCGGCGAATCATTGGCCTCGTGCCTGGTATAGACAGGTGTTAGCCAATCCCAATGTGCAAGTCACGCTCGCAGAAGAAGGGGGCGCCGCAGTAACAGGAGATTATCTTGCTGTTCCAGTGCAAGGCGCCGAACACGACAAGGTCAATAACGATAATAGTCTGGGCCTTATGTTTCGTTTGTTAACCGGTTTTCCTCCGCGATATTTTGTTCGACTAGAGCCGCGATAAACACTTCGGCTACAAGTTAATTACGACTGCGTGCTTAGCGTGTTTCCTCGGAGATTCTCGCCGCGCGTAATATATTACGTATAGCATAGTTTCCTGCGTGGCAGGCATATTCGTAAAGTCTGGTTTTGACTTGTGTCATAGGCATTTGCACCACTATTTTTTCCTTAAAAGTATCAGGGTCATCAATAGTAAATTCGTAAGCAAGCTTGCCTGGTGCGGTGGGAGTGAAACGTTCAATCAAAAGCCTGTTCTTTGCACTGCCATAGGCTTTGTCGCGCAATCCAAGGCTTGCTACTAGGTCAGAGAAATTTCTCGATTCCACCACTAGAGTATTCCCATCAAAATAACCTCTTGAATCGCCTGACCATTGGGTTATGGCGGGGTCTATATGCGGAGCGCCAGTAAGCGGCACAATTCTGGCATCAAATCCCATTTCAACCATGAGTACAATGTGGTCGCGATTCTGAATAATTTGAATATTGTTATTATAAGGCCCGCTTAGCAAAGGTGGTCCGGAATTAAAAACCATACAGCGTTCAGACAGACCTCTGTCCTCGGGCCCATTTCTGTTAATGCCGCCATGGGTATAGCGCACCGGCCTGGTGCCTGGTATCTCAGTAACACCCGATTGATCGCCGCGCTGAATTTCGATGCCGTTTTGCAGTGCGGGTAATTTTCCATTACGCGGATAAACTATCAAAGAAGTTCTGCCATTCTCCTCAAGAGTGGTTCGCTCTGCCCAGAAACCATTTACTGAGCCAACAGACCTTGCATTTTGCGCGCTGAGTATTCGATCAGAAACATCTGCTTCACTCCTGGTGCGAGCCGCAACAGTAGCTTGTCTTCTACTCATTAATTCATCAATTTCTTCCGGGCTTAAGAACTCCTGTTCAACGTAGCGGCTTGGTCTTTCCAATGGTGTTTGCGACGAAAAATTCCACACGCCCTGCAAATTGGGCAAGCCGTACTCGGTGAGGCCAGGCTCGTAACTTTGTGCGCTAATGGAATTAATTGACAGCGTTGCAATAAGCAACGTAAAAAGATTGAGTTTTTTCGCAAGTGTGTGCATTTTTGGCTCCATGTTCAGCCGTCAAGCGTTAGTCCTGCCGGAATCAATTATAATAGTATAATTGCTGGGGGTAGGGTAGTGTCTCCTGTCGGTGAGCCCTTACTGTGCAGACTATGAATGCCTGTTTGTAGTCCTGGTTTTTGGATCAACGGCCCAGAATCACAGATTACGATCAACGTAATAAACGCCGACACGACCCTCCATTTAATGTAGTCTACCGGTTCAATTTATTTTAGAGTAATTCTCATGTCCAAATTCCTCGCCCTGCTGCTGTTATTTTCCGTTAATTTTGCGCATGCTGAGTTGAAGCTTACAGTGTTCGACTGCGGTCATTTGTCTTTTCCCGATGTCAGCGCGTTTGGTCTGAGCAATGAAGAAACCTCCGTGCGAGAATTAATCGTACCTTGTTATTTAATTCAGCATAACGATCATCTTATGGTATGGGACGCAGGGTTGCCACTTACTGATGTGGGTCGCACTGGCGGCAATTCTCGCTATGACGAATCTTTCCTAGATCAGCTTGCTTCAATGGGTATAAGTCCTGACGATGTGGATTTTATCGCTTTTTCTCATATGCACTACGATCACACAGGCGCGGCTAATGCCTTCCAGCAGGCCACACTTTTGATTCAGGAAACTGAAGCTATTGCAGCCTTTGACCACGGCGCCGACAACCCTGTGTTTCGTCCGGCATTGTACTCAGAGCTAACTAATTCCACGCGCCGAACCCTGAACGGAGATGCTGACGTTTTTGGCGACGGCTCGGTTAAGATTATTTCTTCACCCGGGCATACTCCCGGGCACCAGGTTTTATATCTGGAACTTGAGAACTTTGGTCCGCTGATTCTGTCTGGAGACTTATACCACTTCGAGGCTAGCAGGACGCTACGAAGTACACCGGTGTTCAATACCAATCGGGAGGAATCTTTAGAGTCCATGGATAAAGTAGAAGCCCTGATTGAATCAACTGGCGCCACCTTTTGGATTCAACATAATCAGGAGCTTGCCGAAACTTTGAATTTGGCTCCTGCATTCTATAATTAGTGATTTCAGAAAATTTCTAATATCAAAAACAGGGACAGCCTTTTGCAAGAAACTGTTATATCTAAATCGGTGCGTCGATGGCTTGAGTCTTTTGTGATTGACCTGAATCTTTGTCCTTTTGCCAAAAGAGAGCTGGTAAAGAATCGCATTCGTTTTAAAGTAACAAATGCTACCACTGAAGAAGAGTTACTAACGGTTCTGCAAGCAGAGGTGGATATCCTTACTGCTGATGAARCTATTGAAACCACTTTGCTTATTCAYCCGCAGGYRCTTCAGGAYTTTGGTGAATATAATCAGTTTCTYYASTTGKCRGAYGCTSYGTTGCARCAATTGARYCTTGAGGGTRTCTATCAGATMGCYAGYTTTCAYCCWRACTATCARTTTGCRRATACACARCYRRAKGATGTGGARAAYTATACCAATCGRTCACCYTATCCTATGCTGCATSTATTGAGAGAGAAGAGYCTYGAGCGAGYTATCGCGGAYTTTCCTGATACTGATGAAATACCAGTGCGTAATRTGGCTTTGATGCGGCGGCTYGGCAGRAAAGAAATTCTCAATATKGSWNTTGTTGAWTCCGGTGACTGACGCGGATGCAGTATTGCCTCCATAGACACGCCGTRAACCCATCCCTGGGGGCTCGATTCGGCATCCCTGCCTCATTACGGTCTATTCCGGCAACACTGCAYCCTCGCCCTACACAATCTGCGAAGCATCAACTTCAGAAATAAATCGAACAAACAAACTAAAGAAAGCTTCAACTACCTGCCAGTGCTCACAATATTAAGCATTTGGTACGGGGGAGTGTTTCGTAGAAGTGTGTGAGGCATGGATGCCGAGCCGAGCCCAAGCCCCCATGGATGGGATTTCGGCAGCTTCGGAGAAACACTTCCCCGTGCCGAAGGCGGAAAAGAGCGCGAGACAATCAGGTTTTAGATTCGAAGGTGTAAAAAAATACCCCACGGCAAGTTTCATTACTAAGGTTAACGGTTCAACCTACTTCGTGTGGCATCAACCAGTCTTGTATAGAAGTCTGAATCCGGATCTTTTGCAGCGGCAGATTCGTAGGCTGTTAGTGCTTCTGTTAAGCGGTTTTCCTGTTCGAGTATGCGCCCCATGCTTCGGTCGAAGAATGCGTTGTCTGGCATTACGTTGATTGCAGCGCGATAAATTTCTATAGCTTTATCAGCCTCACCCGCATTGTTGTAAGTGTTTGCCATAATATGCACTTGTGAATCATTGTTTGGACTCAGTTCAATTGCACGTAGATCATAGGTAAATGATTCGTTGTAGTTTCCGTCTTTTCTTTCCAGCTCAGCAAGAGTTGTTACTGCGGCTATTAGTGCGGCGGTTGTTGAGTTTTGCATGGCAATGAATCTGGCCAATAGTGGTTTTGCGGCTTCATACTGCTCAAGGAAAAAATAGGTATTGGCCAGATTGCGAATCGCATCTGATAAATTTGGGTCGACACTAATTGCTTTTCGATATTCGGCCACAGCTTCGTCATAGCGTTCCAGATTGCTGTAGGTATTTCCGCGGCGATAATATTTTCGTGCCAGCTCGGCGTCGATGGTTGGGCCGGTGCGCTCAATGTCTAGATTGCCATAGCGCTCTACTACACTAGCTGCGCCATCGCTTTGTGCATAGACGGCAGTGCTCAATGACAGTATTAACGCTGCACTTAACAGAGTAATTTGATTGATGAGCATGATAAAAAATTTCATTTTAGTTCCCGAGGTGAATCAACAATTATCTGCGGGGAACTATACCGCAGAGGACTTTTGAGTTCCACTAAGGCAGGTTTTTAAGATGTGGGAATCGCGACCTGAAAAGTAAAAAATATCAATTATATTAGATAGTTAGGTGAGTCTGGAGGAATGCTGTTATTTCAATATAAGCGCCGCTTGAGAGGCGGCTATATTGGATACCTGGCCAATGCATTGAGCATGTTCATAGCCGGATTCCTGAAGTTCACGAATACAATTTTCGGCCTGTGATTCGGGTACGCTAGCGAGTAGTCCACCGGAGGTTTGGGGGTCGAATAGTAATTCAAACCGCGGATTGTTTTGAAACGCCTCGGCGTTAAATATGTCTTTTTGTACCTGGCTATTGTCTTGATGCAGAGAGCTGAATATTTCCTGTTGCAATGTTTCCAGTGCGCCCTCTAACGCTGGCAAGTCAGACAAATTCAATTCCAGTTCGACATTGTTTGGATTTAACATTTCAAATAAATGTCCAGCCAGGCCAAAGCCGGTTATATCAGTACAGGCGGTGGCTTTGTGTCTGATGAAACATTCAGCCGCGTGCTTGTTAGATACAAGCATTTGATTGAAGGCGTTATCAATCCACACATGTTTTGCCTTGTATCGCATGTCGGCAGCTAAAAGTGTTCCTGTGCCAAGTGGTTTGCACAGAATAATGATATCGCCATTTTGCATGCCGCTTTTGCTTAGCAGTGCCTCTTTTTTGGCGAACCCATTTACGCAAAGGCCAAATTGCAATTCAGTGGACTCAGCAGAATGCCCTCCGATTAAACTACAGCCATTTTCTTGAAGGACTTCGCTGCATCCCAGCATGACTTCCTGCAGCATGCTCTTAGTTAGTTTTTTACTCGCGGTTGGTAAACTAACAACGGCTAAAGCAGAGTGCGGCGAACAACCCATGGCGTAGATGTCACTAAGGCAATGGTTAGTCGCGATTTTTGCAAATAGCCAGGGGTCGTTCACAAATGCCCTAAGTTGATCAATGCTTTGTAGCAGCACTTTGTCATCGTCAATTTTTATAAGTGCAGCATCTTCGATCTTTGATCCGGCCCAGAGAATATCTTCATTGTGTTGTTCGGGTAATTGCTGCAACACTTCTTCAAGTATATTGCTGGCGACCTTGGCGCCGCATCCTGCACATCGCATTGCGTGTTTTTTTAATTCCAGTTCGGTGTCGGCGTCCACTAGCCCCTTTGCAATATCTAGCGGGGCAGACATTGGTGGGAGTTCACTGTATTTCTTGATAAAACCAGTATCAATAGAATGCTTTAATGACCACATGCTACGACCCTGGAAGAATAATTTGTTGCGTGATGCTATGGCGGTTTTGTTGGCCATGCTAATTAGTGCCAGGGCATGTTTCTGTGGAGTATGGCGTTTGAGTTTTTTGGATGTGGCATAGCGAATTAAATTTTCCGCTAATGGTTTGCCATGCCTGACAGCGTAGACGCCAGATTTAGGTCGTGGCTCTCCCTTTATTGAGGCGGCATCTCCTGCAACGAAGACAAAGTCGTGACTTGTAGATTGTAAAAAGCTATTCACTTCTATAAAGCCGTCACTACCAATTGCCAGCCCGCACTTTGCTGGCCATGGCGCAATACTCGCCCCCGTTGCAAAAACCATCGAGTCAGCCGTGTAGCTAATGCCTCCTTCGCAGAGTACTTTACCTGCTTGGAATTCCTCCACCTTATGATTAAGTAGAACTTCAATCTCTCTCTTTTCGAGTTCCTGCATAACAAATTTTTGGACCTTGGCATTGTGTGAACCAAGAAGCCCATTGTCGGCGCTAATTATTTTAATATTCAGATTCGAATTTTTATAATGTTTAATCCCTAGTTCCTGGTGGATTCGATGCTGAGTCGAAAACGCCAGTTCGACACTGGCGGGGCCGCCGCCAACAATAATCAGATCATAGTCAGCAGTCTGGGTGCTTAGCCGAGAGACAGCATTCTCGAGTAGGGATTGCCATTTCTGTATAAACTGGTCAATAGGTTTAATGCCGATTGCATGTTCAGCCGCGCCAGGGATTTTTATTGCATCTGGCTGGGAGCCGATATTGATAGATAGAAGATCAAACTCAATGTTTGGTCGGCCATCACAGCTAATAATTTTTTGTTCCAGGTCGATGTGATCGACCGTGCCCTGAATAATTCTCACGCCTGCAAATTGCGCCAAAGGCCTGAGATCGATGTGAATATCTTCGAGAGTATATAGCCTGGTGAGGTAACCAGGCAGAGACCCAGAATAAGGTGTATTAATATCGCGACTAATTAATGTAACGACAAGTCCTGGGACTGGATGCATGCCTAAATACTTCAATACAGATAGATGACTATGCCCGCCGCCAATTAGAACCAGGTGCTTTACTAAGGGGCTGTTACCGCTTGGGTTCATATTAAAGAATGCAAGTTGATTAAAAGTGAGCGAGTCAGTGACAGTGTACCTCAATCCTGTTTTTCAGGTAAGCTAGCGACAAATTCACAATGCTGTAGCGATTTCGCGCGGCGAATCTGGAGTATAAGAATGGCGATTAAATCCCTGCTTAAGCCAATCCTGAAATTATCTACCATGCTGGTCATTACGTCTGTGGTTCTGGCAAACACGGCCTCGGCGCAATGGTCGTTGAATAATGATGCATCACTGTTGAGTTTTGTAACCGTAAAGGCTGAACATATTGCGGAAGTGCATACGTTCGAAGCGCTGTCTGGAAACATTGATAATTCCGGTAATATCGAAATCAACATTGAACTGGCGAGCGTTAACACACTCATTTCGGTGCGAGATGAGCGCATGCAGTCAATGTTGTTTGAAACTGATTTATTCCCCAAGGCGGTTATCACCGGCCGTGTGGATATTGACGCCTTGTCAGATCTGTCCACCGGGGCATCTCAACGCTCTGAAGTTGAGTTCGAACTTTCTCTACATGGGGCTTCAGTTTCATTAACGGCTGACCTAATGATCAATCGTACTCAGGCAGGGCTGGTAGCATCTACCATGAAACCGATAATCGTGAAGGCTGACTCACTAGGTCTTTTAGCGGGAATTGAAAGACTGCGTGAAGCGGCAGGATTGCCAGGCATTAGTAGGTCAGTGTCTGTGAGCTTTACGGTAATGTTTGAGCAAAGTAATTAACAGGCGCTATTTGCCTATCTTTGTATAGGCGTAGCCCTTCGTCGGCCTCGTACATTACGGCCGACGAAGGGCTAGCAGCTTCCTAGAATTTATACTTAAGTAAAACTCTGATAGTTCTTGGATTAGAGGGGTGAAAATGGATGTCTTCGACTCCAGTAATCTCCCCCGGTAGACGAGACTCAAAGAAATAGGCAATGTCTTCGTCTTCTGAATCAAGCAGGTTTAATACGTCCACACCCAGTTCCCAGTTGTTATAAGAATATGACAAGCCAGCGTGCAATAGAGACGAGCCGTCTTTTCTCACGGATTCGTCTTCGGTCAGTGCCGCATCGCTAAAATGCCGGAGTCTCAAGCTGGCAGTTAGGCCATTGTTGCCAACATAAGTAATGCCGGCTGCGGCAACTTCTTCATGTGCGTCAGTAATGCTGTCGGCACCTGATGGTAAGCCTCGAAAATGGCCACTGGTTTTAGCCGCGCTGAAATCAAACTTCAGTTGCTCCGAAATTTCCCAGAACGCGTTAAGCTCTATGCCAGTTCGACTTGTAGGGTCGCTTGGTTCAGTGGTGCCGGCATCGCCAACAAACACCAATTCAGAATCTGTTCGTAATTCGAATGCGGCGATTGAAATATTAAAGCCATTGAGTGTGTCGTAGCGAAAGCCCAGCTCACTGCCTTTGCCTTCTACCAATACATCCTGAGTCTCCGCAGGATCGCCGGTGACAGGGTCAACTGTATTCACCGCCGCGCGAACATCATTAGAATGAAAGCCATGGCCATAGTTTGCATAAAATTCCATATTTTCATTCAGGCGATAGGCAAGTCCGACATTAGGCTGCCACAATGAATCGCTATCGCTGCCGGAATTTGCGGCTCGTAGTGCGTCAATTTCGAAATCGTAGTAATCAAGCCGAATACCAACTGTGGCGCGAAGTCGGTCAGTTAATGAGATTTGCGCTTCGGCAAAACTGCCGATGCTGAGCTCTTGTGCTTCATCTTCGCGAATGCTGCCAACACGGCGTTTGCTAATTGTATTAAACAGATTGAGCTCGTTAACATCGTCGTAACGCACATCCACACCAATAGTTCGTTTCAAGGGCAGACCAAACAGTTCGGTCTCTACCTCATTGCGCAGGGCGCCACCAAACAAACGGCGCTCGTCCTCCTGCTCAAATTCATCGCCATTGATCGGGTCATTGAGTTCATAGGTTGGGTTATTAATCAGGCTCATGTAATAAGAGCTTGCGTACAAATTAAGGTCCCAGTTTTTCAGTTCGAAATTAGCTGTCAGGGAGTATCGATGAGACTCTCCGCCGAGGTCTGGGTCAACGAACCCGAAGCGTGACAGTAGTCCGCTATCAACTGCTCGTTGCGGAATCTGATTGGTTGAAGTCCATACCGAATCGTAAGCTGAAAATGTAATGCGACTGGGAATATTCGCAATGTCGCCAGAATATTTAAGCAGCCCATTGTATTTGCGCACATCTTGGTCTAGGTCAAAATGGCCGTTTGTCTGCTGATGCTCAAAGGCATATAGCACATTGCCTGAACCAAACTCGAAGGAATTCGCTGTCACCAGGCGAATCTCCTCTTCGGAACCGAGTGTTATTTCCGTGAAGCCATCTTCCAGAGAATCATAGGTTTTCATGGAATTGGAGCCGGCTAGGGAAAAATCTCCAGTGTCTGCAAAGTAGGGGCCCTTTTGAAAATCGACTCGTTCGATTATTTCGGGAATGATGAAATTGAGATCCATATACCCCTGAGCATGAGCATGTGTACGCCAGTTAACCGGCATGCCATCAAAATAGGTGGAGAAATCAGAACCGTGATCGAGGTTAATACCCCGTAAGAAATATTGATTAGCCTTACCCGGGCCACTGTGTTGCGTAGCTATCATGCCCGGAATCACTTCCACCAGTTCGGCGACTCGAGACATGGGCCTGGTTGAAAAATCGCTATACCCAACCACACCCTGAGACGCTGAATCGGCGGTGCCAAGCAATTGTAGGGACCGTCCCCAAATGACAACTTCTTCTATCTCCTGCTCATTGTCAGTTTGTGCCAGGGCTAATGGTGCGCTTAGGCAGTAAGCGATTGTGGTGAATACAGATGCGGTAATAGTGATATGTGAACGTTTTGGCACGGAAATTCCTTCAAATGAAATGTCTAAGCAGAGCATAGGTGAAAGCATCGAACTCTACGGAATTAGGGATCTTGGGGTAAGTGAAGCTACGTTAATTAACGTTAAGGAAGGCTGATAGAGGCTGGGAAAAAGGGTCAGAGTCTGAGAATCCCCACGAAATACTGAATTAACTCCACAAATTAGAATACAGAAAGGCTTGCAGCAGAGAGGAATACTGAATTCAACAGGGGATTGGGTAGGGGTGCTGTTTTGTAGTGACTAGCGCCCAGGGATGGAGCGCGGGAGGGCCAGGGATGGCCCAATGGAACGTAAAAACAGCACCCCTACCCAAGCCCCGATACACGCATCAATCGATCCCAATTTACCTACTGAACAGAGCTTTCTAGCCGAGTTTCCTGTCCAGGTTGAGGGTGGTTCGGTATTAACTGCGAGAGTATGAGAGAGGCAAGTGCAATCGCGGCCCCAACAAGAAACACAGCGCTATGATTCACTACCCAGAGTAAGCCTAGTAATGCGGGTAAAACTACAGCAGCGATGTGATTGATGGTAAAGCTGATGCTAGAGGTAGCAGCGATGTCAGCTGGGTCTGCAATTTTTTGAAAATAGGTCTTGATCGCGATGGCCATGGCAAAGAACATATGGTCCAGCAAATACAATGCAATCGCAATCGCAACCGAGTCCACAAAGGCATAGCTTATAAAGATAATAATTAGCCCAATGTATTCCAGGGTTAAGGCGCGCCGTTCTCCGATACGACTGATAAGGCGGCCAATTTTTGGTGCCAGGTAGAATGTGAGAGCGGCATTCACCAAGGTGAGCATGACGACATCTTCGACGGGGAAGTTGAATTTCTCTACTAGCAGAAAGCCGGCAAATACCACAAAGATCTGTCGTCTGGCACCTGCAAAAAAAGTGAGCAGATAGAACAGCCAATAACGTTTACGCAGGAACAGCTCTTTTTTCTGAACAACCCTGTCTTCAAAGTGAGGAATGGATATCCAGCAGTAAATTCCAATAGCGATACTTGCACCACCGGCAAGCATATAAATGACGACGTAATTTGCCGTGAAAAACATCAGATACAAATACAGAGCGCCTAATATAGTCAGGTTGCAAAATGCGCGAGCACTGATTATTTGCCCCAGTACTTTGGGTGCTTCGGCTTTAGTAAGCCATTGCAAGCTTAAAGAATTGTGCAGTGTTTCAAGGTAATGAAACCCTATAGACATAATAACCGTACTGAAATAAAGCCATAGTGCCGTGGGGTAAAATGCCGTTATAGCGGTGCCAATTCCCAGCGTTAACAATGACAGTATGGCGAATGTCTGCTGCCGCAAGTAGATCATTATCAGGATGGCAGTAAAAGCCAGGAAACCAGGCACTTCTCGCAGGCTTTGTAATATGCCAATCTCTTCGCCAGTAAAAGCGGCTTGCTCAACGGCAAAATTGTTCAGCATAACTTGCCATGTGGCAAAGGCAACCGTGTTGCCTATTGCCAGAAGGAATAGAAGAGATTTGCGGGAATGTAAGGGCTTGATGAACATTACTTCAATATCTACTTGTGTTGATTACTGAGTTAATAGTGGTGAATCACAAAGTTATGCTCACATGGCTATAGATTGAAACCGGCGTCGATTATATCATTCCTGAATCATGTCATCTCTTTCTATTTTTGCTGGCCCTACTGCTCTGGCTCGTCTTAAGGCGGATGGGTTATGCGCTGACCAATTCAAGGTGTTACTTGGTGCATCTGGCGGACCAAAATGGTTTGTGTTGTATGGTCTGGATTGCTATCTCTTTGGAGATTTTTTTGCGCAGCAAAAACAAGAGCTCATCACCTTGGGTTCCTCCGCTGGTGCCTGGCGTATGTGTTGTCTGGCAACTTCCGAACCAGTTGCAGCAATTGGGCGGCTAGCAACGCGTTACAGTGAAGAGGAATATTCTTCGACGCCTACAACCGCGGAAATCACCGAGAAGGCTAGAAACATGCTGGCGGAAATGCTTGGCGATAGCGGCGCCGCTGAAATAGTCGGCAACAAAGTAATTAAGACGCATATTATTACTGATCGCAGCAAAGGGTTTGGTGCTTCGAAGAAAAAATCACTGCAGGCAACAGCACTTCTAGCCAGTGCTTTGAGCAACGTAGTGAGCAGAAAGTCATTGTCATTTTTTTATGAGCGTACAATATTTACTAATATGGGCCAGTTGTCACCCTGGAATGCATGCAAGGACATTGATACCTCTGTGGTAGGCTTGAACGAAGAAAATATATTTGATGCCATGATTGCCAGCGGCTCAATACCTTTCGTTCTCGATGGTGTAAGAAACATTAGTGGAGCAAAGAAAGGTTTATATTGGGATGGGGGCATCACCGACTATCATTTCGATTTTAATTTTCACGCAGGGGGCGGCTTGGTTTTGTATCCGCATTTTTCGTCCACTGTAACGCCGGGATGGTTTGATAAACACATTCCCTGGCGTAAAGTTAATGAACACCATTTTGATAATGTTGTGTTAGTAACTCCCTCCAAAGAATTTGTTGCCAGTCTTCCTTATGGAAAAATTCCCGATCGCTCAGACTTTGAAAAACTGGATTACAACACTCGACTGACCTATTGGCGTGAAGTGTTGGATAAGAGTCATCAGCTTGCGGAAGATTTTTCTAAACTGGTTAATGCCGGTATTGGAATTGATGCAATTCAGGCTTTCTCTGATCGGCCGTAGTCGCAAGGTACTTTTAATGGAAACACTGGTAATTCGCGATGTAACACGTAACGACTCAGAGGCGGTAGCTTCGATCTATAACTGGTATATAGAAAATACCTATTACACCTTTGAAGAGAATGCAGTGTCCGCATTAGACATGGCTATACGGATCGAAAAAATCACTAGTCAGGATGAATGGCTTGTCGCTGAATTAAAAGGGGTGGTAGTGGGTTTTGCTTATGCGGCTCCGTGGAAGGCCAGAGATGCCTATAAATATTCCAGAGAGACTACGGTTTACCTGGACCGTCAGTGTTTCGGGCAAGGTATAGGGAGAAAACTCTACCTGCATCTGATTGATGAATTACGAAAGTCGCCGATACATGTATTAATTGCCGGCATTGCACTTCCTAACGAGGGCAGTGTGGCAGTTCATGAAAGTGTTGGATTCAAAAAAACGGGTCAATTCCATGAAGTTGGATTCAAATTTAATAAATACGTTGATGTAGCTTACTGGCAATTAAATTTATGAAAATATTTAGCGACATGGCAATGAAATTTATGAAAATATTTAGCGACATGGCAATGAAATTACGATTCCTTGTGTTGTTGGCAGTCTTAACATTACTAACATCCTGCATAGGTACTGTAATTGGTGCAGCGGTTGATACCACTATCGAGGTCGCGAAAGTGCCTTTCAAGATTGTGGGTGCGGCTGTTGATTTGGCAATTCCCGATAACGACGACGATGATTAGTACAAAGTAGTTGGTAAATCGCAGCATGGCAGGCTGCCAAAGGATTAAAAGTGGCATTTAAAGCAGAAGACTACGGTATACCCTCTCTCTATCAGCATTGGGTAGGAGACAAAGCGGAAGACTATATCGGCCCATTCTTTTTTACTATGGAGCAGGGAAATCCGCGTACGGCGTTTCGTGTTGAAGAGCATCATTGCAATGCCCACGAATCTGTTCACGGCGGTGTGTTAATGGCATTTGCGGACTATACACTTTGTTTGGGTGCCAATGGCGGAGAAAGCGAAAGTGTTGCCACGGTGAGTTGCAATTGCGAATTTATAGCTCCGGCCCTCAAAGGAGCATTGATCTACGGTAAAGGGGAAGTGATTCGACGTGGCGGCTCCATGGTATTTGTGCGTTGTGAGCTGCTGGAAGAAGAGACAGTAGTGCTAATCGCAAGTGCGGTTATAAAGAGAATTCGAAAAAAATAGGCGAATCTTTTGTTTTGTTAGCTAATGTTCTAACTATGCGATAGCTCGTCTAAGAGCTCAGCTGGTGATTTGACCAGGAATGCGGGGTTCTCTTTCTTCAGTTCCGCCTCACTACCATAGCCCCATAGTACCCCTGCGGAAGCAATTTGGTTTTCTCTAGCCGCAATAAGGTCGAAGCTTCGATCACCTATCATCAGGGAATCACTCTGAATGGTTTTTGCTTTTAGAAGCTCGGCGAGCTGATCTTGTTTTCTCACTTTATAGCCGCCCCCGCTAACAAATTGAAAATAGTCGATTAGCTTGAATTGTTGCAAAACCAGGGTGGCATATTTACCCAATTTTGATGTGCACACACCCATGGGAATACCTTGCTCCTGAAATGAGCTTAGCATTTCGTGAATCCCATCGTAGACAGTGTTCTCGCCATAGCCGAATTCTGCATAACGTTCGCGGTAGCGCGCTACTAATTGCTTTATGTGGGTTTCGTCGTTAGAGCCCGATAAATCTTGCAATGCAAGCTCTAACGGAGGGCCTATATAGGGTGTGATTTCTTGTTCAGACCTGGGGGCGTGGCCATGTGTAGTAAGAGCATAGTTCATGCAGCGCACTATTCCTGTTACTGGGTCGGTAAGTGTGCCATCTAGATCAAAAATCAAAGTGCTGTATTTCATTCTGTGTACTTCAGTTTATGTGTTTCATTGCGTTTCTGCGAAGCACATAATTTAGAGCTTAATGCCTAGTCTTGTAAAGAGTAAACTTTTTCTGCTGTGGCATAGAACAATGCGTGTTTCTCTTCTTCGTTAAAATCCATGGCCATTTTTTTAAATGCATTCCAAAGCACATGATAGTTTATTGATAGACGATCCACGGGGAAATTGCTTTCAAACATGCAACGCTCCGGGCCAAAGCACTCTATCGTGTGCATATAGTATTTTTGCTGAGCATGAAGTAGTTCGTCCGATGTAGGTGGGCATTCGGCGTTATGCCAACCAAAGCCATTGTCTGGCATTGCCAGGCCGCCTAGCTTGGCATAAACGTTTTCACATTTTGCGATCTCGCGAATTTCCTGCTTCCATTCCTGAAATATTTCTTCCCTGCAATGTTTGTAAACACCAACGCCCAGGGGAGTGCCAAAATGATCCAGCACCATAGTGCACTCTGGTACGGCTCTGGCCAGGTCAAGGAAATCAAGATTTTGATGATGATAGTGCCATGTGTCATAGGTTAGACCTTGGTCGGCAAGTATGCGAATACCTTTTCGAAAAGATTCCTTTCCATGCAAATAGGCTGGGGCAGAGCTTACAATAAATAGGTCTTCAGGGTGTTTGTCTCTCGCTGCCGAATGCCGAATACCTTTCAATAGTCCGTCACTGCATTGTCGGTGTTGCTCAAGTGCCTCTAAGAGCAGCTCTTCTGATTCTCCAGCTAGACAAAGGTCGACATGGGCCACGATGCCAGCGATATAAGCTTGCTGGTTTTTGGTTTTCTGGCTTTGTCTGGCAAGCTGCGCAATGTATTTGGTTTCACCAACTGACATTAAATGTTCTGGTGAGTCGCGGTCGTAAAAAGCCCTGCATTCCATGAACAGCGTTTTCACAATATTGTGGCCTGAATTTGTGTCACTCCATAACTCGGGAAGCAAATAGTCTCTGTTGAAGCGTTTCTTCCACAAATGATGATGAGGATCGATTATGGGTCGCTCAGGCTCCAGTATTTCTTCCTTAACCTGATGTAGCCACAGGTCTGAGCCAGGTGTTAGTGCTGTCATATCACTTTCCTTTTGTTCGCCATTCTAGTTTGAGTGTTTGGGGCAGGCATAAATAAATTATCATCTGTGTAGCATAATGTGAACAGCCTAACTGAGGGCAATAGGACTGAGTTGAACGATATAGCAGGCTGCTATTCCTTGGTGTAGTATGCCAACACTGCATGCTGGAGTTTTGATTCAGGTCAGGTGAAACTAGCAGCCTTAAGACATAACGAATAAATTATAACAAAGCTAACGAGCAGCTGGAGCTAACGATGGGACTGACGGCATATGTGATACTTGGATATCTGGCCTTCTTTGCGGCGGCGGGAATCTATATTAGTAGAGGTAACCGTAGCTCCGCTGATTGGGCCATCGGGGGCGGCTCACTTGGTGTGTTTATGCTCGCATTCGGTGTTGCTGGTACGCGTATTGGCGGGGCTGGCACTTACGGAGTAGCGGGGGACGTTATTAGCGAAGGCATAGGCCATCTCTGGTACGGCGTTAATTCCTTTGCTGCATTGGCGATGGTGGGCCTGTTTTTTGCTATTCCTTATAGACGCCTGAAGTTATCCAGCGTGGGTGAAGTATTTGATCGCCGCTTTGGCTCACGTCGTTGCCAATCACTCACTAGCCTATGTGTACAGGCGGAGTACCTAGTGGTGAATATAATCGAACCCTATGTTATTGCGACGATAGTGACAGGTGTTACCGGTTGGCCATTTGGAGTAGGGGTGATTATCGGTGGTTCGGTTATCGTATTATTTACTGTTACTGGTGGTTTGAAAGGCACGGCGATAACTAATGTTGTTCACTGCGCGGTAATAATCTTCGGCCTGGCATTTGTTGGATTTACCGCCATGGACAATCTCGGTGGATGGAGTGAAGTGGTTTCTCGATCCGATGCAATGCTAACGCTTGCCGGTAAAGACATTCCCTCATGGTGGAGTTTTACCGGCATCGGCTGGGCAACTATTATTGCTCTATTCATTTCAGCAACTATTCATACTCCTGCCGCCTCTGTATATGCTAACTATGCCAGTTCGGCGAGTAAGCAGGAGTACTTGATTCCCGGATTTATTCTGGCTGGTTGTATAGCGGCGCTTATGCCAGTGGTGGCGGGGTTTATTGGCATTCTAACAATGGCGAGCTACGGCTCTGAAAATGGTTTGTCTGGCTATTTGAATATCGCACAGCTGGCAATTGACTCAGGGCCGCTGATAGGTGGCATTGCCTTGGCGGCAGTATTAGCTGCCGTAATTTCGTCAGGTGCTCCTATACTGCTTGGTAGCGCTACTATGCTGGTCAATGACTGGATTCCGGCATCGAAGGATTATTCCAGCGACAAAAAGCTTCGCGTGTACAAAATCGTTACTATCATATATGGCTCCAGTGCGGCTTTCTGCGCCTGGTTTTTCAACTTCGGTTCAGTACTTCAATTTCTGTTATTAGGGTTTGCCATGGTGGTGCCGCCGGCAATCGCTATCACCTATGTTTTTTACTGGAAAAGAACAACTGAACAGGCAGCATTTTGGGGAATTCTTACCGGTTTTGTTGGTGGGTTAACCATGTGGATTTTGAACAGGTCATTTGCTGGTGCTGAGAATGCAGACGTTGGCGGCTTCGCTCAATTCTGGTATGAAATTTGTCAATTCTTGGGAGAGTGGCGCGATCCTTCGTTTCTTACCTTACTAATACCTATAGTCGTGATTCCATTGATTACTGTGTTGTCGCCAAGGAAGGACGATCAAGAAAGGTCAGACGAATTCTATAGTAAATTAGGTCGTATTCAGCGTAATTTTGACTGGGCTTAGCTTTAACCTTAACCGGGCCAGGAAAAGAAAGAAAAGAGAGGCAACAGGAGTCGGAATTAATTCCTATCCTGTTGTTAGTTCGTCGGTATTTATAAAGAGTTAGTTCGGTTTGTATTTAAACTGAGTCTAACGCTGTATTTCTCCATTTGCTTGAATCAAAAACGGGCCAGGTGTCTCATAACTTTTTTCGAGTAAGGCACACAACTCTTCGGCGGTGTCGGCCGTTGCCCCTGGAACCCCAAACCCTTTTGCCATGTCCACCCAGTTAATTGTTGGGTTGCCAATGTCAAACAAGCTAGCGGCAATTTTGCCAACTTTTTCAACACCTAATCTAGCGTACTCAACATTTAAAATATTGTAAGAGCGGTTCGCAAATATAACAGTGGTGACATTCAATCCTTCTCGGGCCTGAGTCCAGAAGCTCTGATTGGTATAGGCAGCTCCGCCGTCGCCCAACATTGCCAATACAGGTCTGTCGGGGCAGGCAAGGGCTGCGCCGGTTGCGCAAGGTCCACCCTGACCAATGGCTCCGCCGGTTAAGCTTAACCAGGTATTGGTGGCAGAGTTTTGGCAGAAAGGATAGGCCGCATTGCCGCCGCCAGAGTCAGTTGCCACGATTAAGTTTTCTGGCATGGTCGCCGCAACTGATTGAATAATTGACTTGGTATCTAGCTCGCCACTAGGTTTGCCAATTTCCATTTTTTCAAAATGTGTAACAGCTTCGTTCTCGGCTCCGAGTCTTTGGGTAAGCCGTGCTAACGCATCAATGGAATCTTCCTCGATATAGGTGAGTCTGCTTACTGTGCAGCCTTCGGGAATAAGCTGGCCCGGAATGCCCTGATAGGCAAAGAAGCTCGCTGGAATCTGACCACCTACGATAATAAGATTTTCCACGCCTTTTAGCGTACTTAGAATCTGTTCTGGGAAGTATGGAAGTCTTTCTACGGCTACACAGCCGGGACCGCCATCAACCCTGCCAGGGAAGGTGCCAGTCATGACTCTACAGCCTGTCTTGCTGGCTATTTTACTGGCGAAAGCCAGTGCCGCGGGATCAGTAGCATGTTGCTCCAACAGCATCATATTATTGCCGCCTTTCTTTAACAGCGGGGCAATTTTTTCAAGCACCTGTTCATCGATTTTAGAACGTGTTGGTATGGCGTTCGGTGCCACTGGCCCAGCACAATCTCCCCAGGCCGCATCGGCACCCATGATCAATGTGGATATTTGTCCAGTTGATCCTGAACTTTGTCGTAGGCTTGCGGTGAATGCGTCAGCGCCGTCCTGAGCCAATGTGGCGTTGGTGCTGCAAGACTTTATCCAGCCAGAAAAATTCTTTGCCAGGGTTTCTATATCGGATGTTAGCGGGGCATCGTATCCAATGTGATAATTCGGATGATTACCAATAATATTAATCATTGGAGAGTTTGCTCGACGCGCGTTATGCAGGTTTGCAATGCCGTTTGCCAGGCCAGGGCCCAGGTGCAATAAAGTAGCAGCGGGTTTGCCGGTCATTCGTGCGTAACCATCGGCAGCGCCAGTACATACTCCTTCAAACAGAGCCAGAACTGACTTAATGCGCGGAACGCTATCGAGGGCTTGCACCAGATGCATCTCTGATGTGCCCGGATTGGCTAGGACCAACTCCACCCCGCAATCCGCAAGAGTTTCTATTAATGCTGTTGCACCATTCATGCTATCGTTCTCCTTCAATACCTGCCAATGCTTATTATTTGTATAGTTAAATCGCTGGCTATCATAGCATCTAAACGTTTAATGACAGAAGCGAGACGCGGGGTTTTTGATTTCGAAGTAGAACTGAATAGCCTGATTATTTAGAGGCATGTGGGCTAACCTCCTTGTCTTAATCTTCCTCGGTATCGAGTGAAATCATATGTGATTTAGCGTACTGGTCTCCCAGTATTTTTCCATCGGAGAATATTTCTCCAGTGAGTTTCAGGTCTTCTTCATTTATCGACAATTCGACGCTTGCCGCATTTTCTTCAACGTAGTTAACAAACTTTGTTCCAGGAATTGGAACAAAGTTTGGATTTTGCGCCAGCACCCATGCAAGTGCCAATTGCGCCATAGTGCAGTCATAGCGAGTAGCGATTTCTTCTAGTTGTTGTAATAGTTTTAGATTGTGCTGAAAATTTTCACCAATAAATCGTGGCATGGTTTGCCGCATATCATCCGTGCCCAGTTCGGACATATCTTTTACGGCTCCGGTGAGAAATGCGCGACCCAAGGGACTAAAAGGAACGAATCCTATGCCTAGCTCTGTGCAGCATTCGAACACTTTATGTTCTGGTTCTCGTGTCCACAGAGAATATTCAGATTGAATCGCACAGATGGGATGCTCCTGGTGAGCTTTGCGTATAGTGCTTGATGAGCATTCTGACAGGCCGATATATCGAATTTTTCCTGCTTTAACAAGGTCCGCTAATGCACCAACGCTTTCCTGAATTGGCACATTAAAGTCGCGTCGGTGTAAATAGTAGAGGTCGATTACATCAGTCTTGAGGCGCTTCAGGCTCTCTTCACAGGTTTTCTTAACGTTTGCCGGCGTGCAATCGACCGCCCGTTTACCATTTTTATTAATGATGCCGCATTTACTGGCAAGTACGAATTCATTTCTCCTTGTTGATAGAACGTCTCCTACAAGGCTCTCATTATGACCCATACCGTACAGGCTGGCGGTGTCCAAAAAGGTATAACCCAGGTCTAGTGCACGGTGTAGTGTGCGTTCTGATTCCTTGCGGTTTGCGTCGCCATAGGATTGAGACATGCTCATGCAGCCCAGGCCCAGCTCTGACACAGTCAATTCGCCTAGCTGGCGTGTTTTCATCCTGATTCTCTTGTAAGTGACTGAATACGCGATTTTAGCATGTAGCCTCAATTGAACGGAGCTGTTTATTGCGTGTTCATCTTCTGTTCAGGAAACATTGGTTAATCTCACTCTATTCGCGGAATAGCAACAACAGCAGGCTCCTCGCAACAGCTATATTTTTTTTGTCTGCATGTTGATTGTATTTAGATGCCGCAAATCCTCACTTAAAATCATGGCGGTTAGATAGTGGGGATTTTTTATGCCTGTTGGTTTTGCTCGGGCCTATTAGTTAGTTGCAACTCTAGCTGCAATTCGCACCCTGGCGCAGTTTGGTCCGCTATTTGGGCGGTCATGAAAGAGTTCTCTGAGAATGAGTCCTATATGATAGGATTACGAAAATTATTTCTCTTAGCAAGAGCGAACTCAAGATCGCGATTTCCTGATGAATTTCACCGGCTTAAGGCTTTTCAATTTCTCTTCGTTACTCAAAGAGGCCTCCAGTTACCTGCTACTTACAGTAGTAGTTGTGGCGGCTTTATTTCCCGGACGTCTGAACGCTTTGGAGTCGATTGGTTCTGTCGATCAGTATCAGCTACCCGCTGATATGAGCGGTGTGCAATTTTACCTGATAACCGTCGATGTTGGAGACATGGTGTGGGATAACTTTGGTCACACGGCACTGCGGGTTGTTGATGAAAAAAGTGACATTGATGTGGTATTCAATTGGGGTGGTTTTGATGTCAGTGGCGGAGTGGTAGCTTTCTCTTTCAATTTTTTTAAGGGGATAATGAACTATAGCCTTGGTACCAATTCCTCAAGAAGGGAATTCGCCATATACCAATATCAGCAGCGCACTCTGTGGCAGGATGAGATTAATCTTACTAACCCTCAAAAAGAAATACTGTATCGTCGACTGTTATGGAATATGGAAGTGGAGAACGTTGTTTATCCCTACCAGTATTTTTTCGACAACTGCACTACAAAAGTTCGTGACTATCTTAATGAAGCATTGAGCGGAAGAATAGCCGCCGAGAATACAGGTATCACGCAAAATACTTTTCGAGACCAGGTTCTTCAGCATTATGAGTCGGTGGCGCTCATCGGTTTCTCACTCGATATTTTAATGAACAGCAATATCGATAGACCTGTCACTGAATGGGAAGAAATGTTCCTGCCCTTAAGTTTGCGCGAAAGGCTATTTAAAGTAGAGTCTGATGTGGCAGAAAATGGCGAGCGAAAGATGCTGCTATCTAATTCGCAACTTATAATGCAGTTTCCGCCGCCATCAGTAGAAACTGATGCTTACCAGGTGGCTTCAATATCTTTGCTGGCGCCAGTGTTACTTCTGTTGTTGATGCTTAAGAAAATCCCCATGTCTTACTTTGCGACTCATTCTCGAATAAGTCTTAAGGCAGCTAATATAAGTTTTCGAGTACTAGGATTACTCGGACTGATAACCGCGCTGTTCAGTGGCGTTTATGGGGTACTGATGCTGGGAAGTTGGTTTATTTCCGATCACCTGGATTTGCATCACAATATTAATCTGTTGTTATTCTGGCCGACAGATTTTCTTGGCCTGCTGGTGGCGCTGCGGTGGTTTGTTTTTTGTCGTCCCTGGCCAATGACACATAACAGTACACCTTTTATTAACTATTATTTAATGGCGCATGTGGCCGGCATGATAGCTTATGCTGGGATTACTTTTCTGGAATTGTCTGCGCAATCAACGCTGAATATTGCACTGTATATAGTGCCGGGGTTTCTGGCGTTTACGCTTATGATCTGGCTTGTTGGGTTTGAGCCGGCAAAGCCTAGGAGTGATTTTTTCTAAGCAGCGAGCATCGTGGTTTAAATGATGAGGCTTTAGAAAAACTGTTTTCGCAATTATTTCTATACACATCTAATTTACCAGGTAGCTATATGAGCAATGTAATCAGTAGTGAGGCGCAACAAGCGCAAGCATTACATCCTATGGCGCAGAAAGTAGCTGAATCGGCAGGGCGACTTAAACCCCTGGAGCAATGCGAGCCCGAAGAAGCACGCACACTTAGGCGTGAAAGGGGAAACCCCTTTGCACCACCATCGTGTGAGCTGGCGAGCACCAGTGATCATGCTATTCCAACGCGTGAGGGTTCATTGCAGATCAGGCGATATCAACCGCGCTGTGAAGAAACAGGACTACAACCCGCGTTGATCTACTTTCATGGTGGGGGGCATGTGCTTGGTGATATAGAGCAATATGACACTCTAACTCAGCAATTGGCCGCCTTGGGTAATTGCATAGTCATTTCGGTGGAATACCGTTTGGCGCCTGACACAAAATCAAAAGGTATTTATGAAGATGGGCTTGATGCATTTCAATGGATACACAGTAACGCAGAAGAATTAGGAATTGATGCCGGGCGAATAGCTGTCGGAGGAGACAGCGCAGGTGGAAACCTGGCGATAGCTGTCTCTTTGAGCTGCAAACAACAGCAACTTCCATTGCCAGCATTTCAGTTGCTGATTTATCCAGCAACCGATTACAGTATGAGCTTCCCTTCAATTAATGAATTTGCTCAAGGATATTTTCTTACCAAGGCCGGCATGCAATGGTTTCGTGGACATTTCCTTGAAAACGAAGAGCGGTCTTCTGACCCATTGGTTTCACCGATGCTAGCCGATCTAAGTGGCTTGCCTGGTACCTATGTTCTTACTGCTGGGTTTGACCCTCTTCGGGATGAAGGCAAAGCCTTTGCCGATAGATTGCTAGAATTTAATGTGGCGGTAAAGCATGTCTGTTATACCGATATGATCCATGGCTTTGTTTCCTTCGCTGGAGGTATTCCAGCAGGTATGACGGCGCTTCAGGAGATGGGAGTAGAGCTTCAGCGAGCTTTGGGCTGTCAAAACTAAGTCAATAATTATTTTTTTCCATTAAAAAGCCGAGTTCAAAGACTCGGCTTTTTAATTTTTCTTAGCTTTAATTTACACCATACGGTGCAGAATTACGGGCTTACGATCTCAACACGGCGGTTGGCCTGGTAGGCACGATCATTCTGACCGCGGGTTGCAGGGCGTTCTTCGCCGTAGCTAACTGTTTCTATTTGTCTTCGAGCAGCGCCATTAACAATGAGATAGTTAACTAAGGCGGTAGCGCGACGTTCGCCTAATGCCAGATTGTATTCGCGTGTACCGCGTTCATCAGCATGACCTTCAAGTCGAATTCGCTTGCTTGGATTGGCTGCCAGGTCTTTTGCATGAACTGTAAGAACTTCACGGTCTGCAGCTCGAAATTCTGAGACATCAAAATCGAAGTAGAAGACAGTAGTGCCCAGAGCGGCTCTAGTCATTCTCTCCTCGGCGGCAGCGGCTCTAGCAGCGGCTTCGGCTGCAAGCTCCTGCGTACGGCGAGTAGTTGCATCTATACCTGATTCACTTTCGGCAGCACTCGCTGAATCTGCATCAGTTTCATTGCCGGTTGAGCTACAGGCAACCACGCTAAGTAGAGTTAAAATAAGTAAGGCCAGTTTGGGAGATTGAGATAGTTTCATGATAGCTCCTACGAATTTGCTTGATATGAAAATTGTTTGAAAATACAGTGTGTTAAAAAGTTTGCGAAGCATAACGTATTTGTCGGGGCAAAGCTATCGAGTCAATGAGAAATGCCGCAGGAATTGACAGATCATTGAGCTTGATCAGTTAGCGCAGATTAGAGCAGGGCTCGTCGAGCAGTCGGTCGTTTTGGCTTATCAAGACTCATGATAAATGGTAGTCTTCGCAGACTTTCAATTTACCAGCCCCCAGTGTTATCAATCTGGAGAATATACAGCCTGATAACGCCAGAGGCAGAACCCGCTAACATTGTTGGCAATAGATGCCACTTTGAGGAGAAATACAGTGAACGCAGACTTTACTGCTGAAGAACAGACTTTTCAGGAAGAGGTTCGGACATTTCTGGAGGGTGAATTTCCTGCCGAGTTGCGCGACAAAGTTGATGCAGGCATTCGATTAAGCAAAGAAGAACTCGTGCGCTGGCAGAAAATTCTCTATAAGAAAGGCTGGATCGCCCCCAATTGGCCGAGTGAATTTGGTGGCACGGGCTGGAGCCCTACACAGAAACACATCTTTGCAACCGAAATGGGCTTAATAGGCGCTCCTGAACCTGTAGCGTTTGGCGTGAAAATGGTTGCACCGATAATCATGGCCTATGGAACAGATGAGCAAAAGCAGCGTTTTCTACCAGACATTCTTGAAAGCAATGTTTGGTGGTGTCAGGGCTATTCCGAGCCAAACTCGGGGTCGGATCTGGCTTCGCTTAAAACTTCGGCTGTTCGAGACGGCGATGACTACATTGTAAATGGTAGTAAAACCTGGAATACCTACGGGCAATATGCTGACTGGATTTTCTGTCTGGTGCGTACAGATACCGGCGTTAAAAAACAGGAAGGCATCAGCTTTCTGCTTATCGATATGAAAACGCCAGGCATTACCTTGAAGCCCATCGTTTTGTTGGACGGTCATGCCGAAGTCAATGAGATATTCTTCGACGATGTACGTGTGCCTGCTAGTAACCTGATCGGAGAGGAGAACAAAGGCTGGACCTATGCCAAATTGTTACTAACTCACGAACGCACAAATATCTCTGGTGTACCCAGAGGAAAACGCCGTCTTGCCTCATTGAAGAAAACCGCCGCTGATACGGCAGATGGTTTTGGCGGCAATATGATGGATAACGCGGCTTTTAAGAACAAACTGGCAGAAGTTGAAATTGAACTACAGGCGCTGGAGTATTCAGAGCTACGTACACTGTCCGCTTTAACAGTAGGGAAGGCGCCAGGGCCAGAATCATCAATTTTAAAGATTGTTGGAACTGAATTAGCACAAAGAATGGATGAGCTGTTCGTTGAGCTAGCCGGAAATAATTGCCTGCCATTTGTTCCGGAGCAATTCGAAGACGGGTTTCAGGGAAGTCCGCTTGGGCCTGGCCGTTCTGCGTCTACCGCTCTGACTTATTTTAACAATCGTAAGCTTACTATTTTTGGTGGTTCCAACGAGATACAACGCAACATCATAAGTAAGGCAGTACTTGGTTTATAAATTGAGCCGGGTAGCTCCAATATTGAATTTTAAAAACACAGTTGTTTTATAGAATTAAAGAGGTTTGACAGTGGATTTTTCTCATACAGAAGAACAACAAATGCTGCAGGAAAGTGTGCAGAAATTTGTTCAAAGAAGTTACGACTTTGATACACGCAATAAGATTATCGCTAGTGAGCTGGGGTATAGCGATGAGAACTGGCAGTTGTTTGCGGAGCTTGGTTGGCTGACCGTTCCTTTTAGTGAAGGCGATGGTGGCTTTGGCGGATCGGCTATGGATCTTATAGTAATGATGGAAGAATTTGGCAAAGCCATGATGGTAGAGCCCTATACAGCAACGACAATAATCTGTGGTGGCTTGATTAGCGCACTGGGCTCTGACGCGCAAAAAGCCGAGCTATTGCCGAAAATCATGGACGGATCATTGCAGTTAGCCTGCGCCTATACCGAAATAGACAGCCGCTTCAACCTAGCTAGCACGGCAACATCTGCAGAAACTAGTGGGGATTCAATCACTATCAATGGATCTAAAACAGCTGTTGTGAATGCTTCCAATGCTCAGAAAATTCTTGTCGTTGCTCGTGAGTCCGGAGCTAAAACAGATCGAGATGGAATTTCAGTGTTTATAGTGGATGCCTCGGCTACTGGCATTTCAATTCAGGCATACGCGAATCTGGATGGCAAGAAAGCAGCCAGTGTTACATTTGAAGGGGTATCGGTTTCTGCCAGTGATAGATTGGGTGACGCTGGCAATGCACTATCGGCGTTTGAAACTGTTATTGACCGAGCTACTGTAAGCGCGGCGGCAGAAGCAGTAGGGGCTCTAGAGGCATTGCTGCAAAAAACCGTCGAATACAGCAAAATACGTAAGCAATTCGGAACTGCCATTGGTACTTTTCAGGCATTACAGCATCGAATGGCTGATATGTTTATTGAATGTCAGTTGGCTCGCTCTATTGTAATTAGAGCGGCAATGACGCTGGACAGCACTGAAACAGCAACTGAAAAAGCCAGGTCCGTTTCTGCCGCGAAGAGCCGTGTAGGAAAGGCTATTCGTAAAGTTAGCCAGGAAGCGATTCAAATACATGGCGGTATAGGCATGACGGATGAGCTGGACGTTGCTCATTTATTCAAACAGGTCACGGCTTTGGAAATCATATTTGGTAATACCGACTTTCATACCGAACGATTTGCGTCTCTGTAAAATAATGGCGAAAAACTTGGCATCACATTCGATACACGGCTGCACGATTTTCTTATGAGCGAAATCATTTTAGTTCGTCATGGTCAGGCCTCATTTGGCAAAGAGTCCTATGACAAGTTAAGTCAAAAGGGTATTGATCAGGTTAAAATTCTCGCCGCACACTGGCAGGAAACAGGCGAGCGTTTCGATTTTATATACAGTGGCACGCTGTTGCGTCAGAACGAAACAGCAAATGAACTACTCTCACTAGTGTCCAGCAATCCAACTAGATCCACTGAGCATGCATCACTAAACGAATACGACGGCGATCCACTTGTTCGTGTTTATTTGCGAGATTACGGTGCACAAGAAGGGTTTGGGGATTTTGAGAAAGGTCATTTCAAGGATGAGAAAAAATTCCAGCGGGTACTTGAGGCAACCACTGCCAAATGGATTCGCAATGAACTACAGCCGCAATCCGAAGATACCCATTTTGAATATTGGGCTGATTTTCAGCAAAGAGTGCACGCCGTAATTGATGAAATCATGCAAAAGCACACGGGTGGAGCAAGAGTATTAGTTTCCACATCAGGTGGTGTTATAGCAATGGCACTGCAAAGAGTATTACAATTCCCCGACGAGCAGGTTATCAGTACCAACTGGATGGTGCGAAATAGCTCTGTAACCCGGGTAAAATATGGTCAGGGTAAGGTCTCGCTTACTCAATTTAACTCCATGGCCCATCTGGAACGTGCTGATCGACAGCATATGATTACTTACCGGTAAACAATCAATGAAACGTAGGGCTTAGAATTGAATAATAGTAGTTTGCTAGATAAAGCAGGTGATGTCAGAGACGGAGAAGGGTTCGACCTTGATGTCTTAAAACAATATCTGCAGCCAGTTTTGGGTGGCGATATCGGCGACATGGTCGTCAAACAATTTCCTGGCGGGCATTCTAATCTTACCTACCTACTTAGCTGTGGTAGTGAGCAATGGGTGTTGCGTAGGCCGCCTTTTGGTAGCACTGTGAAGTCGGCTCATGATATGTCTCGAGAGTTCAAAATTCTCTCGGCACTGGATAACATCTTTCCTTATGGCCCTGTGCCAATTCATTTCTGCGATGATCACAGCATTATTGGATGCGATTTCTATCTGATGACCTACATTGAGGGTTTGGTAATTCGCCGCGAATATCCAGCCAATCTGCATTTATCACCCGATCAAATTCGACAGCAATTATTTAATTTTTTCGATGTGTTAAGCGAACTGCATTCAGTCGATCTGGTTGAGGCCGGACTGGATACTTTTGGCAAGCCTGTTGGCTATGTACAACGACAGATAGATGGTTGGTGTCGCCGCTGGGAAGATGCAGTAACACCAGATACCGTAAATTGTGACATCACAATAAAGTGGCTTTACGACAATATGCCAAAGGAAAGCGGTAAAGCCAGTGTTATCCACAACGACTACAAAATGGATAATGTTATTTTTTCGCTTGAAGATCCTCTGAAGGTAATAGGCGTACTGGACTGGGAGATGTCGACAGTTGGAGATCCATTAATGGATCTAGGCTGTACATTAGGCTATTGGACGCAAATATCTGATCCAGATTTTTTTCGCGAATCGCGAACCATGCCTAGCGATATAGAAGGTGCACCTACTCGGTCAGAAATAATTACTCGCTTTCAACAGCAAACAGGTTTGGCTGTAGATAATTTTCCCTTCTATTTCTGCTTTGGATTATTTCGTCTGGCGGTAATTGGGCAGCAAATTTACTACCGCTATTACCATGGACTAACAAAAGATCAACGCTTTGCCGGTTTTATTAAAAAATCTTTTGTCCTGCAACAAATGTGCGAACTTATAATTAGCGGAAAAATAGAGAACTAATTGGCCTTTTGAGTAACTGGGCATCTAAACTATTTCGCTACTTCATTCTTGCCTGTCATCACACGAATATACTAAGGACTGTTTATGTCATTCAATATTAGTCAATTATTTTCAGTTGCAGGAAAAACGGCAATCGTTACCGGAGGTTCAAGAGGTATAGGTAAAATGATTGCCCAGGGCTATGTTGAAAACGGAATAAAGACCTACATTACCGCACGTAAAGCCCAGACCTGTGAGTCGACCGCTAAAGAATTGTCTGAAAAGGGAGTGTGCATCGCTTTGCCTGCGGATCTTTCGACGGACAAGGGCCGCGATGAATTCGTGGCTCAAATCAAAGAAAGAGAAAATAAAATTGATATCCTGGTGAATAATGCGGGTGCCGCTTGGGGTGCACCATTTGAAGAGTATCCGAATGAAGGCTACGACAAGGTAATGGATATTAACGTACGCACAATTTTTATGCTGACTCGCGATTTAATGCCGCTGCTAACAGCTGATGCCTCGCCGGGAAATCCAAGCAGAGTAATTAATATAGGCTCAATCGACGGTTTGCGCGTTTCGACGTCAGACAATTTTGCCTACGGAGCCAGCAAGGCCGCTGTACATTTTCTTACCAAGAATCTTGCTGTACGCCTTGCACCAAAGGGCTTAACGGTAAATGCAATCGCTCCCGGTGCATTTGAAAGCAAAATGATGGCCTCTACGCTGGATAAATTTCAGGACAAAATTGAGAAAGAAAATCCACTTGGTCGAATCGGTTGCCCGGAAGATATGGCCGGCCTTGCCCTGTATTTGGCTAGCGAGGCCAGTAAATACATGACTGGCCAGATAATCGCATTGGACGGCGGTCGAAACCTGGGTGCAAGACAGGACTAATAATCTTTCACCGAGAGTTAACCTACGGCGATAATCAGTCAGATTGTCGCCAAAGCCTTCCAATTCCCTACTCTTCAATGTAGTTTTAAGATTCACAGAAAATAAAAGAAGAACAATGTGACCCTCGTAAATAAGCACGGCCTGCCCAAGACAGCTGTTATCTGTGTCGCTTTTGTTAGCGGCTTTTGTATCATGACCATCGAAATGCTTGGCGCGCGTATTATGGCGCCTTATTTTGGCGGCAGCMTTTCTGTSTGGGGYAGTATYATTACCATTTTTATGYTGGCRCTRGCCTGTGGCTAYCTGGCGGGYGGCAAGCTTTCAACACGYAAYCCYAGYGCRAAAAYTTTYGCCATGTTTTTTATTGGYGCCGCRTTTTTYTCYTTGCCAATTGTTTTGTTTGCMGATGCCATAATGCGWCCTATTTTTATGGCARTCGAAGATCCKCGYTACGGGTCTTTGCTSGCATCGATGTTTATGTATTTYATTCCAACYAGCATWCTMGGAATGATTTCACCTTAYTCTGTTCGCTTGTTAGTGGATTCYTCAGARCATAGCGGGCASATGGCYGGCCTGTTATTTTTTGTGTCAACCTTAGGTAGCGCYGCAGGAACTTTAGGAACAAGCTTCTATTTTGTGTTGTGGTTCGAAGTGAATCAAATTTTATGGGGTTCGATTGCGGCGCTAAGTATGGCGGGCTGTACTATTCTAATATTACATTTTCTGACTCAGCAAAAAAGAACTAATAACCAACAGGCTCAGGCTAATGATAAATAAGTTTAGTATTTTTAAGATTAGCCTTCGAAAAAGCGCACATTTACTATGTTTGTCGACAGCACTTATGTCCTTTCATGCTTTTGGCGAAACCCTGCATGAAGAAAAATCTCTATATCGCGATATAATCGTCGATCAAAATGGAAGTCGCCGCTGTCTGATTTTTAATGTTTTTCGCGGCGATAGAAATCAAACCTGTATGGATATGAATAACCGCGACGCGCTGGTTTTTACCTATACACGCATGAGTTTTGCAGGATTGCTACTGAAACCCGACCCGCAAAGAATTTTAATTGCTGGCCTGGGTGGTGGATCGATACCTACGACTTTCAACAAGCTCTACCCAGATGCAAAAATTGATATTGTCGAAATAGATCAGGCAGTAGTTAATGTAGCGAAAGATTATTTCTTCTTTGAAGAAAATGAAAACATGAAAGTCAGCGTTAATGATGCCAGAGTGTTTATCAAGCGGGCAGGCCTTAGTGATCGAAAATACGATTACATTATTCTTGATGCCTTTGGTGGCGACTACATTCCCGAGCACTTGCTAACCCGAGAATTTTTGGAAGAAGTAAAACAGATCATGTCGCCAGATGCGGTGCTGATTGCAAACACGTTTTCCACTAGTCGGTTCTATGATCATGAATCAGTAACCTATCAGCGCGTGTTTAGTGAATTTTTTAATTTCAAACTTCCCACTTCTGGTAATCGCATTATTATTGCACAGCTTAAGCCGCTTCCACCCCGAGGAAGGTTAGTTACCGAAGCGCAGCGTATCGCTCCCAGCCTTGAGAGGTTTGATGTTCCGATACTCGAATACCCCAGTCGGCTTTCTACTAGAGTCGATTGGGACATGAGTCGGCGTGTGTTGACTGATCAATACTCACCGGCAAATCTACTCAAGGAAGGTCGTTAGATATTCGTTTTTATGTTTGAGATAAATCACAGGTTTTAATTTTTCGTAAGAAAAGAAAAAAATAACAGGAGCGAGTTATGAGAGTAATCAGAAATTTACAAACTTCGGTAGTTTTTCTATTAGTCAGTGCATTCAGTACAGCCAGTTTTGCTGGTGTAAACATTGATTCTGATGTTGTCTATGGTCATAAAGATGGCATGGCTTTGGTTTATGATGTGATTAAGCCAGAGAATGCTAACGGTGCAGCTATTGTGTATATGGTTAGTGGCGGTTGGTACTCTCGTTGGGCGCCACCGGAGAATCGAGCGCCGCAGTTTGCAGATATGTTGGATGCCGGTTTTACCGTGATTCCTGTGCATCACGGCAGTGCACCTCGATACTATGTGCCAGAGGCTTACGCAGATGTCAGTCGTGCTATTCGACATATCAAGCTACATGCTGATCGCCATGGCATAGACCCAGATCGAATCGGCGTCACTGGAGGCAGTGCAGGTGGACACTTGTCTTTAATGCTGGGGCTGAACTCCGATTCTGGAAAAATAGATGCTAGCGATGCGGTAATGCAACAAGCAAATGATGTGGCGGCGGTCGTTGCCTATTTTCCGCCAGTAGATTTGCGTGAGATAGCCGGTCCTAATGATCGTTTTCCAGCGCTAGATTTTTCATTAGATAAAGCGGCAGCAATTTCACCTATTTTGTATGCCGATCCTAATGACCCACCGACTCTTCTCATTCATGGCGACGCCGATGATCTGGTAAATATCAGCAATTCAGAAATCATGCATGCGGAATTTAAAAAGCAGAGAGTGACTACGAATTTTATAGTTATTCCTGGCGCCGGACATGGTTTTCGTGGCGATGATGCTGTTGTAGCAGCGGCAGCCCGCCTTGAATGGTTCAAGAAATACTTAATGTAGGATTGAATTGTCGTTCAGTGGGCTGGTAGTCTGGTGCCCGCTGAATGAGCTTTGAATTCTTAAACTTATAACTCAGCGGCTACTCGCGTGCCCTGATCTATTGCGCGCTTTGCATCTAACTCAGTCGCCAAATCAGCACCGCCGATTAAATGAAATGGTTTATTCAAGCCGTCGCAAAGTTCCTTTTGTGAATTTTGACCTGCACAAATGATAATATTGTCCACTTCCAAATGCGTTGGCTCGGTGCCAACGAGTAGATGCAGTCCAGTATCATCAATGTGTTGATAATCGCAGCCCGACATCATCTTGACGCCGCGATTCATTAGTCCCAAGCGGTGTATCCAGCCGGTAGTCTTACCAAGGTTTTTGCCTAGTCCTTCGGTTTTACGCTGTAGCAGGTAAATAGTTCTTGGCGATGGTTCTACACGGCCTTGCATGCCTTCGATCCCGCCCCGGCTTTGCAGTTGCATATCAACGCCCCATTCCTTCATGAACGCAGGGATGTTCTGGCTGGTGGGTTTGCCACTGTGAGACAGGTATTCTGCCACATCAAAACCAATGCCACCGGCTCCAATAATCGCCACTGTATTGCCAACACTTGCCTTGCCATTAATTACGTCGATGTAACTCAGTACGCGAGTGTTTTCTATTCCGGTAATATCAGGTGTGCGTGGAACTATTCCGGTTGCCAAAATCACTTCGTCAAATTCAGAATCGTTTAATTCGTCAACGCTCACACGATGCTCAAGCTTAATATTCACCCCAAGTATTTCCATCTGGCGTGCGTAGTAGCGTAAGGTCTCGAAAAATTCTTCTTTGCCTGGCACTCGTTTAGCCAGATTAAATTGTCCGCCAATTATTTTCGCAGAATCGAATAATGTTACCTGATGTCCGCGTTCGGCTGCTGTTACAGCCGCTGCCAGTCCCGCGGGGCCCGCACCAACTATGGCAATAGCTTTAGGCTTGTCGGTTTTGCTTATGACCAATTCCAGTTCATGGCAGGCGCGAGGATTTACCAGACAACTGGTAAGTTGCCCATTAAAAATATGGTCCAGGCAGGCCTGATTGCAGCCAATGCAAGTATTGATTTCGTCAGCTTTATCGGCGTCTGCTTTGTTGACAAAATAGGCATCAGCTAAGAGTGGTCTTGCCATCGAAACCATATCGGCATCACCGTTGCTTAATATTTCTTCAGCAACTTCTGGGGTGTTAATTCGGTTTGAAGTAATAACCGGAACCGAAAGTTGCTCTCTAAACTTTGCTGTAACCCAGGCAAACGCGCCCCGTGGTACTTTTGTTGCAATAGTTGGAATTTTTGCTTCGTGCCAGCCGATGCCTGTATTCATTATCGTTACGCCAACGTCGCAAAGCGCTTTACCAAGCTGCAGAGCCTCTTCAAAGCTGCTGCCACCTTCCACTAAATCCAGCATGGACAGGCGAAATATAATTATAAATTCTTTTCCTACTCTAGCTCGAACACGACGAACTATTTCAAGTGGCAGGCGCATGCGGTTCTCATAACTGCCTCCCCACTGATCAGTTCTTTTGTTGGTTCTTTCGGCGATAAACTCATTTATAAAATAGCCCTCTGAACCCATTATTTCGACGCCGTCGTAATCTGCTTTTTGGCAAAATTCTGAGAAATCGACAAATGCTTCAATCTCATGTTCTATTTGTTCGAGGGTAGCTTCGTGAGGTACGTAGCGATTGATAGGCGCTTGTATGGGCGATGGTGCTATCAGGTTTTCCTGGCGAGAGTATCGGCCCGTGTGCAGTATTTGCAGGCAAATTTTACCGCCTTCGCGGTGCACTGCTTCGGTAATCATTTTGTGTTTATTGATTTGGCCTGCTTGCTTAAATATTGGCTCAGACCCATCTGGTAGACAATACTTACTTGGCATAAATCCGCCAGTCACTATCAGTGCTACACCACCTCGTGCGCGTTCAGCATAAAATGCCGCCATGCGATTGTGACTGTCGGGAATGTCTTCCAGACCTGTATGCATTGAGCCCATCAGGACTCTGTTTTTAAGGCGGGTAAATCCAAGATCAAGAGGTTCGAGCAGGTGCGGGTAGGGAGTTTCTTTGGGGTTTTGCATTAACAAGCTCTACCGTAGTTTACGAAGCGGTAACGATGGCTCGTAGTGCCTCAATATCTAATAATTCCACTTCTCTATTATTGACTGCAATTAAACCTTTTCTTTGCAATGCGGTGAAAATTCGGCTCATTGTTTCTACAGTTAAACCCAGGTATTCACCGATATCACTTCGAGTCATAGGTAGCAGAAACCGTGTAGGAGACAACGACACTCGAGCATAGCGACTGGATAAGCCGAGCAAAAAGGAAGCCGTTCTTTCTTCTGCCGTATAGCTGCTCAACAGGGTATGAATCTGTTGGTCCTTGGCAATTTCATTTCCCATAATGGCAAAGAAATGATGCTGTAAATTAGGTAGTTGATGGCTTAGGCGTTCAAGCTGTACGAAGGGGATTTCGCAAATCGATGAGTGCTCTAGCGCCGAAGTGGAATTTGCATATTTCTTGCTGGAAATGCCGTCCATGCCAATAATTTCTCCTGGCAGGAAGAAACCAGTAACACGGCCCTGGCCATTGTCGCTCAGTACGTAAGATTTAAAACTGCCAGACCTGACTGCATAGACTGATTTGAATTCGTCACTTTGTCGATATAGATGGTCGCCTTTTTTATAGGGGCGATTTCTTTCGACTATTTCGTCCAGTTGATGAACTTCAGACTTGCTTAGCGCAATTGGCAGGCACAGTTCATTTAATCTACAGCTGGCACAGGAAATATTAACATTATGAGGACAGACTTTGGCGACAGGCGGGTTAGCCTGCAAAGGTATTTTCATGCCCTCGGCATCTGAAGAGTTATTTCCCGTATTCATGCATGTCTCCCACTATTCCAATCTTCAAATTCTACCATGTATTCTAGCAAATCTGGCTTATCAGGGAAACTGTGACATCAATCGAAGCTATGCACAATTTGAGATTTTCAGCTTTTTGGATTAATTGATAAATTCTTGGGTTGTAATATGCTAATTATTTAATATGCCTACGTGGCTAGAGGCTTGCAGGCGATACGAACTCTGTCCTTATTGATATAGATTAAGTTTACTTTTTCCATGAATATCTACAATCATGAAAACTTATGGTCATATTCAGAGGATTTTTTCCCATGCTAGAACTAAGCCGAATACTGGTTGTTATCGAACCAGGCAGCGATAGCCAGCCTGCATTAGACAAAGCAGTTCAACTGGCAAAATATACGGACTCAGAACTGGAGTTGATGATCTGTGACTACAGTGCCTATCTCGAAGATGGCTATTATTTTGACCCGATACAGGCGCAAAAAATGCGCTATGAGCATAGTGAACTACACATCAAGGAACTGGAGGCAATGGCGGCTCCTTTGCGGGAACAAGGACTTGAAGTAACAGTCACCGCCGCCTGGGGTAACCCTCCCTATGAGGAAGTTATTACCCGAGTTAAGGACAGCAATCCATCTCTGGTTATTAAAAGCACTCGACATCACAATAAGCTCGCAAGAATGGTTCTATCTAATGAAGACTGGGAACTAATTCGTTACTGTCCCGCGCCATTGTTGCTAGTTAAGAGCCAACTGTGGCCTTCCAGCCCGGTGTTTCTCGCAGCGGTAGACCCAGACCATGTGAATGATAAACCGGCGGCTCTGGACCATAAGATCATCTCCGGTGCGGCATCTCTGGCGGCAATTTCCGGTGGTCAGCTACATCTGTTTCATTCCGCCTGGCAGCCACCTCTGGCTGGCGTCTACAAGGTTCTGTCGGATGCGAATCAAGAAGGCAACAAACTAAAAAATCTGGCGACTCTTAATGGAATTTGTGAAAGCTCCTGTCACTGGTCAGACGAAGACGTAGTTCATGCGCTGCCTACAACTGCTAGCGTGTTAAATGCTAGCGCAGTAGTGATCGGCGCTGTATCGCGCTCGCGGATTGATAGAGTGTTAATTGGAAGTACGGCAGAGAAAGTTCTGGATCAGCTGGAATGTGATGTGTTGGTGATTAAGCCTGATTGAGAATTTAGCTTTTGGTGTCATTTTTTGCTTATGTTTAATGAGTATTGCTTGTTGGAGACCTTTCTATACTGATCGCTGGAAATGCAGCGTCTTTTTCCGCCTTCGGCACGGGGAAGTGTTTCTCCGAAGCCGCCGAAATCCCATCCATGGGGGCTTGGGCTCGGCATCCATGCCTCACACACTTCTG
>NVVJ01000013.1 GCA_002402175.1 SAR86 cluster bacterium
GCTAGGTGTTAGTCATCAAAGTGCGATTATTGTCGGCTTTGGTTTAGCACTTTCATCCACTGCATTTTGTTTGCAATTGCTTTCTGAGCGTGGCGGAATATCAACACCAATGGGACGACGGGTTTTTTCAATTCTACTTATGCAAAGCAATCGGCATTTTTATCGGAATTTGGCGACCGAATTACAAACAGCAGCGCAGAATGTTGATGGGTATAAAGTAAAACTACACATCCATCATATCGACAATTTATCCCCAAACAATGTTGCAGAAAACATTTTGAAATACGGCATCGGCTCCGATGGCCTCGCAATTAAATCAGCCCATCACCCTTTAATAATAGAATCGATTAACTTTGCTGACTGCTCTTTCTCCCAAACGAATTCTCGTTGAAACATAGGAAGTTTGATTTGCCCAGTATCAATCTCCACAAAGAGTGATTCATACTTTTTATTATGATTTTTAGGTTGAAGTAATATGGTATTTTCAGTCATCAATAACCTCTCAATTAAATATACAATATTCTACAATCGTCATTATTAAAGTTTCAGATTACTTTGAATGCATAGCGCCAAGCTAAGCGGCACGAATAAATAGTGATTAAACGGGTCGTAACGAATATCTATTGATCAAAGGGGTCAGATACGAGAGAACTTTGATATTAGTAGCTGTTTAAAAAATATTCATTACGACATCTTTAATTCGATTTGATTGTTACCGGCCGGACTGCCATTGCCGTAGTCTTCTCAATGTGGCACTAACCTCTATTATTTTCTCTGCGCTTATGCCTTCGATGATTCTGGAATCAGAACAGTAACCTACATATGCTGTTCTATCTGGGCGAGAAAACAATAGTAAACGATCACCTGATCCGATCGTAGGATAACCACACAACCCAACCTCTTCTACTCCTGTGTTCCAATTGTTGACGATTCTTGTGGAATATATCTTTGTTACTAAAGATGGATTTCCTTTAAAGGTTTCTTCCACTTCTACTTCGTAGACAACCTCAGGTTGCGAGCCTGAGATTAAAACCAATTCAGAACTCGTTACGAGTCCTGAAAAAACATGTTCGGAAAATTCCCAAGATCTTTTATCAAACTCCTCAGGGCTCATAATGTTTCGGATACAGGCACTACAAGCCAGAGCGATCTCTATGCCAAAAAACACAATAAGCGTAAGGCATACAAATTTGGCGAAAAATTTCAAAGTTTAGAAACCTCTAACAGCATGTTTATGATGCCTATGACTCATAATTATAATTAGAGGGTATACTTTATAATATTACGCAAGAAAAACAAGACGGCATAACTAACTGATTACTATATTATTATTGCGCAAAGGGAATATACGCGTCGGAAATAAGGTATTACGCCTTCTAAATTCTATTCGGTATCAGCCCAGCAAACTTTGCCCTCGGTATAGGTGCGTTGCTTGTCAAGGTCTTAGGGGCTCGATATGGGAGTCTGCGTCCTGTTGCTCTAGAAGCCAGGATGGCCATATCGGGCCCTGACCCAGCAACATAGATGAGAATTAAAAGCGATTCGCGTATAATCACCGCTTATAAATCCTCCAATGCTAGAAGCTATCAATGAATCAAGTTAGAACTCGAATTGCCCCGTCCCCAACCGGTGATCCACACGTTGGAACTGCCTATATTGCTCTGTTTAATCGCTGCTTTGCGCATCAGCATGGCGGTAAATTTGTGCTGCGCATTGAGGACACTGACAAGTCCCGTAGTAACCTCAAATCTGAGAAGGACATATTGGAGTCACTCAAGTGGCTTGGTCTCTCCTGGGATGAAGGGCCGGGCTGTGAAGGAAAGGACGGGGAGGAAGCGGAGTATGGGCCTTACCGCCAAAGCGAAAGGTCTGATATCTATACGGCGCATATCGCAAAACTGCTTGATAACGGCAGTGCTTTTCATTGCTTTTGCAGTACACAAAGATTGGACGAATTACGTAAACAGCAAATGCAGGATAAAGAGCAGCTTGGGTATGATGGTTGCTGTTTGCACTTAAGCGAGGCTGAAGTGTCGGCAAAGCTAAGCTCGGGTGATGAGCATGTCATTCGTATGAAAATTCCTGAGCAGGGTGATTGCGAGTTTGAGGATTTGCTGCGTGGTACAGTAAGCATTAGCTGGAAACAAATCGACATGCAGGTTTTGATAAAGTCCGATGGGATGCCAACTTATCACTTTGCCAATGTTGTCGATGATCATTTGATGAAAATATCGCATGTCATTCGAGGCGAGGAATGGATAAATTCYACSCCYAAACATTTACTGCTTTATCAATATTTTGGTTGGGAAGTGCCGGTATTTTGYCATATGCCRCTGCTGCGAAATRYAGACAAAAGCAAGYTAAGYAAGCGTAAAAACCCGACYAGTATTGGTTACTACAARGCGATGGGTTAYCTGCCGGMWGCCCTRGTTAAYTACCTYGGRATGATGGGCTGGACTATGCCRTCTGGAGAAGAAAAATTCTCACTGGCWSAKATGACTRACAGCTTTGACATTACTCGTGTYTCSCTTGGCGGGCCGGTTTTTGATGTAGAAAAACTRGACTGGTTAAACGGRCGATACATTCGTGAAGANCTNNKWRRTGATGNANANTTTTTRRAAGCGTTTGCCGAGTGGGCTTTCGATYCTGARAAAATGAAAATGATTGCGCCGCTGCTAAAACAACGTGTGCAACGTTTTAGTGATGTAGCGCCTTTGGGTAGTTTCTTTTTTAGTGGGAAGCTGGAGCTAACTCCTGAAAACTTCGATCATAAAAAAATCTCTGTGGATGAAACTCTTAAGATTCTCCAGTTCTCTCTATGGGGTCTGGAAAAAACTACTCCCTGGAACCGGGATAGCATCGAGAAAGATTTACAAGGTATTGCTGAAAAGCTCGAGCTTAAAATCAGGGATTTCCTGTTTCCTTTATTTGTTGCCATTTCCGGTAAGGCGGTTTCAACCTCTGTGATTGAATCGATTAATATTCTAGGAATTGATATCACTCGTGCCCGTTTAAGAGATGCGCTTAATGTACTGGGCGGCATTTCAAAAAAGAAGGCAAAGTTGCTTGAGCGAGAATTTAGAGAGTTTCGAGAATTTTAATTTTGGTGATGTAGCAGACAGGTTTGACAGTTCCACCGGCTGTGCTTAGAATGCGCCTTCCTTTCGATAGGCATATCTTCGATAAGTGCTTTCGATAAGTATTATGGGGCCTTAGCTCAGCTGGGAGAGCGCGACGCTGGCAGCGTTGAGGTCAACGGTTCGATCCCGTTAGGCTCCACCAATTTCTACTTTTTATACTCTAAATCTTGTGACTCACACCAGCTTTTTACGCTGGCGTGTTGCGTGTGCAATAAAGTCTTTTATATCAGGAAGGAATATCGCGCTTTGCGTGACCTTTATAGAGCTGTCTTGGTCGGCCAATCTTATATGGGCTGCTTAACATCTCATCCCAATGGGCTATCCAGCCAGGTGTTCTGCCCGTAGCAAAAATCACGGTAAATAAGCCAGTTGGAATGCCAATAGCTTTTAAGATAATACCGGAATAGAAATCCACATTTGGATAGAGTTTACGCTCGATAAAATACTCGTCTTCCAGAGCAATTTTCTCTAATTTTCTGGCTATACGAAACAGCGGGTCATTTTCCAGACCTAATTCGTCTAATACTTCATCGCAAATACCACGCATTACAGTGGCGCGCGGGTCGAAGTTCTTATAAACGCGATGTCCAAAGCCCATAAGCCTGAAAGGGTCGTCCTTGTCTTTCGCACGAAGAATATATTCCTCAATGTTTGATTCGTCGCCTATTTCAGCTAACTGAGCCAATACAGCTTCGTTGGCGCCGCCATGAGCAGGGCCCCAAAGCGCTGCAATGCCAGAAGCAATACATGCATAAGGGTTAGCACCGGTAGAGCCGGCGAGCCGTACTGTGGAGGTGGAGGCGTTCTGTTCGTGGTCGGCATGGAGCAGGAAGATCGTGTCCATTGCTCTTGATAAGATCTTGCTAACCTTTGGCGGGTCGCATGGTGTGCCAAACATCATATGCAGGAAGTTTTCAGCAAAACCCATATCATTCTGCGGGTACATAAACGGTTGGCCAACACCGTGTTTGTAGCACATTGCCGCTAAAGTGGGCATTTTTGCAATTATTCGATGAGCAGCAAGCTTTCGATGCTCGGGATTCTCGTTATCTAGCGTATCGTGATAGAACGCTGATAGAGCGCCGACTACACCAACAAGCATTGCCATTGGGTGGGCGGTACGAGGAAAGCCTCGGAAAAATTGATGTATCTGCTCGTCTACCATCGTGTGGTAGCGAATGCTGTTCTCAAACTCAGCCTTTTCGGTGCTGTTGGGTAATTCCCCGTCGAGTAGAAGGTAGCAAGTATCAAGAAAGCTAACGCGCTCTGCCAGTTGCTCAATAGGATAGCCACGATGAAGGAGTATGCCTTTGTCTCCATCGATGTAAGTAATTTCAGAGTCACAGGCGGCGGTGGACATAAAGCCAGGATCGTAAGTAAAGATACCTTTGCTTACGAGGCTACGAACATCGACAACGTCTGGGCCAGTACTGCCTTCATAAACGGGTAGCTCAATTGGGTCAGCAACCCCGTCTATAGTTAACTGGGCCTTCTTTTCGCTCATGCCAAACTCCTGTTGGGTGTTGCTAAAACTAGAAAAATATATAGAAAAACAAATAGTTACTGCATGTATGTGTCTAACTGCTTTAATTTGTGCAGTCCATGGCAGGGACGGCAATACTAGGGAGAGAGGGTGCTATTTGTCAAATATTTCGTCTTTTCATCGACAAAATTACCAGTACTTTTACTGTATTTGCTGTACCTGACAAGCAAACGAGCAACAATTCCAGGGCTGGTATTTTCTGTGCCTATTGCTTCTTATTGAAGTGATTTTGAATACAAAATACAGCCTATCCTAAAGTTATGACAAAATGCTGTCGTTATTGATGTAATAGCCACGACTTTTATTGTGTTTGGGGATTTAGGGGCATATAATTTGCGCCGTTAAATACCCAAATAATGTAATTATTTCAATTAGTTTGCCCATTCCAGGCTCAATTCAAGAGCGGTTTGGTGCAACAAGATAAGAATACTCTACGGGCCAAAAGTGAACGATAAAAGACCTACAAATCTCGAATTAACTACTTTCAAGTACCCCCTTCCAGCAATCACATCGCTTTTACATCGCATTTCTGGCGTGTTCATCTTTGCCGGTGTTGCCTTAATGCTGTATTTGCTTGATTTGTCGCTGCAATCAGAGTCCGGTTTTGGTCTGGTGGTTGAGTTACTAGATAACCTGTTCGTTAAGCTACTGGCCTGGGCGGTACTGGCGGGCTTGTTGTTTCACCTTATCGCTGGAATTAAGCATTTGCTTATGGATATGGGGATAGGCGAAACGCTTAAAGGGGGAGTGATTGGAGCTAGCATAACAATTGCGCTGTCAGCAATCGCGATGATTATAGCGGGGATATGGATATGGTAACCAGTGTTACTAACCTGGGGCGCTCCGGTCTTTATGACTGGTTGGTACAACGACTTAGCGCCGTTATTCTGGCTGCTTACTCGCTGTGTATTTTAGCCAGTTTTGTGCTTAATCCAGATATGGATTATGAGCAATGGAGTTCAATTTTTGAATCCAATGTAATGCGAATATTCAGCATGATCACACTTTTTGCATTGTGCGCTCATGCATGGATTGGCATGTGGACGATTTCCACTGATTACTTAACAACATTACAACTAGGAAAACGAGCTACGTTTTTCCGTTTATTGTTTCAGGCAAGTTGCGCGCTACTAATATGCGTGTATTTGCTTTGGGGCATTCAGATATTTTGGGGTAACTAAATGACGGGTATGCGTACACTGTCTTTTGATGCAGTAATAGTAGGCGGCGGCGGCGCTGGTCTGCGCGCAGCTTTGCAGCTGTCTCAGTCTGGATATAACACGGCGGTAATAACCAAAGTTTTCCCGACTCGATCTCACACAGTTTCTGCGCAAGGTGGTATTACCTGCGCTATTGGCAGCGACGATCCAGACGACGATTGGCGTTGGCATATGTATGACACCGTTAAAGGCTCAGACTACATTGGCGACCAGGATGCCATTGAGTACATGTGTAGCGTAGGCCCGCAGGCGGTTTATGAGTTAGAGCACATGGGACTCCCATTTTCACGAACAGAAAGTGGGCGTATATACCAACGTCCTTTCGGCGGGCAATCTAAAAATTATGGCAAAGGTGGGCAGGCGGCAAGAACCTGTGCAGCCGCTGACAGAACTGGCCATGCCTTATTGCATACTCTTTATCAGGGCAACCTTAAAAACAACACTGAATTTTTTAACGAGTGGTATGCCACTGACCTGGTAAGGAATTCCGACGGCGTTATCGTTGGCGTTATTGCCATTTGCATCGAAACCGGCGAAACCGTTTTTATCAAATCCAAGGCAACTGTGTTTGCCACGGGCGGAGCGGGTCGTATTTACGCATCTACTACTAACGCGCTTATTAATACCGGTGATGGCGTAGGCATGGCACTACGCGCCGGCTATCCAGTGCAAGATATCGAAATGTGGCAATTTCACCCCACTGGCATTCACGGTGCGGGCACTCTGGTAACTGAAGGTTGTAGAGGTGAGGGTGGTTACCTTATAAATAAAGACGGCGAACGTTTTATGGAACGTTATGCACCGAATGCTAAAGATTTGGCAGGCAGAGATGTTGTTGCTCGCTCAATGGCGCTGGAAATTCTAGAAGGGCGCGGCTGTGGTGAAAACGGCGATCACGTTCTGCTTAAACTCGATCACCTCGGCGAAGATGTACTTAATTCAAAACTGCCGGGCATTCTTGAATTGTCCCGAACTTTTGCTCACGTCGACCCAATAAAAGATCCAATTCCTGTAGTACCAACCTGTCATTACATGATGGGAGGAATACCAACCAATGTGAATGGTCAGGCTCTTACTCAAAACAGTGAAGGCAAAGACGAAATCATACCTGGTTTATTTGCCGTAGGAGAGGTTGCCTGTGTTTCAGTTCATGGCGCGAATCGCTTAGGTGGAAATAGCTTATTAGACCTGGTTGTTTTTGGACGAGCCGCGGGCAAGCATATCGAAGATATGTTGCATCAGGGTATGGAGCACGCCTCCGTGTCTGACGATGATATTCAACAGGCGCAAAACAGATTAGACAGACTGAACAACTCAACTTCAGGCGAAAGTACTGCGGAATTACGAACTGAATTACAAAGCATTATGCAAAATCACTTTGGTGTATTTCGCAAAGGGGAATTCATGCGGGAGGGCATTAAAAAACTTGCTTCTCTGCGTGAACGAATTGCAAATGTTCATCTCGAAGATAAAAGCCAAACATTCAACACTGCTCGAATAGAGGCACTTGAACTGGAAAATCTTTTTGAAGTTGCCGAGGCTACAGCAATAGCCGCTGAAGGCCGGGAGGAGAGCCGTGGCGCTCATGCCCGTGATGATTTTCGTGATCGAGATGACGAGAATTGGTTGTGCCATTCGATGTATTTTCCAATTGAGAAAAAAATCGGCAAGCGCGACGTCAATTTTTCACCGAAGACCGTCGATACTCTTGAACCCCAAATTAGAACTTATTAACGTTCAACATATGGCATGCAACATTTTTACATGCAATTGAAGAGAAGGTACTGAACCGTGTTAGTTAGCATTTATCGCTACAACCCTGATACCGATGAAAAACCGGTTATGCGGGATATTGAAATCGAATTACCTGAAGGTAAAGACCTGATGGTATTGGACGTATTGGAGTTAGCAAAACAACAAGACCCGACTGTTGTTTATCGTCGTTCTTGTCGCGAAGGTGTTTGCGGCTCCGACGGCATGAATATAAATGGCACTAATGGTCTGGCTTGTATCACACCAATCTCTCAGGCTGTAAAACCTGGTGGCAAACTGGTGCTGCGTCCTCTGCCTGGTTTACCTGTTATTCGTGATCTAGTTGTCGACATGTCAATTTTCTATAAGCAGTTCGAAAAGGTTAAACCGTATTTAATTAACGATTCAGCTCCTCCTGCTATTGAGCGTTTGCAGTCACCTGAAGACAGGGAAAAGCTGGACGGACTGTATGAATGTATTTTGTGTGCTTGCTGTAGCACCAATTGTCCATCGTTCTGGTGGAACCCTGATAAATTTATTGGCCCTGCCGGGCTTCTTCAAGCCTACCGCTTTTTGGCTGATACCAGAGACACGGCAGACAATGAACGCCTTTCCGGGCTCGATGATCCTTTTAGTGTATTTCGCTGTCGCGGCATTATGAATTGTGTGGCGGTATGCCCTAAAGGCTTAAATCCTACTCGAGCTATTGGCCATATTCGCTCAATGCTGCTGCAACAAGGGATTTAGCCCTTCTGCAGGCAAGAGTAACTAAAGTTTTTAACTACAGTAAAACCCGAATTCAGTCGTTATTAGCAAATAATGACATCGAGAGCAGTGCCATGCATGACAATTTAATGGAAATAATGAACAGTACGGGCCACCTTTCGGGCTCCAATGCTGACTACGTGGAAGACTTGTATGAGCGTTACCTGTCTGATTCAGAGTCTGTTCCGCTTCAGTGGAAAGATTTCTTTCAGTCTCTGGCTCCCTCTAATGGCAACCATGCTGCCGAGGTATCTCACGCCGAAATTCGTAACGACTTTAAAACGCTAGGGAAAGTTAGTCGTTATGCACCAGTATTAAGTAATGACGCTGTTGTTAATTCAGAGCACGAAAGCAAGCAAGTGCAGGTTTTGCTGCTGATAAGTTCCTACCGTGTGCGTGGACATCAAAAAGCCGACCTGGACCCTTTAGGTTTAATGCATCGAGAAAGGGTTCCAGATTTAGAGCTAGAGTTCCACGATTTATCTCCAATCGATTCTTCTACAATCTTTCAAACAGGTTCGCTTTTTATTAGCAAAGAAAAAGCGCCCTTACGCGAAATTGTAGACATTCTCGAGCGTATCTATTGCAGCTCTATTGGTTACGAGTTTATGCACATTGTGAATCTTGAAGAGAAACAATGGATACAACAAAAAATAGAAAGCAATGATGGCGTCCCGGTTTTCGAAAATGATGTCAAAAAACATTTACTGGAAAGGTTGTCCGCCGCTGAAGGTCTGGAAAAACATCTTGATTCTAAATATCCCGGCACTAAACGTTTTGGTCTGGAGGGTTGCGAGAGTTTAATACCGGCCCTAGACGAGTTGGTGCAGCGATCAGGAAAGTATGGCGTTAAAGAAATTGTGTTAGGCATGGCGCATCGTGGAAGATTGAATGTATTGGTAAATTTACTAGGAAAAAATCCGGCCGATCTATTTGACGAATTTGAAGGCAAAGCTGTTTACGAAAGCTCAGGAGATGTGAAATACCATCAGGGCTTCTCATCAAACATCATGACAGCTGGTGGCGTAGTACATATGGCTATGGCCTTTAATCCTTCTCACTTAGAGATTGTCGCTCCAGTTGTGGAAGGTTCTGTGCGAGCCAGACAGTCAAGAAGAAACGACAAAGAAGGACATCTGGTACTTCCTATTATCATTCATGGTGATGCGGCATTTGCTGGGCAGGGTGTGGTAATGGAGACATTTCAAATGTCTCAGACCAGAGCCTTCAAAACCGGCGGCACAATTCACATCATAATCAATAACCAGGTTGGCTTTACTACCAGCCGCCAGGATGACGCGCGCTCAACTGAATATTGCACCGATGTTGCAAAGATGATTCAGGCGCCTATTTTTCACGTTAACGCGGATGACCCAGAAGCGGTCTTGTTTATTACACAGCTCGCTTTGGATTTCAGATATAAATTCCACAAAGACGTGGTGATTGACCTGATATGTTATAGGCGAAGGGGGCACAACGAAACCGACGAGCCTTCGGCAACGCAGCCTTTAATGTATGCAGCAATCAAGCAGCATAAATCTACACGGGTACTCTATGCCGAAAAACTCGCTGTTGAGGATCTGGTTTCAGCAGCCGAGGCTGACACCATCAATAATCATTACAGAACAGCCTTAGACACCGGCGAGCATGTTGCTAAAAGTCTGGTCAAAGAGCCTTCTATCGAATTGTTTGTCGACTGGAGCCCTTATATTGGTCACGACTGGAGCCCTTATTACAATACTTCTATGCCTATTGCCAGCTTACAGGCACTTGGTAAGAAACTGTGTGAGATTCCAAAAGACTTTGTTCTTCAGCGGCAGGTTCAGAGAGTTATTGATGACAGACTGAAAATGGCTGAAGGTGAAATTCCTGTTGATTGGGGGTTTGCAGAAACACTGGCCTACGCAAGTATTTTAACCACTGGTAACAAGGTAAGAATAACCGGTCAAGATGTGGGTCGTGGCACCTTTTCTCATAGGCATGCGGTGTTGTTTGATCAGAAAACCGGCGATACACATATTCCACTCCAGAGCTTAAAGCCTGATCAAGGCAATTTCTCAATCTATGATTCGCTGCTTTCCGAAGTTGCTGTACTGGCATTTGAATATGGCTATTCTACTACCACACCTAATGCACTAGTGGTTTGGGAAGCTCAGTTCGGCGACTTTGCAAACTCAGCGCAAGTTGTGATTGATCAGTTTATTGCCAGCGGCGAACATAAATGGCAAAGACTTTGCGGATTAACTCTTTTGTTGCCTCACGGCTACGAAGGGCAGGGGCCAGAACATTCTTCTGCGCGTCTTGAACGATTCCTGCAGCTTTGTGCCGAGCATAATATACAAGTTTGTTTGCCGACTACTTCGGCGCAAGTATTTCATATGTTAAGAAAGCAGGTGCTTTGTCCGTTACGAAAGCCTCTGATTGTTATGTCTCCCAAGAGCTTGTTGCGTCACAAAGAATCTGTATCTACCTTAAAAGAAATGGCAGAGGGCAGCTTTCAGGTCGTTCTAAATGAAACAGACGAACAGGATATTAAGTCCGTAAGAAAACTGGTCATTTGCAGCGGAAGAGTTTACTACGACCTGCGTCAGGAAAGACGTGCCAGAAACATTAACGACATTGCCATTATACGGCTTGAGCAATTGTATCCATTTCCTCATGATGACTTCGAAAAATGTATTCAGCAATATACAAACATAGAAGCGGTTTGCTGGTGTCAGGAAGAGCCAATGAACCAGGGAGCGTGGTACTCCAGTCAGCATCACCTTCGACGTGTTATTCAAGAACACAATCCTAAGCTTTATTTGGAATATGTTGGGCGAGATGCTTCTGCAGCGGCAGCAGCTGGGTATCCTGCCTTACATTTGAGTCAGTTGAAAAAATTCATTAACGAAGCGCTAAGCTAATACAGATATTTTCCTGATGCTAGCAAGAGGCTAGCTTGTCAGGAGTCAGGTGATACAAAGGAACAGTTATGACTATTGAAATTAAAGCACCGACATTACCCGAATCAGTTCCTGATGGGACTATTGCAACCTGGTACAAAAAAGTTGGTGACTCAGTTGCTCGCGACGAACTATTGGTTGATATCGAAACCGACAAAGTAGTCATTGAAGTTGTATCGCCTACCGCCGGCACATTGAAAGAAATTCTTATGAACGCCGGTGAGACGATTGTCAGTAATCAGGCGATCGGAAGCGTAATGCCTGGCGAAGTAAGTTCTACACAAGCTAAATCAGAAACAAATGCCACAGAAGTAGCAGCGGCTACAGCGCAAGCTAAAAGTTCCGGAGCAGAACCTATTGTAAGCCCGGCAGCAAAGAAGCTTATTGAAGAGAATACGCTTAATGCTGAAAGCATTTCCGGTAGCGGCAAAGACGGACGTATTACTAAAGAAGATGTACTAAGTACTATCGCCAACAAAGATCAACAGACGTCTAGCAAGCAAAGCATTCCTGGCAGTATCGGTATATCTGCAGCTGGTAGATTGGAAGAGCGCGTTCCAATGAGTCGGCTTCGAAGTAAAGTTGCTGAGCGCTTGTTACACGCCAGTCAAAGCACGGCGATGTTGACTACGTTTAACGAAGTTAACATGCAGCCCATAATGGATATCAGGGCGCGCTATAAGGAAGAGTTTGAAAAAGCGCATGATGGAGCAAGACTTGGGTTTATGTCCTTTTTTGTACGATCGTGTATTGAAGCACTTAAGCGATTTCCTGCGGTAAATGCGTCTCTCGATGGCAGTGATATTGTTTATCATGGCTATCAGGATATTGGTGTGGCGGTTTCATCGCCCAGAGGGCTCGTGGTGCCAATACTGCGTAATGCAGACAATATGGGTTTGGCACAAATCGAAAAAGAGATTCGCTCTCTTGGACTCAAAGCCAAAGATGGGTCGCTTGCTATAGAAGATATTACAGGTGGCACCTTTACCATATCTAATGGTGGTGTGTTTGGGTCATTACTTTCTACGCCTATACTTAACCCGCCACAAACAGCAATTTTGGGCATGCATAAAATACAGGAACGTCCAATGGCTGTTTCTGGAGAAGTTAAAATATTACCCATGATGTATCTGGCGCTGTCGTACGATCACAGAATGATTGACGGCAAAGAAGCTGTGCAATTTTTAGTAACAGTTAAAGAAGCGTTGGAAGATCCAACAAGGCTTTTACTTGAGTTGTAGATATCGCCTGGCAAGCTAAACCTTAGCCGAGAAATACGAATAGCAGTATTAACAATAGATTGCTCTGAGATACAAATATGACTAAAGAATATGATGTTGTGGTGATTGGGTCTGGCCCGGCAGGATATACGGCGGCAATTCGCTGTGCACAACTAGGCTACAAAACTGCCTGTGTAGAGAAATGGTTAGACGCAAAAGAGAAAACGGTATACGGCGGCACCTGTTTGAATGTTGGCTGCATCCCATCTAAAGCTTTACTGGATTCGTCACACAAATTTGTCGAAGCTCAAAGCCATTTTGAAGTGCATGGTATTTCAGTGGGCAAGGTTAGTATCGATGTTCCGGCCATGGTTGCGCGTAAAGACAAAATAGTTAATCAGCTGACATCTGGTATTAAAGGGCTTTTTACTGCCAATAAAGTAGACGGCGTTGCGGGTACGGCTAAAGTAACGGCAGTGGGTAAAGTTATAGTGACTGCGCACGATGGCAGTGAAGAAGAATTTGCCGCCAAGCATATTATTATTGCCGCTGGCTCGGTGCCCATTGATATTCCGCCCACACCTATCGATCATCAAACTATAGTGGACTCAACCGGAGCTTTGGACTTTCAGGAAGTTCCAAAACGCCTGGGAGTAATTGGCGCCGGTGTAATCGGCCTGGAGCTTGGCAGTGTATGGGCGCGTCTGGGCGCGGAAGTAACAGTGCTCGAAGCGCTTGAAGATTTCTTGCCTATGGTTGATAAGCAAATCTCTAAAGAAGCATTGAAGATTATCACCAAGCAAGGCCTGAATGTAAAAATGGGCGCCAGAGTTACCGGCAGTAAACTAAGCAAGACTGGTAAAAAGTCAGTGACTGTTGAGTACTCCACTAAAGACGGAGAACAAAAACAAGTCTTTGATAAACTTATTGTCGCTGTAGGTAGGCGGCCTTATACCGAGGCGCTACTTGACCCTTCGGTTGGCGTTGAACTAGACCAGCGTGGTTTTATAAAAGTAGATGATCAATGTGCGACTAATATTCCTGGTATATATGCTGTCGGCGATGTTGTTCGTGGCCCTATGCTGGCACATAAGGGAATGGAAGAAGGAGTGATGGTCGCCGAGCGCCTGGCGGATAAGAAAACCCAGGTGAACTACGACTTAGTGCCTTCTGTTATCTATACGCATCCCGAAGTTGCCTGGATAGGAAAAAACGAAGAAGAGCTTAAGGCCGAGGGAGTTGACTATAACGTAGGCGTTTTCCCCTTTGTTGCTAATGGTCGCGCATTGGCTGCTAACGATTCCGATGGCATGGTTAAACTTATTGCCGACGCGAGTACTGATCGTATATTGGGGTGTCACATTATCGGAGCCAGTGCTGCAGATTTGATTCAACAGGTAGTCATTGCCATGGAATTTAGTGCTAGCGCGGAAGACATTGGTTTGACTATGTTTGCACACCCAGCTTTGTCAGAGGCGGTGCATGAAGCTGCTTTGGCGGCGAACGGACATGCAATTCATATTGGCAACCGAAAGCGTCGAAAGAAATAAATTAAGAACATATTAAGACCATATATAGAACAATTAGATTATTGATGGAGCGTAAATGAACTTACACGAATATCAGGCAAAGCAACTATTCGCCGATTATGGATTACCAGTTTCAAAAGGGTTTGCTGTTGATACAGCAGATGAAGCCGTTGCCGCCGCTGAAAAAATAGGCGGAGACAAATGGGTGATTAAAGCTCAGGTTCACGCTGGCGGTCGAGGCAAGGCCGGTGGAGTAAAACTGGTTAGTAGTGGTGATGAAATAAAAGCTTTTGCTGAACAGTGGCTAGGTAAAAATATGGTTACCTACCAAACAGATGCTAAAGGGCAGCCGGTTACTAAAGTATTAGTAGAGCCATGCATTGATATTGCGCAGGAATTATACCTGGGAGCTGTTATCGATCGCTCCACTCGCCGTGTTGTATTTATGGCCTCAGTAGAAGGTGGTGTCGAAATTGAAAAAGTCGCGGCAGAAACACCAGAAAAAATATTGAAGGCAGAGATTGATCCTCTAACGGGTGCGCAGCCTTATCAGGGCAGAGAGCTAGCGTTTAAGCTTGGCTTGAAGGGCGCGCAAGTTAAACAATTTACCAGCCTGTTTTTGGGCTTGTCTAAGCTGTTTCATGATCTTGATTTAGCATTACTCGAAATAAACCCGCTGGTAATCACAGAAGCCGGCGACCTGCATTGCCTCGATGGCAAAATCAATATCGACGGCAACGCCTTATACCGTCAGGCTGGACTGCGGGAAATGCACGATCCCAGTCAGGATGATGAAAGAGAAGCCATTGCGGCTAAGTGGGACCTTAACTACGTGGCTCTCGATGGCAACATCGGCTGCATGGTAAATGGCGCCGGCTTAGCAATGGGAACCATGGACATTGTGCAGTTGCACGGCGGAACTCCTGCGAACTTTCTGGATGTTGGCGGAGGCGCTACCAAAGAGCGAGTTACTGAAGCGTTCAAAATTATTTTATCTGATGAAAATGTAAAAGCTGTACTGGTTAATATCTTCGGCGGAATAGTTCGCTGCGACCTTATTGCAGAAGGCGTTATCGGCGCTGTAGATGAAGTAGGCGTTGAAGTTCCAGTAGTGGTCAGATTAGAAGGAAATAACGCAGAACTCGGACGAGAGGTATTGCAGAAAAGCGACTTTAACATTATCACCGCGAACAGCCTGTCTGATGCGGCTGAAAAAGTTGTCGCTGCAGCTGGAGGCGCACAATGAGCATATTAATTAACAAAAGCACAAAAGTTATCTGCCAGGGATTTACCGGTTCACAAGGCACCTTTCATTCAGAGCAGGCTATTGAATACGGCACTAATATGGTTGGTGGCGTAACGCCAGGCAAGGGTGGGCAAGTGCACCTCGACCTGCCTGTTTTTAACACGGTAAAGGAAGCGTTTGAGCAGACTGAGGCGGATGCCACAGTAATTTATGTTCCTGCGCCATTTTGTAAGGACTCAATTCTTGAGGCGGCGGCTTCAGGAATTAAATTAATAGTGTGTATCACTGAAGGCATTCCTACTTTGGATATGCTGATCGCCAAAGAAAAGTGCGATCAACTGGGCGTAGTCCTGATTGGTCCAAACTGCCCTGGTGTAATTACTCCCGGCGAATGCAAGATTGGAATCATGCCTGGTCATATTCACTTGCCGGGTAAAGTAGGCATTGTTTCCAGATCGGGAACTTTGACTTACGAAGCCGTTAAGCAGACTACAGATTATGGCTTTGGGCAATCCTCCTGTGTTGGCATAGGCGGTGATCCAATTCCTGGTTCTAACTTCATCGATATATTGACTCTGTTTGAGGCCGATGAGCAGACAGAAGCTATAGTAATGATAGGGGAAATTGGCGGCACGGCCGAAGAAGAGGCAGCGGCTTTTATCAAAGCTAATGTCAGCAAACCTGTCGTTGCCTATATTGCTGGCGTTACAGCTCCTCCGGGAAAACGTATGGGACACGCCGGAGCTATTATTTCTGGCGGTAAAGGTACTGCAGATGAAAAATTTGCAGCCTTGCAAGATGCTGGCGTAAAAACAGTTCGAAGTCTGGCCGAAATAGGTTCTGGACTTAGTGAAATAACAGGCTGGTAATAATAAGGCCTTCACCTTCAGCAAAATACTCCTCTTACAACACGGCTGGTAGATTCTACCAGCCTAATCCTCAGCATTTTCTCAATTACTTTTCAACTCTAGCTACAATTAGCAACCTATTACCGGGCATGGCGTCCTTGAAATTTTTATCCGCTAAAGGGTTCTATAAGCGCGATGGAGTGTGATAGTCTTATTCGAAATTCAGGCTCGAAAGGCTGAATTTAAGGGACTAACAAGCTACCACTTGGCATAGTCAATCTAGTAGTTACAAAGCGCCTCAAACTTCTTCGGTTTGGGTAGTTTGGTAACCATTGGATTGGTTTAATTCAAGAAAAGCTGCCAGTTACGAGAGACTAGGTAAGTCATGGAGTTCTCGGGTAGTTTATTTAAGTGCTGGAAATGTTTAGCGCAAAGACAAGAATAAGAATTTGTCGCGTCTGATTGGTTATAAGCTTAGGTGAAATAACTAAACTGGCTTGATTATTTTAACAAAAAATAGGGTGGAACATGAAAAACCGTCGAATTACTAGTATGAGCATGACTGCTCTGGCAATGCTCATGACCTGTATCATGGGAACAGCTCAAGCTGCGGAAATTCTCGTAGACAGCAGTGTCCTAGATCGGGCAATGGATATTATCGGAACCAAGCACACCGAATCAGCTGCGACTCAGGAAAATATAAACCGACTCGCTAACTCAGCAAGTTCGCTATTCGAAGAATTCAAACGTGAAAATGATAACCTCGAGGCACTACTAGTGCTTAACGCAGGTTTTCGTAAATCTATTTCAATCCAGGAAGCAAATATAGTTGCACTGGATGAGTCTATCGCTGGTGTCGAAATCATAACGCGAGAAATTCCATTACTTATGGAAAAAATGCTCTCAAGTATTGAGCAGTTCATTGAGTTGGACTACCCGTTTCAGATAGATGAGCGAACTAATCGAATTAGCTTTGCCCGCGCCGCCATTGATAACCCCGATGTTTCAATCGCTGAAAAATTTCGTCAGGTGCTGGTTATGTACCAAACAGAAGCGCAATACGGTCGAACCAATGACACTTACGCAGATACAATTAACATCGGTGGTTCCGACCGCGATGTGACCATAGTACGTGTCGGTCGAGTAGCTCTCATGTATCAGACCACTGACCGCCAAGTTACGGGTACCTGGGACAACAATGCTCGTCAGTGGGTAGAGCTGGGCGCCGGTGAATACCGAACATCTGTTCAAACCGCCATTCGTGTTGCTTCACAACTGGATGCACCTAGAATTATCGAATTGCCAGTTATGGCTCCGGAGTTAGCACAGTGAAAAAGACTATAAAAATTACAGTACTGTCTGTTTCTGCTTTTCTACTATCAGTAGCAACACAAACGTTTGCGCAAGATGCAAACTCTTTATCTTCTCTATTAAACATGGTTGAAAATGACCGCATTGCAGAGTCTGACGAATACCGTCAACGTCTGCAGGAATTCCAGCAAAATACCAACCGTCAACAGCAAATTTTGGATACCACCTTGGAGCGCTACGGCGAGCAAGAGCAAACCCAGAACCAGTTGAGCGATGATTTTGAGGCTAACGAAGTTACTATAAACGACAAGCGAGATACTTTGCGAGAGCGGCGTGGTGATTTGAATGAGCTCTTTGGTACATTGCAAGGTGTAGCCGGAGATTTCCTGAGCAACTTTGAGAACTCTCTTATTAGCTCTCAATACCCAGGGCGTTCCGATGCCATCGAAGAATTCATTGAAAAAGCAGGCAGCACAATAGATCAACTGAATATTCCTGATATTGAGCGATTCTGGTTTTTCATGCAGCAGGAGCTAGTAGAGTCTGCTCGTGTTGTGACTTTCAACGCGGATGTCTCACTGCCTAACGGTGACACGGTAAATCGAAGTGTCACTCGAATCGGCTTATATAACGCAGTTTCTGACGGTGAGTATCTTAGCTATTACGGTTCTATAGGCCACTTGCAGGTTTTGCCCAAGCAGCCAGATTCAGGAATGTTAAGTGCGGCTAGCGCTCTACAAGCGTCATCATCTGGCTTTACTAAAGTCGGCATCGATCCTACTGGAGGCGTTGGTGGTCAGGTTATGGCTAACTTGGTTAACTTCCCATCAGTAGAAGAGCAGGTGAGAAATAACTCAGGCACCATCGGTTTCATTATTATCGGTGTTGGTATTGTAGGCATTCTGATTGGTTTCTTACGGCTTTTAGTTCTGACCCTTGTTTCTATAAAAGTACGTAGTCAGTTGAAGAGCGATAAAGCTTCAAAAGGCAATCCACTGGGTCGTGTATTGCTGGTGGCTGAGTCTAATCCAAATGCAGACACAGAAACCCTTGAGTTGAAACTTGGCGAGGCTATCTTGCAGGAAACACCTGCTCTAGAAAGCATGCTAACCCTGATTAAGATGATCGCGACTATTGCACCACTAGGCGGCTTGTTAGGAACTGTTACCGGTATGATTACGGTGTTCCAGCAAATTACTGTTTACGGCGCGGGTGATCCGACAATCATGGCTGGCGGTATTTCGAGTGCATTGATGACAACAGTACTGGGTATTGTTGTAGCGATTCCTACAATCTTTATGCACACGGTAGTAAAAAGCCGCGCGGACAATATCATTCATATCCTGGAAGAACAGGCTACTGGAATGATTGCACAAAAAGCTGAACAGTCAGCAGCAGCACGCTAATCCGGTAAAGCAGAGGAAATAATTATGTATTTTGCATTTCTGGATATTATGGACTCAGTCTCGCTATTTATGCTGCGAGGCGGTCCAGTGCTTTGGATTATCGCCTGGCTTTTGCTCATTAAGTGGTCTTTAATTTTTGAGCGAATCTGGTATTTAAATACCACCCATAAAGCCAATGTGAAGAACACATTGGCAGATTGGAATGCCCGCTCCGATACAAAATCTTGGAGCGCACATCAAATTCGAACCATGATGATCTCGAAGATTTCGCTGGATGTTAGAAACACCTTGCCGATTATTGAAGTTTTGGTAACTATTTGTCCGTTGCTCGGCTTAATAGGCACTGTAACCGGCATGATTAATGTGTTTTTCATTATGGCGGTAACCGGTGGTGGTGATGCCAAGTCTATGGCTGGCGGTGTTTCGATGGCTACCATTCCAACCATGGCAGGCATGGTAGGTGCCATATCTGGCATTTTTGCCTCGAACTATTTAAAAGCAAAAGTCGATCGCGATCTTGAATTACTTGAAGATCACTTACCGTTGAGCGAATAAACACATCGAGACAACGTTGACACACGACAAAACAATCAAGGTATAAGAATAATGAAATCAGGTTTGGTAAAACAGAGGGATGAAGAAGAAGCAGGTGAGATTGATCTTACCCCTATGCTTGATGTTGTCTTTATTCTTTTGATCTTTTTTATTGTGACGTCGGTTTTCGTGACAGAAGCGGGCATCGATGTCATTAGGCCACAGGCATCGACAGCCGATGACACTTCTGGTGATTTAATATTAATCGCGGTTGGTCCTGCGGGAGATATCTGGATTGACGGTGATCAAATTGATCCTCGTTTTATTCGTTCTCGATTTGAGTTGCGCCTCACTGATGCGCCAAACTCAGCAATAATTATTCAGGCAGACGAGTCGGCTGATAATGAACAGGTGTTGATTATTCTTGAAGCGGCTAGAGAAGCTAACATTTCTGACGTATCCATTGCAGCGGAGGCTTAGACGATGATAATAGTTAGATGGGCTGTATCAATGGTTATGGCCGCGGGTATTACTCTCGGTTTGTTCTATTTCATGCAAGCACTAATCGCAACTGGCGCGGACCTGGATCAGCGGGTCAACGTAGTGAAAATGGTTGATGCCACGATGCCTGATATCGAGTTAGAGGTTATTGAAGAAATCGATAAGCCAGAACCCATTCAGGAACAAACAGATATAATAGAAGACGTTCCAGATCGTCAGGTTAATCTTTCTGATGGTCCTTCTCTGAATATTGAGCGAGCGTCAGTTGAGCTTGATACAGGGCTGCAACTAAATAACGCTTCAATCAATGTTACCGATGGCGACATGTTGCCACTGGTAGCTATTGCACCGCAATATCCGAATAGAGCTGCACAGCGTGGCATTCAGGGTTGGTGTCTGGTGTCTTTCACCGTAAATGGTTTGGGCAATGTTCTTGAAGATACCATTGTGGTAGTTGACGCAGAACCAGAGAATATTTTTAACCGAAGTTCCATGCGAGCGGCTGCACGCTTTAAGTTTCAGCCACGAGTAGTAGACGGCGAAGGTGTTCCTGTTGAGGGCGTTCAGTATGTATTCCGTTATCAGCTTGAGGGTGAGCAATAATGAGACTTATCACACAAAGTAAATTAATACTTACTATAGCGGCATTTCTGTTTTCAACACTCTCTGCTGAATTGGTTTTGGCAGCAGATGATGAACAAAGAGCGCCACCTACAGCTCGAACTGCCGGCACTCTGGGAACGCAAGTTATGCGCGCGATTACCAGTATTTCGGAATTAATGACACCAGAAGACCCCGAAGACGAGCCGGATCTTGTGGGAGCCAAAGAAGAGCTGGACGAATTATTTGACCGCCGTTATGAGCGAATGAATGATTATGAGAAATCTACTACGCTCAGCTTTTTTACCAATTACTATCTCGCTATTGAAGACTACCCTGGTGCAATTCGGTACTTCGAGCTAACGCTAACTATTGACGAGCTGCGTGAAGATATTCGACTTCGGGTGCTGCGTTCGTTAGGCCAGCTACACATGGCCGAAGAGAACTGGCAGGATGCAATTAAGTTCTATCAAATGTGGAGAGACCTTTCTATAGACGAAGACATTGTCGTTTATCGCGGACTGTCTTATGCGCATTACCAGCAGGAAGATTTTCCTGGGGCTCTCCCGTTCTGGAGAAGCTTTATGGACCTTAAAGTTGCTGATGGTGAAGCTCTCTCAAGAGATGACTATAGCTATCTCAACGGCTTGTATTTCAACATGGAAGATTACGAAAGTGCGTTGGGTATTACCAAGACACTAATAGTATTGTTCGATGAGCGAGCTGACTGGGTTAACCTTTCTGCAATTTACGGAAGTCTTGAAGACTATGAACATAGTGTTCAGGCGCTGAATCTGTTTTACCTTAAAGGTTTTTTCGAAGGGGATACGCGTTACAAAAACCTTGGGCAGTCCCTAGCCGGAAACGATCAACCTTTTTCAGGCGCAAAAATTATCCAGGAAGGCATGGATAAAGACATAGTTGAGCAAGACCTTAGCAATCTTACTACGTTAACCCAAATGCTGTTAATTGCGTCTGAGTTTGAAAGTGCGTTAGAGCCTGCTATCAAAGCCGCCGAATTGGACGATACCGGCAATGGCTATGACGAGGTTGGCTACATACAATATATGCTGAAGGACTATGAAGGTTCTGCCGAAGCTCTTGAGCTAGCCGTAGAAAAAGGTGGCTTGGATGACAAGTCAGATACCTTATACTTCCTTGCCAGGGCTCATCTGGAATTGCGTAACTTTGATGACGCACGAGACGCGGCGAGTGATTCTGCAGAAGCGGGCGATGAACGAGCAAGAGAGACAGGGCAAAACTTCATGAAAGTTGTTGAAAGTCGGCGTACATATTACGCTACTATCGCTTCCAGAAAAGCAGATGCCATTGATTTCTACCGACCATACCCTCCACTCCAGTAATATCTGCGAGTAGAAAACGGCTAGAAGCTTGAAAAACTGAGCTTTGGCCCCATTAAAACCCAGTCACTAAGGTGATTGGGTTTTTTTATGCAGCGATATAAAGCAAAGGAATAGTAGGAATGACAAAAGCTAAATCAGAAACAAGAGGGTTTGAAACAGAGGCTAAACAGCTTCTTCACCTAATGATCCATTCCCTGTATAGCAACAAGGAAATATTTCTTAGAGAGTTAATCTCCAATGCCTCTGACGCGGCTGATAAATTACGCTTCGAATCTCTTTCAAAGCCAGAATTGCAAGACAAGGATTCCGAGCCAAAAGTCCAAATAGATTTTGACTCAAAGAAAGGCACAATCACCATCGCCGATAATGGTATTGGAATGACGCGAGACGAAGTCATTGAAAACCTCGGCACAATCGCAAAATCTGGTACTTCAAAATTTCTGGAGTCACTAACGGGCGATGAAAAGAAAGACTCACAACTCATTGGTAAATTTGGAGTAGGTTTTTACTCGGCTTTCATCGTTGCCGATGAAGTAGAAGTAGTTACTCGAAAAGCTGGAACAAAAGAAGGTGAGGCGACGCTTTGGAAATCAAAAGGAGAAGCTGATTATTCAATTGCGCAGGCAAAAAGAGCCCAGCCTGGAACAACAATCACATTGCACTTAAAGAAAGACGAAAAAGAATTTGCCGAAAGTTACAGAATACGAAGTATTGTTAAAAAGTATGCAGATCATATCTCTATACCTGTGTATATGGAGATGGAGTCACAGGAGTTTCCTGACGCGAAAGTCGAAGATGACAGCAGTGATGACAAGAAAGACAAGGGCGAAAAGGAAAAGGAATATGAAATCATCAACGATGCGAAAGCATTATGGACTCGCCCAAGAAAGGATGTAAAAAAGGAAGAGTACAAAGAATTTTACAAATATATCAGTCATGATTTTGAAGACCCCGTTCAATGGAGCCACAATAAAGTAGAAGGTAAACTTGAGTATACGAGTCTGTTGTATATTCCTGCTAAAGCACCTTATGACTTATGGAATCGAGATGCAGCTCGCGGGCTAAAGCTGTACGTACAACGTGTTTTCATAATGGACGAGGCTGAGCAGTTTCTGCCTTTGTACCTTCGGTTTATGAGAGGCGTCATTGACTCCAATGATATCTCGCTAAATGTTTCCAGAGAGATTCTACAGAAAGACCCTGTGGTCGATTCTATGCGTAATGCGCTTACCAAGAGAGCACTTGATATGCTCGATAAGCTACGCAAAAAAGATAAGGACGCCTACACCAATTTCTGGAAAGAGTTCGGTCAAGTTCTTAAAGAAGGTCCAGGAGAGGATTTTTCCAATAAGGAAAAAATTGCAAAATTACTTCTTTTTACCACAACCGAATCAGCTGCTGATGAGCAGGACCAGTGTCTGGAAGATTATGTGGGAAGGATGAAAGAAGACCAGGAGAAAATATATTACCTGGTTACTGAGTCAGCTAAAGCCGGGCGCAATAGTCCGCATTTGGAAATATTTCGCAAGAAGGGCATTGAGGTCATTTTATTACACGACCGAATCGATGAATGGTTAATGAGCCACCTACAGTCATTCGATAGTAAAGATTTTCAGGATATTACTCGAGGAGAATTAGACCTCGGCAAACTCGATGATAAAGAAGACAAAAAACAACAGGAAGAAACTGAAAAGGAATTTGAAGACCTGGTCAGCAGGATCAAAACCTATTTGGGCGACCAGGTAAAAGAAGTCAGGGTAACTCATCGTCTGACAGATTCTCCTGCCTGTCTTGCTGTCGATGATAATGATATGGGTATGCAGATGCGGAAAATCATGGAAGCATCAGGGCAGTCAGTGCCTGAGACTAAGCCTATTTTTGAGGTTAATCCAGATCACCCACTAGTGGCCAAACTGGACAAAGAACCTGACGAAGATCGCTTTGGCGATATTGTGTCAATACTATTCGGCCAGGCAAGTCTTGCAGATGGTGGGCAACTGGAAAACCCTGCGGATTTTTCTAATCGGCTTAACAAGCTCTTGTTGGAATTAGTTGGCGCATAAGCGGATTCAGGGGGCTGAAATGCCCTCATAAAGCTTCGAGCTGCGGCTGGGTTTATCCATCTCAATGCGTAACTTATCCGTGAATCCGAGTTCCTGAGTCCCTTTGCGCACGACCATAACGCCTTCGATTTAGACAGCACTGCGGAACTCGCTACGCTCAAACAGTCCTCGCTCAACCTGTCTAAATCGAAGGCGTTAGACATGGCCTGATTGTGCTCAAAGGGACTCAGGAACTCGACTCCACTCAATCAAGTACAAACGGTTAGTCTCTACACTTCTACGAACAAACCTTCAGATAATACGTATAGCTTTAAGTATTCTGATTTAGACTAGAACTGTACTTCCCGCATCTACTGAATTAAGGCTTTTGCCTCCTACCTTTGTTTTCTAGCAATCAGGGCACGTTCTAGCGCTTCTGTTTTTTCAGGTCGAGCGAGGACTGTTTGAGCGCTAGCGAGTTCCGCAGCGCTGAAAAAACAGAGGCGCGTGTGTCCGCTAGAAAACAAAGGTAGGAGGCAGAAGCCGGAAAGTTTAAATGAACTACAAATCAGTGAGAGTCGATATTAACTCATTCCATTCACTGGCCCCGTAAAGACCTCTATCTACATCTGTTCTAGAGTCTCTATACCAAGCAAATCCAAACCCTGATGTAGGGTGTCTGCTGTTAGAGCGGCCAGAGATAGTCGCGAATCCCGAAGCGGGCCTTCAGCTTTCAGTATGGGGCAAGATTCATAGAAGCGCATGAATGAGCCAGCCAGCTCATAAAGGTAGTTACATAGAAGGTTGGGGTAACCGTCGTTGGCTACCATTTCAATGACTTCAGCAAGCTGAAGAATCTTAATCAATAAATTACGCTCTTCCTGTTCAGATAGTGAGGTAATTTCATATTTTTCGAGTATAACACTCTGTTTCCTAAGGATACTTTTTATCCTGGCATAGGCGTACATTAAGTATGGGGCTGTATTCCCTTCGAAAGAAAGCATGGTTGACCAGTCAAAAATGTAATCACTGGTTCTGTTTTTAGACAGGTCAGCATACTTCACCGCCGCTATGCCTACTTTATCTGCGATAAGCTGCCGTGCGCTTTCTTCCAGTGAGGGGTTCTTTTGGGAAACCAAGTCAAAGGCGCGACGTACAGATTCATCAAGTAAATCGACAAGCTTGATTGTATCGCCTGAACGGGTTTTGAAAGGGCGACCATCGCTTCCCATCATGGTGCCATAGGCTATATGTTCAAGAGAGATGCTACCGGAGCTAAAACCAGCGGCTTTGGCAACCGCGAACACCTGTTGAAAATGTAAGGATTGCCTTGCGTCTACCACATACAGTGATCGATCAGCTTTGAGGTCGAAGGATCTGTACTTAACAGCCGCGAGGTCAGTGGTAGCGTAAAGATAGCCACCATCGGACTTTTGAATAATGACTGGTAATGGAGTCCCGTCTTTACCGGTAAACTCTTCGAGAAAAACGCAGCGAGCACCGTCAGACACTGTTAATAGACCTGTGCTATCTAGTTTGCTAACAATTCCTTCTAACTCATTGTTATAAAAGCTTTCTGCTTTCAGGTCTTTGCGGCTCAGCGTGACATTCAAGCGCTCATACACGGCATGACAATGGAGCAAGGATTCTTCAATGAACTGCTCCCATACAGCGCGATGGTCAGCATCTCCACTTTGAAGCTTAACTACACTGGCTCGGGCGATTTCGGCAAATGCCGAGTCATCGTCAAATCTCTGCTTGGCGGCACGATAAAAGGATTCCAGGTCGGCTAGCTGTGTTGGTAGGTCTTCATTTTCAGTTTTCACCTCTCGCATATAGGCTATTAGCATACCGAATTGCGTGCCCCAATCGCCGACGTGGTTCTGTCGGAGTACGCGATGCCCCTGTCTTTCCAATACTCGCGCCAGACAGTCACCGATTATCGTGCCTCTCAGGTGACCTACATGCATTTCCTTGGCTAGGTTTGGAGATGAATAATCCACAACGATTGTTTGAGCCTCCAGAGTTGCTGGAATTAACAGGCTATTTTCATTGAGAATTAAATCGGCGCGCTCTATTAGCGCCTGGCTGGAAAGGTGGATATTAATAAAACCAGGCCCGGCGATATCAACGTGATCAATTAGAGCATCACCTTGTGTTTCTAATAGTTCGGCAACTTGAGTTGCTAATTGTCGTGGGTTGGTCTTTAACTGCTTGGCGATAGACATCACGCCATTGGCTTGATAGTCACCAAATTCGGGTCTTGAAGCAGTAATAACATTGGCATTGCAGTCGGCAATACCGGAAACTTCGGTCAGGCAAGTGCTAACCAGATTGTTTAGTGTTTGTTTGAGGGTTTCCATCAGTTTGGGCAGCGTAAAAAGGAGTGGATTGTACACCATTAAGAAAGGAACAGATTGCTGTAACATACCGTATTTACAGTTATTTCAAATGAGGCTGCCAAAAAAGCGCGCAAATACAAGGTTGATGGTTGTAATGAGTAATAGCAAAGAAGTGCAGTGGATCAAGGTGGCTGAGGCACAGGTAGGGCAGCGACTAGATAATTTTCTGCTTAGGCGCATGAAAGGAGTGCCAAAGTCACGTATTTACCGGCTGATCAGGCGCGGAGAAGTCAGGGTTAATAAGAAGCGTTGCAAGCCCGAGCGCAAACTTGAAATGTCCGATCAGGTACGAATTCCCCCCTATAGCGGCATCGACAGCCCGCAAGTGGCTAAACCGGGACTGGCTATGCAGGAGTTTCTGCTGGCAAGCATTCTGTTTGAGGACGAGCAATTGTTGGTGATCAACAAGCCGGCAGGGTTAGCTGTGCATGGGGGCTCGGGTATACGCCTGGGTGCAATAGAGGCTTTACGTCAGTGCAAGCCGGAATGGGGTGAACTTGAATTAGCGCATCGTCTTGATTTGGCGACTTCGGGCTGTCTGGTAATATCTAAAAAATCTATATTTTTAAAGCATATACAGAAAGAACTTAAAGCAAGAAATGTTAAGAAGAATTACTTAGCTCTGGTGCATGGCAGCTGGCCTGAAAACCTAAAGGAAATCGACGCACCATTGATGAAAGAGGCAGTTAGCGAGCGTGAACGTGTTGTTAAAGTTAATGAGGCTGGCAAACCATCTTTGACTCGATTTTTTGTTAAAGAGCGTTATTCAGCAGCAACACTATTGGAAGTGATGCCTGAAACAGGTCGAACACATCAAATCAGGGTTCATTGCCAGCACGCGGGTCACTCTATTGTTGGAGACCCAAAATACACGAGTAGAGTCCGTGGAGGCGAATTATCACAGGTAAAGAATCTGTGTTTACATGCCTGGAAAATACAATTTAGCCTGCCGGAATCGACTGCTTTGGTGAAAGTAGAGGCGCCACTGGATAATCATCTAAATTCATTGTTGAGCAAAATAGGAAATAGTGAATAAAATCATCTAGATGAAAGGTATTTGTTAAGTAAAAACAATTCCTTAAATCTTTGACAGACGTAAGCCTTGCGCCTATTATTGCGCGCCTATGTTAGATAGCTCAATTCCAGCCTATGTAGACACCCGAAAAGCCTTCTTACAGGAAGCTAAAATCAGTGGAAAAGTGAGCCTGGAAAGAATGCCCAGGTTTCAGAGTTGTCTTATAAGCACTTCTGGCTCGGTGAATATAGAATTAAGCTTTGACGTTAGTGAGACAAAGCAACGAATTATAAGCGGGACTCTGCGGGCTGAAGTGAAAGTTGCTTGCCAGCGGTGCCTGGAGCCTTTAGAGATAACGTTAACGGACGACATAAGGCTGGCACTATTAAAAGATGAAGCCGAAGCCGAGGGGCTCGAAACAGAGTTAGACCCCTGGTTTTGTGAAGATTACAAGCTAGATGTTGCGCCGCTAATAGAAGAACAGCTTATACTGTGCATGCCGAACGTGAATTATCACCAGAGCGGCGAGTGTGCTGAAAGGAAAAACTACATAGCAGGGCAAGAAAGTGCCGGCAGTGATGCGCAATCAGCTCATTCCGAGAGCCCGTTTTCGATACTTAAATCACTTAAGAAAAATGATTTAAGTGATTGAATTAATTATAAAGATTTAGAATTTAGGAGATAGTCATGGCAGTTCAGAAAAGCAAAGTAACTCGCTCACGTAGAGGGCAGCGACGCTCACACGATGCCTTGAGTGGCCCCACATTGTCTACAGACAAAACTACAGGTGAAATTCACCGCAGACATCACATTACTGCTGATGGCTTCTACAAGGGCAAGAAAGTCCTGGATATCGGCGAAAACTAAGCTTGAGTTCTAATGGACTCATAGCTATCGATGCTATGGGTGGCGATGGCGGGGTAGCTGTAACGGTACCCGCCAGCGTACAAGCGCTGAAATCAAACCCCGAACTATCTGTTTATCTAGTTGGTGACGAGCGGCAGATAAAGCCCTTCTTAGCTTCCGCAGATTCACAGCTGCAATCACGTATCAGTATCCTTCATACCACAGAATGTATTTCTGCCGCTGACAAGCCCGGAGCGGTGCTACGTAGCGCCCGCCAGTCGTCAATGTTTAAGGCGGTAGAGCTGCTCCAAAATGGCGACGTTACTGCCATGGTAAGCGCAGGAAACACAGGTGCGCTACTAATGATAGGCAGGCACCTGATCAAAACCATCGAAGGAATTCAGAAGCCAGCCATGGTTGCTACCTTGCCAGGCGCAAGCCGTCAGTGTTATTTGCTGGACGTAGGGGCTAATCTTGAGTGTAGCGCTCAACAGTTGTTTGAATTCGCGGTAATGGGCTCGGTGCTAGCTGAATCTTTGTCAGGAGGCCCTGTACGGGTAGCTCTGCTAAATATAGGATCGGAGCAATATAAGGGCACCGAAGCCGTGCGCGCCGCCGGTGATCTCATGGAAAACTGTAAGGCACTGAACTATTCAGGGTTTATCGAGGCAAACGCTCTTTTTGAGGGAGAGGTCGACGTTGTTGTCTGCGATGGGTTTGTAGGTAATGTCACTATTAAATCGAGTGCTGGCGTTGCTAACGTGGTTAAAAACCTTATTTCGCGTAGGGTTGGAGAAGATACTAACGCGAGTAATGCCACGGCATTACAGATACTTAATGACTTAAGTGAGCAAATTAATCCACATCGTTTCAACGGGGCGAGCCTGCTGGGATTACAGGGCAGCATAGTAAAAAGCCATGGCAATGCCACTATTGAAGGCTTTGCCTATGCATTACAACAAGCAGTGAATGAAGTGAACAATGCGGTTCCTGGGCTTATCGCAACAAGGGTTGCCAGTATAATAGGCCAGAATTAGTATCTTTTTATAAGAAGTTAAGTGCAATTAAATCTTTTAATTTCATATAGTAATAGAACATAGCAAGAAAACAGATTAATAGCTAAAAGGGCATAGCATGCAGAAATTTGGACTCATCTTTCCCGGACAGGGGTCGCAAAAACTTGGAATGTTAAGCGAGTTAGCTAGAGAGTATCCGCTCATTCAGCAGACATTTGCTGAAGCTTCCGAGGCCCTAGAGATAGATCTGTGGGACATAGCCCAGTTAGACGCGGGAAACAGCCTGGATCAGACCCATATAACGCAACCGGTGCTTTTGACAGCCTCAATAGCCATATGGCGCTTATGGAATCAGTTGCAGGGGTCGCAGCCTTCAATTCTTGCCGGGCATAGCTTAGGTGAGTACTCCGCGCTGGTCTGTGCTGATGTCCTTGCGTTTACCGACGCAGTAAAGCTGGTACATAAGCGTGGTGAGTTCATGCAGGCTACGGTAGCCCCTGGTGCTGGTAAAATGGCGGCTATTGTTGGTCTTGATAATTATAAAATTATAGAAATTTGCCAGCAGGCCGCAGAAGGCATGGTTGTTTCTGCCGCAAATTTTAATTCATCCGGGCAAACGGTAATTGCTGGCGATACCGCTGCGGTTGAGCGTGCTATGAGCCTTTGTAAGGAGGCCGGCGCCAAAAGAGCATTAGCCCTGAATGTCAGCGTACCTTCTCATTGTGCATTAATGAAACCGGCCGCGGACAAGCTCGAGAAAGAATTCGATAAGGTTGAGTTCCACCAGGCATCAATACCGATTGTGCAAAACGTCAGCGCTCAAATATGCAAAGAGCCTAACGAAATAAAGGAAAACTTGATAAAACAGCTGTATACCCCTGTTTTGTGGGTAGATTCAGTTCAGCTTTTACATAAAGCTGGAGTCACAAAACTGATTGAATGCGGTCCAGGGAAAGTGCTATGCGGGCTGATAAGGCGTATAGAGTCAGAATTGCTTTGTCTTGGTAGTGATGAGCCTCAGAGTTTGAATGCCGCCATCGCTGAAGTCTCCACTTAAGATATCGAGTTTGCCAATTGAAAGTAATAATATGCAACAGGAGTATAGGATAAATGATTGATTCAGCAGCAATTGCTCTAGTCACTGGTGCTAGTCGTGGAATCGGAAAGGCTATCGCAATGAACTTAGGCAAACAGGGCTTTACCGTAATAGGGACAGCGACTTCCGAGCAGGGCGCACAAAGCATTAGCGAATATCTTGCGGAGCAAAAAATAAACGGACGCGGGATGAGCTTAGATGTGTCCTCGGCGGATTCGGTGCAGGCTACTGTTTCTTCTATACAGGAAGAATTCGGTGTGCCCACGATATTGGTGAACAATGCCGGCATAACGCGCGATAACTTGTTAATGCGGATGAAAGAAGAAGAATGGTCTTCGGTTATAGATACAAACCTTGGATCAATGTATCGAGTGTGCAAGGCGTGCGTTAAAGGCATGACCAAGGCCCGGCAGGGGAGAATCATTAATATCAGCTCTGTCGTTGGTGCCAGCGGTAACGCAGGGCAAACAAACTATGCTGCATCAAAGGCCGGCATTGAAGGTTTTACTCGCGCTTTGGCTAAAGAGATTGGCTCGCGCGGCATTACCGTGAACGCTGTGGCGCCGGGTTTTATAGACACTGATATGACCCGTGATCTACCTGAGAAGCAAAAAGAGATATTACTGTCGTCGATTCCTTTGGGTCGCCTGGGTCGGCCGGAGGAAATTGCAGCGATTGTGGGGTTTCTGGCGTCAGAAAGCGGAGCGTATATCACTGGTGAAACAGTACATGTGAACGGCGGGATGTTTATGAATTGATTCAATACCCGGCTAACACCTAGCTAAGTAATTGAGTTTTATCGGGGTTTAACTAACAGGTGTAATTATTTAATTTAAACATTACATCGCAATCAAATAGGGGTAAACTTGCGTCCTGAAATATACGGCGGTTCATCTGCGAGGCAGCCGTTATAGAAAGGCAGTAATTTATGCCACACGAGATTCCATAGGCTTAGGAGCTAATAATAGATATGAGTAGCATTGAAGAGCGCGTTAAGAAAATAGTTTGTGAACAACTTGGCGTAAAGGAAGACGAAGTAACGCTTACAGCCTCGTTTGTAGATGATTTGGGTGCTGATTCACTGGACACAGTTGAATTGGTAATGGCTTTGGAAGAAGAGTTTGAAACTGAGATTCCAGACGACGAAGCTGAAAAAATCACAACTGTTCAATTGGCTTGTGATTACATTAATTCACACCTGTAAGCCTTCATAAGAGTTAAAAATTCAAAGCTACTCTGGAGTATTCTAGAGTAGCTTTTGTATATGTGGCGTTATGTAATTTGGACTTGATGAAGAGGGTGTACTATTGAATGCCAGAAGGGTGGTAGTAACTGGACTAGGCCTCATCACTCCGGTTGGAAACGATGTTGACACTTCCTGGTCAGCTATCAAAAATGGTCAAAGTGGCATTAATGCCATCGAGCATTTTGATGCCAGTGATTTCAGTACTCAAATTGGCGGCTCAATTAAGGATTTTAATTGCGCTGACTATATGTTGCCCAAAGAATCCCGGCGCATGGACACATTCATGCACTATGGCATAGCGGCTGGAATTCAGGCATTTCAGGATTCTGGTTTAGAGAATTCTAGCTGGAATCCAGAACGTGCCGGCGTAGCAATAGGCTCAGGCATTGGCGGCATAGCCAGTATTGAAGACAATGCTTTGCTTATTCGCGATTCAAGCCCAAGAAAAATATCCCCATTCTTTGTTCCTGGCTCTATCATCAACATGATAGCTGGCACTCTCTCTATTCGATTCGGCCTTCAAGGTCCCAATATAGCCATAACTACAGCATGCACTACAGGTACTCATAATATTGGTGTTGCTGCCAACATGATTGCCAACAATCAGGCTGATGTGATGATGGCCGGTGGTTCTGAAATGGCTACTTCGCCAGTAGGGCTTGGCGGCTTTTGTGCAGCTCGTGCACTATCTACCAGAAATGATGATCCTCAGCGTGCCAGTCGACCCTGGGATAAAGATCGAGACGGATTTGTGCTTAGTGATGGCGCCGGAATTATGGTTTTGGAAGAGCTAGAGCATGCGCAAAAGCGTGGAGCAACAATTTACGCTGAACTAGTTGGATTTGGTATGAGTGGCGATGCCTATCATATGACCTCACCATCGCTTGGCGGAACAGGTGCTGCACTATGTATGCGAAATGCGCTGCTGCATGCACAAATGGATCCGTCAGATGTTGATTATGTAAATGCACATGGAACATCGACAATCGCGGGTGATGTTGCAGAAACCGAGGCTGTTAAGCTGGTGTTTGGCGATCACGCTAAGAAGCTTTGCGTGGGCTCAACCAAATCAATGATAGGTCATTTGCTTGGTGCATCGGGTGCGGTAGAAGCGATAGTTTCTGTCTTAAGCCTGAAAGACCAGGTAGTCACTCCGACAATTAATCTGGACAACCCCGCTGAAGGCTGCGACCTTGATTACATACCCCATACAAGTAGAGAGCAGAAACTTAATGTAGTGCTTTCAAACTCCTTTGGATTTGGCGGTACTAACGGCAGTCTCATTTTTTCCAGGTTCAACTAACTGCTTGAGCCGGGCGGATAAATTCTTGCAATGCATGATTAATGGCCAGCTTACTGACCAAATATCAGTGACTGATCGTGGTTTTCAATACGGCGATGGCTGCTTCGAAACCATACGTGTTCAAAATTCTTTGCCAGTGCTACTGGCCCCCCACTTAAGTCGACTTACTACTTCCTGCGAGTTGTTAGGTATCGATCTGGATAAACCTCTTCTCATGTCCGAAATTGAACAGATGCTATCAAGCTGTGATTTTTCAGATGCGGTGTTGAAGATTACAATTACCCGAGGCAGTGGAGGCAGAGGCTATAAACCTGCCGCTCACTGTAAGGCTACTCGAGTCGTACAGTTATTTGAGTATTCTACCGATGGCCTGCTACACAATGAATCTGGAGTAGAGGTATTTCTTTGTCGTCATCGCTTATCAAGTAACCGAGATTTAATGGCTATGAAGCATTTGAATCGACTCGATCAAGTAATGGCAAGCAGAGAAATTCCGCCGGGCATAGCTGAAGGTCTATGTTTAAGCCAGCAAGGTTACTTAATTGAAGGCTGTAAAAGTAATATCGTTCTCGTTAAGGAGAACATGTTGCTAACCCCCGATTTAACCGAATCTGGAGTTAAGGGCATTATGTTGAGCCATTTACTGAATCGGTTTCGTCAGGATGAGATGCCAGTAAAAACTACGCAAATAAGCCTCGATGACCTGAAGAGTGCCGATGAGGTTTTTCTCTGTAATAGCGTTTTTGGTGTATGCCCGGTGATTAAACTGAGCGGAGATGATACTGTGCTTTTCTGGTCAAAAGGATCAGTCACCCGACGAGCGATTCAGTATACAAATGAAGCCTTTAGCGCTGCCAGCTAAGCCATTCCTTCGGCAACTTGTGATTGCGACGTCCGTTCTTTCGGCGTTCACAATTGTTTTTATAATATTTGCAGTTAGCTTTCTTTACTCGCCTATTAGTGCGTTAGACAAACCCTCGGATTTAACAGCTGCTTCAAATCAGCCTTTATTGATTGAAGTGCTCCCCGGCAGTTCTTTTTCGCGTATTGCTACGGAGTTAAACAGCGCGGGAGTTATTCAGTATCCACTATTGTTTAAATTACTGGCGAAGTGGCAGGGCGTAGAAAATTTAATCAAGACGGGTGAGTATGAATTGCAGGCTGGCTTATCTCCCGCTCAGTTGCTGGACGAAATGGTGCAGGGAAAAACTGTCCAGTACCGAGTTACTTTAGTTGAGGGCTGGACTTTTAAACAGGCGCTTGATGCCATTTGGGCGAGCGAGAATATTGAAAGTAGTTTGATAGAGCTTGATCTCCAGGATATTGCTGCTCGTATGGAGCTGGATGCTGATCACCCAGAGGGCATGCTATTTCCAGATACTTATTTCTACACTAAAGGAACAACAGATCTGGAGTTAATTAAAAGAGCTAATCGTAAACTGGATGCAGTATTAGCAGAGGCCTGGGATTCTCGGGTTGGTGCGCTGCCTTATGAAAATAAATACGAGGCTCTAATTATGGCTTCTGTTATTGAAAAAGAGTCAGCGAATAACAGCGAGCGAGGACATATTGCAGGGGTGTTCGTTCAGCGCCTGGACTTGGGTATGCGATTGCAGTCGGATCCAACAATAATCTATGGAATGGGTGATGCTTACGATGGTGATATTCGGCGGCAGGATATCGACACGGCAACTGCTTACAATACTTACCGAATAGATGGCTTGCCACCTACGCCAATTGCACTTGCCGGACTAGAGTCAATTGAGGCAGCTCTTAATCCGCTGCCCTCAGGCTATTTATATTTTGTTTCCAAAGGTGACGGGAGTCACTATTTTTCGGCAACACTCGAAGAGCACAATGCCGCGGTTAGGGAATATCAAAAATGAGCGGCCATCAAAGACCAACATTTACTAAGAGAGCAAGTGATGCAAAAGAGTGACGGTTACTTCATCACCATAGAAGGTATTGAAGGGGTAGGGAAAAGCACTAATATTGCTACTCTTACAAAATTCCTTGAAGAGAAGGGGGTTGAGTATATTGTGACGCGCGAGCCAGGTGGTACAGAGCTGGCTGAAAAAATTCGTGAATTACTGTTAGAAATTAGTGAAGAATCTATAACCGAGCTAAGCGAGTTATTGCTGGTGTTTGCGGCAAGAGCTCAGCACATCGAAAAACTAATCAAGCCAGCACTACAATCTGGAAAATGGGTTGTATGTGATCGTTTTACCGATGCGACTTTTGCCTATCAGGGAGGAGGGCGTGGACTTGATCAAAAAATAATTAGCGCACTTCAATCTATGGTGCAAGACGAACTCAGGCCAGATCTTACAATTATTCTGGACCTGGATCCGGAAACAGGATTAGAGCGGGCGACCAAGCGTGGAAGCCTCGATCGTTTTGAGCAGGAAAAAATTGAATTCTTTGCCAGAGTAAGGCAAAGCTATCTTGATATAGCGGCGGCTGAACCTCAGCGATGCGTTGTTGTTGATGCATCTAAACCGTTAGAAGCTGTGAAGTCTGATTTACTAAATATGCTTGAGCAAAAACTTGGCACGGCGCTACAGGAAACCAATGAGCAGTAATAATACAGGCCCCGGCGGCAGTAGTTTGACCGCGCCATTACCCTGGCAATTAGAAATGTGGGAGCGACTTATTTCTTTATATGAAAGAAAGCAGTTAGCTCATGCCTATTTATTCCAAGGAAATGTAGACCTGGGAAAATCAGCATTCGTCAGCGCCTTGGCTCATACGATTTTATGCCAAAATAGATCTGGGGTTCTAGCGTGTGGCGAATGCAAAAACTGCAAGCAAGGCGGTGCAAATTATCATCCGGACATATTTGAAATAGCCCCGGAAGAAGGCAGCAAAGATATCAAGATAGGTCAAATACGGGATCTGTCAGAGTTTGTGCTTCGTACCAGTCATTCAGGCGCTGCAAAAATCGCCATTATTTACAACGCACATCGTTTAAATGCTAATGCGGCAAATGCTTTGCTTAAAACGCTAGAGGAACCGGGCAATGAAACTTATCTGTTTTTAGTTACTGATCTTCCTGGCAGGCTCGTTGCGACTATTCGAAGTAGATGTCAGAAGATAAACTTTCCAGCGCCTACTCGGTCTCAGGCTGGAGAATGGTTAAATGGCATATTGGGCAAGTCGACTAGTTTTGACGAGCTATTAAATGCAGTAGATAACAACCCTATTCGAGCTCTGCAAATAGCGGATGGCGATCAACTCAAAACCAGTCAGCAGTTTGTAAGCGGCTTGTGCGATCTTGCCTCAGGGCAGGTCTCTATCCAGTTTGTGCTTGGCTTGATTGCTAAAACAGAAGAAGTTGATGCATTGCAGCATTTGGCTTCAACTTCGTCTATATTAATTAAGAGACTGCTGACAAACAGCCAGGTAGAAAACTCCGAAGAGTCGATGAATACTTTGTACAAGATTATGTCTTCGCCGCAAAACGATGTGAATGTGGTTGCAAAAAGGCTATTACGATTCTATACGGAAGTAGTCCTGGCCAGGAGGCAGCTAGCCGCAAGTACAAACCCAAATCCGCAATTAATAATGGAATCGTTGTTGTGGCACTGGAGCAGAATTGTGCCAATAAAATAGTGTTAAGTATTTAACCTGCTAATGAAAAGGAATTTCATTTGGATCAGAAAAACGGAATTTTATCCCTGCTAGTTGATGACCTCTCAGTTCTTCATTCGGCCTATATGCCTTTTATAAAAAACGGCGGTGTATTTGTCGCCTCTCACCTTAACTACCCAATCGGCGGTGAGCTGTTCCTGATTATTAAGTTTTCAGAAGAATTAGAAGCTGTTGCAGTGTTGGGAAAAGTCGTGTGGAAAAACCCCAAGGGGTTTCGATATTGCGGATTTGGAGTGCAATTTTCTGACAGAGGCTCGGTTACAAAAAACAAAATTGAAAACTTGTTGGCGGGGCGCTTTGACGAAACCTTGCCGAGTCAAACTATTTAGTCGGTGCTAATTTAATTCTGACTGAAGCATATCTGCTACGTATTCACCTAGAGCAAGGCTAGCTGTTAATCCTGGCGACTCAATGCCGAATAACTGAATAAGACCTTTCAATTCGGTGCCCGCTGAATCCTGTATACAAAAATCCCCAGCMGCCTGATGTAAGTCGACTAACTTTGGGCGGATGCCCGAATAGCCWGGYACTAATTTGTCGGCTATAACTGCAGGAAAGTAGCTGGCAATTTCTTTTGCNAAACNTAGCGGACTTAYTRGCATCGATTTCGTAACCWRRYTCGCGCACGTAATTRCTATCAGGTCCAAATCTYAATTGAGAAGACATATCAAGTGTGGCGTGAACGCCAAGCCCYGGAGCATTTTCTTCCTGCATTGGATAAATTAAATGRCTAAACGGGTTATCTCCTGTGTAGTAAAAGTAATCGCCTTTACACAAATACTGCTTAGGAGTGTTTTCGAGCGGGGCRTCTTTGATRCTGTAGGAGAGTGACTGAGCATTAARCCCGGCGCTGTTTATCAGGCAGCGGCATTGAAACTGGTAACTCTCCGGTTTGTTCTCGGCATCTAATGTGGTGTGTACGACAAAGCCCTGGGGTTGAGGAACGAGTGAATCAACCCTGCTTCGCGGCGAATATTGAACCCCCTGATTTTGGGCAAAATGTAAAAGACTTTGCATGTAGCTGTGACTATCAATTATCCCCGTAGAGGGAGAAAGTAGGGCAATGTGTGCCTCAACAGCAGGCTCGATGATGGATAATTGTGCTTTATCAATCCATTCAAGATCATCTACACCATTTTCTTCCGCCTTAATTTTCAACGCGCTTAATGCAGTAAGCTGCTTCTCCTGCGCGACAATCAGTTTGCCCAGTTTCTTATAGGGAATATCAAACGCTTCACAGTACGAATACAGAAGCGGTTTACCCCGAACACAAAGTTTCGCTTTCAGGCTGTCCGTTGGGTAATAAATACCGGCATGAATGACCTCGCTATTGCGGCTACTTGTGTGTTGCCCAAAGCTGTTCTCCTGTTCCAGTAACAGAATGCTTAGTTGTTTGAACTCCTTGCGGGAGGAAATTTCACGAGCAATGGCAAGTCCGACAACACCAGCTCCAACAATACAGACATCGAATTTATCCAAAATTAGATCCCTTGATACACAAAGAATTCGACGGCTGGATTGTTGCGGGTATCTGCATGCTAAACAATATTTCTAAAAGTGAGATTAATTCTTGGCAAAGCAAGACCTTTAACTTTAGGTAATTGATGTAACCAATTGTTTTGAAGGGAGCCACCCATTATAAGTAGGCTGCCATTACGTAACTTCAGCTGAAATTTTTGCGGCTTCGCACTGTGTTTTTGCTTCAACTGAAAATACCTCTCAGCGCCAAAGCTGACTGATGCTATAACGGGGTTGCTGCCGAGTTCCGGCTCGTCATCGGCATGCCAGGCTACACTGTCATCACCGCTGCGGTAGTAATTTATTAATACCGAGTTAAACGCGCTATTGGAAAGAATTTGAACTCGGTCTCGAATGCCTGTGACAAGTTGATTCCAGGCTATTGGTTTTAAACGCATTCCTGAATAACCATAAACACTTTGTGCGTCGCCCATCCAGCATTGCAGCCGGGGTATCTGGATAACCTTGCCGGCAATTTTGATGGATTCCTGATGCCAGGGAATGCTGTCTATTAATTGCTGCAATAGAATGTTGGATTGACTGTGAGCAAATGCACAGGGGTATTCTTTGATGTCAGAGTCTCCAAGATCATGCTGAATAAATTGATCTGGATTGCTGCTGTCATCGAATAGATTGGCTTGCATTACGGGTCTTGTGTTCTCGTTAGAGCGGCTAGTGCATAATGCCGACTTTCGCCGGTTTTGTTTTATTTAAAGGATACAGCAACTTGAAAGATTTTGATTATGATTTGTTTGTTATAGGTGCGGGTTCCGGCGGAGTGCGCGCCTGTCGAATAGCGGCGAGCCTGGGAGCTAGGGTGGCGGTTGCCGAAGAAAGATATTTCGGCGGCACTTGCGTCAATGTAGGCTGCGTGCCCAAAAAGCTATTCAGTTATGCCGCTCATTATCTTGATGATTTGCAGGACAGCCGAGGTTTTGGTTGGAGCTTCGACAATGTGAGCTTTGACTGGAAAAAGCTGAAAGAGAATAAAGACATTGAAATCAACCGATTGAATGGAATATATAAATCAATTCTTGATAAGAACCAGGTGCAGATATTTGAAGCAAGAGCCCGGATACAAGGCCCTCACGAAATAGAAGTTGATGGAAAAATAGTCACGGCTAAGTACATATTAATAGCTGTTGGTGGATGGCCTTGGTCTCCCGAGTTTCCAGGTAGCCAGCATGTTATAAGCTCTAACGAAGTTTTTGAGCTGGAACAATTACCTGAAGCAATCACAGTTATCGGTGGCGGCTATATAGCCGTTGAGTTCGCCAGCATTTTCAGCCGGCTAGGTGTAGAAACGACATTGGTTTATCGTGGCGAGCAGCTATTAAGAGGCTTTGATGACGAAATACGGGAGTTCATCAGTGCCGAAATGAGTCATTCACTTAACCTCAAACTGAGTACTGACGTTAGTGAAATAACTAATAAAGACAATGTGTTAACTGTCAAATTTAAAGATGGAGATCAACTTGAATGTAATGCTGTGTTATCAGCTACCGGCCGTCGGCCGATGACTGGAGACCTTGGTCTAGACAGCGTTAATGTTAAAACCTCAGACACTGGCGCCATTCTCGTAAACGATGACTTTCAAACCGAAGAACCCAGTATATATGCCGTTGGAGACGTTATTGATCGTATGGCGTTAACGCCCGTAGCGTTAGCCGAGGGACAAATAGTAGCCAGGGCTTTATTTTCAGAGCAAAAAACCAGCATGAACTATCAAAACATTGCGACTGCTGTGTTTTGCCATCCAAATATAGCCACAGTTGGCTTATCCGAATCTGACGCTTTGGGCCAGGGACATAAAGTAGATATTTACACATCGAAGTTCAAGCAGCTTAAACACACACTAAGTGGCCGAGATGAGATGTCCATGATCAAGTTAGTGGTTGATGCGCAAACTGACAAGTTACTAGGGCTTCATGTAGTAGCACTGGATGCCGGTGAACTCGTACAAGGGTTTGCAGTTGCTATGAATTGTGGAGCCACCAAAACAGATCTTGATAACACCATTGGAATACATCCAACAATGGCTGAAGAGTTGGTAACTATGCGTGAGAAGCGTTAGATCAAGAGATAATATACTGATGAGTAATGTAGCCTAAGTTACTGATACGGCTATGTATGGCTATTTGCAGGGTGTATTGTACATGTTCTGCTATTTCCGGTAATAAAGATTACCGGAAATTAGAATGTAGTTATCGAATAGCTCCTATCCGCCAGCATTCTGTGGTATTACTTTCCCTGAAGTAATCGACTTGAGGACATCTACTCCCGATAAAACCCCTATAATTGTTTTTCCTTCCAAAACTATGAGCTGAGAGACATTTTTCTCAACCATTAAGTTCGTCGCTTCTGCAATTGTTGCTTGTGGCTCGGTCTTAACAATTTCATGCGTGCATACCTCCCAGGTAAGTTTTGCTTGAAAATTTTCTCCTTCGTTGCAGAAATGCAACAGATCTATTGAGCTGAGTATGCCGAAGCATTGACCGTTCACATCAACAACTGGGGCGCTGTGCAGTCTGTACTTGCTAAAAAACGCCCGCGCTTGAGCGAGTGTGGAGTCCAAGGGTAGAACCTTAAAGTCTTCTACCATTATTGAGGAAATTGGATTGAGCATAATAGCATTCTCCCTGTAAGGGTAAGCGTTGACTGGGCGTTCGTGATGTATGAATTTCTAATTTAAGGTGATGCAGGCCTTCCTTCCCGGATAGCCAGCCTCCACTCATATCGGTCTCGGTATGTGTAGCAAATAACGTAGGCATTACAAGCGCTTTGGTAACGAATTTGAAGCTAGCCATCACCGTATTTAACTAAAACTTCCAGGCCACTTAAGTTTGACTGAAAGCTAACCGCCTCGACACCTTCGAGTATATTTTTTAGTGCATTTGCTTGAGACGCGGTTAGACCATTCAGTGATAAGCTTTCATCTTCGGAATCAGTAAGAACTACATCCCAGGACTCTCCAGCGATCGTATAAAACACAGCTTCAGTTAGTGAACTCTTGTTTGATCCAGGCATCAACATATCTCCTTGTCGTTTTCCGATTTCAAATACTACGAAGCGGACAAAAGATTCTCTGACAATAGCTGCCAGAAGGCTGCTTCGTATTGCGTTTCAGAGAGTTCAATCTAACTTATTTCGTGGGAATTACAAGCATATTAGTGGGAGACAATTATGTCTGGTAGATACTTAATATGTAATATTAGAAGTATTCATGAAACCAGCAGGGTTGATCGCTGTTTAGAGCCCCCGTGACATACGGGGCCAGCGCAGGGTGCGTTGCTAGTCCAATTAGGCCCGCTTTTGAACAAGAAATGGTTCAGCGAGGTAGAACTCTACCGCCCTTCTTTGGTGTGGCTCTCCAGGCGCCGCGCTCCGGCAAGGATTCCCGCAAGTGCGTAATTACCTTCATGGCAGGCATATTCATACATGGACTCACGACTGGGCCTGGCGTTGAGCATTAGCTCTCCTGTGAAAGGCTGGGAAAACACAGAAGGATCTTCAACGGTAAAGCTGTACAGCATTTCTGACTCGGCTGTACGAGTAAAGCGCTCGGTAACGGTTAGGTTCTCAGATGCTCCACGGAATTTTTGTTGTGAATTAAAGGCCTTAGTCTCAACTACTAATGTATCTTCTTGCCAATGCCCTATTGAATCACCCATCCATTTGTCCATGTCCAGCATATGCTCAGAATCATTTAACCTGATTATGCGTGCATCGTGGGCCATTTCCGCCAGTATCATTACGTAGTCATCTGTTTGTACGAACTGATAGTTATTGTTGTACATGACTGGCAGCATAGGTGGGCCAGCATGAGAGCCAAACGCTAACAGGCAGCGTTCAGCCAGTGGGCGCCCTTCCGGTCCGTCGGAACGCCCCGGAGCGTTAGGGTCTCGGCTAAAGCGAGATCGTGGGTCGCCGGCATAAGGGATTTGGCCATTAGGCGGATCGATAATAATTGAGGAACGATACTCGCCATTGATTAACTGAATTTGAGTGCCAAGGTCTTTCCAGAACTCGTTATAGCCATCATTTGTATCGCCATCGTCACCAGCTTGTGCGCCGGCGCCGGCTTCACGCTCTGAATTACTGTCTGCAAATTCTGCGCTTAGGAAATCCTGATGGCCACTTTCCAATCGCCCTACCTGCTCCGTGCTAAGTGCTCTGATGTCCCCAAGCTCCTTGGGCCGAGTCAGAGGAGTGAGCGTTTTGTTGGTCCAGACGCCCTGCAGGTCGGGTCTGCCGCTTGCGGTTCTGGGTATTTCCCAGTCCTGGGCTAAGGCTGGTATTGCAGCTAGTACTAGCGCGGCGGCATTCAATCCAGTGAGCCATGTTTTTAACATTTTAGTTTTTTCTCAGAGTCTTAGGACAGTTTTTTAATGTTCTTTATAACTTGTTGATAATATTCAATTAACTACCGCAACGATAACTCAAACTATTGCCTATGTAAAAGTTACGGAAGCTAGCAGTAGGATGTTGCAATCGAGCAAAAAAACTTTGAGTACTTTATTGTGTGCTTCTTGGATTCTTTCTAGTACGACAGCGACGACTGGAGACGTTATCGGGCATAATAGAGCCAAGTTTTATGACATCTTTGAGGGCTTTTGATGGCAACATTGCAGGGACAAATCTGGCTTGATGCTGAGCATTCAAAACGGCTTATGCTTGATCAGATCGATTTGCTGCAGGCCATTGCGGAAACCGGATCTATAACAGCAGCGGCTAAGTCAGCAGGAATTAGCTACAAGACAGCATGGGATAAGCTGGACAGATTAAACAACCTGTCTCAGGAGGCTATAGTTGCCAGAGTAGCCGGAGGTTCCAGTGGTGGAGGCTCTCATTTAACAGAGTACGGTACGAAAATGCTTAATGGTTTTAAGCAATTACAGGAAGAACATAATCTATTTTTAGAAGGCCTAGGTCAGCGCCTTAAGTCACTTGATGATATATCTACATTTATGAAAAGTGCCACATTACAAACCAGTGCCCGCAATCAGTTCCTGGGCGTGATCGCGAAGCTTGAAACTGGTGCGGTAAATACCGAAGTCATAATTGATGTCTCAAACGATCAGCAAATTGTCGCCATTGTTACCGAGCAAAGCCGATCTGACATGGGGCTTAAAGTTGGCTCTCAGGTAATAGCCCTGATCAAGGCATCGTCGGTAACTTTGGCCGTAGGCGACGGGCTAAATGTCAGCGCACGAAATGTCGTTTCTGGTGCCATTAGCAGGCTCGAGCTAGGAGCGGTGAATACCGATGTGTCTATGGATTTGGGGGAAAGCCGATCATTGAGTGCGGTAATAACCAATGCCAGCGCGACAAAGTTAGGTTTGCATGACTCAATGCATGTTCATGCGTTTTTTAAGGCATCCAGCGTCATACTTATGCTGCCTTAGCACTCTAGTAAAACTCATTATATAAGTGCTGTATCTTATTGGTATTAATACAGTAATGCTGCAGATTTAATCTGCGCGAACAACTGCTGACCTGGCCTTAATTCAAGTTGCTGTACTGAAAACTCTGAAACCTTGGCCAGCAGCAAATCCCCACTGATATCCAGTTTTACGATACGGCTGCCCTGCTTTGACTCGCTGGCAATATCGCATACGGTCGCTGGCAAAATGTTGAGAATACTACTGTTCTTGGGGTGCTCTAGGCACACGCTGACATCCCGGGCCTGTATCCGCAAGCGAACCCGCGCGCCCACTTTTGCGGCATTAGTGAGCCTTGGTATCTGAAGAGTTTCTCCACCAGAACAAACAATACTGGTGAGGTATGGCAAATCATGGTTTTTAATACGGCATTCAATCATGCTAAAAGCGGCATCACTTGCCGCGAGGTGGCTGTCTACGCGGCCAAGCACCTGCTGTATTGGGCCAGATTCAATGACCTCCCCCTCCTCCATTAGCAGTAAATGGTCAGCTAGCCTGGCGATCTCTTCACTGGAATGCGAAACATAAAACACAGGTATTTCAATCTTCTGGAATAGTTTTTCGAGAAAGAGCATTAACTGATCTCGGGTAGTTTGATCAAGCGCAGATAGCGGTTCGTCCATCAGTAACAAGGTCGGCTCCGCCAGTAACGCTCTGCCTAGGGCGACGCGTTGCTTCTCTCCACCTGAAAGCTTGGCAGTAGCACGCTTAAGCAGATCTGCGACACCTAGCTGCCTATAAAATTCATCTAAATCAAAGGGGTTTGCTGGTTTATTCAACCTGTTTCTGCCAAATAGAAGGTTCTGTTCCACATTGAGGTGCGGGAATAAACTGGCGTCCTGAAAGACCATGCCTACTCGGCGCTTGTTTACAGGCATAGCAATAGCGGGGTTTGCGCTTTGGGAATCAAGCCAGCGTGTTCCCTTAACCGCTATGCTTCCATGGGCGCTAGTCTCAAGTCCTGCAATGACTCTTAGTAAAGTGGTCTTACCGCTTCCGGAGGGGCCAAATATCCCCGTAACGCCTTTGGCCGGGCATTCAAAGCCTGCCTTCAGGTGGAAGTCTTTCCCGGGAAGCTCGACGTTTACCTGAATCATGAGGCATTGACCACGCTGAAGCGCTTATTGGCGCTGTAGACCAGTAACAGCACCATAAATGACAGGACTAACAGGCTGGCGGATAGCCAGTGTGCCTGAGTGTATTCAAGTGCTTCGACATGATCGTAAATGGCGATTGAAAGTACCTGGGTTTCCCCTGGGATATTGCCGCCTATCATTAAAACTACACCAAATTCTCCGAGAGTATGAGCAAAGCCAAGCACTGCTGCCGTTAAGTAGCCGAGTTTAGAAAGTGGCAATACAATATTCACGAACCTGTCCATCCGACCTGCACCAAGCGTTGCCGCAACTTCCAGTGGTCGCGCCCCAATAGCGCTAAAACTATTTTGTAGAGGTTGGACAACAAATGGCAGAGAGTAAATAGTAGACCCCAGAACCAACCCCCAAAATGAAAATGCTAATGACGGTAAGCCCATTGCTTCTATAGTGCTACCGATGGGACCGCGGGGGGATAATGCCAGTAACAGGTAAAAGCCAAGCACCGTCGGCGGTAGAACCAGAGGAAGCGCTACCAGTGCTTCAATGGCACTTCGAAAYCGAGATTGAGTTCGAGAAAGCCACCAGGAYAAAGGYGTTCCAAGCAGCAATAAGATTAGCGTGGTTGTACTGGCCAGCTTTAGAGTWACTACAAGTGCATTAAYATCAGTAAGATAGGGCAYTAATCTAAAGYCCCTCTACACTTGATGGCGTAGGTAGGTAAAAGCCAGAGCTTTCCAGGATATMGCTTACGGTAGTACTGCCCATGAACTGAATCATTTCCCGYCCAGCAWCTGAGTCCTGCAAAAGCACCATGTCCTGTTGGATTGGCTGATAAAGYGAGTYCGGTAYGAGCCAATAGGCATGTTGTTGTGCATCGGGAGACATCAATGCCTGCGAATAAGCGACGAACCCGGCTTGTGCCCCACCACTGTAAGCAAACTGAAAAGCCTGACCTACGTTTTCTCCCATGACTAATTTATCGCGAGTAGCCTCAAGTAACTTCAAGTTGCTCAGTACCTCAATGGCGGCCACACCGTAAGGTGCAAGCTTTGGGTTTGCGATAGCAATTTTTGTGTAATTATTCCCATTACCAAGAAAATTCTCATCAGGAATTGGTTGTGCCGCTAATGACCACAACACTAAACGCCCGACCGCGTAAGTTCTGGCTACGCCGTCGGCTGTATAGCCCTCTTCTGCCAGCAATTCAGGGCGTAGTTGATCCGCTGAAAAGAACAGGTCAAAGGGAGCGCCGTTGCGTATTTGCGCATACAGTCTGCCACTGGAGCTCTTGATAAGCTTAAGCTTATGAGAAGTCGTTTGCTCAAAAGCCTGTTTGATCACTTCCATAGTGGCAGCAAAATTTGATGCCACAGCAACATTCAGGCTATCTCCATGCGCAGGCAGACTAAGCAGGCAAAGGTAAATTGCCAACAGTTTGGAAAATGCCCTTAAGTAAACAGGGTAAGTCTTTGAAATTTCTGAATAAGCCATTATCGTTATGTAGTAAGGTATATAACGAGAGTTTAAAGGCCGTAGCAATAATTGCAAGTAACTTACCCTTAGTCACAGAATCGATATTGGAGGTAAACGACTGGCAGTAAATGATAGGCAGGAAAGGCTGCTAGGAAAGACATAGACTAATACATTATCAAGTAACGGTGAATTGCACCGACTACTACGTAAGTAACCAGCTTTGTCAGATCGATACATAGCCCGTGTACTGCATAGCCTTTGCGTTTTGCTAAGGCAGAATATTGAATATGATCAACTAAAACAAACCACTAAAAGCTTTACCTAATGCCTAATATTGCTCCCCCTACTGCATTCTTTGACACTCTAAACGCAATGGCCAATCCATTTAAGCAACCTGTCAGCTCGGTTGCTCATTTGCTAGCTGATGCCCCTCCCGAAGCGGTTCAGGATTATCAGTATGCCAGTGAGTTCATCTATAGCTATCGAGGAAGCCCAGACACCTTCAACACCTATCGTCGTGAGGTCGAACACTTCCTGCACTGGTGCTGGCTAATCGCTCAAAAGTCGCTAGATCAAGTCGTTAGAATGGATATCGAAACCTATATAGAGTTCTCTAAACAGCCTCCTGTGAAATGGATTGGCGAGAAAAACGTGCCTCGGTTTGTTGAGCACCAGGGGCAAAGAGTTTCCAACCCCGACTGGCGCCCGTATGTGAACAGCGGCGGCGAATATGTAGTCTCACAGGCTGCACTACAGTCACTATTCAGTGTGTTAAGTAGTTTCTATAACTTTATGATTCAGGAGAACTTTCTCTCTGCTAACCCGGTGGCGCAAATTCGCCAAAAGAGTAAATTTCTGCGCAAGCAGCAGGGTCAGAGCAAAATACGGCGCCTTTCGCCACTTCAGTGGGACTACGTAATAGAGACCGCCGCTGAAATGGCCAAAGACCAGCCTCAAATTCACGAACGTACCTTGTTCATCATGAATGCACTATTTGCCATGTACCTTCGAATATCCGAACTGGTAGATACCAGCCGGTGGCAGCCTCAAATGGGTCACTTTCAACCCGATCAGGAAGGAAACTGGTGGTTTGTCACAGTAGGTAAAGGCAATAAAGAAAGGGAGATATCGGTAAGTGACGCCATGTTAGAGGCATTGAAGCGCTACCGTAAGTCTCGCGGCCTCAACGTATTGCCAGCACCTGGCGAGTCAGCTCCCCTAATACATAAAACTCGTGGCAGGGGTGGCATTACCAGTACCCGTCAAATAAGAGGCATCGTGCAGAAATGCTTTGACCAGGCGGCTGAGAAAATGCGCAAAGAAGGCTTTGAAGAAGACGCGCAGCGCCTGGGTGCAGCTACAGTGCATTGGCTCCGACATACTGGCATATCGGAGGATGTGAAGCATCGCCCTAGAGAGCATGTAAGAGATGATGCGGGCCATGGTTCCAGCGCAATTACAGACAGGTATATAGATGTTGAAAGAGCCGAGCGACACGCCTCGGCAAGGAGAAAATTGATCAGTAATTGAGGTTCCTCTACTGATCAATTTAGCCAGTAAGCGTCTTTTCGTAGATATTGTAATCATTCTGGCTGGTCTGGATGTTTTCTAGACTTATCTAATGTAGAAAACCCCTTCTCAGGCGCGTGAATATGGCTTAGTCTCTAGGTTTTCTTACAGGGCTCGGCAGAGCCTGTTATGTCATCACTACGTTTCAAAAACTTTGTGGAGAGTTATGAAAATCAGTAGAGAGAAATTTAAGTCAGGGAAGCAGTTTTCAAATCGTTTAATTCAGGGTGCCGTAATAGCGGCTCTTGCTGTCATGAGTACAGGCCTGAATGCACAGGAAGATACCTCTCAACTCAATACAGTTCTTGATATCGATACTTTGTACACGCCGCTAATCAGCAAGCCAGTTTATGGTGAAACCGCTGCTAGCCTGCTAAGAGAACTGCAAACCAAGCATTATTCATCCGTTCAAATTGACGATAATTTCTCATCATTAGTATTCGACAGCTATCTCGATGCGCTGGATGGCTCCAAACTGTACCTTCTCAAAGATGATGTTGATCGGTTTAGCTCATACCGCTACACCCTCGATGACAGCCTAAAAAGTGGCAGTGTCGAAGCAGGCTTTGATATTTACAATACCTACTACAAGCGCATCCTCGAAAGAATGGTTTATGCAATTGATCGAGTAGAGAACCATATCGCTGAAATGGACTTCACTCTCGACGAGGTTATCGAGCTAGATCGAGAAGACGCTCCATTTGCTGTATCAGTTGCAGCACTCGATGAAATTTGGCGCCTTAGAATTAAAAACAGTGTCTTGAGTTTAAAACTAACTGGCGATACCGACGACGAAATTAAAGAAAAGCTAGGCAAGCGATATCGTAATCAGTTAAGTCAAATTGGCAAAACAAACAGTCGAGATATTTTTCAGGCTTATTTGTCCACTGTCGCAACAGCGGTCGACCCTCACACATCGTATTTCTCTCCACGAGATTCAGAAAATTTCAACATGGGCCTATCTCTTTCTCTGCAAGGAATTGGCGCGCAGCTAACCACCGACGAAGAATACACCAAGGTCGCCGAGTTGATAAAAGGTGGACCTGCAGAACGCGGCAATGAATTAAAAGCAGGAGATCGAATAATCGCTATAGGCCAGGGAGTTGATGGCGAGCTTCAAGATGTTGTTGGCATGCGCCTAGATGATGTCGTTGCACAAATTCGAGGCGAGAAAGGCACAGTCGTACGCCTAAATGTTATTCCTGCCGATGAAATTAATGAGTCCTCGGCCACAATTGTCAGCATTACCAGAGACACAGTTAAGCTTGAGGATCAGTCAGCCAAAAAAGAAGTAATCGAATTAAGTTATAACGGTGACTCCTATAAAATTGGCATCATCGATTTACCAACCTTTTACTTTGACTTCGAGGCAGCTTCTCGCGGCGAAGAAGATTACAAAAGCTCTACGCGTGACGTACATGTTTTGCTCGATGAACTGGTTGAAGAGAACGTTGACGCGATCGTTGTTGATCTACGAAATAACGGCGGCGGCAGTTTAAGCGAAGCCAATCAACTGGTAGGCCTTTTTATCGAAACCGGCGCCACGGTACAAATCCGCTACTCTGGTTTACGCAATGGTTTCACTCGATCATTTGGTGACAACGATCCGGATATTGCATACGCCGGCCCTCTTGCTGTTTTGGTAAATCGAACAAGTGCTTCGGCTTCTGAAATTTTTGCTGGCGCTATACAGGACTACCAACGTGGCATCGTGCTCGGTGGGCAGACCTTTGGAAAAGGAACAGTTCAGGAAATAATTCCAATGGACTACGGACAGGTTAAACTCACTCGTTCTAAGTTCTACCGCATCTCCGGGGCAAGCACGCAGCATCGCGGTGTGATGCCTGATATCGCTTTCCCGGATTTTTACGATGCCTACGACGACATCGGCGAAAGCAGCTTAGATGGCGCCCTGCCCTGGGATACAGTTCGACCTGTTGAGTATCGTTCTTACAACGACATCAAAGCCCTGGTGCCACAGCTGCAAGCTTTGCACGATCAGCGCGCGGAGACTTCACCAGACTTCATCTATCTTCAGGGTCAGATAGCTCGAACTAAAGAGTTACGCCAAAGAGAAGAGTTGTCACTGAATGAGTTAATAGTTAAAACCGAACGAGAAGAATCGCGAAGAGTAGAATTCGACGCCGAGAATATGCGCAGACTGTTAAAAGGTTTAACGCTGCGTGAATGGGTTGAGGAAGGCGAAGAAGATGATGATACCGACGAAGAAGAACAGCCAGCTAACAGCGATGTAAGCGTAGCTGATAACTCTGACGCAGATGAAGACGAAGAACCAGACGAGGAAGATCCATTGCTGCTTGAAAGCGGACGTATCCTGGCAGACCTCATTGCTCTAAATCAAACCAACCTAAGTGCACAGAACGACTTACCCACCGGCTCTGATAACCGCTAGCAAAAAAAAGGCCCTCAAAATGAGGGCCTTCAAGCGGGTTGCTCTTGGAGGATTCAATCAATTTGTAGTTGATTGAGACTCTATTAAACCAGTTGAATATAGCTATGGCATTGCTTAAAAAAGGCGATGTTGGGATGTATTGTGGCGAGAATGTGGCTAAGGGGATTTAGGGCTTTAGTACTGATGTGGCTGGGATCTTATTACTTTGCCGGAGGAGAGATTGATTGGAATCGCCTTTGGGCGATTTCAACCACTGCGAGTTGTTAGCAGTAGTCAGGGTATAACCAAAGATTGAAGTTTTCACTGAGCTCTGGTGGCTGGCGCTGGCGCCAGTCTTGATTGCTGCGCAATCGATCGAACTAGAGAGTTCGGATCTTCATCCTCCGCTTTTGGGGCGGCAGTGGATTAGATAATGAAGTGCTGAACTGGATGATGTGCAGGATCTAGATCGAATATGGCGGAGGAGGAGAGATTCGAACTCTCGGAGGGCTATTCACCCTCGCTGGTTTTCAAGACCAGTGCATTCAACCGCTCTGCCACCCCTCCGCGATAGGAGCGGAATCTTACTACAATACCGAATCTAGTCAACAGCTGTGACGCGTGTATCAGGAGAGATTGATCTAAATCGCCTCAAGGTGATCTCGACCATTACGAGGTGTAGTAAATGTAGGGTTAGCGTGAGACGCTGAGGAAGAATTTAGCTGTGATGGCAGCCTTCGGTTGTCTTGCGTGCTGTCGCACTTGTCGAACTTGTCGAACTTGTCGAACTTGTCGAACTTGTCGAACTTGTCGAACTCTCGGAGGGCTATTCACCCTCGCTGGTTTCAAGACCAGTGCATTCAACCGCTCTGCCACCCCTCCCGATAGGGACGCCCCCAGTCAATAAGGAATGAATAGTGATTAGTACATAGGGTGGCATGGCCGAAATCCGTTGATTTTGGTCTGGTTACAGGTATGATATTTCGTAGAAACGGTGCGGGCTGTGGCGTTCAGACCATTGAAATGCCGTCTTGCTGCCCTCATATTGAAATAGTACATAAGCACACCAAGTTTTGGCCGTAATGGTCGTTAAACTGGTTAATAGCATTTGTTGGAGATATACAATGAGCAATGTTGAATTAGATATAAGCAGCCGCCGGGAATCGGCGTTATCCACCAATAAAGTTGTCCGCAATACTTACATGTTGCTGTCCATGACTTTATTTTTCAGCGCAATCAGTGCGGTTATCACCATGGCCATGCAGCTTGGTCAGGGCGCTGGTTTCATTATGCTTATTGGCGGCTTTATCATGAGCTTTGTAGTTAGGGCCAAGGCAAATTCCTCTGCCGGCCTAGTTGCCGTATTTATCTTTGCAGGTCTTATGGGTGGCGCGTTAGGGCCAACTATTTCCATGTATATTGCGGCCTATGCAAATGGCGGTGTTATCGTGGCTCAGGCCCTGGGTGGTACTGCTCTTATCTTTTTGTCTCTATCGGGTTATGTGTTAACCACTGGTAAGAATTTCAATTTCCTTGGCGGGTTTATCTTTACCGGCATGATGGTTGTTATAGTGGCAATGATTGCTAATATCTTTCTGCAAATTCCAGCATTTAGTCTGGCAATTTCCTCAGCAGTTATATTGCTAATGTCTGGCTTTATTCTGTTTGATACCAGCCGAATCATAAACGGTGGTGAGCGCAACTACATAATCGCTACAATTTCTCTGTATTTAAGTATCTTTAATATATTTATTCACCTGCTGCATTTACTAGGTGCTCTCACAGGAAGAAATTAATACCAGCGCTTTTGTTACCGGCGCATGGAATTAACGATTGCCCCAGCTTGTCTGGGGCTTTTTGTTTCAGTAATCAATTAAACATTCTCAAGAAAGAAAACAGCAGTGAAATTTTCAATTGTTATTTATGCGGCACCTTATTCCTCTGAAGCGGCAGCGACTGCTCTCAGGTTTTCTCAGGCTGCTCTCAAGAACGGCCATGAGGTCTATCGCCTGTTTTTCTTTGGCGATGGTGTTCACAATGCTAGCCGTCTTACAGTTGTGTCTCAGGACGAAAAAAATATTCAACAGCAATGGCAGCAGTTAATCGACGAGCATAAGCTAGACTGTGTTGTTTGCGTATCCTCCGCAATTAAGCGTGGGATTGTGGATAAAACCGAGTCCACGCGTTATGAAATGAATGCAGTGAGTGCGCACGAAAACTTTGAAGTTGCGGGCCTGGGCCAGCTGATCGACGCCACACTAAATTCAGATCGTGTTGTAAATTTTGGTTAAAGGTAAAAAGGTTAAAGACCAGCAAAATTAATCATGACAGAAGAGTTATCCAGCAAACCGGGCAATAAAAAATCAATCGCATTTATAACGCGAGCGGCGCCCTATGGTCGTGGCAACTCAAAGCTTTGCCTTGAGATGGCGCTCGCCTGTGCGGTATTTGAGCAAGAAGTTAATTACATTTTTCTCGACGATGGCGTATATCAATTACTACGCAACCAGAATGCCAGTGATATAGATTCCAATTCATTGGGAGATACCCTGGAGGCGCTAGAGTTGTATGGCATCGAAAATGTTTGTGTTGATGAAAATTCGCTGCGCAAGAGAAACCTAAAAGCTGAAGACTTACTCGACAATATTAAACTGGTAGATCAAAACACTATATCGTCTTTACTAACGCAATCAGATTGCGTGTTTAATCTATGAGTATTCTGCACACCATCAGTCGTAGCCCGTCCTCTGACTTACTCAAGAGCTGTGCTGGTCTTTTAGGCGAGGATGATGGCATCTTATTTATTGAAGATGGAATTTATTATTGTGCCGACAATAGTTCTCTGTCCGAAGTCGCGACCAAGGTTAAACTATATGCCTTAAAAGAAGACATAGAAGCAAGAGGAATGCAGAGTCGAAGCTCTGCTGATATCGATCTAATTGACTATGCCCGTTTCGTAGAGATTTGTTGCGACTACGACAAAGTCGTAAGCTGGTTCTAAGCTGAGCAACAGATTACTGAATAGTAAATTGCTGAATAATAGATTACTGAAAAATAGTTTACTGAAAAACAGATCAATGAATAATTTCCTGAACATTCATGACAGCAAGATACCTCTGGACAAAGAGGGTTATTTAAAAGACTTGCAAGACTGGAACGAAGAAGTTGCCTCTGAACTGGCAGCGAAAGAAGATATTGTGCTTGGCGCTTCTCATTGGGAAATTCTTAAGCTGTTACGAGTTTTTCATAAGAGACACAGACTATCGCCAGCAACCCGCGCTCTGATAAGCCTGGTAAAACGTGAGCTAGGAAATCACAAGGGCCGAAGTGTATACCTGATGAAATTATTCAGAGGCAGCCCGGCAAGGACAGCTTGTAAGCTGGCAGGCTTGCCCAGACCTGATAATTGCCTGTAGTTATTGCCATAGTTATTGCCTTAGTTATTTCCTAGACATTAAACCAGGATAGCTTTTTCTGAAGCTCCACCACCCTGCCTACAATAATTATTGTAGGTGCCTGCACTTTTTTAGATTCGGCCAGCATTGGCATATTGGATAAATCGCCCACAAGAACTTTTTGCGTGGCAGTTGTTCCTTGTTGTATAAGAGCAATCGGCATCGATTGCTCCATGCCATTGTCTATTAGCTGTTTACATATTTCGCTCAATCCGGAAAGGCCCATATAGAACACCAGTGTTTGTTGCTCTTTGGCCAGGGTTTCCCAGTCAAGCGCCACAGCGCCCTCTTTTGTGTGCCCGGTAACAAATCTAACCGATTGTGCGTAATCGCGATGAGTTAGCGGTATGCCCGCATAGGCGGCACAACCCGATGCAGCTGTTATGCCTGGCACGATTTGAAATGGTACGCCCGCTTCAGTTAATGTTTCTAGCTCCTCGCCTCCGCGTCCAAAAATGAATGGATCTCCGCCTTTTAACCGTAGAACTTTTTTACCATCGCGAGCAAACCTCACTAGCATCTGGTTAATAGTCTCTTGCTCTACACTGTGGTTTGCCTGTTCTTTTCCTACATGGATTTTTTGTGCATCACGGCGCAGTTTTGCCATTATTTCTGCTGACACCAGGCGGTCATACAAAACCACATCGGCTTTATGCATAAGTCGTAATGCGCGCAACGTTAGAAGGTCTGGATCGCCAGGCCCTGCTCCTACAAGGTACACCTCGCCACTAATCGCCTCACTGCAATTCGGATCTGTTAGCTGTTGTTCAATCAGTTCCGCCGCTGCCTTGTCGTTGCTGCTGTAAACAAGCTCGGAAACTTTGCTGTCTAAAATATTTTCCCAAAACCTAGCTCGATCTGCCGGCTTGGCGAGTTTGTTTTTAACCCGCTCACGATAAGATCCCAAGAGTTTTGCAAGGGCGCTAATGCGCTCAGGAAGAAATGTTTCAATTAGTTCTTTTATTTTTCGAGTAAGAACCGGCGATGCTCCGCCACTTGATATTGCCACTATTACCGGTGAGCGATCTACTATCGCGGGCATAATAAATGAACACAGAGCTGGCTGATCTACTACATTAACTGGGATGTTAAGCTCTTTGGCATCCAGGCTAACCTGCCGATTAAGCACTTGATTATCTGTCGCGGCTATTACCAGTGCTGCATCTTTCAACGCACTGGCATCATAGTCTTTGGTCTCTACAAGCGCTGCGTGATCGTCACAGAGTTTTTGCAGGCCTTCGCCAACCTGGGTCGCCACCACATGAAGATTTGCACCAGCGAGCAATAGGAGCTCTGCCTTGCGCAGCGCTATGTTGCCGCCGCCCACGATGACACATTTCCTATCCTTGATAGTCAAGAATATCGGTAGCTGATCCATTAGCTTAGATACTCAATTCCATTCATATAAGGAATCAGAGCATTTGGAATTCGGATTTTCCCATCGGCGGTCTGACCATTTTCAAAGATGGCGACCAAGGTGCGGCCTACGGCAAGCCCGGAACCATTTACAGTATGTACCAGCTCGGGTTTTCCTGTGGCTGGGTTGCGCCACCGTGTTTGCATGCGCCTGGCCTGAAAATCAGTAAAACTACTGCAAGATGATATTTCCCGATAGCAGTTTTGCGAAGGAAGCCAAACCTCAAGGTCGTAAGTTTTAGCGGAGGCAAAACCAAGGTCGCCGCCACAGAGAATAACTTTACGATACGGCAGCTCAAGTAACTGTAATATTTTTTCTGCGTGACCGGTTAATTCTTCCAGAGTTGAGCTGGACTGATCTGGCCTGACTATTTGAACAAGTTCGACTTTTTCAAATTGATGCTGACGAATCATACCCTTGGTGTCTTTGCCGTAGCTGCCGGCTTCAGAACGAAAACAAGGTGTGTGGCTGGTCAATTTCACAGGCAAAGAATCAGCTTCGATAATGCTGTCTCTAACCAGGTTTGTAACGGGCACTTCGGCGGTAGGAATTAGGTAGTAATCCTGCTCTCCGCGCAACTTGAATAAGTCTTCTTCAAATTTAGGTAACTGCCCTGTTCCTCTTAATGAGTCACTGTTTACAATGTAGGGAACATTAACTTCTGTGTAGCCATGCTCTCGTGTGTGTGTGTCGAGCATAAATTGAATAAGTGCTCTATGCAGCTGCGCTGTTCTGCCATGCATAACCACAAACCGAGAGCCGGTTATTTTGCTGCCCGCTGCAAAGTCTAGCCCCTGCTCTAGAGCTTCGCCAAGATCAGTATGATCCTTAATCTCAAAATCAAATGTCCCAGGCTCGCCCCATAACATAACTTCAAGATTGGCGCTTTCGTCCATCCCTTGTGGAACCGAGTCATCGGGGATATTAGGCACGCTCATAAGGTAATCATTGAATTCAGATTGCAGCTCGTTTAGTACTTGTTTCTTCTGCTCTAGCTCGCCTTTGATATTTTCCATTGACTGCAAAATAACAGATACGTCTTCGCCTGCGGCCTTAGCTTTACCGATAGACTTTGAGCCTGCGTTTCTTTCATTTTGTAAAGCTTCTGTTTCGAGTTGCAGCGCTTTGCGCTTAGTATCGAGTGTGACCAGCCGCTCTACATCGAGAGTGAATTTCTTTTTCGCAAGCTGATCCGCTAACTGCCCAGCGTCGCTGCGAACTTTTTTGGGGTCTAACATTTTAAATGTTCCTGCGTGAATTAATTACAGTAGTAAGCGAGTGATCTGCATGCCAGCAAAGGAGGCAAGCAAGCACAGGATGACACTGCCAATGACGTAAAAAAAGGCGGTATTGTAATTGCCCTGCTGAAATAACAATAGAGCATCTAAAGAGAAAGTAGAGAATGTAGTCATTGCGCCAAGAAAACCAATGATCACAATGGGCCGCCACTGATCGACTAAATGCAATTTCTCTGCAAAAATAATAAAAAACACACCAATTAGAAATGATCCGGCAATGTTAACAAAGAAAGTTCCCAGTGGAAAAGCGGCACCGTTAAATCGCTCAACAGCGGTGCTGAGCCAGTAACGAGTAACTGCTCCTGCAGCGCCCCCAAATGCTATCGCCAGATAATAATACAAAATAGTGTTAAACCTGTTTGCCTGATAAATAGATTTATAGTTTAGAGAGTTTAAACAATCGAATTACTGTGAATAGCTATTCTCAACAACTTCGATACCGTCGGGTATTTGAAATTCAAATTGATTGTCGGAGATCGTGCTGTTGCGCTCAATATTTTCAAATCGCCAAACTGTCTTCTGTCCGTTTTTATTGTCGAGATAAATCGAATCAAGTTCGGCGTGCATAAAGTTAATTGAAATACTGCGATAAACACTGTCTACTGAAATCGGTGCAAGCTCAAATTCCTGATACTCACTTCCTACGCTATTCATAATTTCAATTGTATATTCTTCAGACAGATTATCTGTTTGTCCGTTAAGCAATTGTGCCGCCAATTGTGAGCGGCTACTGTTCCAGTCTTCTATTACCACCTGTTCGAGATCAGGCACATAGTTCCAGAGTGTCGTGCCATTGGTGACGACCAGTTCTGGAAATGGCGTTAATGTTTCCCAATAAAACCCATCAGGTTTTTTTAGGTACATTTTAATTTCACTCTCTTCCAAAATGCCGCCATTGGATTCAACAATGAGCTGAACAACATCCGCTTTTAATGTTTGTATTCCCTGCAACAAAACATCCAGTCGTTGTATGGCATCAGTTTGAGCCACAGTGCTGTTCATCCATAAAAAAGCGATTGCGAATACGCTTGCAGTCGTCAATTTTTTGATTAGTTTGTTCATTGATGTGCCAAGGGTTTTAGTCTACAGCTTAGGTTAGTCACGAGGGGCTGGAGGGGCAAGAACCTCGCGAGCACCATTGCTGCTCATTTCGGTTACTACGCCAGCCGCTTCCATTGATTCAATCATTCGTGCAGCTCTATTGTAACCTATACGGAGTTTTCGTTGGACAGCAGAAATAGACGCCTTACGAGTTTCAGTCACAAAACGAACAGCCTCATCGTAGAGTGCATCTTCTTCTTCCGCGCTGCCACCGGAATTGCCAAAAGCACCCATATCCAGGTCGTTAGAACTTTGAACAATAGATTCTATGTAGTTTGGAGCTCCCCGGGCTTTCCAGTCAGCTGCCACTCTATGCACTTCCTCATCGCTGACAAATGCGCCATGAACCCTTGTTGGGACACCGCCGCCAGGTGGAAGGAATAACATATCACCATGGCCTAGTAGTTGTTCTGCGCCGCCTTCACCCAGAATTGTGCGGGAGTCAACTTTAGACTGAACCATAAAGGATAAACGTGTAGGTATGTTGGCCTTGATCAAGCCGGTAAGTACGTCAACCGAAGGCCGTTGAGTGGCTAAAATTAAATGAATTCCGGCGGCACGGGCCTTCTGTGCAATTCGCGCGATTAACTCTTCCACTTGCTTGCCAACTACCATCATCATATCGGCTAGCTCATCGACAATAACTACTATTGAAGGCAGAGCTTCCAGCTCCGGTGCTGATTGTTCTTCTTCGAGCAACATCGGATCGGTTTTCCACGTTGGGTCAAGAATGGGTTTGCCCACTTTTTTCGCATCAACAACTTTCTTGTTAAAACCGGCCAGGTTGCGTACACCGAGCGCTGCCATGAGTTTGTAGCGCCGCTCCATTTCAGCAACACACCAACGCAATCCATTGGCGGCGTCCTTCATGTCGGTAATAACCGGTGTAAGCAAATGGGGAATGCCGTCATACACCGACAGCTCCAGCATTTTAGGGTCGATCATGATTAAGCGTATTTGCTCTGGTGTAGATTTGAACAACAAGCTCAAAATCATGGCGTTGATACCTACAGATTTACCCGAGCCTGTAGTACCAGCTACGAGCAAATGTGGCATTTTGCCAAGGTCTACTATTACCGGCATGCCTACAATATCGTGTCCTAAAGCCATTGTGAGCACAGAACTTGCTCGGTCAAATTCGGGCGAAGACAATACCTGGCTTAACTGAATGGTGTCTCGTTTCTCATTGGGTATCTCTATGCCAATAACGGTTTTTCCAGGAATCACTTCCACAACGCGAACCGAAATTACCGCAAGAGAGCGTGCTAAATCTTTAGCCAGATTAGTGATACGGCTAACCTTAATGCCCGGTGCTGGCTGTACCTCGAAACGAGTAATCACTGGTCCTGGATTTACCGCCGTAACTTCGATTTCGATACCAAAATCTTTGAGCTTTAATTCCAGTAGTTTCGACATGGCTTCCAGTGATTCTTTTGAAAAGCCAGTATCATTACTTTCATGCCATGCATCGAGCAAGCCGATTGCGGGCAACTCTTTGACAGAAGATGGAGTGAACAACGTCCCCTGTCGCTCTTTTTCGACTCGAGTACTTTTTGCGACTTTCTTTGGTGCTGCAGTCTTTATAGTGGGTGGTACTCGCTTTTTTTCCTTCTTGATATGTATATCCAAAACCTTCTTTCGGCTTTCGAGTCGCTCTTTTGTCGCATGCTGTTGTTTTTTGTTCTCTAGCCAAACGCGAGTCTTTTGTACTACTGCGGAGCTGAGATTCAGTGTTAGTTCGCCGAGCTTGTCGACAACAGCAAGCCAGGAAATAGTGACAGTAATGGTAAGGCCGAACAGGAATAACGCGAGTAACAGCAATGTGCTACCAAGCGTTGCAAGTACAGGCGTGCAAAGATCAGCAACTAGCGAGCCTATTACTCCCCCAGCTGATGGAATTCCTTCAGCTATGGTGAAATGCAAGGTTGCCAGACCACAGGCAGAGACAACCAGTAAAATGAAGCCCGCGCTTTTAAGACCGAACATTGGCCAGGAAAAGCCCGACGCCAGTTCTGCTTCTCGAAATGAAGTGTAAACTTTGTAAACCAGCAGTGCCGGAAAGGCATAAGCCAGATAGCCTAATAGATACCAGAATATATCAGCCAGCCAGGCTCCATAAGCTCCTACTGCGTTAACTATCTCCCCGCCATCTCCAGTTGTGGTGTAACCGGGATCATCCGGAGAATAGCTAACCAGGGCAATAAGCAGGAACAGGGCCAGTAATGAATAAACAATGAGGGTTCCTTCACGCAGCAGACGTTGCATGTGGTCGTTGACTTCTGGCTCTTGCTCCGCTTTATTCATTGTTACATTTTTCAATTTATTCAAATGCCTGCAAGTAGTTTATATGATCGTTTCGAGAATAGTTAGACGCAATTCATGCTTCTGCAATCAAGCGCGCTATCCTGTGCAATTTCAAATTTTGACTGGACTCTTAATTGGGTTTTCGTTTCCACCGGGCGTAGAGAATCCAGCAAGGATGAAACCCCATGTCAGTTTAACGGTTCTTGAAGCCCAAAATTGAGTAGAATATGCGTGGTATATCTTTAAATTTTAAACATTGCCATTATATCTAAAGCTTAACTATCATCGAGCTATCGACCTAGCTCGGCACACTCATCTAAAACACAGGAACGGGAAGTAGTTTATGACAGACACACAGCATCATCGGTTAATAATATTGGGCTCAGGCCCTGCCGGATATACTGCCGCCGTTTATGCCGCGCGAGCCAATCTCGACCCTGTCGTCATAACAGGAATGATTCAGGGTGGGCAGTTAACAACCACTACCGATGTAGATAATTGGCCTGGAGATGTTGATGGTTTGCAGGGGCCCGAGTTAATGGAGAGAATGCTAAAACATGCGGAAAAATTTGATACCAACGTCGTATTCGATCACATCAATAAAGTAGATTTGAAGGTCAGACCTTTCATACTACATGGCGACAACGCCATTTATAGCTGTGATGCGTTAATCATCGCTACCGGCGCATCGGCGCAATATCTGGGTCTGGATTCCGAGCAGGCTTTTATGGGCAAAGGTGTTAGTGCTTGTGCCACTTGTGATGGTTTCTTCTATAGAAATAAGCCGGTGGCAGTTATTGGTGGAGGTAACACGGCGGTAGAAGAAGCGCTGTACCTGTCCAATATATGCTCCCACGTAACCCTGGTGCATCGCCGTGATTCACTGCGCGCGGAAAAGATATTACAGAAGAAGCTGCAGGAAAAAGTCGAAGAAGGCAAAGTATCGATTTCCTGGAACCATACCCTGCAAGAAGTGATTGGAAATGATATGGGAGTCACTGGCATGGATATCAAGAAGGTAGATTCCGACGAAGTGACCCACATCGACCTGGACGGGGTTTTTATAGCCATTGGCCATATTCCTAACTCTGAAATTTTCCAGGGACAGCTTGAAATGAAGAACGGCTATGTAGTGGTAAGCACAGGTATAAGCGGCAACGCCACGGCGACAAGTGTTGATGGTGTATATGCGGCGGGAGATATTGCTGATCAGATTTATCGACAGGCAGTTACCAGCGCAGGCTTTGGCTGCATGGCGGCACTGGACGCTGAGAAATTCCTCGACGCCTAGAATGTACACCTTGACCATATTTAAAGCGTTGTAGGCATGCCAATTCCTTGGCTAGACTCGGCTGATCTTGAGTTTCCCAGTGTAGATATTGCCCTGACAGATCCCGATGGCCTACTCGCGGCTGGTGGTGACTTATCGGTCGAGCGCCTGGTTCTGGCTTATCAAAATGGAATTTTTCCCTGGTATGAAGAGGGTCAGCCTATTCTGTGGTGGTCGCCAGACCCAAGAATGGTTCTTAAGCCCGAAGAGTTAAACATTTCAAAGAGTTTAAGAAAGCTACTTCGCCGTGGGCGCTACAGGCTTACCATGGATCAGGACTTTAGCGGCGTTATACAACGCTGTTCGCAGTCGCGAAATGACTCTACAGGCACATGGATAACAAATGAAATGCAAACTGCATACGGCGAGCTACATGCCGCAGGCTTTGCACACTCTGTAGAGGTCTATAATGGCGAAGATCTTGTAGGGGGCCTGTATGGCGTTGCCCTTGGTCAGGCGTTTTTCGGTGAATCTATGTTTTCCGCCGAGTCTAATACCTCCAAACTGGCACTTGTCTATCTAGCTACACAGCTTAAGTACTGGGGTTACAAAGTAATTGATTGTCAGGTTAGTAGCGATCACCTGTTATCACTTGGGGCCGGTGAAGTTAGTCGAGATCAGTTTACTCAGTTGCTGTTAGAGTTAGTGCCTAAAGCCGGAAAATCGGGTCCCTGGCAGTTCGAATTTGAGCCTTCAGATGAATTCTAAATCTAAAGTACACGAATCAATCAAGCTGTATCGTACTGCTGATCATCCATGCAGCTATAAAGATGAGCAACTGGCGGCAACAGTATTCGTTGATCCAGAAATGATTGTTGACCAGCCGCTTAACAGTCAGCTTAGTGACATGGGTTATCGACGCAGCGGCGCCCATTTGTACCGACCTGATTGCGATAATTGCCATGCTTGTCTGTCCTGCCGCATACCGGTTAGGCATTTTGAGCTAAACGGAAGATTTAAGAGAATATGGAATAAAAACAAAGACTTGAAAATTGAATGTACTGAAGAGCTAGAAGGTAGCGATGCCTATGCCCTGTACCGCCGTTATATTAATGCCCGCCATAGTGATGGTGATATGTATCCTGCCACAGAAGAACAATACGAGGGGTTTATTCGTACTAATACGACTTCGACACAGTTTTATAAGTTTTATCTCGAGGGAAATCTGGTAGCGGTCAGTGTGACTGATGTTCTGCAACACGGTCTGTCTGCGGTATACACCTTTTTCGATCCAGATCTGGCCAGACGATCATTGGGTATCTATGCCATTCTCTGGCAAATTATGCAGGCACAGCAGCTTGAGCTTCAGTACCTGTTTTTAGGCTACTGGATAAAGGGTTGTGGAAAAATGCAGTACAAGAGCGCATTCCGACCTCTACAGATGCTAATAGACGGCAAATGGTTGCTTGTTAAGTAGCGTCTTACGTACCTGCTTAAGTAACCCCAGCGTGTTTTCGGGCTTTGCTTATCTTTGGAAAATGCGGCACAATGCCGCCGCTGTACGGTATACCGTATTACACAGCCAACCCACAGAACACACTATTAAGGATTGCCGATGGCAAAAGAAGATCAAATTGAAATGGAAGGCGAAGTTGTAGACACACTTCCAAACACTATGTTCAGAGTCAAACTTGAAAATGGACATATTGTTACTGCACATATTTCTGGCAAGATGCGCAAGAATTACATCCGTATTCTAACCGGTGATGCCGTGCGGGTAGAGCTTACACCATACGATTTAAGCAAGGGTCGCATCACTTACCGCGCTAGATAGACCATAACTAGGTGTAGCGCCCGCCTATCAGCCCTTGACCGGGCTTAATTCCTTTTTCGCTGCTTGCTTCTTCTTTTCGATATGCAGTACAAGCTCGTTGTTTTCACAGACAACTTCGACTTCTCCGCCATTGGCGAGATCACCGAATAATATATCCTCAGCCAGCGCCTTTTTGAGCTTCTCCTGAATGAGCCTGGCCATAGGCCTCGCACCCATAGATTCGCTGTAACCATGCTTCACAAACCAGTCCACGGCGCTATCGTCTACGTGTAATAGCACTTTTTTATCGTCTAGTTGTACCTGTAAATCTACCAGGAACTTATCTACAACCGTGCGTATCGTCTCTATCGTTAGCGCGCCAAATTGAATAATGGCGTCGAGGCGATTTCTGAATTCAGGCGTGAATGCTTTCTTAATGATTTCCATACCGTCTGCACTATGATCCTGCTCGGTAAAACCAATAGAGGCTCTGGCCATTTCCTGCGCGCCGGCATTGGTGGTCATAATCAAAATGACATTGCGGAAATCAGCCTGACGTCCGTTATTGTCAGTTAGCGTGCCATGATCCATTACCTGTAACAGCAGGTTAAACACATCGGGGTGAGCTTTTTCTACTTCGTCGAGCAGAAGTACACAGTGTGGGTTTTTAGTTACCGCCTCAGTAAGTAGGCCGCCTTGGTCAAAACCAACATATCCCGGAGGAGCACCTATAAGGCGCGAAACGGTATGTCTTTCCATATATTCGGACATATCAAAGCGCAGCAGCTCGATGCCCATGATTTTTGCCAGCTGACGGCAAACTTCTGTTTTGCCCACACCCGTAGGTCCGGCAAACAGAAAAGAGCCAATGGGTTTTCCATCGTCATTGAGCCCAGCACGTGAAAGCTTTATAGCTGTGGCTAAAGAGTCAATTGCTTTGTCCTGACCAAACACAACCATCTTGAGGTTTGAGTCCAGGCTTTTAAGTGACTCGATATCTGAATTAGAAACATGCTTCGGTGGTATGCGTGCCATCGCCGCTACAACCTTCTCCATATCCGTAACCTGAATCAGTTTCTTGCGCTTGCTACTAGGTTGTAAGCGTTGATAGGCACCCGCCTCATCAATTACATCGATAGCTTTATCAGGCATGTAGCGATCATTAATATAACGACCCGCCAGTTCAGAAGCCGCTCTAAGCGATCTGTCGCTGTAGCGCAGATCGTGATGCTCTTCGAAACGGGATTTCAGGCCTTTCAATATTTTATAGGTGGTCTCTACATCGGGTTCATCAACGTCGATTTTCTGAAAGCGTCGAGATAGTGCTCGGTCTTTCTCAAAAATGCCACGATATTCCTGGTAGGTAGTAGAGCCAATGCAACGAATCTTTCCGGTGGTTAATACCGGTTTAAGCAAGTTTGACGCATCCATAACACCGCCCGAAGCGGCACCGGCACCAATAATAGTATGTATTTCATCAATGAATAAAACCGCATTAGGGTCCTTGATAAGCTCAGACAACAGCGCTTTAAACCGCTTTTCGAAATCACCACGATATTTGGTGCCCGCCAAAAGAGCGCCTAAATCCAGAGAATAGATAACGCTCTCTGCGAGTACCTCAGGTACGTTGCCTTCTACAATTAGTTTTGCCAGCCCTTCTGCCACCGCCGTTTTTCCGACACCAGATTCGCCCACTAAAAGCGGGTTGTTTTTGCGGCGTCTTGAAAGTATCTGTATGACCCGCGTAACTTCTTCTTCACGGCCGATTAAGGGGTCAATTCGGCCCTGCTCTGCCTCTAAGTTTAAGTTGGTCGCAAAGCTCTCGAGAGGACTGCTTGATGTTTCTGCAGCATTCTCTTCGTCTTGCTGCTCTGGCCTTGGTTGCTCGTCTTCCTGTCCTGGAATTTTAGAAATTCCGTGGGTAATGAAATTAACAACATCAATGCGAGCAACATTTTGCTGCTTCAAAAAATAAACAGCATGACTCTCTTGCTCACTAAAAATAGCGACCAATACATTGGCGCCAGTAACTTCTCTTTTTCCTGAAGACTGCACATGAAAAACCGCGCGCTGAATTACGCGCTGAAACCCCAGCGTAGGCTCTGTTTCGCGTTCTTTTTCTGAGTCAGAAATTAGCGGGGTTGTGGAGTCGACACATTCAATCAGCTCGCCGCGCAATCGGCTTAAGTCACAATCGCAGGCTAACAGAACATTGGAGGCTACTTCGTTATCTAAAAGCGCCAGCAACAAATGTTCTACAGTCATGAATTCATGCTGTTTTTTGCGCGTGCTTTTGAAGGCGTCGCTTAGTGTTGCTTCAAGGTCTTTGCTTAACATAATCGTTTGCTCATTGTTTCTAACGGTACAGCTGCTGAACTGTCATTGGTCTATTTTATCAATCTGTTTTACTGACTTACTTTACCGATCTACCTCTACTGAGCACAGTAATGGCTGTTCGCACTCTCGAGAATATTCGTTCACCTGGCTCGCTTTGGTTTCTGCTACATCCTTGCTAAAAACGCCGCACACTCCCTTTCCTTCTGTGTGCACTTTGAGCATTACCTGTGTTGCTTTTTCAATATTCAAAGCAAAGAATGAGCGTAACACATCAACAACAAAGTCCATTGGGGTGTAGTCGTCATTTATTAAAACCACTTTGTACAAAGGCGGTTTTTCCAGCTTCGGTTTTTCCGTTATAGCGGCAAACCCTGATTCATGATCTATGCGTTCGTCATCGCCAGAATTTCTGGGCGATATGGAATTCCTGGTAATTCCGGAATTAGATCGATGGTGGTAAATTTCACTCATGGTTTTGTGTTCACAAATTTCGATTGAAATATTCTGCTGCAAAATCTAGCCCACTAAAGTGGTTTTCCTCTGCCGCTAAATAGTTAGCGTATTAAGTTATCAGTATACCGTTTTTTGGGGGGCTTTCTGAAAAATTCAAGTGCGGGTACGAGTTTGTCAGACCCTCATTCAAGGTGCATAGCTTTGACTTTGGCTTATCTATGCTGTATAGAATTTACTGTGACTAGATGTTACTAAGTAATAATTAAAAACAATAATAAGAAGTATGGAGTCCCCTCATGAGCACCGGGCAGGTTAAATGGTTTAATAACGCAAAAGGTTTTGGTTTTATATTGCCGGACGACGGCGGCGAAGATCTTTTTGCTCACTACTCAGCTATCGGAATGGATGGCTATAAAACACTGAAAGCTGGTCAAATGGTCACCTTTGAGACGATTGATGGGCCCAAGGGATTACACGCGGCCAACATTCACGCCGTCGCTGGTGACGCAGACTCTGACGAAAAGCCAGCAGATCCGAAAAGCGAATCCCACGACAAGGCTGACGATGCCCCGCCGGATGACCCCAGCTCAGACGAAGACCAACAAGAAGACGAAAAAGAAGCCTAACTCAAGCGTTTTTCAATGACCCCTTGTATCACTTGCGGCGCCGTGGCTGAGCTGTTTTTGCCTGCAAGGTGTTTAGTGGGAATTACGAACGCCCTGCTTTAGTTGCTACAATGTGTCATGTCACAAATATTGTTGTTTAACAAACCGTTCGGTGTGCTTTCTCAATTTACTTCTGAGCCTAACCATAGAACCCTGGCTGAATTTATTCAGCATAAGGGATTCTATGCGGCGGGTAGATTAGACAAAGATTCGGAAGGACTGCTGTTACTTACCGACGATGGCAAGCTGCAGCAATCTATTTCTGATCCTAAATTCGGCAAATCAAAAACTTATCTGGTGCAGGTAGAAGGCCTGGTGGACGAGGTAAATCTTAGAAGGCTTCGACAAGGAGTAGAACTAAAGGACGGCCTGAGTAAACCGGCACAAGCGAGCCTGGTTGAAGACCCTGAGTTATGGTTACGTGACCCGCCCATTCGCGAACGACAAAACATTCCCACAAGCTGGATTGAATTAACCATTACCGAAGGTCGTAACAGGCAAGTGAGACGGATGACGGCGGCTGTTGGCTATCCAACATTACGCTTGATTCGTACCAGAGTTGCTAGTTGGGAGTTGGGTGATTTAAAACCCGGTCAATGGGAGCTGGTCGAAGCTTAACCTTGCCAGCGCTTGAGAGCGTCTTTATCAGTTTGCTTACTATCAACCCAGCTAGATTGGCCACCTGAACTCTGCTTCTTCCAGAACGGCGCATTGCTCTTTAGGTAGTCCATCATAAACTGTGCCGACTCAAAAGCGTCGCTTCTGTGAGCGCTAGCCGTACCCACGAAAACGATCTGCTCCTTTGCCGAAAGCTCTCCTACACGATGGATAATTCGGGTCGCGAGTAATGGCCATTTCTTATTAGCCTGATCGCAAATTTGCTGCAGACACTTCTCAGTCATGCCAGGATAGTGTTCTAAAAATAGAGTTTGAATTTTATCAGACTCACTATCGGCTGGATTGTAAAGCTCGCGCACAAGTCCGGTGAACGTAACAATGGCGCCAGCATCACCAGCTACAGATCTGAGATTGCGGTACTCTTCAGCAAGATCAAAGTCATCTGTCTGGATTGTAATCACGCTTGTATCAACCCCCGGTCATCGGTGGGAAAAATGCAACTTCTTCATCGCCAGTCAAATTGAAATTGTGATCGACTACAGTTTGATTCACTGCCACCAACACTTTGCGGCTTGAATCAAAGACGGAGCCGAAGTGAGGGTTAAGCTGTAATAGATGAGCAATTAGTTGCTCGACAGTGGTAACAGATGCTGGCAGCTCCAGCTCTTCCTGATCTCTGTCTAGTGTTTCGCGTATGCTGGCAAAGTACTGAATATTTATCATGTCATATTACGCTGGCGTAGTGCGGCTGTAGATTCCGCTTTTTCCGCCTTGCTTTTCCTGTAGGCAAATCCCTTCGATAACCATTTCTTTGTCTACCGCTTTGCACATGTCATAGATAGTAAGTGCCGCCACAGACACAGCCGTAAGCGCTTCCATTTCAACGCCGGTCTGTCCATTTACTTTGGCGCGAGAGCTAATAATAACCTGGCTATTATCGCTATCCAGCTCCAGATCCACATTTACTGAGGTCAGCATTAATGGGTGACAAAGCGGGATAAGCTGCGAACAGCTTTTTGCTCCCTGAATGCCAGCAATTCGAGCTATGGCTAATACATCACCCTTCTTATGCCCGCCACTTGCAATAAGCGTAAGTGTTTCAGCTGCCATGCGCACTCTACCGGTGGCCACGGCTATACGCTGTGTGATTTGTTTATCACCGACATCAACCATTTTGGCGTTGCCTTCGCTGTCGAGATGGGTCAATTTGCTCATAATCTAAAACCAGTTAAATAGTGGCGCCATTATCCATGTTTCTGCTGATGAGCTAAAGCCTTAAGCGGTATGGGATAGAATGGCAGTTACAAGCTCAAGAGGTCTGAGCAGTCAGGTTAACGCACGCTGCCAGTATCGTGCATTGATAATCAAGCGAATCAGATGCTTGTGTGAGTATAGTAAAGGAGTAAGACAGCGTGACAGAGCTTCCGCATATCACCGTCGCCACTATAGTAGAGCGTGAAGGCCAGTTTTTAATGGTAAAAGAAATGTCTGACTCTCAAATTGTCTATAATCAACCTGCCGGGCATCTGGAAAAGAACGAAACCCTGTTGCAAGCTGCCGAGAGAGAAACATTGGAAGAAACCGCGTGGCGAGTTAAGCCGACACACCTGCTCGGAATTTATCAATATACATCGCCGACGAACGGCATTAGCTACGTACGTCATTGTTTTATTACTGAAGCCCTAGAGCAAGTGGTGGATCAGGCGTTAGATACTGCTATCATTGAGACGCAATGGCTTAGCTTTAGTGATCTAAAGGCGCGTTCGGATGAAATGCGCAGCCCATTGGTATTGAAAGTCATTGCAGATTATTTGAGTGGGCAAAGGTTCCCTCTCTCCCTGCTTTCAAATTCAGATTAAAATTTACTGTAGAGCATTAGCGCCCCATTTTGAGTAGCAATTCATGACTATTACTGAAGACCAGGCTCTCGCGGGAGCAAAGGAGCACCGAGTTATTGTCGGAATGTCCGGCGGTGTAGACTCGTCCGTGGCTGCCTACCTGTTGCTTGAGAGCGGCTATGAGGTCGAAGGTCTGTTCATGAAAAACTGGGAGGAAGACGACGGCACAGAATACTGTACGGCGAAAGACGACCTTGCCGACGCTCAGGCCGTTTGCGACACACTGGGCATCAAGTTGCATACCGCGAATTTTTCAGCTGAATACTGGGACAATGTGTTTGAGCACTTCCTTAAAGAGTACAAAGCTGGCCGCACGCCAAATCCCGACGTGCTGTGCAATAGAGAAATTAAGTTTAAGGCATTTTTAGAGTATGCCACCGAGCTGGGTGCAGACTACATTGCGACTGGCCATTATGTTCGGAAGCAGGAAAACGAGGATGGCACCTATCTTCTAAAGGGGCTTGATAACAACAAAGACCAGAGTTACTTCCTGTGTGAAGTTAATGAAAGCTGCCTGACTAAAAGCTTGTTTCCCGTGGGCGAATTAGAAAAACCAGAAGTCAGGGCTATAGCGACTCGACTCGGCCTTAGCACCTCAGACAAAAAGGACAGCACCGGTATATGCTTCATTGGCGAGCGTAAATTCAAAGACTTTCTCCAGCAATACATACCGGCAAACCCTGGCGTAATCGAAACACTTGAGGGCGAGCAGATCGGCAAGCATGCCGGGCTGATGTATTACACCTATGGTCAGCGACAGGGCCTGGGAATCGGTGGCGTGCAAGATCGTGCCGATGATGCCTGGTATGTAGTAGAAAAAGACTTGCCACGAAATGTATTATTAGTGGCACAGGGCGTTAACCATGAGAGGCTGTTCTCGAGTGAGCTTGTCGCTAAACAACCCGCGTGGGTGAACACAGTCCCACCTAAGCTGCCGCTTCACTGCACCGCCAAAATCAGATATCGCCAGCCAGATCAGAATTGTACGGTGTATGCTGATGAGAACAATATGATTCGAGTAAAATTTGATTCGCCACAGCGGGCGGTAACCCCAGGGCAATATCTAGTGCTATACGAAGGCGAACGCTGTCTCGGAGGAGCGATTATTGAACAATTCTGCCGTTGAATTCAGTCGCTGGGAATACCAGAACATAGCTCTCGCCACTGTGGCCCAATGTGCCGTACTGGTAAATAAGCTCGCACATCATGGCCAGGTGCCGCAGCGGGAACTTATAGCCTCCATAAACCCTGTCCTGGTTTTGAATCCAGGCTCCTGTAAGGATATTTACCCTAATGCGGGGGCAATTAATACGGGGCTGCGAACCTTGCAAGAAATGCTTAGTACTGAGCGATTCAGAGAAAACGCTGACTTGATTCGTTACACATTAGGCATGCTGGTATTAAGAAACAAACTGACCTCCAATTATTCGATGCAAGAAAGAGTCAGGGAAGGTTTGAAAACCATAATGCCGCTCGAGCATTATTCGCAGGAAAGCGTTGTGGGCGAGGCTCAGGTCGAGGCGCAGCATAACGCGCGAATTCAACAGCAGTTAACAATCGAGCAGCTAGCCGGACTCTATCAGGATACAATAAGCAGACTGCCCTATCGCATTCAGGTTCAGGGGAAAATGGAATACCTGAAGAATGAATTTGTGTCGACTCGCATTCGCGCCCTTTTGCTTTCGGGTATCAGGTCAGCAGTATTGTGGCATCAGTTAGGCGGGCGTCGTTGGCGTCTGGTATTTTATCGAAAACATGTCAAGGAAACGGCGGGGAATATTCGCCGCAAACTGATTACTCTAGTTTAGGAATGAATAATGGCAAATGATTTAAAAAGCCCTTTGTTAGCTGTATCTCCCATAGACGGTAGATACCAGAGCAAATGCGAAGACCTGGCGCCCTACTTTAGTGAATTTGCATTGATGCAATATCGGGTGCTAGTCGAAATTAAATGGCTACAAAAACTTGCATCGCATGAAGGAATCAAAGAACTGGATGCTATCAGTCCTGCTGGACTAGATTATTTGAATGGCATGGTTGAAAATTTTTCGCTGGAAGACGCGCAGCGAATAAAACAAATTGAAGCAACAACCAATCACGATGTTAAGGCTGTCGAGTATTTCATAAAGGAGAAACTTGAAAACAATGCCGAACTAACTAGCCAGCTGGAGTTTGTTCACTTTGCCTGCACATCCGAAGACATCAACAATCTCTCCTACGCCCTAATGCTGAAAGACGGTCGAGACAAAGTCATCGTCAACGAAATGCAGGGTCTGATTAACAAGATGACTGAGCTGGCGAAGGAATATGCCGAGCAGCCATTACTATGCAGAACACATGGACAGCCAGCATCACCATCTACGGTTGGCAAGGAGTTTGCTAACGTTGTACATAGGCTAAGGCGTCAGGTAAAACAAATATCAGAAAATGAAATCCTCGGAAAGATGAATGGCGCGGTGGGTAACTACAATGCACACCTGTCAGCTTACCCCGATATTAACTGGGCGAAATTCGCTAAAGAGTTTGTCGAAGAGCTAGGCTTAACCTGGAACCCCTACACTACGCAAATTGAACCTCACGACTATATTGCCGAATTGTTTTCAGCCTATTGTCGATTTAACACTGTGCTGCTAGATTTTAATCGTGATATTTGGGCTTATATCTCTCTAGGCTATTTTAAGCAAAGAACAATAGCGGGAGAAATTGGCTCATCAACAATGCCCCACAAAGTGAACCCAATAGATTTCGAAAACTCAGAAGGCAATCTTGGTCTGGCCAATGCAATCATGTCTCATCTGGCTGAAAAACTTCCTGTGTCTCGATGGCAACGAGATCTAACAGATTCTACTGTGCTGCGAAATTTAGGCACAGGCATGGCTCACAGCCTTATCGCGTTTCGCTCCACCATGAAAGGTTTGAGCAAGCTGGAATTAAATGCTGATGTTATAAACCGCGAGATAGACAACTGCTGGGAAATTCTGGCAGAGCCTATACAAACTGTTATGCGTCGTTATCGAATTGAACAACCTTACGAAAAGCTGAAAGAGCTGACCAGAGGCAAAGAAATAAACCACGCCACTATTAAGGATTTTGTTGAGCGACTGGAAATACCAGAGGCTGCAAAAAACAGTTTGTTGGAATTAACGCCACGGCTGTACATTGGCAGCGCCGCACAACAGGCGATTGATATTTGAGCACGCTCCAGCTCAACACACTTTTCAGCTCAGAAGATTTTTTAAAAAACTACTGGCAGCAGAAGCCTGTTTTATTATCTGAGTTAATTCCTGATTTTAAAGACCCTGTCACCCCTGAGGAATTAGCAGGTCTGGCATGCGAAGAACTCAGCGAAAGCCGCCTGATCAAGCAACTTGATTCGGGCAGCAATGAGCTAAGTCATGGACCGTTTGCCGAACAAGATTTCACCTGTTTGCCTCAAACCAACTGGACCTTATTAGTACAGGCTGTCGATCAGTGGGTTGAAGACGTGGCCGATGTAAAACGTCTGTTCGATTTCATTCCCAGTTGGCGAGTTGACGACGTGATGGTTTCCTTTGCTGCCACCGGTGGTGGTGTTGGCCCACACTTCGACTACTACGATGTATTTTTGCTACAGGGACAAGGGCAACGGCACTGGAAAGTGGGCGAACGTTGTAGCTCTAATGTTCAATTGCAACCGAACTCAGAATTAGGCATTTTAGAAAACTTTGAGCAAGTGACTGAGTACACCCTTAGTGCCGGTGATGCGCTATATATCCCTCCTCGCTTTGCTCATTGGGGCGTCGCTCAAAGCGACAGTCTTTGTTACTCAATCGGTTTTCGTGCTCCTTCTGTCGCAGAGATGATTGAAGGCTTCAGTGATTTCCTAATGAAGGAGCAAGACCCTGCCCAGCGCTTCGAAGATACCTACTGCGCAAGCAAAGTCTTGCCCGGCGAGATCGGGCTTGGCCAACTGGATGCTAGTTTTCAAAACCTGCTTAGCCGATTTTCTGATAAATCCAATTTTAGTCACTGGTTTGGTTGCTACGTAACCCAGCCAAAGTACCCTGAGTTAATTCAGCCAGCGGAAGCGCCACTGAATGCTGGACAGAGTATTTCTGAGTTCACTTTGATTAAAAACCCATCTTCACGGTTTGCATTTATCGAATCAAAGCCTGAGTCTTGCATACTTCTGTTCGTAGACGGCAATATGGCCCGATTCGACATGGAAAACCTTAAGGCTATTTCACAGCTATGTGACGTAACATCATTAAATAGCGAAACTATTAATGCATTACTGAAATATAAGGGTATGGAAGAATTGCTGCGATTGCTGGTTAATCAGGGAAGCCTGCAGCTAATATAAGCAGAGCAGACATGTCACTAAACACGAAACCCCCAACATGCTTCGAATTAGCTTATAACCGCGACAGCTCTAGGCTGATGCGTCGCTTGAGTCTGCTGGAAATGCCCGCGTTTCTGGATAGTAGCGCCTATCAGGGAGATTCAGCTCGCTATGACATTCTATCCGCAGCCCCTGCTGCCAATATTAAAATAGAGTCAGGTCATGTAATAGTTTCAGACCCGGAGTTTAGTGTAAGCAGCAACACGGGAATAGAACTGGACAAATTATTAAGTATTATCAGGCAGTTAAAAGCTAAATATCTAGCAAGTGCTGATCAGCATCAGGCTTTGGGTGTTGGGCTGCCATTTCAGGGAGGAATAATTGGGTATCTGGGTTATCCAGAGCTTCTGGGCGCATCAACTTTCAATATAAACGAGGCTTTCGTTGGTATCTATTTGTGGGCCGTCGTCGTGGATCATCAGCAATGCTCATGCCGCCTGGTATTTCACCCCGTTTGCAGTGATTCAGATAGAGCACAAATACATACGCTGTTGCACTCAGACAACACAGATAGCCCAGCCTCTCCTTACTCCGCTTCTTACTCCTCTCCAGAGCCCGCCTTTACGCTTAAGTCATCATTCAAGAATCATCTATCGCGCGATGAGTACCGAAACGCATTTAACCAGATAAAGCAGTACATCGATGCCGGGGATTGTTATCAGGTAAATCTGACACAGTCCTTTCGGGCAGAATGTTCGGGTAATCCACTGGATGCTTATCTGTCATTGCGCAATGCAACACAGGCGCCTTTTTCGGCCTATATGAATTGGCAAAGCGGCGCATTACTGAGCTTGTCGCCAGAGCGTTTTCTTAGCCTGCGTGATAACACGGTGCTAACACAGCCGATCAAAGGTACACGGCCTCGAAGTGAGGACAGTAATACTGATGCGCAGCTGGCTAGCGCGCTTGTTGAGAGCGAGAAGGACCGTGCTGAAAACCTAATGATTGTTGACCTGCTACGAAATGACCTGGGCCGGGTGTGTAAAACGGGAAGTGTTAAGGCAAATCAGCTATTTGCACTGCAAAGCTTCAGCAACGTGCACCATATGGTCAGCTCGATCAGTGGAGAACTGGCCCAAGGCCTGGGAGCGTTTGAGCTTCTAGCCAGCTGTTTTCCCGGAGGCTCGATTACCGGGGCGCCAAAACTGCGAGCGATGGAGATTATCGAGCAACTTGAGCAGGCGTCACGCAGAGCCTACTGCGGGTCGGTATTCTACCTGAGCGCAAATGGCAATATGGATAGCAGCATTACCATACGTACGCTTTTGTGGCAGCAAGACCATATCCTGTGCTGGGCCGGGGGCGGTATTGTCGCAGATTCAGAATGCGATGCAGAATATGACGAGTGTTTTGATAAAATAAATATAATAATCAAAACATTACAGAAATAAGCTGATCTACTTTAGTTGCTAAGCACCGCCCTTACCCAAATAACTAGCCGTACCCTCTAAGCTAAGGCTTAAGGTCGCGCTCACTGGCCTTGCAGAACTCCACTCTTAACTCATCATAGCTGTGTACCGCTGGGTACTGTGGAAATTCGTTAATGACGTTATCGGGAGCGGAAAATAAAATGCCCACATCGGCCTCTTCCAGCATAGTGGTATCGTTGTAGGAGTCGCCGGTAGCAATCACTCGAAAATTCAAACCATGCAGGGCTTTAACGGATTGCCGCTTTGGGTCTTTCTGGCGTAACTTGTAGTCAACAATGCGACCGTCAGAATCGGCAATAAGGCGATGGCAGAATAGCGTAGGAAAACCCAGTTGGCGCATCAATGGCTGTGAAAATTCGTAAAAAGTATCTGACAAAATAATCAGTTGGAAGTTTTCTCTCAACCAGTTTATAAACTCTTGCGCGCCCGGTAACGGCTCCATACTAGAGATAACTTCCTGAATATCGGGTAAGCCCAGCTTATGCTTCTCGAGCAAATCTAGCCGTTGCCTCATCAGCACATCGTAATCAGGAATATCGCGGGTAGTAGCAGCGAATTCGGCAATCCCGGTTTTCTCAGCAAACCCAATCCAGATTTCGGGTATGAGTACTCCTTCCAGGTCCAGACAGGCAATTTCCATAATTTGCTACTTCTCCAATTTTCTTCCAGGTTGTGTGCTTAGGGTGGATCTTAGAAGGCGTCAATTTATCAGAAATAAGCGATTTGGAAAAGCTCGGTAGATGATTCTGAATTCTGCAAATACTACATATAGGTATTCGACGAGCTTATGTATCAATATTTTGTGGATGTACTGCATTTAGACAGTATAACCCTTTATAATCATTGAAGTTTTTCACGTGGAACATTCCTGTATTGACGAGTCATCTGCGCTTCTAAACAGCCCTGCACCTTCGCCACCGCTTTTCTCATCTTTACGGGCGGCAACAAATGACAGAGAATGCGCAGCTTGCTGGCATACCGCGACATCTTATTAACCTCTGCAATAGCGATGACTACACGACCATGATGACAGAACAGGATATTCTTGAGTTCAATGCAAGCCTGGCAGACAGCCAGCCTAAAGAAATAATTGCGGCGGTTATCAAGGAAATACCCAATTTCGCTATTTCTTTCAGCGGCGCTGAAGATGTAGTGTTGATAGAGCTAACAAGCAAGCTACTGCCTGATCCTCCTGCTGTGTTTACCCTAGATACTGGCAGGTTACATCCTGAGACTTATCAATTTCTCGAACTGGTGCGCAAGCATTACTCCCTACCCCTTGAGACACTGCATCCAGACCCTAAAAAGCTAGAAAAACTAATCAAAAACAAAGGCTTGTATAGCTTTTATGAAGATGGCCACGAAGAATGCTGCGGCATTCGCAAGGTAGAGCCACTCAGGGCCAAGCTAAGCACGCTGGATGCCTGGATTACAGGGCAGCGGCGTGACCAGAGCCCTTTGCGCTCCGAGGTTGCCATCATCGAGATCGATCAGAGCTTCTCTGATGACGCCCATCAATTGATTAAAGTTAACCCGCTGGCTAACTGGTCTTCAGCTGATGTGTGGGAATATATCCAGATGTTTGATGTGCCCTACAATAAACTACATAACAAAGGATACATCAGCATAGGCTGCGAGCCATGTACACGTGCGGTCAGGCCTAATCAACATGAGCGTGAAGGTCGCTGGTGGTGGGAGGAAGCCACAATCAAAGAATGCGGCCTGCATATCAGCAATCTGAATAACCCGAACAAGTCGTCATAGGCCTGGCATAGATAGAATAGCCAGCACCCTACTCGCTGGCGGCCTTCAACTAGCGGCTTTTTTACAGGTTTGGTAACTGCGCTTTCGCAAAAAGAGCGTCGACATCAGCTCTGTTGCGCATCAAAAGACTCTCCTGTACCAGATCGCGACTCAGGTGAGGCGCAAACATCTCAATGAAATCATACATATAGCTGCGTAAATAGCTGCCTTTCTTAAAGCCAATTTTGGTGATGCTGGCCTCAAACAGGTGGCTGGCGTCTAATGCCACCAGGTCGCTATCCTGATCTGGATCGTAGGCCATCCTCGCCACAATACCCACCCCCAGGCCAAGGCGCACGTAGGTTTTAATGACATCTGCATCGGCCGCGGTAAATACCACCTTCGGTGAAAGCCCGTCGGCATGGAATGCATCATCTAATTTTGACCTGCCTGTAAACCCAAAGGTATAAGTTACAATCGGATAATTTGTTATATCTTCAAGACTTAGCCGAGATACGTCAGCAAGTGGATGAGATTTTGGCACTAATATCGTTCGATTCCAGCGATAGCAAGGCAGCATGACCAGGTCGTCGTACAACTCAAGAGCCTCTGTGGCTATGGCGAAATCTGCGGTACCGTCAGCGGCCGATGCTGAGATTTGAACAGGGGTTCCCTGATGCATATGTAGCGAGACCGCAGGATGTTTATCGATAAATTGCTTAATGACCGGCGGCAGTACGTAACGACATTGTGTGTGGGTAGTGGCAACAGAGAGACTCCCTTTGGTATCGTCACTGTATTCCTGAGCGACTGATTTAATATTCTCGACCTGCTGAATAATATCCGCGCTGGTCTCGAGAATGGCCTTTCCCGCAGGCGTTATCTCAACAAAGTGCTTGCCGCGCCTTGAGAAGATCTCTACCCCGAGCTCTTCCTCTAACAGGCGTATTTGTTTGCTGACACCGGGCTGAGAGGTAAATAAGGCCTGTGCAGCCTGTGAGACGTTTAGTCCCTGCTTTGCAACTTCTCGAATGTAGTGTAACTGCCTTAATTTCATCAATATTTCCTTTGTGTGCTTAAACCTTCCTTCAGCCTTCCTCCATCCCTGCCTACAGATCTATAGCCAGACTGTTGCCGCACTATATTCGATTAAGTTATAAAAATATTCATAAATATTCCTTTATTGATCAGTGCCAGGATAATAATCTACTGTCAGGTTTACAGGCTAGGAGCCAACCACCGTGGAACTGTTACTACATATATCAGCTGGCGCCGTTGTCGGATTTGCTATCGGCTTGACCGGCGTAGGTGGCGGCTCGCTTATGACGCCGATTCTGCTGCTTTTCGGCTACCCGGCCCCCGTGGCCATTGGTACAGATTTGTTATATGCGGCGATAACCAAGGCTAATGGTGCTATTTCTCACCATCGTCGAGGAAATGTTAACTGGAAGATCGTTTCCTTGCTTGCACTTGGGAGCATCCCCAGCGCTATCCTGGTCCACCTATTGCTGCTCGACACCGGCTTTCAGCAGTCCCAATTGTTCGAAAATTTGTTAACCAGAAGCTTAGGTGTAATGTTAATTACCACCTCCATCATATTGATATTTAAAGGTAAACTACGGAAAAATGCGGTAGATGATCGGCCCGAGTTTATCATGGGTGTCGTGCACCGAAACCGCGGATTCATTACCTGGCTTATGGGCATATTACTGGGCGTGTGCGTAACCCTGTCCTCTATTGGCGCAGGGGCATTTGGCGCGGCGATTCTATTGGTTATCTACTCCAAAACGTCCGCGGTGAGAATCATTGGCAGTGATATTGCCCATGCGGTTCCCCTAACGTTTATTGCCGGCGCAGGTTACTTTGTTGCTGGGTTTGTAGATATGAGCTTACTGCTTAGTTTGTTACTAGGGTCCTTGCCTGCCATTAGCTTTGGCACAAGGGTGAGCAGTAGAGTGTCGGAAAGAACACTGCAGAAGATCTTAATAGTGATATTGCTGAGTATGGGCTGTTATTACAGTATATTTAGTGTGTTACATTAAATATACACTATATCTATCTGATAATTATGAATTAGATATTCCGTGTGGTACGTGTCCTGTAGCCACATGATTACGCGTAGACTCGCAATGAGCCTCCTGATCATCAAAAAAGACATCGGCATCAAAGGCTCGTAGAAACTCACCTTTATCCAAACCACCAAGGAATAGGGATTCATCGATACGAATATTCCAGGCTCGTAAGGTACGTACTACTCGCTCATGAGCTGGAGCTGCTCTGGCCGTTACCAGGCAAGTTCTTAATGGCGCATCGCCATTGGGGAAAGCCATTTGAATTTGCTGCAGCGCCGCAAGGAAAGGCTTAAAAGGACCACCACTCATAGGCTCATTTGCTGCATCACGCTCATTCTCAGTAAAAGCCTCTAAGCCTTTGCTTTTGTATATTATTTCGGAATCGTCAGAAAAAAGAACGGCGTCTCCATCGAAGGCTATTTTTAAAATATCATCAGAGCCGGCAGATTTGTTTGATGGCAGAATTGTGGCCGCGGCAACACCAGACTCAAGCGCCTGCCTGACATCGGCGCCATCGGTTGAAAGGAATAGATGGCTGTTAAATGCGGCAATGTATCTGTACGGACTTTCGCCACCGCTAAAAGCGGCCCGTGAAATATCCAGACCATAGTGTTGAATCGAATTGAATATACGCAGCCCGGTATCGGCACTGTTTCGGGAAAGCAAAATAACCTGCACCGGAGACTCTTCCAGAAGATCGTTAAGCCTGAGTAGTTTTTGCACCAAGCTAAATGCATCTCCCGGCTGAAGAGGCTCTTCTTCATGGGCAATCTGATATTGCTGGTAAGCATCCAGACCCTGCTCCTCATACACCTGATGGCTTTCGGCCAAGTTGAAAAGGGCACGAGAAGAAATAGCGATTACCAAAGGGTCAATCTTTGCCTGGGACACTGTAGATTCTCTATAAAGATGGATTAGACTAATGATCTGGTAGATATAATAGTTGCCTGTCTGGAACATTACTATATCCAAATGAGAGCAACTTACATCAATTGTGTAGTAAGATATGAATTATTAATCATAACTTACTGTTTATTATAAATATGTTATAGATTTTTATATCAAAAGAACCGTACGAATACCAAAGGATGATCTGCAAAAGGATGCTCAAACAATATAACGCCGACCGGATTGGTTTAATACTGTCCGGCGGAGGCGCCAGGGCCGCCTATCAAGTCGGCGTGCTTAGGGCTATCGCCAATATCCTCCCCAAAGATGCTTGTAGTCCGTTTCACATAATATCCGGCACGTCAGCCGGTGCGTTAAATGCAGCCTCGCTGGCTTCTCATGCCCACCGCTTGCGAACCGGAGTGCGTATTCTTGAGCATGTGTGGAAAAACATTAGCAGTGATCAGGTGTATGTTCCGCAGTCGGGGAATCTTTTAGGTAGCGCATCTAGCCTGGTGTTATCAATGGTTGCGGGCAAACCCGATAGCCCTCCACTGTCATTACTGGATAACACCCCTTTGGCATCGTTGTTATCTAGAGTACTAAAACTAGAACGAATTCAAGGGAATATAGATAAAGGCTTTCTTGATGCATTAAGTATTACCGCGTCCGCTTACAGCAGCGGTGAGTCAGTCTCGTTCTATCAGGGCATTAAAGGTCTAAAAGACTGGTCTGGGCCACATCGTGTTGGTCGTCGCGCCGACATTAAATTACAGCATTTGCTCGCATCTTCGGCGATACCGGTGCTATTTCCTGCAACTCAGATCGAAAACCAATACTATGGAGATGGCGCTGTTCGGCAGTTGGCACCAACTTCCACCGCCATACACCTCGGTGCCCGCCGAATCTTAGCTATAGGGGTGAGTGGAAACAGGCTAAAGAAGCCATCAAATGAGGAGTCATCCAGCGGCGTAGAAAATGAAGCTGTTGGAGAACTCGCAATTCCAACCACCCCATCCACTCCTGACTCCGCCCCCGAAGCCCCTTCACTGTCTCAAATTATCGGCCATATACTGAACAGTGCATTCGTCGACACCCTGGAAAACGACCTTGAGTTTTTGCGTCACATGAACGAAGTTCTCCCCTATGTGCCGGAGCACATTAAAGAGCAGGCTGAATTTCCCATGCACGAAGTGGACTTACTGGAAATATCACCAACAAAGGAATTAAACCTGTTAGCAGCAAAGCATTACGATGAACTTCCGAAAACGATGTCTCGTTATGTAAAAGGAAGTAGCTCAGGCACTTTGCTTAGCCTGGTGCTATTTGAAAAAGGATTTTGTACAGACTTGATGAAACTAGGTTTTGAAGACGCCATGGAGAAAGAGCAAAGCATTGCTCAGTTCTTTAAGCACTAGTTAGCTAGCTCTTCGCCGCCTTTTGCCAGACAAACGCCGGTTCCAGCCAGACTACAATAGCCGCCTGGATTCTTTGCCAGGTATTGCTGATGATAATCTTCAGCATAATAAACTTTATCCAACTCTTTGATTTCAGTTGTAATTTCAGGATAGCCCTTAGACTTAAGAGCAAGCTGATAGTGGCTAGCACTTTCTGTGGCGCTGACTAGCTGCTCAGATGAAGTTGTGTAGATAGCCGATCGATATTGTGTACCCTGATCATTGCCCTGACGCATACCCTGAGTTGGGTCGTGAGATTCCCAAAAAGCAATCAACAGATCCTGATAAGTGATTAGCGCCGGATCAAAAAACACGACAACAACTTCCGTGTGGCCGGTCATGCCTGAACAGACATCCTCATAACTTGGGTTTACGGTAACCCCTCCCGCGTAGCCAACGGCCGTACTGTAAACACCGTCTAGTTGCCAGAACAGCCTTTCTGCTCCCCAGAAACAGCCAACAGCAAAAATCGCTTTTTCCAGGTTTTCAGGCACGGGCTCTACAATTCTATTTCCAGAAACAAAATGCTCTGGATTAAATTCTACAACCGCACTTCTGTCTGGCAAGGCGCTGTTTTTATCAGGCACTTCACTTGGTTTATTTCGCTGAAACAACATCGGCAAACTCGACACTAATTAGATAAATTGAATGATACACTCTATCCGCGAAAAACACCTCTCAGCCACACGATGTGTTGAATTATTAGTAACCTGGGAAACAAATATGACCTCTGCTCTTATGCAAAACTACGGAAAACCTGAGCTGGAATTCGACCATGGCAAGGGCTCCTTTCTGTACGCGGTTAACGGTGATCGTTATCTGGACTTTGCCATGGGAATTGCAGTCAACAGTCTGGGCCATTGCCACCCCGCTTTAGTTGATGCCATCACCAAGCAGGCGAATACGCTTTGGCATACATCGAACCTTTATCGAATTGCTGGCAGCGAAGAACTGGCAGCGCGGCTGGTAGAACATTCATTTGCTGACAGAGTCTTCTTTTGTAACTCGGGAACAGAGGCTATTGAATGTGGCTTTAAGATGATTCGTCGTTATTTCTATAACAAGGGCGAGCCACAGCGAAACCGTATTATCGCCATGAGTGGCGCATTCCATGGCAGATCCCTTGCGGCAATTGCAGCAGCGGGCAACCCCGTTCATTGCGAAGGCTTCCTGCTTGCTGACAGTGGTTTCGATCAGGCTGAATTTGGCAATATAAAATCCCTAGAACAACAAATAGGTGAAAACACGGCCGCTGTAATACTAGAACCGATTCAGGGCGAAGGTGGAATCACCGTAGTAGAAGAAAGTTATCTTCGTGCAATCAAAGACTTATGTGACAAACATGGATTGTTGTTAATGCTAGACGAAGTGCAATGTGGTGTAGGCAGAACCGGAAGCCTGTATGCGCATCAGCAGCTGGGGGTAAACCCGGACGTCCTAGCATCAGCCAAAGGCCTTGGCGGCGGCTTTCCTATTGGTGCGTGTTTGGCCACTGAGGAACTGGCATCAGCTTTATCAGTTGGAACCCATGGCAGTACGTTCGGTGGCAATCCGCTGGCCATGTCCGTAGGCAATGCCGTAATGGAAATTGTCAGTAACGAAGATTTTCTTAACAATGTCATAGACTCAGGTAACTACTTTAAAGAAGAGCTTGAGAAACTTATTAATACTCACAGCGACTTATTAAAATCAGTTAGCGGAACCGGGCTGATGATAGGGCTTGTTTGTGAAATAGATTCTGCGACACTAATCGCAAAGCTTCAGGAACAAAAACTATTAGTAGTTAAAGCCGGCGGGAACAGCCTTCGTTTACTTCCCGCTCTTAACGTTAGCCGCGAGGAAATCGACCTGGCGCTATCTATTCTTAAGAAGGTCTTAGCAAGCTGGTAAAATATTAAACCCGCCAAACAATTTATCCAGGATGATCAATGTCGAAAAATAAAACCTCCCACGTAAATCTCATTTCAATCTCTATATTAACTTTGGCTATTTTCGGGCTTACCGGCGCCAAAGCAGATAGTGTAGTTGCAACTCAAGTGCCCAGTGCTAGTCTTGCTTCCGCTCGTGCCGTACTAGAGGCGAGAGTACCCACGAGAGTAGAAACAGGCATCAACCGAATTAATACAGTGACCCAAAGTGGTAAAATGGCAAATAACAGCAGCGCAATAATCCCTTTCGAAATATCCATATCTGACGAGTCTATCGCCGATCTAAAGCAGCGTCTGCAACGTACTCGTATGCCAGACCAAATAGCCAATACCACCTGGGAGTACGGAACCGACTCCACCTACCTCAAAGATTTATTGCACTACTGGCAGAATGACTTTGACTGGCGCAAGCAAGAATCTCTATTAAATCAAACAGATCAATTCAAAACCGAAATTGATGGATTAACTATTCACTTCATTCATCAACGCTCAAATAACCCAGAAGCTATTCCTCTATTGATGGTGCACGGCTGGCCGGGATCTATTAGCGAATTCACCAAAATCATAGGCCCGCTTACAGACCCAGTTGCCCACGGCGGCGAGCAACTGGACTCTTACCATGTAATAGCACCGTCTCTGCCGGGCTTTGGTTTTTCTGAAATCCCAGATCAACCCGGTTATAGCCCTGAAAAAATGGCCCACATTCTTGCCGGCCTTATGCAGCGGCTGGGGTACGAGCGCTACGCCATTGCCGGTGGCGATTGGGGCGCTATCATCAACCGTCAAATAGCCAACAATTACCCCGAACGGCTCATCGGCTTGCACTCTAATATGATTTTGGCTGGGCCTCCTGCAGATGAGAACCAGCGCAACGATGTCACCGAACAGGAAGACACATTGCGAACAGCCCGCACAGCTTATATGCAGAACGAAGTAGGATACCAACAAATTCAAGGCACTAAGCCGCAAAGCTTAGGCGTGGGATTAAACGATTCCCCTGCTGGACTCGCTGCATGGATTGTTGAAAAGTTTCACGGCTGGACCGACATGCCTCAGGGAGCCGATGGAAACCTTGATAACCATCTCAGCAAAGACGAGCTGCTTACCAATATTTCTATCTATTGGTTCACCGAAACAATTACTTCCTCTACGCGTATTTATTACGAGAGCCGCAACACGCCGGCCGTCAAACCTGTTACTTATATAGATGTACCAACTGGTGCGGCTATATTCCCTGCCGAAATATACATCACGCCAAAGTCCTGGGTTGAGGCGGCCTATGATTTACGCCGCTACACGATGATGAGTAAAGGCGGCCACTTTGCGGCGCTGGAGCAACCTGAATCGTACCTGGAGGAATTGAACGCTTTTTTCCGCTTGCTAAGAAATGATTAACATCAAAAGCGGCAAGGTTCGTTATGCTTATAATTATAAGAAATACCTAGGAAAAGTAATATGAAACGTTTTCTGTCTGTTTTTGCGCCCGTATTAATCACCTCAGTTTTCTCTATTTCAGCTCTGGCTCAAGAAATAGAGTATCCGGATTCTTTTAATGAACCCATGGGCCTATTCGATAGCGCCATGGGGGATTTCCATTTCCCAATCTCATCTAGCAATGAGCAGGCGCAGGCTTACTTTGATCAGGGCTTCCAGCTGATGTACGCCTTTGCAAAAAACGATGCGGCCCGCTCCTTTCAGGCCGCACATTTCGCCGACCCAGAATGTGGTATTTGTTTTTGGGGCGAGGCATGGGCCTGGGGTTCTTATCTCAATGGCGCAATGAGTACGGCCGAAGCACCTAGAGCTTACCTGGCAATGCAACAAGCAC
>NVVJ01000064.1 GCA_002402175.1 SAR86 cluster bacterium
CTACTATTTGTGCGGTTTTGTGTAGGTTGCGGGCGCGGGCGTAGTAACCCAGGCCTGTCCATAAATGTAATACCTGATCGGTTTCGGCTTTGGCTAAATCTTCCACTGTTGGAAAGCGCTGCATGAAGCGTTGGTAATAATCGATGACCGTGGCAACCTGGGTTTGTTGCAGCATGATCTCCGACACCCACACTCGATATGGGTTGGGCTCGATCTGCCATGGCAGATCGTGGCGGCCGTTTTTGTCGAACCAGTTTAAAACTCTTTTACTAAATGATGTAGACACAAGTCGCGCCGGGTAATTATAAAAAGTTAGATTAAGGGTGAGGGTGTTTTAGTTTAACAAACCGCGTAGCAAGCCCCGGGTAGTTTCTTTTAGCTCGTCTGGCACCTGATCTGTAATAGCATCGTTAATGCGACTTCTAACAGCATTGCCGCCAATTTGCGTAAAAATATCTCTTACCTGAGTAAAGTCGGGGCGGCAATATTGGCCAACAGAATCGCTGAAGGCGGCGCTGCATTGCACGGGCCAGGAGACATTGTGATACAAAGGGTCAACCTGAATGGTTTGCAGAACTGGCTCGCCCAGTACAGTAAATGACATATCGTAATTGAAAGACTGGTCTTCCAGGTCAATGCCACCGTTGCCACTGATGTCAAAATTATCCATGCGAATATTTAACTGCTGATTTCCGGCAATGCCCTCTGTAAGCACTAGGCTGCCCTGTAGCTCACTAAACTGAATGATGTCTGGCCATTGTTCTATAGCGCCGCCTGTTGGGCTAAGTGCTGAAATTGCGGTGAACACCTGTTTAAGCAAGCCTATGTCCACAGTGTTTTCGGTAATCGCGAAAGTGGTAGAGCCGCTAAGTGAATTGATAATCTCGTCGGTGCTTGAGCCGCTAGCCTGATAATCTACTATGGCATCGAGCTTTCCGGTAATTGAATCGAGCTGTGAAATTGAAGGAGCCAGGTCAACTATATTAAGCTGGTTCAATGATAGCTGAGTCGTGAGAAAAGCGTCATCGCCGCGTGCGTCCAGACGCACATTTCCCTGAATGCTTCCCTGGTAAGCAGTAATGGGTTGAATTTCAATATCCAGTACACCATTTTCTATATTGGTGAAAATATTAATATCTGTAAGTAGCAGGCTATTGGCTATTAGCGAGTCGATTGAAATTGAGCCAATTATATTGAGAGAGCGTAGCGACTCTATGGGCAGCTCTGTGTCTACTTGAGGTGAGATTGGAGTTGTGTTGGCTGCGCCGGCAATTTGTGTTTCGTCTTCAGTGTTGGAATTTTCAGCTGTTGCCTCATCTTCTGCCTGCGACATAAATGGGCTTAGGTCGATGCTATTACTAATAATATTATAGCTAATGTTTGTTGGTACAAATTCTGTAGCGAAGCGAACATTGGCGTCGGCTCTTAACTCAGTATTGCCCATGTTTATGGTCAGTTCGGGAATTACTAATTGGCCGTTGTCGCCATTGAAGTCAAAATTGAAAGCCAGGGTTTGGTTTTGAGAGTTGGCAGTAGGAATAACGAACTCTTCTTCTGCTTCGACAATGCCCAGTGTTTGCATTAAATCCATTGCATTAAAATTATTTGACTTAAGACTTCCTTCAAAAGTCATTGCGTCCTGAAAATTACTGATCTGTATTTGACCCTGTAACAACAAAGGTGTGAGATTAAAGCTCAGGTCACTAATACTGATGTTGCCGTTATTTATATCTGCAGTGATATTGCTTTGTAATATAATGCTGGTGGGTTTAGACATGCCGTTGTTCAAAAAATCAAAATCCACATTAATGTCGAAAGGTTTTCCTTCCAGGTTTGTATCGTTACCTTCAAAGTTAAAATTGTTAATGTTGTAACGAATGCCCTGAGATAAATCTTGAATGTCTATGCTGGCGTTAGAAATTTTCAGGCGCTGAAAAGAGATAGTAACGATGTTTTCGTTTTCGCTGTCTTGGGCATCAAAATCGCCGTTGCTATCATGCGAATAGATGTCGTTATATGGYTGCTCAACATTCCAGATACTGTTTCCTTGTGCATCTACAAAGTAATTAAYATGAAAGTCGTCGGCAGAGAGYTCTTYAATTAATATTTCGCCTGCGATCATTGCKCGYACATCGATTTGYAATACRGCRGCGGAGGTAGATGCCAGCTCCTGAGGAGCGGCAGGGTTTTTCAGGCGTACGTCGTTAAGTGTCAGGCCAATGGAGGGGAAAAAATTGACTTCCATATCGCCGGCGATAATTAGTTGATAGCCGGTGCTAGCTAAAATAGCATCCTGAATGGCTGTTTTATTGCGTTCGGTGTTAACGGAATTTAATAGTAGTACTCCGGATATCACCAGCAATACCAAGAACGCGAGAAGTATTTTTAGAATTCTTTTAAACATGGTCTGATTGTTCGTTTAAGCAGGGTAGTTCGGCCCAATTCAGTGCGTTAGCAGCGAAAGCCGTTCAGTTTACCGGATTGATCTGTCACATGCATTATGAATAGACTAAGCCCTTAGACCAGCCCGGCTCCAAGAGGTCACTTTGCCGCTTTCAATAGGGCTGGGCGGGCTTTATAATGCGCTCTTTCCTGAAAACAGGAAAACCAACCTATATAAAGAGAGTTATCAAAATACTGTGACAATACCCATGAGAACAGCCACTGTAGAACGTAATACCAAGGAAACACAGATATCCGTTACCGTTAATCTCGATGGTAGTGGCAAGCTTGATGTGGATACTGGTCTGCCGTTTCTTGATCATATGCTGGATCAGGTTGCTCGCCATGGCCTGATCGACATGACTATTAAGGCAGTTGGTGATCTTGAGATCGATGCGCACCACACGGTGGAAGACATCGGTATTACTCTGGGTCAGGCTTTTGGCAAGGCTTTGGATAAAACCGGAATTCGCCGTTATGGTCACGCCTATGTGCCGCTGGATGAAGCGCTTTCACGCGTTGTGATTGATTTCTCTGGTCGACCAGGTATGGAATATCACGTAAATTTTGTTAAGGGCACCGTTGGAGATTTCGATGTTGATTTGTTCCACGAGTTTTTTCAGGGCTTTGTAAACCACGCTCTGGTGACTTTGCATATAGATAATATTCGCGGCAAGAATGCTCATCACCAAATTGAAACTATTTTTAAGGCGTTCGGGCGAGCGGTGCGTATGGCTATAGAAGCTGACCCACGTTCTGTCGGAGTCATTCCTTCAACTAAGGGTACTCTGTAAACTTTACCTTGCTTTATACACTTCCTAAATGAATAAAATTGCAGTCATCGATTACGGCATGGGTAATCTTCATTCTGTTGCTAAAGCAGTGGAGCATGTTGGCCGCGAATTGGGCCAGGATGTTGAAATTGTTGTTACCCCCGATGCCAACCTTATAGCCAAAGCCGATCGGGTAATATTTCCTGGGGTCGGTGCTATTCGTGACTGCATGGCAGAAATTCTCAGACTCGATGTAGATCAGATTGTTGCAGACGCCATTAAGTCCAAACCTGTGTTAGCAATTTGTGTTGGCATGCAAGCCTTGATGAGTAGCAGCGAAGAAAACGGCGGAGTTGATTGCCTGGGTTTTTTGCAGGGCGACGTACGCTACTTTGGCGACGATCTTAAAGACGAGAATGATCAGCGCTTAAAAGTCCCACACATGGGCTGGAACCAGGTAGCGCAAACTCGGCCTCATCCATTATGGAAAGATATTCCCGATAATAGCCGTTTCTATTTTGTGCACAGTTATTATGTGCAAACACAAAAACAGGAAATGATCACTGGCCTGACTCATTACGGTACTGACATTGTTGCCGCGTTAGGAGTAGATAATATTTTTGCGACTCAGTTTCACCCAGAAAAAAGCCAGAAAGCAGGCTTAACTTTGTTACGAAATTTTCTGCAATGGGATGGGACTGTATAAATGGAGTCTACGCAAATGGAACAGCACTCATGTTAGTTATTCCTGCTATCGATTTAAAAGACGGCCAGTGCGTGCGATTACTTCAAGGACGCATGGAAGATGCCACTGTTTTTTCTGACGACCCGGTGCAAATGGCAGGGCAATGGTTGTCAATGGGTGCCAGACGATTACATATAGTTGATCTGAATGGTGCCTTTGCCGGCACACCAGTCAATGGAGATATTGTTGCTGACATTGCCAAAGCTTATCCTGAATTGCCGATTCAAATCGGTGGTGGTATACGAGATTTAGAGAGTATTAAATTTTATATAGACGCTGGCGTTAGCTACGTAATAATAGGCACGGCAGCGGTGAAGCAGCCGGAGTTTGTAAAACAGGCTTGTGATGCATACCCAGGAAAAGTCATCGTTGGGCTAGACGCCATTGATGGCAAGGTGGCCACCGAAGGCTGGGCGGATATATCTGAGTTAACCGCAGTTGATCTTGCTCAAAAATTTGCGGGCTACGGAGTTCAGGCTATTGTGTATACCGATATTTCCCGCGACGGCATGATGCAGGGCGTGAACATCGAATCCACAGTTGAGCTGGCGGAACAATCGTCAATTCCTGTTATAGCATCCGGTGGTGTTTCGAAACTGTCCGACATTGTTGATTTGAAAGCTGTTGCAAATACAGCAACAGGCGCCGGCATTATGGGCGCAATTACCGGACGCGCAATATACGATGGCAAGCTGGATCTAAGCGAAGCTCAGCGTTATTGCGATGAATAAGCAGGAGAACAACAGTGGGCCTGGCTAAACGAATAATTCCCTGTCTCGATTGCAAAAACGGTCGTGTGGTAAAGGGCGTGAAGTTTCTCGACATTCGAGACGCCGGCGACCCGGTAGAAATTTCCAAGCGCTACTGTGATGCCGGCGCCGATGAAATTACTTTTCTCGACATTACCGCCAGCCATGAGGGTAGAGAGACTACCATTCACACCGTTGAGGCAATTGCCAGCCAGGTGTTTATACCTTTAACCGTTGGTGGTGGCATACGTACCCTTGAAGACATTCGCGCCATGCTAAATGCTGGTGCCGACAAAGTTGGAATCAATACGGCAGCTGTAATTAACCCGGATTTTGTTCGTGAGGCTGCCGAGCGATTTGGTTCTCAGTGCATTGTTGTTGCTGTGGATGCTAAACAGGTGTCAGGCGAGGGCGAACCACTTAAATGGGAGATATTCACTCACGGTGGTCGTAATGCAACAGGCATTGACGCACTTGAGTGGGTGAAGCGCATGGTGGAGTACGGTGCGGGAGAGATACTACTTACCAGTATGGATCGAGACGGCACCAAGACCGGATTTGATCTGGCGCTAAATAGAGAGGTGAGCCGCTCGGTTCCGGTTCCTATCATTGCTTCAGGCGGTGTTGGAAATTTGCAGCACCTGGTTGATGGTGTGCTACAAGGCGAGGCAGACGCGGTTTTGGCGGCAAGTATTTTTCACTTTCAGGAATACACTATTCGCGAAGCGAAAGAGTTTATGCTCAAGAGTGGAATTGAAGTTCGGCTTTAAAAAGGCAGGAAAAAAAAGGGGTCAGAGTCTGAGATATCCCTGCGAAATACTGAATTTGACAGGGGATTGGGAAGGGGTGCTGTTTTGTAGTGACTAGCGCCCAGGGATGGAGCGCGGGAGGGTCAGGGATGGCCAAATGGAACGGAAAAACAGTACCCCTTCCCAAGGCCCGATACACGCATCACTACTTACAAGTCATTCCCTGCAAACGATCCCGATGTATTAACCGGAGCAGGGGGTTTAAACGCATTGATTCCTCGTAGTACATTCAGGGCCTCGTTCAGAGGGTAGTCGTTTACTAAAACTTCTTCCGCCGAGATAAGAGCGTCGGCAAATTCTTCAGCTTCTGTTTGTTCTTCGTTGCCGTTGGCTAAATGTCCTTGTAGGTCTGATTCGTTATACAGCATGACATTGCGCGAACGACGTGTGACAAAGGCTTCCTCAACTAAAATATCAGGCTCTATTCCTTGCGCCTGAATTGAGCGTCCGCTAGGTGTAAAATACAAAGACGTGGTTAATTTAATCGCGCGCCTATCGTCAAGCGGCAATACAGTTTGAACTGACCCCTTGCCAAAGCTTCGAGTTCCCATAATGATAGCGCGGCCATGATCCTGAAGTGCGCCAGCAACAATTTCAGAGGCTGATGCCGAGCCATTGTTGATTAATACAACCAATGGTATGTCGCCGGCTACTGTATTTCGAGTGGCTGAAAATTCCATATGGGATTGCTCGAGTCTGCCCTCGGTATAAACAATTCGTCCATCATTGATAAACGCATCTACAACGCGAACTGATGCCTGCAATATGCCGCCAGGATTATTGCGTAAGTCCAGAACCATACCTTTGATGTCGTCGTTTTCTTCAAGCAGTTCTTCGATTTCTTCTTCCAGTTCGGTGCCGGTATTCACTCGAAATTGTGAAATTCGAATATAGGCATAACCCGGCGTAAGTACGCGACTACGAACACTGCTAAGTGCAATGACCTCGCGAATAATGGTCAAATCAAACGGGTCCTGGCCTTCTCTTACTATGGTAATGGTAACTTCCGTGCCTGGCTCGCCACGCATCATTTGAGCAGCTTCCTGGGGAAGCATTTCACGTAGTGGCTTGTTGTTGATCTGAATAATGAGATCGCCAGCTTTAATACCGGCGCGATCAGCCGGTGAATCATCAATAGGGCTGATTATTCGTATATAGCCATTCTCGCGTCCGACTTCAACGCCAAGTCCGCCAAATTCACCCGAAGTGGTTTCTTCCAGCTGGTCGTAATCCTCGCCTGCCATATAAGATGAATGGGGGTCTAAACCGGCCAACATGCCACGAATGGCATTTTCCAGCAGAGTTTGGTCATCGATTTCCTCGACATAAGACCTGCGGATTCGGTCCAATGCTTCGGTGAACATTCGTACTTGCTCAAGGGGCAGAGGCAGAGGTTCTTGCTGCTGGGCAAAGGCGATGGCAGGAACCATCAGGCCTGCAATTAGCGGCAACGATGCAACACTACGTCTGATTTGTTGAAAGGATAGCGTATTGAGCAAGTTCATGGTGTAGTCCTGACCTTCATTTTTACGAATGTTTCTATAGTTTCGATTTAGTTTCGATACGGTTTCAGTATAGTTTCAGTTTATTGAGAAATAGGCAAATACGGCGAAATTTACACTAATTCAGTTTCCAACTATGCCAGCAGTAAGGGATAAGATCAGTAAACACAGAGAAAGATTACACAAAATTGCATTTATCTGAAGTTGTACGGCGAATAGCTAGTTTTCCTTCTGTATCCACGATGCAGGGTTTTGCGCCTCGCCATGGAGGCGAATTTCGAAATATATGCCAGCAGTTCTCTGGTCGCCACCAATGCCGGATGTAGCAAGGATGTCTCCAGTATTGACCAGATCGCCGGCCTGTTTGGACAGAGCCTGATTGGCGCCGTATAGACTCATATAGCCGTCACCATGATCCACAATAATTAAGAGCCCTGAGCCTCGTAGCCAGTCAGCAAATACAACTCTACCAGCATGTACAGCTTGCACTGCAGTTCCCTCACTGACCCCTATGGTGATGCCCTGCCGAGTGAGGCTGCCGGCGCCGTAGCGGCTACCAAAACGAGTGATAACAGGGCCGTCGGCAGGTGGGAGAAGCTTGCCACGTTGTTCGTTAAAAGGACCTGCGTTAGCCAAAGATGGAATGCGTTCCATGGCACGGTTTATACTTTCGATTAGTTGCTGTAACTCGACCTGATCGATTTCCAGTTGCTCCAGCTCTGAGCCGCGAGACACGATGCTGGCTTTTAGATTGATCAGGGCCTGCTCTCTGTTTGTTTTGGCTTCGTTGAGTGCGAGCAGCTGTTGGTTTCGAGTTGTCTGTTGAGCGCTCAGTTCGGTTGCCTTGATCTCCAAGCGCGTATTCACCTCGGCAATTTCATCTAATGTGTTCTGGAAAGTTTCAATATTTTTGATCTGATATTCAGAAAATAGTCGATGGTAATGCAGCATGCGCGCGCTTTCTGAAACATCCTGTTGATTAAGCAATAGCTTTATTGTGCTGGGGTCTCCTGCCATATAAGCAGCACGAATTGTTTGAGCCAGCAATTGACTCTGCGCTGTTTTCTGGGTTTCAAGAATACTATTTCGTGCGCGAAGTGAGCGCAGTTGTGACTCGGTGTCTTCCAGAGTTGTTTGATCGGCGATAAGTGATTGACTAACGATGGCAATTTCTAGTTCTGCATTTTGCAGTGCTTTTTCTTCTCCAGATTGTCTGCTATTGGCATTTGCCAGCCAGGAATTTATTTCTTCTATTGCCGTGCCAACTGCAGCTAGTTCCTGTTGTGTTGAGTCGAAATTTTCGGCTGCGAAAGAAACTGATAAAGAAGAGTGATATGACCAGGGTGTAGAAATATTAAAACCACTAGTAGCTACAAAAAAAGAGACAATAGAAAAATACAGGAATCGGCGAAAGAAAAAGTTAAGCACAAAATGTGTTTTCATTTGTAACGCCTGGCGCATATACGATTGCTTCGTTTATCAGGAATTATCCAGTAATACTTTTCCGGTCATCTGCTGCGGTACCGGAATGTCCAGCAAGGTAAGCAAAGTAGGTGCTATATCACACAGGCTGCCCTCGGCGATAAATTGCTTGTTGCTGCCTCCCACATATACCAGTGGTACCGGGCCGCTGGTATGAGAAGTTAGAGGTTGATTGGTTTCAGTGTCCAGCATCTGCTCCACATTTCCGTGGTCTGCAGTAATCAGCATTTCGCTACCTGTTTCGGTAATTGCAGCGACTATTTTCTCCAGGCATTTGTCGATGGCTTCCACAGCCTTAACGGCTGCGTCAAAATTTCCGGTGTGGCCAACCATGTCGCCATTGGCATAGTTACAAATTATGGCGTCGTATTTGTTTTCGCGAATCGCTGCTACCAGCTTGTCTGTCAATTCAAAGGCTGACATTTCAGGTTTAAGGTCGTAGGTTTTGACATCTGGCGAGGGAATAAGTATTCGATCTTCGTTGTCAAATGGCTGCTCGCGGCCACCATTAAAAAAGAAAGTTACGTGGGCATATTTTTCTGTTTCGGCAATGCGTAATTGAGTTTTGTTCTGATCAGCCAAATACTCTCCCAAAACATTCTCAAGTTTATTTGGCGGGTAGGCACAAGTTGCCTGAATGTCGGCGGCGTATTCGGTAAGCATTACAAATTCGCCTAGTCGTGGGAGTGACGTTCGTTCAAACCCATCAAAGTTTTCATCAACAAAAGCGCGAGTAATTTCTCGAGCGCGATCGGCGCGAAAATTCATAAACACGACTACATCGCCGTCGCTGACTGTTGCGTTTTCGCGTTCTTGTAATTGCTCATCACCTTGAGGGCCTACGAGAGTTGCTTGTACAAATTCATCATCTTCATCGCGGCTATATGCAGCAGCAATAGCATCGGCGACATTTTCAAAGCTGTACTCAGCTTTAGCCAGGGTTAACATGTCGTAGGCAGGCTGAACTCGATTCCAGCGGTTGTCACGGTCCATGGCGAAAAATCGACCGCAAATGGAAGCGACGCGTCCTTTTCCAGAGCCAAGCAGAATTTTCTCAGCATTGGCCAGTGAGGCTAGTGCGCTGCGTGGAGGCGTGTCCCGTCCATCCACAAAGGCATGCAAATAAATTCGCTCTGCTCCTTTTTTTATGGCCAGTTCAATCATCGCGATTATATGATCTTCGTGGCTATGAATTCCGCCGGGAGACATTAAGCCGAATATGTGAAGCGACTTGCTCGTACTAATGGCTTTATCGATGGCGTTGACTAATGCCGGATTGGTAAAAAAATTACCGTCTTCTATGTCTTTATCAATGCGAGTAAGGCTTTGATAGACCACCCTGCCAGCACCAAGGTTCATATGCCCCACTTCCGAATTACCCATCTGCCCCTGAGGTAGCCCAACGGATTTGCCGGACGTATCTATCAGGGTGTGAGGGCGTGTTTTCCATAGCTTGTCCCATACTGGGCTATCGGCACTATGGATGGCGTTGCTGTGGGTGTTTTCTCTATAACCCCAGCCATCGAGAATGAGAAGAAGTGCAGTTTTTTTACTGGTCATTGAGCGATTGGATCCTGATTCAAAGCGGGATGATTCAAGCGAAACATTATCCTCGAAAGAGATTTTTATAGCGAGGCTGGATATTGCCTATGAACACACCTCTACTTCTTTAAGCTAGAGGAGACGTGTATACTTGCAGCCCTTTTTGCAGGGTGGTTAATTGCAGGCGCAATTACATTAAGCTGCCCGATTGCGAATAGAATACTGATAAAAAGAGTTAAATATGGCCCAATTTATTGAATTTGTAGGTAATCATCTGGTTCTAGCCAGCATGTGGCTGATTACTGTGGGTGCCATTATATTTTATCTTCAGCGTACCGGTAGTAAAGGCGTTGGACCACAGGGAGTGGTAAAACTGATTAATCGCAGCGATGCGATTGTGGTTGATGTAAGGGACAAGAAAGAATTCGAAGCTGGGCATATTGTTGATTCTATCAATATACCTTTTCTGAAACTGGATCAGCGAATCACCGAATTGAAAAAACTCAAGGATAAACCTGTCGTTGTCGTGTGCAAAATGGGACAGCAATCAGGTGATGCTGCGAAGAAGCTGCAAGAAGCCGGTCATGTAGAAGTATTCAAGCTGGCCGGAGGTATTGCTGAGTGGAGGTCGCAGTCGCTACCGCTTGTTGTGAAATAAATTATTTGTAAAAGGCAGTAAAACAGAATTTCACATAGAGTATTAAAATCATCGAAGTTAGTAATTTAACAGAGAGTAATCAATAGGATTTACCATGGCAGAAAACGAAGATAACAACACAGAAGCCGCCGCAGCACCTGCAGCACAAGCCCCTGAAGGTCCACAGTTCGCTCTGCAGCGCATTTATTTGAAAGATTCTTCTTTTGAATCGCCGCGCAGCCCAGCTGTATTTCAAGGCAAATGGGCGCCAACAATCAACTTCGACATTAAAACCCGCAATGAGAAAGTGCAGGATGATATTTATGAAGTGGTATTGGTACTAACTGTTGAAGCGAAACTAGAAGAGCAGGCCGCATTTTTGGTGGAAGTACATCAGGCAGGTATTTTTGCCTGCAAAGAATTCGATGAGGCTCAGCTTGAGCAGTTGTTGGCAACGGTGTGCCCAAACATTCTCTTTGCATACGCTCGTGAAGCCGTTGATTCCATGGTAGTTAAGGGTAGCTTTCCGGCACTAATGCTTTCACCAATTAACTTTGATGCATTGTATGCCCAGCAAAAACAGGCAATGGCCGAGCAAGCTGCTAATGGCAATGGCGCCGATAGTGCTGAGTCTGAAACTCCCCCTGTTACAAACTAGAATCTCAACTGCTCTCTTTTAGTCCCCGGATACGAAGCCTAGCTGACGCCAGGCTTCGTACACGACTACGGCCACCGCATTCGACAAATTTAAACTACGACTCTCGGGCAACATTGGAATTCGTATTAAATTCTCCTTGCCCAGCTCGCTTCTCACCGAGTCAGGCAGTCCACGGGTTTCTGGCCCAAATACCAAAAAGTCACCTTTGCGAAACTGTATCTTGTCGTAATGTGTTTCACCTTTAGTGCTAATACCAAACATTCTTGGGGAGATATTTCCTTCATTACCACTGATTGCAGCAAACTCCTGCCAGTTTTCGTAGGTTGATACCCCGGCAAATTCGTGATAATCGAGTCCTGCCCGACGCATTCTTTTGTCATCCAGCTCAAAACCAAAGGGCTTTATCAAATGTAGCTGTGTACCTGTGTTTGCAGCTAAACGGATGATATTTCCAGTGTTTGGGGGTATTTCAGGTTCGAAAAGTACAATGTTGATCAAAATTTCACCATTAATATAAACCATGTAAACTTACAGATTATTGCAAAGCACATCATACGCACTTCCTGATTATTCGAATTCTTCCCATTTTTGCCCGGCGTTCTGTGACTGAATATCCACTTAGGGCAGCCCATCGCCATATCAACCCTAGTTTATCCCGATGAATGTTGAATTTTGTTTTAGAATTTAGAGGCTTAAACGATATTACTTTATGGCTTCCCTTAGGTTTTGCCCGCTTGTGCGTGCGAGGCTGGAATTTTGATCTCCAGGAAATAGAATATTCCAGGAGGCAGCTAACAAATTGAAACATGTGAGAACGAGCGATAATGCAATTTTTTAAGAAAAAAGCAAAGTCTAGCAGCCGAGTAGGATTGGTTATTAATTCCGATCAGCTCGCTCTCGCCTGTGTAGAAAATCGCGATGGGGAGCCATATCTGCTTAATTGCGAGATGGTAAAGCTCCAGTCTGAGAAGGATGGCGGCAAGGCTCTGGCCAAGCTGGTTAAGGACCTTGAGCTGGAAAACACCCAATGTAGCTACGTGCTAAATCGCAAAGACTACAACCTGCATCTGGTGGAAGCGCCGGAGGTAGAGCCAGACGAACTACGCTCTGCGATCCGCTGGAAGATAAAAGACCTGCTGGATATGAAGATTGAAGATGCCGCTATCGATGTCTTTCCGGTGCCGGAAGAGGCGTATCGTGGTCGTAATATGGTCTACGTAGTGGCTTCACTTAAAACTCGTGTGCAGAGTATTGTTGAATTAGTTAATGCGAGTGGCCTTGAAATGGCCGTCATTGATATCCCCGAACTGGTAATGAAAAACCTTTCGACGCGGTTTATAGATGACAGTAAAGGTGTTGCTTTCATGGATTTACGTCGTAATGGCAGCACAATGAACATAACTTGCAACGGCGAGTTGTATCTTAGCCGAAGGATAAACACCCAGCTCGATCCTGATGTAATGCAATCTATGGAATGGGATAGCTTGAAGGATCGTCTAATACTGGAAATTCAGCGTTCGCTGGATTATTACGAAAGCCAGATGGGACTGAATCAAATCAGCCAGATAGTAATAGCCCAGCGGCAGCACGACGGTGCGGCATTAGCCGCCGCGCTCAATGATCAGCTGGCTGCTCAAGTTAGTGTTCTGGATATAGCGGAACATTTAAAAGGCGCCAGCGAGTTAGCGCCAGAATTACAGCAAGTTTGCATGGCGGCTATAGGCGCAACATTACGCGGCAAGAAACAAGATCCAAAAGCCGATTCGGCTGAGCAGGTGGCCGCATAATGAATCAGCAAATTAACCTCTATCTGTCGGAATTCAGAGTTAAGAAAGATGCATTGACGGTGTTGTTAATGGGTCAGGTTCTAGGCGGTGTGCTGGCGATTATGGTACTGATATCTGCTTATGATCTTTTTACTCGATGGCAGTTAAGCGCAGAGTTGGTTCAATCACGTAGTAGCCTGGCACAAGAGACGAAAAAAACCGATGAGCTGGAAGGCTCGCTGGCACGACGGTCACAAAACAGAGAACTAACAGACAGACTAGATCAGGCTGAGGAACGGCTGGGTTCCAGCCGGCAGATTAGAGAGTTTCTGAGTGAGACAAAATTAGGAAATGTGATCGGATTTTCCGAATACTTTAAAGATCTGGCTCGCGCGTCAATGGATGGGCTTAGCCTTTCAGAATTTCAAATTACTGAAGGAGGGGATCAGATTAAATTAACTGGTCAGGTAATGGAATCGGCGATGGTGCCAAGGTATGTAAGTAATCTTGAGCACAGTAATAGCTCAATACGAAACCAGAATTTTAGCGCCAGTATTTTAGGCGCAGGTGCTGACAGTCAATACTTTTCATTTAAGTTGAGTTCTGCTGATGAATGAGAAATTAAAAATACAACTGGATGCGGCGGTAAAGAATATTGAGTCCAGGCCTCAGTCTGAGAAAGCTATTGTGCTAGTTATGATAATAGCCGTGCTGGTACTAACGTATATGTCAGTAGCTTTCGATCCTGTAAGAGCTGACATCAGCCAGGCTAATAGTCAAATACTAAATGCTGATCGACAGATTCAGGCTCAACAAACTGCCTATGCCGAAATGCTGGTGGCAAGTCAGGAAGACCCTAATAAATTTGCGAATGATCGTCTGACAGTAATAGCGAGAGAGCAAGGACTATTGTCTCAGGAGATTTCCAGTTTAGCAGGAGATCTTATTACGCCAGCCGGCATGACGAGAATATTAACTTCCGTTTTAGAGCGGCAACCCGGTCTGGAGTTGGTAAGTTTTCAGAACAAAGCGGCAACATCTCTTAGGGATGAAGAGTCTGCTGCAAGCGATACTAGTGGAGTCGTTGCACCAAACAACAGTGCATCATTAAATGACATTTCAGGTCAGGTTTATGAACATGGCCTCAGGATTGAATTTCAGGGTGACTTTTTTACAACGCTTAAGTATCTGCGCTTTTTGGAAGAAGTTACCGGCAGTTTTTTCTGGGACTCGATTAGTTTTAAACAATTGGAATGGCCGACAGCACTTATAACTCTGGAGATTCATACACTAAGTACTAATGCGGGATTTATCGGTGTTTAGAATAATCAACATAGTGTTATTGCTGTCTGTGATGTTCGTAGGAACAGTATCTGCAGATGTCATTGATGGAGAGGAACTGGTAGATCCAACAAGACCATTTGCGGCGATTATTTCAAGTAATGACACCGGCATTCTGGATTTACTTAGAACGGTCATACCATCAAGCTACGATTTAAGTTTTATTCGGGCTGGTGGTAGTTCATCAATTGCGGTGATAAATGATCAAAGAGTTACGGTGGGTGACACAATTGGTGGAGCAGAAGTTCTGGCGATTGATTACGGTGGAGTCACTTTGTTAGTTAACAATGTAGAAAGACGCATTAGTTTGTATGACACAATTATTAAATCTACACCGGCTGATTGCTAGTGTGGCGGAGAAGAATTTTGATTAAGCAATTTAGCAACATTTTAATGTTATCCATAAGGAAGTATGTCGCAGTGTTTCTGTTGTTGCTTCTTTCGGCCTGTGCAACTCGGTCAGCCTCGGTTCCTGATACATCAATTCTGGAACAGATTCAGGAAACATTGGATATTGCTGCAGAAGTTATAGAAGAACAATCAGAAAATTCCCTTAGTAATGATGCTGACCTGCTTGGCGAATTGATTCCTTCGCTTTCACTTGATGAAAGTTTGCTTGCTCCAGTTGAAGAAAGGATATCAATTTCTTCCCAGGAAAATTTACCGGCACGTGTGTTTTTCAATAGCTTGCTGTCAGGCACAAACTACGGCGTAGTAACGGGCAGCGAAGTAGACACACTGATAAATCTAAGCTTGCCGAATGTCACTATTCCTGAAGTCATGGATATTGTGGCTGAAATTTATAATTTGGATATTACCAGGCGCGGTAATATTTTCACTGTCAGGCCTGGTGGCTTGCGAACGCGTCAGTTCACTGTTGATTACCTTAATGTTCAGCGTTCGGGCAGTTCAAGTATTCAAGTTAACAGTGGTAGTAATAACCAAGGTGGCGGTGGTGGTGGAAATAATTCAGGCGGTTTCAATAACGGCAATAGCGGTCAGAGTAATTTTGGAAATAACGGAAATAACGGAAATAACGGTAATTTTGGTAATGGAAATAACGGTGGGAATTTTGGCGGCGGTGGTAGTAGCGGCGGTGCCGGCGGACAGATTCAGACTTCTACCAGTACCGATTTTTGGTCAGACCTTGAAACAGCAATCTCAAACTTGATCGGTATCGAAGGCGGTGGAAATAGTGGCGGCGGAGGTGGCGGCGGCTTTCAGTCGGGAGGTCTGTTTGGAGGGCTAGGCAGTGTCGGCTCGCAAAACCAGGCTACTTTGACTGAAGAAGGCAAGAGCGTTTTGGTTCAACCTTTAACGGGAATTATTATTGTTACTGCGTTTCCTCACGAGTTGGATAGAGTAGAAAAGTTTATTAATGATGCTCAGGAAATATTACGAAGAGAAGTAATTATTCAGGTTCAATTTCTGGAAGTGATTCTAAATAAGGGGCATCAATACGCGCTCGATTTTAATACTTTTGGTCGGCAGGCAAACAATGTATTAACCGGAAGTGGTGCATTTCTTGGCGACGCAGCGGG
>NVVJ01000065.1 GCA_002402175.1 SAR86 cluster bacterium
GAGATACGGAAGTACCTGATCAAACCATGCAGCACCGCCACGATAGGCCGCTTCGTTGGCAACAACACCCAAAGTACTAAGGTCAGCGCGGTGATATTGCTTGATTCTTCCAAGTAAGGCCGGGTTGGTGGAATGAAAATAGGCGTTCTTCATACCTGCCAGGTTGAAAGTTTTGCTGATGGCATTGAAGGTGATGCTGTTATCAACAACGTCTTTATCGGGCAAGCTAGCAAAAGGCACATACTTGTGGCCAGACCTAACAATGTCGGAGTGAATTTCATCGGAAAGTACAACGATGTTGTTCTCAAGGCACAAGCGACCGATTCGCAGAAGCTCGGCTTCAGTCCATACATTGCCTGTAGGATTTTGTGGGTTACAAACGATCATTGAGCGAACGTCTGAAGTCATGCGTGACTCAAGGTCTTCCCAGTCGATTTCGTAGCGACCGTTTTGGTATACCAAGGGGCTTTCTTCAGGGATAACACGAGTATGTCGGCAATGGGTTTTAAAGCCGTCATATATAGGCGTTAACATTAGCGCCTTACTGCCCGGGGGAGAAAAACTTCTTAGGCCGGCAATAACACCTGGATATACCCCCGCTGCAAGAACTACAGAGGCTGGATCAATATCGACATTGTGACGAGTACCATTCCATTCAACAATGGCTTCTATCAAAGAACTGGTACTGCTCATATAGCCCCAGTTATGGTGTTGAACACGTTCTACCAGAGCCTCGCTTATACATGGAGCGGCCTCAAAATCCATGGTCGCAACGCCCATGCCATATTTGAAATTACCTGAGGGGTAGCGTCTTGGCGGAGAGTCCCAGCGTGAGCAGTTGGTTCCAACGCGATTATAGGGAATGTCAAAATCAATTTTACCGCCGTTCATTCTAGTGCTACTTGCTGCTGTAGCTGATCCGGCACCTGTACCTACAGCTCCTGCTAACGCAGTCATGCTGGCACTTTTAATAAAAGCTCTTCTATTTAAATTCGCACTTTTAGTCATTTTTATCCCCTCGCTTGTTATTAGACTATCGCCACAGCATATGCCTTGTTGACCGATTGTGCAAAAAGTTCTGACGTTAAATTGAGCATCGGTTTGAATGGCCTGAATCGGCCCTGATTCTACTAGTTGTATATGTGGCGAATGCCGCATTACCATTGGGCACAAGCTCTGGATCATGTACTATATGAGGTCAAATTTATGGACTAGATTTTTATGGAAAAAAACGAATTCAAGCTAATGTGGGAAGACATGCAGAAAGCGGGGTATTTTTCTAATCACCCGCATTATTCTGATCACTACGGACAGGAACCCACAGAACAGGAACAGGAGCTAGACAACAAACTACTAGCACTGGATTTCTCGACTAATGACATCTGTATGCCTGTTCCATATTCCGATGCACTGGAACGGAGCGTTAAACGCACTGAAGCTATTTGGCTAAACCAGATGTTCAGTTTGCCTAAAGCCGGAGTTGCACTGGATATTGGCTGCGGTTTTGGCCGTTCGGTTAGCTGGATGTGCCAGCAATACGACCAGGTAATTGGTACCGATATTTCCGCCGAGGTGATTTCAACCGCTCGCCAACGATGTGCCGAATTAGAAAATGCTGTTTTTTATGTTAACGAAGCTGATTCACTCCCAGCTGAAATTGAACCCAATAGTATTGATGTCGCCTATATATTTACCGTGTTTCAACATGTACCTCGAGAATACGCGCTCGAAATTCTAAAGAATGCAGAACGCGTATTGAAAAAAGACGGGCAGGTAGTTTTTAATCTTATTGCTAACATTAATGAAAATGTGAATGATGGGAAAATCGATACAGAATGGGCTATCGGTTATAGTGAAGAACAAGCCCTAGCACTTCTCGAGCAAGCTAATTTGAAACTGAATAAAATAGTAAAGTGGTTTCGACCCGAAACAGAAACCTGCTGGTTATGGGTCTCGGCATTTTCTGAATAGCAACAAAATCAAGAACCTTTTGTACCAGGTATTATTAATAGCAAGACTCTAGATTACAAAATAAGGAGCAACGCCTCATGAATATACTCAAAATTTCACTAGTCGTTTCAGTTCTAACCGCACTTGCCAGCTGTCAGGTTGAAGAAAGCCAGGTGGCAGAAGATCAAGTTGAACAAAGCACCGCGCCAATAGCAGAGTCTGATAATCAAATAGTTATCGGTGTAATCGATACGATCAACTCGGCAATTCTAGATGAAGATCGCGACCTATGGATATACGTTCCCAAAAGCGCTAGCGAACCTGAAAACAGCAACATTAAATACCCCGTTATGTATTTGCTTGATGGCAATGCACACTTTCATTCAGTCAGCGGCATGATTAGGCGGCTCAGCTCTGCAAGCAGCAGAAAAGTTGCTCCAGAAATGATAATTGTCGGCATTCCAAACACCGACAGAATGAGAGACTTAACACCTACACACGTCGAGGGAACCACCGGTGGCGGTAGAGAGTTTCTCGACTTTGTAGAAAATGAAGTCATTCCCTATGTAGAAGGCAACTACCCTGCCAGCACCTACAGAACCTTTGTTGGACACTCGCTGGGTGGACTCACTGTTATTGATGCACTGATAAACCGCTCCGACGTTTTCAGTAACTACGTCGCAATAGATCCAAGCCTGTGGTGGGATGATCAGTTCCTGTTAAGAAAAGCTGAAGCCGCATTAACCGAAGTAAACTTTTCTGGAAAATCTCTTTTTGTGGCGGTGGCCAATACCATGAGAGGCGACATGAATATTAACAACGTTGTTGAAGACACCAGCGACGCAACCAGACACATTCGTTCAATACTGCAATTTTCAAAATCGGCCGATGCCGAAAAAGGCAATGATTTGAATTTTGGGTGGGAATATTACGACAACGATTCTCACGGTAGCGTTCCACTAATAGCCGAGTACGATGCCTTTCGCTTTTTATTCCCCTGGCACGAACTAAAAGGTTTTAATGACTATTTCACTCCTGAATCTACTGCCACCGTCACTGAAGTAATCGATCATGTTTTGGCGCACTACCAAAATATCTCATCTCATTTTGAGTATCTTGTGGTTCCGCCAGAGCAATATGTTGATATGTTGGCAGACGCATTTTTACGCAGTGAAAAACCTGACATTGCTTTTGCGATGTTTAGTATGAATCTTCAAAACTATTCAGATAGCGCTGGCGCACATGATGCCATGGGTGATTTTTATGTTGCGCAAGAAGATATAATAAAAGCCGCCGAGCATTTCACCAACGCGATTGATCTGGGCGGCACTGATTCAAAAGAAAAACTGGAAGAGTTACAAGAACAAAACTAGATAGAAGGAACTAACGATGTCAGACAAGCCAGAAATTCGCCACGCCTATCAGAATCACCATCTCGACACTCATCGATGGGATGATTTTAAACCACGGCCTGACGATATCGTGATTTCTACCTCGTATAAAGCTGGCACTACACTTACCCAAACTATAGTTACCAATTTACTTTTTCCAAATGGCGATATGCCCGGCTCGGTAAGCGCTATATCTCCCTGGCTGGATATGCGCCTGCCACCACTTAAAGAAACTCTGGAAAAGCTGGAAGCACAGACTCACCGACGCTGCATTAAAACTCACTTGCCACTCGATGGTTTGCAATTTTTCGACGAAATTAAATACGTTATCGTAGGGCGTGATCCACGAGATGTATTTATGTCGTTAGTAAATCATTACGGCAATCATACTCCTGAGTTTTACCAGGCCATGAACAATACACCGGGCCGTGTTGGCGATCCTTTTCCTGTGTTCGAGGAAGACATTCACAAGCTGTGGAACAGTTGGATAACACGCGGATGGTTCGACTGGGAAAGCGATGGCTACCCTTATTGGTCTCACTTACATCATTGTAAAACCTGGTGGGAATTCCGACACCTGCCCAATATTCATCTTATACACTACAACGATTTACGCGCCGACCTCGAAGGGCAAATGCGAGCACTCGCCGCCTACCTTGAAATAGAAGTAGCAGAGTCTTGCTGGCCCAATGTAGTTAAGGCCTGTGAATTTGAAACTGTGAAGGCAAACCCTGAGAAGGTTCTCGAAGACTCGGTCAACTTTATGTTCAAAGGCGGCGGCCAAACCTTTATTCACAAAGGAACAAATGGACGCTGGAAAGATATTCTCAGTGAGGACGAATTGGATCTGTACAGGCAGGCAATGGAGAAAACACTTCCTGAAGACTGTGCAAAATGGCTTGAGTCAGGCGGAGATTATCAGTAGAAGGTCACAGTACGAACCCACTCGTGACTTCCATCATCTGTATCAACTGCAAATCCACTCAGCAGCTCTGGTTTCGTACTTTGCCATTTAAGCGCCTATTTTCGACTTTTCCAGTTACAAAGAATTACAAGTTCTTACATTAACTGAAGCTTAACCAATTGATATTACTCAAAGTTTCCTAAACATAGTGAAGTCACAGACTTGCTTGTGGAAAACAGATTGTTTATCCTTGCCATGCCCTATCCTTGGCTACTATCAAAGCTCTTGAATTTCCACTTGGTATAGCCATAACGGCCTAACGGCGCAGCCAACCCGGTTGATGGATAAGCACGAATTAAAGACATGATATCTGGAGAGTCCAAGATGGTAACAACAAGAAAATTAATTTCGTCATTGATGGTGAGTGTCGGTGTACTTATCTTCGCTCCAACAGCTTTGAGCCAGTCTGGCACCAATGTCGACGCTGGAGACTGGCCTGATCACCATGGCGGCAAAGGCGCTCAGCGCTATTCGCCGCTTGACCAGATTAATGCCGACAACGTGGGCACATTGAAACTTGCCTGGCGCTTTGCCACAGCAAACTATGGCCCTTCTCCCGAATTCAACAACCCTTCTACACCTATCGAAATAGACGGCGTGATATACGCCACCATGGGCGCTACACGAAACGTGGTTGCACTTGATGCCACCAACGGACAAGTTTTATGGATGTGGCGACCCCAGGAAGGACAAAGATATGACTTCGCACCTCGCAAAGGTGCTGGTCGCGGAGTTGCGCACTGGCGCAGCGGCGACGAACATCGCATCTTGAACCTTACGCCAGGCTTTTTCCTGGTATCACTAGACGCAAAAACTGGCTTGCCAGATCCAAATTTTGGTGACAATGGTCGAGTAGATATGTTCGACGGACTGCGTAATTCTGAAGGTTTTGAGGACATTGACATCGGCTCTTCCATGCCTCCTTTTGTCATGAACGACGTAATCGTTGTAGGGCCTGCGCACAAAGTGGGCATGCGACCTCGGTCTAAGTCTAATGTTAAAGGCGACGTGCGCGGCTTTGACGCACGCACCGGTGCGCTTCTATGGACTTTTCACACTATTCCCGAACGCGGTGAAGTAGGTTTTGAAACTTGGTTAGACGGCGGCGTAGAATTTACGGGTAATGCTGGAGTGTGGGCTACCATGTCAGGCGATCCAGAGCTTGGTCATGTTTACCTACCTGTTGAATCAGCTACCGGCGACCGCTACGGTGGTGACCGACCTGGTGACAACCTTTTTGCCAACAGCATAGTGGCATTGGACATAAAAACCGGTGAGCGCCAATGGCATCACCAGCAAATCCATCACGATATATGGGATTGGGACAATCCATCCGCACCAGTTTTGGCGGACCTACCCAATGGCCGCAAGATCGTTATGCAGGTTACTAAGCAATCCTGGGTTTATACCTACGACAGACTCACTGGCGAGCCTATCTGGCCTATGGAAGAACAGCCTGTTCCCGCTGGAGACGTACCTGGCGAATGGTACTCACCTACACAACCTTATCCTTCTCGACCAGCACCTTTTGATCGACAAGGGTTTACCGAAGCAGATTTGATCGACTTTACTCCCGAGCTTCGCGCTGAAGCACTTGAGGCGATTTCGCGTTTTCGCCTGAGCCCTAATTTGTATACACCGCCTTCTTTAGCGGAAGCAGCCGATGGCACAATAGGCGTTTTAAGCCTCCCATCAGCAACAGGTGGCGCCAACTGGGAAGGTTCTGCACTTGATCCCGAAACTGGCATTCTTTACATTCCTTCAAGAACTGCACTAGCGGCATTGTCGGTAGGTAAAGATGAAAACTCTGACGTTGATTTCAGCCAGGCGTTTGGTGTGCGTGTACCACGTGTTAAGGGCTTAGATGTTGTTGCCCCTCCATATGGCCGCATCACTGCAATTGATATGAACACCGGCGACCACGTGTGGCAAATAGCTAACGCAGACACGCCTGATCGCATCGCTAACAATCCGGCACTTGCAGGCCTAGACCTTCCTCGTACAGGTGTACCTACACGAGCAGGTTTATTTTTAACCAAAACTTTGCTGTTCTCTGGCGAGGGTGCGGGCGGTGGTTCAAAGCTGTATGCAACTGATAAGCAAACTGGCGAAATCGTTGCCAGAATCCAACTGCCAAATACACAAAGCGGGCAGCCAATGACTTACGAGCACAACGGCAAACAGTACATCGCTTTGTTCGTCAGTGGTGGCGGCAAGCCAACTGAGCTGGTGGCCTACGCCCTACCGTAACTTTTTATATAACCAGGAGTAATAATTCATGAGAATTTTGTTTTCTCGAGCGGTGCTAGCACCACTTATGTTGTTTATCGGACTGCCGGCGCAAGCTGCTACGTGGCTAATTGACCCAGCGGAATCCCGTGTCTTTTTCAAGTACTCATACGAAGGCACGCCCTATCAGGGCGAGTTTAAAAATGTAGAAGCGACTTTCGAAATTGATCCTATGAGCCCTGGCTCCTGTGAATTTTCGGTAACGATTCCTATTGCTGAAATAAGCGTTGATTCTCCAGAAGTGTTGGATTATCTGCTCGATCTGGAATTGTTCGATGTTGATCAATTTCCAACGGCTAGCTTTAAAGCTGAGAAATGCACACTGCAATCTATGAACTCTTTCGTATCTGATGGCACTTTAACCATCCGCGATGAAACCCACCCTATCAGCTTTCCATTTGAGTTTGAGGTTGAGTTATACGACGGCCAGGTTCGTTTTCACCTGACCAGCGAAGTAACTATCCAACGACTTGATTTTGGCGTTGGCCAAGGGTACTGGGCGAACACCGCTGCGATTCCAAACGACGTAATCGTCTCTATCGATATTTACGCCACACCGCAGTAATTAAACAGTTTTTTGTTATTAATAGGTTAATTCAATGTTTTTAAGATCATTTTCAACATACCGTCAGCTTTCATTAATTCTGCTTAGTTCAGCATTTCTGGTTTCCTGTGACCGCCTTGTGGCGCCAGGTTTCGAAACCGAAGTTACTGAGCTTAGAGGTGGGGCTTATACTCTAGATACAGATCACGCGGCACTGATATTCAAGATAAACCATTTAGGTTTCTCTACGTTCATCGGTCGCTTCACTGAGTTTGATGCTTCTCTGGATTTTGATCCTGAGAATATTGAAAATTCCAATCTGGAAGTTATCGTCAATACGGCATCAATCAATGTGAACCTTCCTGAGTTTAATGAAGAACTTCGCGGTTCAACCTGGTTCGACGTGGAGAACTTTCCACAGGCCGTGTTTAGAACAACTTCGTTTATCGAAGCAATAGATGAAGATTCCTTCCTGTTTGCTGGAGAGTTGACTCTCTTAGGCGTTACCGCACCGGTGAACCTTAATGTTAATTTTCATGGCGGTGGTCGTAACTTCCTTACTCGAAAATACACGCTTGGTTTTTCGGCTAGTACTACTTTCAAGCGTTCAGAGCATGGCCTAAGCAGCATGGTATCTTTTGGTGTTGGCGATGATATTGAATTAGAGATTCATGTTGAATTTCAAAACGTTGATTAGTATTTTTTAACACAGCATTAATCAACAACTAAAAAGGGAGCCATTGGCTCCCTTTTTTATTACCTTCTTTATATAGGTATACTACAACTACCACTTAACGGGCCTTTTATTTGGTGTGATGCATTTTATTTCCAGGTCTTATGTTGTTTATATATTTGGCGTGAGTATCTCGCTTGGCTTACTCATGTTGTACACACAGAATGTATTAGTGCCGATGGTTGCTCATACTATGTTTAATTTCCTAGCGCTTGAGTATGGGATTCAGTTTAGGAAGCAGAAACATTGACATAAGCTATCGATAGGCATATCGTAATACCATTATTCTATCGATATGAGAATCGTTATGACTGCTGTTACAGTTTCTCCAAAATTTCAGGTCGTAATCCCTAAAGCTATTCGAGAATCTATGGGCATAGTTTCTGGCCAAAAGATTCAAATGCTAACTTATCAAAACCGCATTGAACTTATCCCTTTAAGCCCTATCAAAAAGATGAAAGGGTTTTTAAAAGGCATTGATACTGACATTCAAAGAGATAATGATCGAATATGAATGTAGTAGATTCCTCAGCCTGGCTTTCTTATTTTGCCGGGGATAAAAACGCTACAAAGTTTGCCAAAGGTATCGAAAACCTTGATTCACTATTAGTCCCCAGCATTACAATTACTGAAGTCTTTAAACATGTTCTCAGGCATCGGGATGAAGAAGCAGCCCTGATTGTAATTGCACACATGAAACAGGGTCAGGTTATTGCCCTGAGTTCAGAACTGGCTATTGATGCTGCCGGCTTTGGTATTACGCACAAACTTCCTCTGGCGGATAGCATCATATTCGCTACAGCAAGAAAATATGACGCAACAATATGGACTCAGGATAAGGACTTCAAGGGATTGGAAAATGTTAAGTATTATCCTAAATAAGGATAACGGCTGTAACCCTATTCAAAATCCCTCCCACATGGAATACTTTCTATATTCGCCGGTCAAGTTGGGTAGCCCTAAAGTAAATTCACCATCAGACAGAGAATAAAAATGACTATCAAGAGTATAAAGTATGCCCCTATAGTGTTTATCGCTTTGCTAACTGCGTTGTTGTCCAGCGGCATCATGGCGGAGAATATGTATGATGCGAATTCTGGCAACCTCGTCATTTCAGAAATACGAGTCAATGATGAGTTAGCCTATACGGCAACTTTTACACTTGTCAGTAACGACCCGCTCGTTTGGGCAGTGGAATCTTTTGAAGAAACCTTGGTAACTACACGAACCGCAGCGCGCTATGAAGAAAGCGCCGGGTTGATACACGTACCGGAAATTACTGTTCAGGGAGAGCTTTACAATCTCAGCTTTGTGATTACCAATAACTGCCAGGCCTCTGTTTGCTTGGAACCAGAACTTGATTCTCTAGAAAGTGCGGGCCGAACTGGAGCGGATATATTTACAACTACGGTTAGTAGCGCAAGTACCTTTAGCTGCGCCAGTTGCCATGCTATTTCCGAAGAAAATGGCTTTGCCAGTGACGGCCTTCGTCGACCAGGCCACCCTTTACAAAACGCCAGCCGCCGTCCGAGTTTTAAAAATACAGAATTAGACTCCATGTTGGATGCGGTCAATATTTGCTTGAACGAATGGATGAACACGGCGTCCTGGACAGAAACAGATACAGATTGGATAAACCTGCTCAACTGGATTGACGACATGGCGGACGAAACTACTGCGGAGCCGGTGCTTATTGAAATTGTAACCGCCGCAAATTCTGTAGCTGGCGGTGATGCCGAAGCTGGGCGTGATCTATTCAACACAAGCTGCATTGTCTGCCACGGACAGGATGGCGAAGGCACAGCGCTGGCACCAAAAATTAGCGAGAGAGGCTTACAAGCGGATTATATTCAACGTCGTGTAAGAACCAGCGGGCTTTCTAATAGCGCGGTCTATGAAAATCTTACCGGGGGTGTAATGCCATTCTGGGGAGCCGATAGACTTTCTAATGGAGAACTGGCTGACATAGTTGCCTTTCTCGCGACAGACGATGTCGAATTATTGCCAACTGGAGGTGGCGGAATGTCGGGACCTTCTAATTGCGGTAGCAGCAGTGCAAAGATAGGACAAACAATGAGTTTCAGCCAAAAATTTCATGATGTTTCTGGCACAGCAACCATTATCGATGATTGTACTATTGAGTTAAGCAATTTCAATTTTGATGGTGGTGGAATTGATGTGCAAATTTACGCTGGGAGCAATCTTCAATTTCAACCCAACCAAGGTGGGTTCTCTCTTTTGGGAGGGTTACTGGGTACTCGCTACACTAATGCCACACTGACAATTACAATTCCAGAAGGTGTTTCACTAAACGATTTCGACTCGCTATCAGTTTGGTGTGTGCCGGTAGGTGTGAGCTTTGGGGATGGACAGTTTAGTTAAATAAATTGAGCTGGATATCGTAACGGATAATTTTGATGATTTCATGGCACAATCATAACCTCGGGGCGAGTTAGCTTTTCAGTCAGCCCCTTTGCTTACAAATGCATTCATACTAACAAGAAGAAGGACAGATAATGCTAGCCTCCAAATTTAGCTCTAAATACACATTTTACGCTCTAGCACTTAGCGTACTTGCTGTGATTTCCCTGTTGCCATCAACTTTCGCCCAACAGCCCCCTCCTCCGCCCGGCGCCTATGATGCCGCACCCTACCTTGGAGAAATCCGCAATAACTATCTTTACGGTGACATATGGGAGCGTCCCGGCCTTTCAGCTCGTGATCGCAGCATGATTACTGTAGCGGTAAATCAAGCGCTATATGCTACCAATGAGCTACGGCTACATATGGGCCGAGCACTGGATAATGGTGTCACCCAAACGGAGATTTCCGAGATCATTGCACACGTTCTGTGGTATTCCGGCTTTCCAACTGGCGTGAACGCCGCAAGAGTTGCAGCAGAGGTTTTCAAAGAGCGAGGCCTTCCTATCACTCCACCTGGAGCTTCATCTCGACAACCACCGGTTGATCCTGAGATAGAGTTCCCGGGCGCATTCCCGCAAACACCCTACCTACGCGATATGCTCAATCAGCTAGTCTACGCCGAAACATGGAAGAGAGAGGAATTGTCGCCCCGTGATCGCAGTATGATTACGGTAGCCGTTGGTACTGCCCTATACGCTTCTAGCGAAGTACGCCATCACGTAGGCCGCGCACTGGATAACGGCGTCACTCAGGAAGAGATTTCTGAAATAATCATTCACGKMRMRWKTKRMTYMKKWTWTSMKMYMRKYKKRWMKGSMRCRRRRSTKSMGSMSKMAGTTTTTGAGGCMAAAGGRCTACCAYTASCTGAYGCACGCTTTCCTGGCGCRCCCTACCTTGAYCAACTAATCGAYGGYCTGGTSTATGGYGAAACCTGGACCCGCWMGCAACTGTCRGCGCGTGATCGYAGCCTGGTRACCATCGCYATGACTCARGCYGCSTACCARTCAGATCAACTACRGGTACACCTGCGCCGYGGACTAGACAATGGACTGACCCCAGAAGARCTTTCKGARTTAATGGCCCAGGTGACGCTCTATGCTGGYTTTCCATCTGGYGTGAATGGCTCYCGAATTTTGGCMGAGGTGTTGCGGGAACGAGGCATATCGYTTTGATTYAAAGCTYAYAATATGTTGATTTWATAAAAGGGGYGCAATGTGGCTCCCCTACTTTTYCTTGACTTMAATAAKYCWATAGTTAATYATAGAAAAATGAACAAATCGTATARCACCGCATCAAGCGRCAACAAGGCRCAAATTATATCCATTATTATCCGAGAGGTAATGGTGGTTTAGGCTGYGTTTTGAAAGCCAATTAAAACCGCCCTTTGCAGGCGGTTTTTTTTTGCCTGTATTTGGGTTCTGCAAGTTTAGAAGGAGAAACTAATGGATCAAAGTACAAATACACCAGCTGATAAAGCCGACGCGCCAGCTCCAAGTGTGAAAGGCATCACTGACGCGGCCAGCCGCTTGTCATCCGTGGTGATTAATACACCATTGAGTACAAATTCCAATTTGAGCGAAAAATATAATGCGGATATCTCACTCAAGCGAGAGGATCTTCAAGCAGTTCGTTCTTTTAAAATCCGTGGTGCCTACAACAAAATTTGCAAAATACCTAATAGCAAACGACACAATGGTGTTGTCTGCGCAAGTGCGGGAAACCATTCTCAAGGTGTAGCATTTGCCTGTGCCGCTTTACAGATCAAAGGTGTGATTTTTATGCCGGCATCAACACCTGCACAAAAAGTTAAGCAAACACGGAGTTACGGCAAAGGATTTGTCGAAGTGGTGTTGGTAGGTGATACTTTCGACGAGGCTCAGGCCGAAGCGTTATCTTACCAAGCAGAATCTCAGGCTATTATGATTCATGCTTTCGATGATATTGATGTAATGGAGGGGCAAGGGACGGTTGCTCTTGAAATTTTACAGGCTAGCAAGCGTAGCATTGACTACCTGTTCATCCCGGTAGGCGGCGGGGGCTTGGCCTCTGGTGTCGCGACGTATTTCAAATCTCAATCTCCTCATACAATTATAGTAGGTGTTGAACCAGAAGGGGCTGCGTCAATGCAGGCATCTTTTGATGCGGGTAAAAATATCGGCCTGGATACTATCGACAGTTTCGTTGATGGAGCAGCCGTAAAGCGCCCCGGCGATTTGGGATACCAGGTTTGCCGCGATAAATTGGACCACCTTGTTGCGGTGCCAGAAGGGAAGGCTTGTGCAACATTGTTGGAACTCTATAATGAAGAAGGCATAGTGGTTGAACCTGCTGGCGCCTTGAGTATTGCCGCACTGGATTTCTTTGCTGAAGAGATTCGAGATAAACACGTAGTGTGTCTCATTAGCGGAGGCAATAATGACATAGATCGCACGGAAGAAATCAAGGAACGAGCGCTTCTATATGAAGGAAGAAAACATTACTTTGTTATTAATTTAGCCCAGCGCGCCGGTGCATTAAAAGAATTTGTGGTTGACGTATTAGGGCCTGAAGATGATATTGTTTTCTTCGAATATTCGAAGAAAACAAATAGAACTCACGGGCCGGCTATTGTTGGAATTGAAACGCCGAGTGACAAAAATTTTCTTTCACTGAAGGCAAAAATTGAGAAGTGCGGAATAAAGTACGAGTACTTGAATAACAACGATTCGTTGTTTAGGTATATTGTTTGATGTTGGTTATAAATTAAAGGAAGTTAAAGGGATCATAATGAACCTCCCCTATAACTCCCAGTAAATAGAGATTGTTTTATTAACAATCTTCTAGATTTGATTGCGTTTCAGGAAAAAACACATCTTCGATCCGCTCCCCAAATTGTGCAGCGATATTAAATGCTAGCTGTAGAGAAGGGTCATGTTTGCTTCTTTCTACCGCATTGACTGCCTGCCGAGAAACCCCAAGCCTATCTGCCAGAGCTTGTTGTGACCAGTCTCGTTCTGCGCGTAATACTTTAATTCGATTATTCATCGTCTTTCCAAATTAGTAATAATAATATCAGGCCATGACCACCGAATACGATTGGCGTAACTAACGCTAAATCCACCGGAGGCATAGCAAACTTCATGGCTAACATGCCGTATATAAATGATGAAAAGCAGAGCAAACCAATCATCCATAAAAACGCTTCTCCGGTTAGTGCTTTCATGTATTCATCAAGCGCTCGATATCGCGCTCGAAAGATAAAAAATGCCCATACTAGTGGTAGTACTGGCATTAGTGTCACCACTACTTTTAGCCAAATCGGCAGGCTTAAAAGCTCTAAAGTAAAGGTTTGCACCGCGATGAGAATGAGAAAAATCAACATGGCGGCCATGAAGCGTTTAAGTAATCTATCCTCGAGTGTAGAGTCTTTCATAATATTTCCTAAAAGTTAAAGTCCTCGTTACGGAGGTAAAACATCTATTAATGAATCATTTACCTGACAATATGTAATGTATACATGACATATTGTCAGGCCATCAAGACTATGTCAAGTAAACCTTACAAATAACTATTGGCTAAGTTTTATGAAATTAATTCTTAATGGGTAATGGGGTGTAGGAGATTGGGGGCGTAAAAAATCGATAAAAGAGGTTGTAACGAATATTTTTTAACCAACACCTTGTAAGTCGTTGATGAATGGTTGAGAGATTGATTCGTAATTTGGCACAGCCAAATTCTTCACCCCTGCGGGGCAGCCTTCTTATAATTAGATGATAGACTTGGCGAATCCAGGTTTCGTGTCAATGTCATATGAATTTCGCCCTTGTTTCGTTTACATTTTGGATTATTCTAGCCACAGTATCTCCGTCTCCAGAGACAGAAAAAATCATGATTGTTAGAAAATATCGCCTAAAACGAGGTTGGTCACAGCGTCAACTCGCCGAAATGACCGGTGTGACTACTCGTACGATACAACGAATAGAACAAGGGCACAGACCTAGTATAGAAACATGTAAGGCGTTGGCTTCTGTTTTCGAAGTGGATTTTCACACCATTTTAGCCGGACAATCAAATCCCGAAAAATATCTCAATGATCCTGACAACCTCATTGAAGAATCACAAAGTTTAAGTTATGAAGAACAGGAAGCACTTATATACGCGAAACGCATTAAAGAATTTTATGAGGTATCCGTTGGCTACATATTATTAGCTTTGATCTTCTTTGTTCTATTCCAAGGCAACTCGATAATACTACTGATATTTTCCGCACTTGGGCTCTGTATAGTAATTCAGGGATTAATAGCATTTGAGGTAGTTGGTTTTTTAAGTCCGGAGTATGAGCGCAAACTTGCCGAGAAAAGACTAAAACGTAAACTCTAATCCGACTTATCGACTATCTAACAGTACAACTGTGAGACTGTATTGGTAAGGAGTATTGGATTGAGTAATTTATTAGCATCAAGAATTAAAAGATCCGCGAAGAGAATCTCAATAGCCTTAATCGGTCTGCTAGTTATAGCGCCTATTAGCTTCGGCACTGCGATTTGGCTCTATAGTTTTACACTAAGAACCAATTTGGATGAAAGATTTCCACCGCCCGGGCGAATGGTGCAGATCGACTCTCACAGTCTGCATATTAATTGCACTGGACATAAAAATTCATACACAGTGATTCTTGAAGCCGGAAATGGTGGATGGTCGACATACTGGTCGCGGGTACAAAGTCGATTAGCGAATAACATCAGAGTCTGCTCGTATGACAGAGCAGGTTTAGGATGGAGCGAGAAAGGCCCGTTCCCACGAGACGACTATACAATAGTGAGGGAACTACAGCAGTTATTGTCAGTATCGGAAGAGATATCGCCATATATAATGGTTGGCCACTCAGGTGGAGGGCCTCTTGCGTGGCTTTACGCAAAAGAATATACAAACACAGTCGCTGGATTAGTAATGGTTGATACCGTGACACCCTCATACAGGCAGCGAGAAGATGAATCTGCCTCTCAAGTAAGAATGTTCGTTCGAAAGTACCTGAGACCTCTATTGATTCTGCAGGAAACCACAAGCAGAGTCCTCTTCCCTTCGGATTACTCGTCCAGGAGTTATAGTGGATATTCAGATTTCCAGGTAGCTGTTTTTGAAGATCCTGGTTTCAGAACGCGCATGGTTTCCTCTTCGAATGCCGAAGGGGCTTTCCATAGCGACCTGGCATATATGTCAAACGTAAAAGATATGCCGCTTATTGTGGTTGAGGCAGGAATCGTGCAGTGGCCAATTTCAGAAGAAGCATGGCGAATTGGTCAAAAGGAATTACTCTCAAATTCTAGCAATAGTTTTCACATCGTTGCAGAACACATTGGACATAGCATTCCGCGGGATGCACCCGAAGTGGTCATTGAAGCTATTCAAACAGCAATTCGAGAGTCTCTTCTAAATTAAAAGAAGGTGGTTTATTTTGGATATGTTCTCATTTAAATGAATCCGTCCCATTTTTCTCAGGGAAATAATTCAATCTATTGATAAGGCTTACCGCTCCCTGTATCCAAATATAATTTAAGACTTTCTACAAAGAAATAATTCCAACCAGCTTCACAAATATCATAACAAAACA
>NVVJ01000066.1 GCA_002402175.1 SAR86 cluster bacterium
TGTTGCAGATTGGAACAAACTGCTTAGATGAAGCGGAACCCGCCCGCAAGTATGTGCGCCGTCAGCCTGAGCAAACATTTCTCTATCAGATTGTGGAAAAGCATAGATCAAAAAAGGGGTCGTAACGAATAATTATTGATCAGCTTGTTGCTCCAAGGGTAACTGGTTAAGATTTATTCGTTACGACCCCTTTAAAGCTTATATACGCTGGGCGACTGAGTAATGAACTACTACGCATTAAACAGCAACGGTGAGTTTCACATTAAGCGCTTTGAGCAACTTGACAATGGTTTCCCATTGAGGCTTTGTTTTGCCATTGAAAGTCTTGTAAAGGCTTCCTCGGCTAAGCCCGGTTTCCTTAGCCATCTCTGTCATGCCGTGATGCCGTGCAAGATGCCCCAGCGCAGTAACAAAAGTATTGGAATCATCATCGTTATAACAATCAAGCAAAAAGCTGTTGATTTCAGCTTGGGTATCAAAGTAATCAAACGGATTGTAATTAGTAATTTTCTCGCTCATGGTTTACCTCATTTCTGTCCAAATCTGTTTGGCAACTTTAATGTCGATTTCCTGAGTGCTTTTATCTCCAGCACAAAGAATGATAAGAATTTTGGAGAGCTTGATTCCGAAGTAAACGCGGTAGCCTTTTCCAACAAATACACGCATTTCACTAGCTCCTTCACCTACGGGAGAAACATCACCAAGGTTTCCGTTTTCAGCCCTAATTAGCCTTTTTAGCGTTCAAGTCTTTGGCTTTTTTAAGTCATTTGTCAAATCTGGCTGTTCTGGCTATCTCGTATTTCATGAGGCCGCTGTCTCCTATAGGAGACATTTTGTCAAGCGCTATAGGGGATTTGATTGGTTTAAATCAGGGCTTGGTGGGGCATCTTTGTAATGAATTATTACCTTCATCATGCAGGGAGAAGTGTTAAAAATGCCTGTCAGGCTTTTTAGAGAAGGAATACTTACAAGCGAACGAATTGCTTCTCTGAATTGGCGATAAAGGGGGCAGATTTACTTAATGGCTTTCCTATCCTGAGAAAAATAAATCTGTCCCCATTTATTGTTCTATCTTCCGACAGAAGTGATGTGGCTGTTCAGGCCAGGCGAATATTTTACCCCTGGGTACAGCAATAAATGAAGGTTCTGAAAGAGCGCAAAGCAATGTTATGTGCGGACATAAAAGTGTAGGACATTTCCGCGGTGACTCTATATAATGCCCGCACTTAAATCCTCAGGAGTATCAGCCAGTGACGCTAACCACCTTATCTGGAGCCAAGGACTGATTCCTTAGCGACATCGTCGCTAACTGCACGCCTCCACAATATTGAATCATTCGGATAACTCTGTGCGCTATGTTCGTTGCTGCGAACTATGCCGGTTTTCCATCGAGCCATGATAATGGCCCTCTAAAGAAATCAGTTCCTAAGACCTCCAAATTTACCTGCGGCTCTATTATTTTGCCGTGACGAAACAGCTTTAACTTATGGATACTGAAATGACTGTACAAAAAATTAAAAACGGATGGGCTCTATTCAAAGAGTCTCTATCTGGCGGCACGGAAATTAATTACACCGAAGGCTCGATAGCACGAATGACCCTTTTGCTCGCTATTCCAATGATTCTGGAAATGGCGATGGAATCGGTATTTGCCGTGGTCGATATATTCTTCGTGTCAGGCCTCGGGACTGACGCAGTAGCAACCGTTGGCTTAACAGAGGCAATGATTAGCCTGCTGTATGCAGTGGCGGTTGGTTTAAGTATGGGTACGACTGCCTTGATAGCCCGACGTATCGGAGAGAAAAATCCGGAGGCGGCATCGCTGGCTGCCGGACAGGCAATATGGCTAGGATTATTTGTATCAGTTGTTGTTGGGCTGTTAGGAATTTTCTATGCAAAAAATATACTGTTACTTATGGGGGCGGACGAGGCTGTAGTAGAGACCGGAGAAACCTATACGCGATTAATGTTTGGTGGCTCATTCACCATAGTATTTTTGTTTCTGGTCAATGCCATTTTTCGCGGAGCGGGCGATGCGAGTTTAGCAATGCGTGCTCTGACTTTGGCGAATTGTATTAACATCGTTCTCGATCCCTGTTTGATTTATGGCTATGGGCCGTTCCCTGAACTTGGCATTACTGGCGCCGCTGTAGCTACTAATATTGGTCGCGGTGTGGGTGTGTTGTACGGCCTTTATTATCTGTGTGGAGGTGGTGGGCGTATACGGCTGCATTTTGCAAATTTGGTGTTGCAGTTAGGTGTAGTGACTTCGCTGTTTCGTATTTCAATGGGCGGTGTTGCTCAGTTTCTAGTGGCGACGGCAAGCTGGGTGTTCCTTATGCAAATTGTTTCAGGCTTTGGCAGTGAAGCAGTAGCTGGATACACGGTTGGAGTGCGGGTGGTTATGTTTAGTATTTTACCGGCCTGGGGCTTAAGCAACGCGGCTGCAACATTGGTGGGACAAAACCTCGGAGCAGGATTGCCTGACAGGGCGGAAACTTCGGTTTGGCTAATTGTAAAATTCAATGCGATTTACATGGGTTGCGTAGCCTTGCTGATAGTGCTGTTTACGCGCCAAATCGTAGGGATATTTACCAGCGAGCCCGCTGTTGCAGAATACGCCGTACAGTGCCTGCGTATATTTGCGGCGGGCTTTGTAGCGTGGGGAGCGGGCATGGCAATCATTCAGGCGTTTAATGGTGCGGGTGATACCATGACGCCAACCTGGATTAATATATTCTGTTTCTGGCTAGTGCAGGTTCCTCTGGCCTACACACTTGCGCTGGTTCTTGATTTGGGCCCTGTGGGTGTTTTCTGGTCGGTGTTTGTTTCGGATATCCTCACTGGTATAATAGGTTACCTCGTATTTAGACGCGGAAAATGGAAGTTGCGCACGGTGTAAGCATGCAAAGTAGTCAACAACAAATAGTTTCTAATGTTCAAGGCTGGTTACAGAGTCAGAAGCCTGTATGGCTTTGTACTATTTTAAAAACCTGGGGCTCATCGCCACGGCCAATCGGCGCCATGATGGCCTGCACTCTCGACGGGGAGTTAGTCGGTTCAATTTCCGGAGGCTGCATAGAAGAAGACTTTCTTCAGCAACTTGTCGACGGCAGTCTCAAGTCTCAATACGACGAAGAAGCTAAGCCCTTTATTGTTAAATATGGTGTCACTGCGGAAGAACAGGCAAGGTTAAAATTACCCTGTGGCGGTCAGCTCCATGTATTGCTGGAATATATCGAGGCAAACAATTCCAATCGGGAAGTATTTTCTCGCCTGCTAGATGGTTTAGAAAATCACACAAAAGTAAGCCGTGTTGTAAATCTTGAGTCGGGTGAAATATCTGTAAGCGACAACAGCAGCGATTCTTCTGTATCAATAGATGAACAAATCATGACCCACAGCCTTAGCCCCATGTATCGATTGTTATTGCTTGGAGCTGGTGATGTGGCTAAATTCGTTGCTGAAATGGCGTTGGCCCTGGAGTATGACGTTACTCTGTGCGACCCACGACCAGATTATCTTGATAACTGGAATGTAGCAGGCGTAGAGAAGGTCTCGCGTCTGCCTGATGATGTTGTCCGAGAGCGTTTCAGCAACCCTTACTGTGGCATTGTTGCTCTGGCTCATGACCCTAGAGTAGATGATATGGCGTTAATGGAAGCACTTAAAACTGACGCGTTTTATATTGGCGCAATGGGTTCGGTAAGAACTTCTGCTGCAAGAAGAGAGCGGTTGCCTGAGCTAGGTTTAAGCGAAACAGAAATTGCTCGTCTGCATGCACCTATAGGTTTTCAAATTAATAGTAAAACGCCGGCAGAAATAGCAATCGCTATAATGGCGGAAATAACCTCTGTTCGGAATAAAACCCAGGCGTAAAGGCCGACCCTATTGGTCGATAGCCCTTAGCTCTCCATTTTTCTCCATTGACTCCAGTCGTCTGGCTCCGGCCAAAATTCCGATAATGCCGTAATTGCCTTCGTGACAGGCATATTCGTATATAGGGTCGTCCATTTTCGATAATGGGTAGGCACCGGACCACTGAGCGCTGTATACGCTAGGGTCGTCAACGGTGAATCCATAAATGATTTTGTTATTGGCTTCGCGCTTGAAGGTTTCAATTACTGTCAGATTCTGAGTTGGAGCACCTCGATACCTGGTCCAGGGATTGTAGTTTTTGGTTTGTACTACCAAAGTATCTCCTTCCCAACGTCCGATCGAATCGCCCATCCACTTTTGGTGAGCTTCCGATGCCGCGCCGCGATCATCGGTAATTTTAATTATTCGCGAGTCGTGGGCCATTTCGACAATGATATTGACGTAGCCCGGTGACTGTACGATTTGCATGTGACTGTTGTACATAACTGGCGACATAACCGGACCTGAGCTAGAGCCGAAGGCCAGCAGACAGCGTTCGCCTAATGCTCTTCCTTCTGGGCCGTCGCTGCGATCAGGCTGATTAGCCCTGATATCACGCATGCGGTCCTGAAAACCGGCTACTCTTTCAGGAATACGGCCATTAACAGGGTCAATAATCGCTGAAGTTCTGAATTCACCATCTATGGTGGGCAGAAACATGCCGCGATCAGTCCAGAACAGGTCGTAATTGCCTACAGAAGGCAGGGCTTCCAGTTTTGGCGCGGGGCGGTTCGGGTCCAGAGGCTTGTTATTGTCTTCAATGGCCTGTTGTGCGCGGTGCTCGAGCTTAAGTGCTTCTTCTTCTGTATAGGCTTGCTTGGTGCCTAATTCGCGAGGTCGTTCAAAGGGCATTACTGTTGCGTTCTTCCAGTTGCCCTGAAGGTCGGGCACACCCCATTCTGTGAGGGGCGTTTGAAAGTCCTGGCCGTGGGCGCTGCCAATAAGCGTCAGGGTAATTGCGCTGGCCAGTAGAGGAAAACGAAGCTTCATGTGTTTCTCCAGATTAATTTTATACATTAAATAAACCATTCAACGTATTGTAATTATTCGATAAGTATATAAATATAACCTTGTTGTCTATAAGCTATTCTAGATTAACTTATGTTAGATTATGGTCACAAATTGTGACTGGCTAAATGTTAAGATAGCGTAGAAATGCTAGGGCAGGAGCGGCCTGAATTCAGGCCTACATTAATCAATTGTACTGAGTTTCAGGCTTTGCGTGTTCAGCCACTACCATCTCATAGGATGATACAAACGACAGTGAAGAAGCCTAATTTAATGCTCCGCTTGCGCATTCGTTGCTATGTCGATGCGGTTAAAAAAATCCTCCGTCAATACCAGCATGGCCTTGTCATTGGGTTTCTAGTAGCACTTCCCGGTGGCGCGCAGGCCCAAACGGCTTTAGGTATTGCGCAGTGGGTTGGTACTCCGGTGCTTACCGTGAGCAACTCGTTAAGCCCTTTCTTGCACACACTGATTGCTGCGCTGTTTATCCAGATATTGTTCCTGGGGTGGATTCATATTCAGAAGAAGGCGGTTCTTGGTGTTCCGTTTTCAGATTTTGCCCAGTCTCTGCCGATTGCCGATAGTCAGCGTGATAACTTGAATGCTTACATGGTTATTGTTGCCAATAATCTGGTCTGGATGTTTTTCATTTTTGCTCTGCCTCAACTGTTTCTCATCGGCGGCTCTGTGACAGAGCTAGCGTATACAGTAGTAATATTCGCTGTTTTTCTTATGGCGACTGTCAAGGCTCAACTGCTGTGGCTGGCAAACAAAGCGGTTGCTGTGGTTTTTATCGCGCTTACCTGCCTGGCAATGTCGACAGTTAAGTTGATTGAGTCACCTGTTGTTTCCATTGCTCTGTTTTCTGCTTTTTGTGCGTTTATTCACACTGTAACCTCCAGGAAAAATCAACAGCGGTTACTGCATTGGCTATTTAAGCTGCTTGCTAAAAAGAACCAGGTGCGCGCTACTGTGTTTCGCTCTCGACCATTATTCTATGGAATTGTGCATGCAAAGCTCTATGGGCATTTGCTACTAAAAGAAAAACTGATAGCCACGACGCTTAGCGGCACTTTGTGTTTGTTGTTTATGTGGCTAGTTGGCGCCATTTTAAGCAGCGACCGTTATTTTCATAATTCCTTTATGTATTTGGTAATACCGTTAATTTTTTTTATAGGAACAATGAACCCTCTGCTTTCGTTTATAAGTAAAGAGCGAGAAAAGTTTATGCCGTTTTTACGTTCTTTGCCTCTAAAAAAAACCTATTGGTTCTGGTTTGATAGTTTATTTTTCTACTCGTTAATTCTAATTATATCGTTGCCGCTTATTGTGTTTATGCTTTTGAATAACCACCTTAGCTGGTGGCAATTAAGTTACAGCATACTGGCGGTTTTTCCGCTGGCATTGATACACTTTCTAATTCATCAAAACACATCAAAGCAAACTATGGTGGCATCTATAGCAAGTTGCACGGCCTGGGGTGTGTTGATGTTCATAATTTTGACGTAAAGGATTACTAATGATTCCCGTGCAGATTAACAACGTAACAATATCCTACGGTTACAAAGTTATATTTGAGAACCTGAATGTAAACTTTGAAACAGGCTGCCATGCGTTAATAGGCCCTAATGGCAGTGGAAAAAGCACTATATTGAAAGCGTTAGCCGGAATTAATTCTGTGCAAAAAGGATCGATCTCAATTTTTGGACACTCATTAAGCGATGAGCCTGTCACGGTAAAGAGAAGTCTGTCCTACATGCCCGATACTCCAATAGTTTATCCCTTTATGCGAGGTCGAGAATTACTGGAGGTTGTCGCTCAGGCAAAAAAAGTAGCACCTGGTACTTTTGTGAATGAACTGCTTGAATCGCTGCAAATCGATGTATTCTCAGAAACGGCTTTTTCTGAAATGTCTTTTGGAACCCAACGAAAATTCACGCTTGTTGCGGCTTTAATCGGTGATCCGGAATTGATTTTAATGGATGAGCCAATCAATGGCCTAGATAAAAACTGTAAAGAATTTTTTGTTGACTACATTAACCAACACAAAGACAGCAAAGTGTTTTTGTTTGCATCTCACAGTGAAGATTTGTGTGACTTGCTCGGTGCTGAAAAGCACGACATTAGCAATTTTCAGGAATCAACTGTCAATTAAAAGGGGGTCAGAGTAAAAATTCTTTGCACAAATGTTCTGTAGTCACTCACAGTGTAAGAAATTTTACTCTGACCCCCTTTTAATTTGCTGTTCTGGCCCAAGGTTTGGCAAGTTCTATTTTATGAGCTAATTGCAGCAACAAAGAATCTCCACCCCAGGCCGCGGTAAACATCACTCCAACAGGAACGCCGTTATCAGTTTGATGCAAAGGCATTGACATGCTTGGTTGCCCGGTGCCGTTGTACAGGGCTGAAAAACCGCTGTAGGCCTTAAAGCGATTGGTGTACTGCTTCATGTCGCTGCTGTTCATGTCTAACCAACCAATTTTAGCGGGTGTTTTACTTAGAACTGGCGAAATAATTATGTCGTATTTCTTGTGAAGCTCCTCCATTTGGTATTCTGCACTTTTGATTTTGTCTCTAGCCGCTAAATAATCGCTGGCGGTAACTTTGCTGCCATGGCTGGCCATAATCCTGGTTGATGTTTCGATGGGGCTGTCCTCAAGGGAAACACCTAGTTCTTCCAACCTTGGTGAAACAGCCTGATATACATGAACATTGATCAATGTTCCCATAGCAGAACTTGTTCGGAAATAATTTACCGGGTGGGTAAATTCTTCTACCTGGTGGCCAAGAGCTTCACAAATCTCAGCGGCTATTTTTACGCCGCGAATGCATTCATCATCGATTTTCTGATCCATAGGGTGGGTAAGCTGAATGCCAATTCGAAGCTTGCTGACATCCCCATTGTGTACATCAAAGAACGAAGTGGGCGAGGAGGGTAATGGGAACAGATTAGGTTTGCTCAGCTTTATAAGATCAAGAAATGCTGCACTATCTCTTACGGTTTGGCTTACGACGTGGCCCACACTCATGCCACTCCAGCATTCGCCAAGGCTATTTTCAATAGTAGTTAGGCCTCGACTAGGCTTTAGCCCGAAAACGCCGCAGCAGGCGGCTGGTATACGAATAGAGCCGCCGCCGTCGCTGGCATGGGCAACCGGTACGATGCCAGCGGCTACTGCCGCTGCCGCACCGCCGCTTGAGCCGCCGGTAGAGTAATCGGTATTCCATGGGTTGCGGGTAGCAACGTTACTTTGGGGTTCAGTGGTAAGAGTTAACCCCCATTCGGGCGTATTGGTTTTGCCTATAACAATAAGTCCGGCATCCAGGTATTTTTGTACAATATTAGAGCTGGAGCTGGCGATGTATCCATCGAATAGACGGCTACCAAAAGAGGCAGGTAAACCCTTGACGGTACTCAGGTCTTTAATTAAGAAAGGAAGGCCGGCAAGGTTGCTCTGTTTTAATAATTCTGGTTTCGCATCAAAACCCCTGGCCTGTTCTAGTGCGTTCTCATAATTTTCGTGAACGATGGCATTGATAGAAGGATTGGTTTCTTTTGCCCGGGCGATGGCGCAGCCGCTTACTTCTTCGGCAGTAAAATCCTTGTTGCGAATTCTGTCAGCCAGTTCAATGGCATCCATATTTTTGTAGTCGGAATTGCTTAACATGGTAATGCCTGTCTGTTTTTTTAGAAAATATTTTGGGATTCGCCGTCATCACCTCTATTAACCAAAGACAGGCCACCTGTGTCGTCGTCTTCATCGAGGTCATCTTCCTCGCCGCCCTTGTCTTGAGTCAGCTGAATACGCAGGCGTAAATTATTTTCTGAATCAGCATTTTTGAGTGCTTCTTCGTAGCTTATTTTTCCGCTTCTGTGTAGATCGAACAGAGCAGAGTCAAAGGTCTTCATGCCTTCCTGTTCGCCTTTTTCCATAACTTCCTTAAGTTCCAGAACTTTTCCCTGTTTAATTAAGTCACAAACTCGCGGTGTGCCTAACAATATTTCGATGGCGGCAGCGCGTTTTCCGTCTACAGTTGGAATAAGTCTTTGCGAAATAAAACCCTGCAAGTTAAGAGATAAATCAAGAAATAATTGATGATGACGCTCTTCAGGAAAAAAGTTAATGATTCTATCTAGTGCCTGATTTGAGTTATTGGCGTGTAAGGTTGATAAGCACAGGTGGCCCGTTTCGGCAAATGCTAATGCATGTTCCATTGTTTCCCGGCTACGAATTTCGCCGATAAGAATAACATCTGGAGCCTGCCGCAAGGTGTTCTCGAGAGCTTCGGTATAACTGTTGGTATCAACGCCAATCTCTCGTTGATTGACGATAGATTTGTGATGAGGGTGTATAAATTCTACAGGGTCTTCAATGGTTATAATGTGACCATCGCTGGTCCTGTTGCGATGATCAATAAGCGCAGCAAGAGACGTCGACTTTCCTGACCCGGTTCCGCCTATAAAAAGGATAATGCCACGCTTTTGCATAATCAGATCATTAAGGATCGGAGGTAGGCCAAGCGATGCGGCGCTGGGGATTTCGGTTTTAATATTTCTGGCAACGATGGATACTTCACCACGTTGTTTAAAGATGTTGACTCGAAAGCGGCCAATATCTGGGTCGGAAATAGCCAGATTCATTTCGGGGCTTTTTTCGAAAGCCTTGATTTGGTCTTCGCTCATTATCTGATAGGCGATTTTTTTAACCATGCCTTCTGGAAGCCTTTTGTCCACTAACGCAGTTAGTTTACCGAATGCCTTCATGCTGGGTGGCGCTCCGGTGGTCAGGAACAAATCCGAGCCATCTTTCTCTATCATCATTTTCAGTAAATCATTAAAACCCATAATCGTAATCCTGCATTGCGTAGTTATTTTTATACGGCTAACTAAATCTACCTTCGGTATACCAACCTACATCTCTGGCAGAGTCATCCACTTTGTCAGCAACATCGAGTATAAGAGCGAACAAAGCCATACGTACTAATACGCCGTTATCAGTCTGGCGAAAAATGGCCAGGTTAGGATGTTGGTTCAGGTCGTTATCTAGTTCGTTAGCATCCTCGCGCGAATCTCTTGGCAGTGGATGCATAATTACCGTATTAGGTTGGCAATTGCGTGTGTAGATTGCCTTGTTAAGGCGAAACCGACCTCGATAAATGTCGGCTTCGAGTTTGCTGGTGAATCGCTCTTCCTGAATGCGTGTCAGGTAAACCGTATCGTTATCGTTAAGGCCAGCTTCCATGTCTTCTGTTTCAAGCACGTCGTGCCCAGCGGCTTTAAGCTCGGACACAATTTTCTCTGGCATACGAAGTTCTTTAGGCGTGATAAGTGTAAAATTAATTTTGTCGTAAAGCATGAGTAATTGCGACAGAGAGTGAACAGTTCTGCCATGCTTCAAGTCACCGACCATGGCAATTCGCATGCCGTCGATCGAGCGATTATTGGCTTTCAGTTCCTTCTTAATGGTGTATAAATCCAGCAATGCCTGAGAAGGGTGTTCATTCGGCCCATCGCCACCATTAATTACTGGAACCCGGCTGGCTTTGGCAAATTCATCGACCGAACCAACTTTCGGATGACGCATGACAATGACATCGCTGTAGCCACTGATTACCCGGGCAGTATCATACAGAGACTCACCCTTGGAGATCGATGAGGTTTTTACGTCGGTGGTTTCCCGAACCTGCCCACCGAGCAGATTAAAGGCGCAACCAAAACTGACCCGGGTTCGGGTACTTGGCTCGAAAAACATATTTCCGAGAATAGCCCCATCAAGAGCTTTGCTAATACGCACACGATTTGTATAGGGCTCCATGCTATCAGCAACTTGAAAAAGCCTGTCGACATCAGCTTTCTCAAACTGTTTTACGCTGAGTATATGGGCGCCACGAAAATCCATGAATTATTACTTCTTGTTGATTTTGTTTGGTTTATCTTTTGATTTATCTATTAATTTATCTATAAATGTCTTCGAATAGCCTCTGGATTCGTGACTTCTGCCGTTATTAGCGAGCCGCGCCAATCCAAAAGCAGATCGATATTACTACAAATGAGGGTTTGGAAGGAATTGTTAAGTAGGATTTGCGACACCTGTCTATCGGCTGTGAATAATCAGAAGCAGCTAAAGCTAAGCTGTAGCAAGGGGAACCGGTTATAATCACGGGTAAAACCATGGGTGAAAGCGTAAATGTCAGAAAAAACAATCTACTGGTACGATTTTGAAACCTTCGGCATCAATCCGAAGCGAGATCGGGCATCCCAGTTTGCAGGAATTCGTACCGACGAGCAGCTAAACATTATTGGTGAGCCTTTAATGATGTACTGCAAACCAGCCGATGATTTTCTTCCTGACCCTATGGCCTGCCTTATTACTGGAATATCGCCGCAAAAAGCGATGTCTGATGGGGTCATCGAAGCCGAATTTATAAAACGTATCCATCAGGAGTTTGCTAAACCCGGAACCTGTGTTGCTGGATACAATAGCATTCGATTTGATGATGAGATGACGCGACAGCTTCTCTACCGTAATTTCTATGATCCCTATGAGCGTGAATGGAAGAACGGCAATTCTCGCTGGGACATCATCGATATGGTGCGTCTATGTGCGGCCACACGCCCAGAGGGAATTAACTGGCCGCTTAAAGAAGATGGCAGTAATAGTTTTAAACTGGATCAGTTGACTGTAGCCAATAATATTGCCCACGCCGATGCTCACGATGCACTGGCTGATGTAATAGCAACTATCGAAATTGCGAAATTAATTAAAACCAGGCAGCCAAAACTTTACGATCATATCTATAAACTAAGAAACAAAAGAGTAGTTCAGGCCGAGATTGACATGGTAACTCGCAAGCCTTTATTGCATGTCTCGATGATGTACCCGGCAACGCGCGGTTGTTTAGCATTGGTAATGCCGATCTGTGAGCATCCAACAAATAAAAATGGAGTTATTGTTTGCGATCTTCGAGAAGACCCACGTACATGGCTGGATTATTCTGTAGAACAAATCAGGAAGGCGGTATACACGCCAGCAAAAGACATGCGCGAAGGGGATGTCAGGGTTCCACTAAAAACAATACATATTAATAAATGTCCAATTGTTACTTCGCCAGCCGTTCTGGCTGCAGATCAGGCGGAAAAATATGGCATTGATATAGCGCTTTGCAAAAAGCACTGGGAAATTCTGCAAAGTAACTTCGCGATAGTTAAAAAAATTAGCGCCGTATTTAATGAAGAGAATTTCCAGAAAGAAATTGATCCAGACTTCATGATTTACAGCGGTGGTTTCTTCTCCGAGGGTGATCGCAGTTTAATGGCAATGGTGAGGTCGGCTTCAGCGATTGACCTTGGACGGTTGGGGCTGCCTTTTAAGGATTCGCGATTATCTGAAATGTTGTTTCGGTATAGAGCAAGAAACTATAAAGAGACTTTAAGCAATAGTGAATTACTTGACTGGGAAAAATTTCGCCAGGAACGACTCGGAAATAAATTTGCTCAGGACAAATATAAAGAGGGCTACACGCAGGCGAAATTAATCGCAGAACAAAAAGAGGATGCTGAATATGGGGCTCTGCTTGAGCGTCTGGATGAATATGAGTCGTCTTTGGCTATTACTTCTCTCCAGACTTAAGTACACAATGCGCGCTAAAGAAGATAGAATTCTTCTGCATAAAGCTGTTTTTCTTTCTCTGTTTTTACATTGTAAGTAACTGATAAATATAAATATAATTTATGGATAAGTTTAAAGACATTAGGCCTTATCATGACGGTGAAATTCGTCCGGTGATAGATAAGCTGATTGAGAACCCAGAGTTTCTGGCAAGTATTGCCAGTTTTTACGCTCCTAGAATGGCGCGCTTGTTCCCAGCCATGATGCGCAACGTTGCACACAACAAGCTAAAAGGCCAACTCAAAGCGGTGTGTGATGTAGCGACTATGCAAGATGTGATCGCTGTGTATATGGACAAAATGATTCAGGACACAACAACAGGTCTGACGCATTCAGGTATAGAAAATTTACAGGAAGGTAAGAGCTACCTTTTTATTAGTAATCATCGTGATATCACTATGGACCCGGCTTTTGTCAACTACATACTTTATCACGCGGGTTATGAAACCTTACAGATTGCCATCGGCGACAACTTACTTAAAAAACCCTTTGTGTCTGACCTGATGCGTTTGAATAAAAGCTTCATTGTTAAGCGATCTTTAAAAGGTAGAGAGCTATTGCTCGGGCTAACTCATCTATCGGAATATATTCATCATTGCGTAGAGGATAATCACAATGTGTGGATTGCTCAGCGAGAGGGCAGGGCCAAGGATGGTATTGATAAAACTGATCCAGCACTGCTAAAAATGCTGGCAATGAATCAGCGAAAAATACCCTTAAGTGAAAACCTCTCTCAGCTTCATATTGTGCCAGTTAGTATTTCATATGAATACGACGCCTGCGATGTGTTAAAAGCAGAGGAGCTTTATCAGCGTGAGTCGACTGGGGGCTTCACAAAAACAGACAAGAGTGACATCGAAAGTATTGTTGCAGGAATGATTGGTTTCAAAGGCGATGTACATATTGCTTTTGGAAAAGAATTAGACTTTGGTAGTGACGAGCCGGAATTAATTGCGGCGGATATAGATAAGCAAATTTTGCAAAATTATAAACTGCGAGATAGCCATTATCTCGCCCTGCAACTACTACAGAAAAAAGGTCTATTATCTGCGCAAGAGCAGGAGAGCCTGGATGATAATCATCAGGTAAAAGAGGCATCTCGTAATGTATTTGAAAAACGACTGAGAGAAGTCGACCCAAAACTGCACAAGCATTATCTTTTTAGCTATGCGAACTCATTGCTCAATAAGGGGCGAACTGGAATTAAAGAAGCTTCTTAACAGCATTATCAAGCCGCTGTCTTAGCTCTTGTAACGGGGCATTTTCGATTGGGCCATAACACATCGCTTCAAGCTCTATTCCAAATGCATGCTTTGCATTTTCTTTGGGCTCGGGTTTGGATTTTCCAAAACCGCTTTGTAGTTGCTGTAGCTGAAGTTGCATACGTTGAGACTGGTCAGCGGAAGGTGTGTCGATATTGGCTCGGATTTCACTTTGTATACAAAGCAGCCTGAACTTCGATTCATTGCTGCTTGCGAGTTTTCGCATTGAGTTAATGGAATCTGTGCTGCTTAGATTAGAGAATCGATCAGCAAGGGCTGAATCGAGCTTTGCATTACCGCTAGATTCCAGAGCTTCCCATGCGCTCTCGCGAGATTGTTTTCTAATCTCCTGAAATTGAGAGTCATCCTTGGTGTTTAGTAATTCAATTTCGATTTTTTCAAGAAAATTAGCCCTGTCCATCACGGCTTTCTTCAATTGCTGCTGCTTTTTGTCGGGAAGTGTTTTATATCGGCTGTCGATTTTCCGTTTTAGGTTGTTAAAGCGATCTAACAGGCGCCCGCGCTGCTGCTTTAAGCGTGGGTCCAGGGCATTGGAAAACTCCTGGGATAAATCTTTGTATTCATTACGAGATTTTCTAAAGCTATCGTCGTCAACTTCAAAAATGGCTGCCAGCGACTCAAGAATTTTTGCAAGGTCTTGCTCTGCCTGCTTAAGGTTTTGTTTTAACTCATTTGATACCTGATCACGTTTCTCAAATATTTTGTCGCAGGCGGCCCTGAATTCAGCCCAGTATTTGTTGTCTTCTTTGTAGGAGGTTGGGCCGATTTTCTTCCATTCCTGTTGAAGCCTTTTGGCTTCGTTCATGGCCTTTTTGTTGTCTTCTAGCGTTATTAATGCCTGAGCTGCTGCAACGCAGTCCTGTTTTAGTTTTGCACTAGAGGATTGGGCATGTTTTCGGAGCTTGCGTAGCTGATTCACGCTTCCATAAAACCGCTTTTGCAGACTCTTTATTTTCGACTGCTCGATTGGTGCAAAATGTTTCCAGTCTTTTTCAGCAGCGCTGAGTAATTTATTCAGAGCAGTTATGTTTACAGAACCCCTTGGCTCTGTTTTTATTTCGTCCGCAGAAGGGGGGGCGGTAACATCTTTTTCACTGCCTTCATCTTGTGCTTTCTCTGGAAACAAAGATTTAACTTCGACCTCAAGCTGATCGCATATTTTGCGTCGTTCCTTCAGGTTGTCGACCATTTGTTGCTTGCGCTGTTTAAAGTACTCTTTGCAAGGCTCGTAGGCCTTATCGGAAAGTGTTTTAAACGTTTTCCAAAGTTGCTCGTTTTGGTTTGATCGACCCAGTGATTTCCATTCCTGATGCATATTGCTGATATGTTTCGATCTGTCAGCGGCATGCATTCGGGATTCGATTAAGTGCTCCATCTGGGTAATTATTTCTTTCTTCTTTTCGGTAGAAGCAAATGTTTTCCAGCTGCGTAGTTCGGTTAGCTTTGCCTTGTAGGCGTTTGCCTGTTTCTGTAAATTTTCCCGAATTCTGTTGCTGGTATTACTGATATTTCCCTGGATTTTATCCCAGGACTTTATTGCGCTTTCGGAATTGCCTTCTTCAAGAGCCAATTTCAACGACTCGAGAAGAGCTTCTGTGCTTTGCTTTATGTTTTCTTGGAACTCAATGTTCTTTTCGAGCTTTTCAGCAACAGTTTTTTTGAATTCATTGGCTTTAGCAGAAAGCTCTTCACCCATAGCCTCGGCGTTACTCAGCAGCTTATTCAATATGCTTCTTATTTCGTATAGGCGCTCGGTCTTTTTGTAGCTAAGCTTTGGTAATTCTTGCTCGATTACGGGTAATTCTTTTTCAGGAACCAGGGGTGGTTTTGCTGCGGGTTTAGGCTTTGTTGTTTCTTTTTCTTCTTGTTTATGTTCTTGCTCTGCCGCAGGTTCGGGTGCTTTCTCTGTGCTGCTTGCTTCGATGTCTTGTTTGTCCTGGTCAGGTTTAGTGACGGGGACTTCAGTAGGTGCTGCGGGGGTTTCATTTAGCGACAAACGT
>NVVJ01000067.1 GCA_002402175.1 SAR86 cluster bacterium
ATTTCATCCCGAACAAAAACGAAACACGCTTTGGCGATGTCTACTTTGTTTATCAGATCACAGGATAATTCCGCAGCCTTTGCAGCAACATTGGGGTGATCCCAATCGATATTGGCACTTGCCTGTAGATATTTTTCCATGGATTATTCTTTAAGCTTCTAATATTTGTACCACTATTTATATTACTGTTTATACAACTAGGCCGCCTGCACCGGAATAGCATCACTGTAACGGGTAACCTGATTTAGCTCATCAAGATACACCAGCTTGGGCTTATGACTGCTTAGCTCCGCTTCAGAATAGCCGGCGTAAGCGCAGATAATAACTCGATCACCTATATCGGCTTTGTGCGCAGCAGCGCCGTTTAGAGAAATTATTTGCGAGCCTTGTTCCGCACTAATGGCATAGGTGGTGAAGCGCTCGCCGTTACTGATGTTATAAATTTGAATCTGTTCGTATTCTCTAATGCCTGCAAGGTCTAGCAGTTTACTGTCTATAGCACAGGAACCTTCATAATCAAGTTCACAGTGAGTAACGCACGCACGGTGCAGCTTTGCTTTAAGCATTTGGGTTTGCAATTGAATAGCCTCGGTGTTGGTTTCAGAAAATTCGTTAATTACAACGGCCTGCGATTATCCCTAAAAGCTCTATCAGCTTCAACCAGAGCTGAATTATTGCTGCTTGTAGAGGGAATTTATTCTGGACTCTAAAGGTCAACTGTAATTCAATTGACCTAATTCCTATTTTCATGGAGACGAGCATGCCCAACCAAGCCCTAAGCAGAAACCATCCTTTCATCAAATCCGTTTTAACTATTGCAGCAATTCTGTCAATTTTTACTCTGAGTTTGCAGGGCATTAGTGCGCAAGAGTCAAAAGGTGAGAGCTTCTATATGTTTAATGCGCTCTGGTTTAAGGCCGATGGTGGTGCTGAGAAATATGCCGAGTATATTCAGGCAGCTGGGCCCTTTGTAGTCAAACACGGAGGAAAATCTAATGACTCCTATGTGCCAGAACAGGCAATCATCGGCGAGTTCGATGCTGACCTGGTGTTTATGGTGGAATGGCCTAACTTCGCCGCCTTTACCGCCCTTATTCAAGACCCTGGTTATCAGGCCATCAGCCATTTACGTGACGAAGCTATTTCTGACTCACTATTGATTCGGTTTCGTAAACTATAAGTAAAAATGATCAACTAGCTGAAGAGTGATTGAGTCCGTGGGCATGACTTTCTAACATTATAAACTCAAACTTATTATACAAAGCATTGATCTGGATTGGTGTTTTTGCAAATTCTCTACATTGCAATTCACCGCCTGATGCATATCAATGCTGACCTCTTTTTTGAGATTACACTTTGCACGATCTTAACTTGTGAGGTGTTATATGAAACGAATTACTACAGTTATTGCCACGCTAGCGACTCCGCTATTTTTGCTACTCCCTTCTGCCGTATTTTCCCACGAGGCAGGTGATTTTATCTTACGAGTTGGAGCCACATCGGTAGTGCCCGATGAGAGTTCCGGTTTAATTAGCACAGCGACCACTGGCGCACTTGCCGGCACTGGTGCAGGCGTAGGAAACAGTACTCAGTTGGGCCTTAACTTTGTGTATATGTGGTCTGACAATATTGGCATTGAAGTACTTGCCGCAACACCATTTGAGCATGACCTCACCGCCAAAGGGTTGGGTTTGCATGGGTTTGCCACTACCGGGCTAGGCAGCACCGATCAACTTCCACCAACTCTTACCTTTAACTATTTTTTTGGTGGGGCCGATTCTACAATTCGTCCCTATTTAGGCTTAGGCGTCAATTACACCGCATTCTTCAGTGAATCACTTTCCAGTCAGGCCAAAACTGAACTGGGCGCACGCAGCCTGGACGTAGATGATTCAGTTGGCGTGGCGTTCAGGGCTGGAGTTGATTTCAATATTGGTGATCGCTGGATACTAAACGCATCGCTATGGAATATTGATATCGATACCGATGTGACTTTTAACTCAGCGCTGGGCAAAGTTAAGGTAAGCGCAGAGATAGACCCCTGGGTTTATATGATTTCGTTGGGATATCGTTTCTAAAATATTCAGCGTTTAGGCAGGCGACTCAAATTAATTTGAGTCGCCGAATTGCAACTGACAACCACTCTTACAATTCTCTAACCCAAATGTTGCGGTAGGAAACAATCTGGCCGTGGTCTTGCAGAGAAATCGGCATCTTGCCGCTACAATCTTGTTCACGCGATTGTGAATAAGGCTCACAGCGAATTGTATACTCCGGTTCTAGCGTAAAAGTAGCACCTAAAATCTCTGCATGATTAAGCACCAGTACACCGTTTTGCATCAGCGTGACATAAGCGGGCGATTCAAGCACGCCTGTCACTGCATAAACCGGCGCTTTAAAAATAATGTCATAGCTTTGCCATTCGCCCGGCGGCTTTGAAACATTCACCAATGGTATGTGTTGCTTATATATAGAACCTGCCTGGCCATTGATGTAAGTTGGATTATTCCAGCTATCTAGAATTTGCACTTCATATAAGGAATGTAAGAATATTCCGCTGTTACCACGGCCCTGACCATCGCCCTGCACATTATCCGTGGGCCGCCATTCGACATGTAATTGAATATCGCCAAACCTCTGTCTGGTTTTTATAGTCCCAGCGCCCTTTTTAACGGTAACAACGCCATCTTCGATATCCCATGCTGCCGCCTCTTCAGAATCAGCAATCTGCCAGGCATCAAGATCAGACCCGTCAAACAACACTATCGCGTCAGAGGGTGCTATTCCGTGCCCAACCCCAGTTACTTTCGCTGGTACTGGTTGATAAATCTCACCACGGTCATTGGCTTGCGCAACAAGCTGGGAGCTCACACCTATAGACAGCAGTGCAATTATTAGCTTTCTCATAAAACATCTCTTTGTCTTTGAATTATTTTTATCTTTAAATTATTTGCGAATCGTAGCCTAACTTATCAGATTCATTTCATCATCCCACTGAGCAATGATATCTCGGCGAGACTGATCAACACATTTTTCCAGCCATTCAGCTTCATAAGCAACATTGTGTTTTTGCAGAACTGATTCCGGCACGCCATCCCATATGTTGGGTGTGTTGCCTTTGTAGCCTAAATCTTTAAAACCTTCTGCTGTGGTGTAGTAGCCGGTTAGTGTCAGATTTCTCATAAAAGAGAAAAAACTTATCCCTGCCTGCAGCTCTGCATCTTTTACATCCGGATAGGCGATCTCGTCACACAAGCTAAGTCGCTGCGACTCGGTGACATTGATAAAATCGGCACCAAAGCGATCGATAGCGCGATTATCCAGCCAGGCGATCCCTCCTCTAATAGGTAGTTTGTAGCGCTCACGATCTTTCACCATAAATTCAACAAATTCAGGTAGACCTGCGTCCAGCGCACCACCATTTGGATGATCCGAAGGCAGAATAATGTCACAAAGAACCGCAATGGTTAACAGTTCATGTTCACGGAAATATGTTTCGCTAAATAACTTTTGATCGCGCAGTTTTTCCGCTTCGGTACGGCCATAGGAGTAGCTTTTAGGAAGGCTACTCCAGGTTATCTCTGCCGCCGAATTAGAACTGGCAATACAACCAGTGCTGGCAATAACACCTCCAGCCAGTGGTGCTAACAACAATGATTTAAGTGTTTCTCTTCGTGTTAATGTTTTCATCTTCTATTTTCTTCTTCGCATTTTCACGTTCTCTACCAATCTAATCTGAACCTGAGACTAAATATTTTGTTGCTTCATTTGGTCGACAATATAATCCGACGTGCGCCAGGACAAAGCCATAATCGTCCAGGTTGGATTTTTATCCGCCTGAGAAACAAAAGTCCCGGCATCCACCACAAACACATTATCTGCATCATGCAATTGACCAAACTCATTCGTTACTGACTTAGCTGCATCCGTACCCATACGAGTAGTGCCAACTTCGTGAATTATCTCGCCAGGTTTGGTTAGCCCGTAGTCACGATCTGCACCTGGCTTGCTGCCAAGCACAATGCCGCCCGAAGCTTCTAACAGTTCTTCCATGGTATCCTGCATGTGACGTGCCTGATCAATTTCATAATCGGTCCACTTGTAATCAAACCGCAGCACAGGTATTCCCCATTCATCCACGACGGTAGGGTCCAGCTCACAGCGATTACCCCACTGGGGAACACTCTCGCCACGGCAATCGATACTCAGGCGCGAGCCGTAAAATCTTCGAATATCGTCACGCAGCTGATTACCATAGCCCCCTACCCGTTCGCCGATAAATTCATTGTATTGATTGGCGGAAAAACCAAAGCCATAAGAGGGCATGCCCATGCCGCCACCTATTTCCAGATGATAACCTCGGGGAAAATCCAGGTTCTTGTTATCCAGCCACCATGGAGTGTAAACGTGCATACCACTCACACCGTCTTCGTTATAAATATCCCTGTCCATTAACTCTGGAATAAAAGCCGAACGGCCGGCTCCGGTTGAATCATGTAAGTAACGACCCACATGATCGCCGCTATTGCCAAGACCATTTTCGTGTCGGTCACTCTTTGAGTTCAGTAGTATGCGCGCGGTACTACAGGCCGACGCGGCCAAAACAACAATGCGGCCTTGCAGTTGCTGTTCTTGCCCATTCTTTTTGTTCACATAGGAAACGCCAGTTGCGCGGCCCGTATCGTCAGTAATAACTTCACGCACCATGGCATCGGTGTACAGATCAACCTGCCCTCCTTTTAAGGCTGGATACACAAGGGCTGTACTGGAGGAGAAATCCGCGTGAATCGAACAAGCTCGACTACATTGACCGCAGTAATAACAAACACCTCTGTCGTTATTAATACGCTTGGTTAACATGGATTTTCTGGCGGGAATTACCGGTATATTGGATTTGCGCGCACCGTTTATATAATACAGCTCATGAAGCCTGGGCTTGGGAGCTGGTAGAAAAAATCCATCAGGATCATTTGGCAACCCTTCGTTACTACCAAACACGCCAATTAACTTGTCGACTTTGTCGTAGTACGGTTTGACATCTTCATAACCTATCGGCCAGTTATCACCTAAGCCATCAATGTCTTTGCGTTTGAAATCCAGCGGTCCAAAACGAAGAGCGATGCGCCCCCAGTGGTTGGTTCTGCCGCCCAACATACGCGCTCGCCACCATCTAAAGTCAGTATCACCCTTTTGAGTATAAGGCTCGCCGTCTAAATCCCAGCCCCCTATGCAGGAATTATAATCACCAAACGGACGTCGACGGGTACTAGCCCCACGTCGAGGAGATTCCCAGGGATTTCGCAACTGAGTGCGCTGCTCATCAGATGCCGGGTCGTAATAATCGCCAGCTTCCACCAGGGCAACCTTTAAACCAGCGTTAGCCAGTTGATAGGTTGCCATGCCACCGCCTGCACCTGAGCCGACAATAATAATATCGTATTGTTCTTGAGCCATCGTTATTCTCGCCCTGCCTTTTTTATTTTCTAGATTTTATGTCAGACCAAATCCCGGGCGATAATCTTTATCCAGTAATGCGTTTGCTTCTTCATCGTTAGTGAAGCGCATATTGCTGGCATCGTAATCCAGAACTTTATGCTCGCTGGCACGGCGAACCGCTACATTACCCAACAGCATTGTCTCGGTTAATCGAGCTGAATAATCAAACCCAGATGTGGCAACCTTGCTGCGATCTTTGATCGCGTCTATCCACTCCTGATAAATACCCGGCGACCTTGCAAGAGTTCTAGCAGGTTGCGCGGTTGCTTGATGTGTTGTTTCTGGAATCAATCGAGGGTTTCGGCCGTATACGCCGTGCATTAAGGTGTTCTTGTCACCAACAATTAGCACACCGCCATCGTTGTCACCCATCATGCGTCCGTTTTCCATTAGCTCTGGACGTTCAGGCAACAAGCCTCCATCGTACCAGGTCATTTTCACGGAGGGCCGACTAGCCGTTGCAGGAAATTCAAAATGAATTTTAGAGGCTATAGGAAAAGATTCATGACCTTTACCCCAGCGAGTAGAACTAGCAGAAACCTTTGAAGGCAAATCCAGACCCAGGGCCCAATAAGGGTGATCAATAATGTGCGCACCCATATCTCCAACCACGCCGGTTCCAAAGTCTACCCAGCCGCGCCAGTTAAAGGGATGATAAACACGATCCATATAGGGCCTGCGGGGCGCAGCACCTAGCCACAAGTTCCAGTCCATACTATTCGGCACAAGGTTCGAGCCTTCAGGTCTGGCTATACCTTGTGGCCATACAGGCCGATTGGTCCAACAATGAACTTCTGTCACGTTTCCAAGTACACCGCTTGCCACCCACTCGTTAATAACGCGTGCACCTTCGTCTGCATGACCCTGATTACCCATTTGCGTAACCACGTTGGCCTCTCGGGCACGCTCGGCAAGGAAACGGGCTTCGGCAACGGTGTGGCATAAAGGCTTTTGTACATAAAGATGCTTGCCCAAACCCATGGCGTGTGTAGCTACCGGCGCATGCATATGATCAGGAATACTTACCAGCACTGCGTCAATTTCAGGCTCGTTATCAAGCATTTCACGATAGTCGCGATACTTTTTAACCTTGTCTCTGAAGGGGCTTGCGAAGTCTTTTGCCAATGTACTGGCGATCTTGGTGTCATCAATATCGCAGATTGCGTAGATGTTTTCATGGGCCACTGCACTAATGTCAGCAACTCCTTTGCCCGATGCGCCAACTGCGGCTATATTTATCTTATCGCTAGGCGCCACATAGGCAGGACCACCTAGCACGTGCCTTGGCACTATCATGAAAGTTGACAGCGCAGCCGATTTTTTTATGAATTCTCGCCTTGCCAGTTTTGTTTTTGAGCCTGGTTTACTTGTTGAGTTTCCCAATTCTTTGGTCATGAGCATCCCCCTTTTTCTGAAGCATCAAATCCGGTGTAGTCATCCGCGTTTTTGACCACCCGAACCAGTTTAGCTTGAGACTAGCATAATTGGGAAAGCCAAAGCACCAAAAGGCGCCCGATTTCATTGAAAACTAACAACGCCGTAGCGCCTGTACGCGATTGCCTTAAGCCAATTCCTGTAATGACTCTCCCACCGCAGCAACCAGATCATTTATTTGCGTTTCGTTAACAATAAATGGCGGTGCCAATTGCAGAGTATCTCCCCCCCAGCGCACATAGAACCCTTTCTCCAGACACTTGAGCCCTACTTCAAAAGGGCGCCGCATGGGTTCGCCTCGATAATGCTGCAAACTAATTCCTGCAGCCAATCCATAATTACGAATATCAGTCACGTAGGGGTGGTCGCCCAGAGTGTGAACCGCTGACTCCAGTATCGGGGCCATAGCCCTTACACTATCAACCAGCTTGTCATTGGTCAGAATATCCAGGGCAGCTATTCCTGCCGCGCAAGCAACCGGATGAGCTGAGTATGTATAGCCATGCGGAAATTCGACCATGTAGTCAGAACCGCCGTTGTCCATAAACGCATCATAAATACCTGCGCCTAAAACCACAGCACCTAAAGGAATCGTGCCATTGGTAATCTGCTTGGCCACAGTCATTAAATCCGGCGTAACACCAAAGGCATCTGCGCCAGTGAACGCTCCCATGCGACCGAAACCGGTTATAACCTCATCGAAAATAAGCAGTATGTCGTGCTTGTTGCAAATTTCTCTCAGGCGATTGAGGTAAGCTTTAGGTGGAGGCAATACACCGGCCGTGCCAGAAAGTGGCTCAACAATCAGCGCGGCAATATTTTCGGCACCATGACGTAATACGATTTCTTCTAACTCATCCGCCAGATGAGCACCCGATTCAGGCAAGCCTTTACTAAATTTGTTTTCATCAAGCAAGGTGTGAGAAAGATGGTCAGCATCGACAGTCTGGCCAAACATAGCGCGATTGAATTCGATTCCACCCACGCCAACTCCACCATAGTTCACGCCGTGATAGCCTTTTATACGCCCTATAAATTTAGTCTTTCTCGGCTGGCCCAAACTGCACCAATACCCACGTGCTATTTTTAAGGCTGTATCAACCGAGGCCGATCCAGAATCTGTAAAAAAAACATGATCCAGACCAGAAGGGGTCAGCTCGACTATTTTGTTAGCCAGCTCAAACGAAAGTTCGTGACCATACTGAAAACCTGGAGAATAATCTAATTGCTCAAGCTGTTTGCTAACCGCGGCGGTAATTTCTTCTCGGCCATGGCCAGCTCCGCAGGTCCATAGACCAGAGAGCCCGTCGAAAATCTCACGACCTTCAGTGTCGGTGTAATAAGCTCCCTTAGCAGAAACCATTAGTCTTGGATTATCTTTAAACTGACGATTGCCGGTAAACGGCATCCAGTGTGCTTCGAGTTGTTGCCTGCTAAGAGCCACTGAGCATTCCTCTTTTTTTGTAATTTCTACAAATCGATCCCTATTTGAATACTACACCTTTCATAAGATGATGTTGTACTCAGCTGCCATATGAAGACTTACTTAACTACGAGCCCTTAAGCCCTTATAATACAATTGCTTCTTGCCCCCATCGAGGCGAAGCTTTACTGGATTTTCTGCATGTCTCCGCTTATTTTTTCCGCCGTTTTGTTTGCGGCCTTATTACATGCCTGCTGGAATGCCCTAATCAAGGTCAGTGGTGATCGCCTGGTTGTTATGGCCGTAACCACCTCAATTTCTTCCATTCTTGTTATACCGGCGCTGATTTACTTACCACTTCCCGCCGTAGAAAGCTGGCCCTACCTCGCTGCCTCCGCGTTTGTTCATACGTTCTATATGCTACTGCTGGTAAAGGCTTATGGATTCGGCGACTTCGCCCAGGTTTACCCTCTTTCGCGCGGGTCAGCTCCTATGCTTACAGCCATATTGAGCTTTTTTATTCTGAGTGAGGCCATGAGCGCAGTTGAAATAGCCGGCATGCTGCTTATCGTCTTAGGGATTTTTGGCCTGGTTTTAGAGCGCAGTGCTGGAGTCCTGCAGTTGTCACGTCCAGCGCTGATATATTCCTTGCTAACTGGACTATGTATTACCGGTTATTCACTAGTCGATGGCATAGGAGCAAGGCTCTCTGGCAACAGCACCTCATTTACTCTGTGGATGTTCTTTCTTGATGGCTTCATGGTGCCCATTGTTGCCTATAGACGCCGCCCCAGAAAAATATTAATTAATACCCTTAAATCCGTCTGGAAATCAGGACTGGTAGTATCTCTTTTATCCATGGTTGGCTATGCAATCATTGTGTGGGCATTTAGTCAGGCGCGAATAGCGCCAGTAGCAGTACTGCGAGAGACAAGTGTATTATTTGCTATGTTGATTTCAGTATTTTTAATCAAGGAAGCCTTTTCGCTACTACGAGTTGGTATTGTTCTGCTCATTCTAGGTGGAATAATTTTATTGGGAATTTGATGCACACTATGAACAATATTATTCGAAGCAAACTCACATGACTACCAGTTCTCTAATCGCCTTAATTGCATTGCTACTGATTTTGTTGGCTGTGATTTTTAGAGTAGTTTTTTGGCCAGGCTATCGACTGAAGCTAATCCATCGTAGCGCGTTTCCAGACGCCTGGCTCAAGATCGTTATCAGGCGCCTCCCCTTCTACAGTTCTTTTCCTGAGGTTATGAAATTTCAGCTCCAGAATTTGATCAAAGTTTTTCTGCATGACAAACAGTTTATTGGTTGTGCTGGACTTGAGATTACCGACGATATGCGGGTAACCATTGCCGCTCAGGCCTGCCTGTTAATACTCAATAGAACCACAAATCCATATGCAGATTTGGTCTCAGTTTTAGTCTATCCATCAACATTCGTCGCTACCCGCGAAGTACGGGATGCTCTGGGGCTGGTCTCTACAAGTCACATCGCCTTGCTGGGAGAATCATGGAGCCAGGGCAAAGTAATCCTGGCCTGGGACAACGTCGAAATGGGAGTGCGCAATCTTCACGATGGACACAACGTAGTTTTGCACGAGTTTGCACACCAGCTAGATAATGAATCGGGTATTCACAATGGCGCACCCTTGTTACTTACACGTGGCGCCTATAAAAGCTGGGCGCATGTGTTTAGCAAAGAATTTGAAGAACTACAATCGAATGTGACAAGTGGAAAGAAAAACCTGATCGATCAATATGGCGCCACCAATCCCGCCGAGTTTTTTGCCGTAACTACAGAGACATTTTTCGAGCGCCCTGAGGAAATGCGCAAAAGCCATAAGGAGCTGTTTCAAGAGCTGGCTAAATTCTATGGCCTTGATCCAACTCAGTGGAGCAGATCAAACAGAGGATAGATAACTATTTTCTTAGTAAAAAGCATGCGACACTGTTTAAACCATGCAAAGACACATTAGAGAGTAAGGCTATGCAAGGTGGATGCTTCTGCGGGAATATTCGGTATGAAATTGGCGATGGCGAATACCTGGTCGCTAATTGCCACTGCACAATGTGTAGAAAAACCAGTGCAGCCCCTTTCGTAACCTGGGTTGTTGTTCCGACTGAATCCTTCAGATACATACAGGGGTCTGCAAAACTCCTTCAATCTTCCGACAAAGGCCGCCGGTATTTTTGTGAAGAATGTGGAACACCACTTGTATTCCTGGCCGAAGAGCGCCCAACGGTAATTGATATCACCACCGGTAGTCTGGACGACCCTGAAAGATATATCCCGACAAAGGATGTGCATGAAGAATCCCGTCTCAAATGGCTGCATCTGAACAATGACTAAGCTATACACACCCTATTAAAGCCTCTTGTTTATGCCAGCCTAGCTGGTGAAATTCATTAGTAGTTAGCCGTTTCTGCCTCTAATTTTTTACAATCTATATATTTATTCTAATTATTTCAATACGTTACGTGATTGGCATGAATCATGAAGAGTATTGGGCGTTAAGCACAATAATAGAATTAAAATCCGCCTGAAAAACTCGGCTGCGACCGATGTGTAACAAATCAGGAAAGCGGAACGTCTAATCATTAACAAGCGTCAAAACTTGCCAATAATTAGACCTATCATTAGGAACATAAGTTTTGAGCGCATCAAACAATATAATAGATATATTTACCAATCATAAAGTCGCATCCAATTTAGTGATGATTATGATGGTTCTCTCGGGCTTTTGGGCTGTGGGCAGTATTAACACACAACTTGATCCCTCGGTTGAGTTCCCCATTGTTACCATCAGCGCTGTCTGGCCAGGTGCTTCGGCCGAAGACATCGAACAACTCATTGTTATTCCTATTGAACAACAGCTGGCAAATCTGACCGACCTGCAGGGGTTTTCTTCTACTAGCCGTAATGGCACCGCAAGAATTTTTGCGCAATTCTATTTCGATTCGGATTTCAGTAAGAACCTAGATACGGTAAAAAACAGGATTGCACAAATACGCAATTTCCCGGCTGATATGGAGTCTTTGCTAATTGCGCAACGGACAGACTACGAAGACATCACTGTTCTGTCAGTCAGCGCCGATGGATCTCTCCAGGAACTGATTCCTCTGGTGCGGGAAATGGAAAAACAGCTCTACGCCAGAGGCATAGAATTAATAATATTTGATGGCATGCCTGAAGAAGAAATAGCCATACAGATCGGTAGCAGAAAGCTTTTAGAGCTGGGTACAAATCTCGAGCAAATCGCCAGTGAAATTAGGCAACGCAGCTCAAACTCTCCAGCCGGTACAGTAGGTCGTGGTCAGGCAGAGATGCAACTACGAAGCCTGAATCAAAAAAGACGGGTATCTGAATTTGAACAGATGGATATTGCCACTCGATCCGGCGGTGGGCTTACAAAATTAGGTGATATCGCGTTCATCGAAAAACGCCCCAAGGTCGGTCAGGCTGAACTTAGCCGCGAAGGAAAAGTCACAATAGAAATGGAGCTCTATCGCTTAACCAGCTCCGATGCCATTTTGTCTGCACAAATTGTAGATGAATGGCTAGAAGATATAAAAGTAGATCTGCCACGGGGCGTTGAAATACATAAATACCAAGAAGCATGGTTACTGTTAAAAGAGCAGCTTCGAGTTATATACGAGAATGGAACTTCCGGGTTAATACTGGTTCTGTTAACCCTTTTTCTTTTTCTTAATGGCAGGGTCGGCTGGTGGGTGATGATGGGCATTCCTGTCAGTTTTCTATTCGCCACACTGATCTTTTTTAGCGTATTCGGCGGCAGTATTAATATACTCGCTCTGATCACTTTTATTATGGCACTGGGCATTGTTGTCGATGACGCCATCGTGGTGAGCGAAGACTCTGTAACATTGCTAGAACAAGGATATTCTCCTGCTGAAGCAGCGGCAGGAGGTGCCAAGCGCATGTTAATGCCAGTGCTGACCTCATCACTCACTACCATGGCAGCTTTCGTACCCTTGCTTATAACCGGCGGAGAAATGGGCGCAATAATTTGGACGCTGCCTGCGGTACTTTTATGTGTGATTCTTGCCTCATTGGTAGAATGTTTTCTGGTGCTGCCAGGGCATTTACGTCGCGCTTTTGAGAATATCGACCTTAAAAAACCAAGTCCATTCAGGCAAAAATTTGAACGCTGGTTTTACTCTATGCGTGACAACTATTACCGCCCGGTACTCGACAAGGCACTATCGGCACCGGGAACGACATTGTGTGCGGCGATTGCCTGTGTTGTTCTCGCCATAAGCTTGTTGATTAGCGGTAGAGTTGGAATGAATATGATAACCGGCATGAGCCTCGAAATGTTGGAGGCAAATGTCAAATTTGCGGCGCAGGCAAATGAAGAGCAACGCCGTGAATTCATGGCGTCAATTGAGAACGCATTAGAACAAATTGACTCTGAGAATGGCGGCACCAATATCAATGGTTATGTATCTAAAACAAATAGCGCTATGCTCAACCAGGAACGAAAAACCGGCAGTCAGTACGCGTCTGTACGCATCGAGTATGGCTGGGAAGACTTCCGCACCATATCACCACAAGAGTTTGTTAACCTTTGGCAGGCATCTATAAAACCATCACCTTTGGTTGAAGAAATGTATCTGGAGGTAAAAGGTGGTGCCAATAACGGACAGCCAGATCTAACTCTGCTACTACGAGGCCGAGATATTCCAACCCTCAAGGCTGCGTCGGAAGAATTACAACAGGCGCTTCTTGCCTACCCTGGCGTATCGAACGTTTTTGACAATCTACCTTATGGTAAAGATCAGATTATTTACACACTTAACCCGGCCGGGAAATCACTTGGATTAACTACCGAATCATTGGGGCGCCAATTACGGGCAGCATACAACGGCGGGCGCGTTCAAATATTTAACCTCAATGACACAGAACTGGAAGTGTCAGTTATGCTTCCTGATGATGAACGAGACAATTTATATTCTCTGAAACAATTTCCAATACAGACCCCTCTGGGTGAGCAGGTTGCCATGGGGTTAATCGCCGATATTGAAAACCGAAGCGGCATCGACCTGATAAACCATGACAATGGTTTTATGTCCGTAGCCGTGAGTGCTAGCGTTGACCCACAGCAAAACAACACAGAGCAAGTAGTATCCCATATAACTAATAACGCATTAGCCGAAATACGAGATAAATACCAGCTAACCTCAGACGTAGGCGGTGCTACATTACAAAGCCAGCAATTGCTTGAGACCCTACAGACCGGTTCGGTTCTGACAGTTATTTTCATCTATTTAATTCTGGTCTGGTCCTTCTCATCTTACGTATGGCCTCTAGCAGTTATGACAGCTATCCCACTAGGTCTTACCGGAGCCATTTTTGGCCACTGGGTTATGGGTGCAGACATAGGCGCCATGTCATTGCTAGCCTTCTTTTCGTTGACAGGGATTGTAGTTAACGATTCCATTATTTTAATCAGCTTCTTTCGACGAGGGCTTGCCGAAGGGAAATCTTATCGCGAAGCCATTCACGAAGCTTCACTATCTCGATTCCGTGCGGTGATTCTGACATCACTAACGACTATTGCCGGGCTGGGACCGCTAATGTTCGAAACATTTAGTTTGGCGATGTACATTGTACCCATAGCAATAACCCTGTGCTTCGGTCTTGCATTTTCTACCATACTGGTTCTGCTCGTTATACCGGCTTTAATAGTGATGATTGAAAACACAAGGGTCACTCTTAGAAAGTACTCTCTAGCGAAGCTGTTTGGACTAGACGATAAAACAATTTCAAATGAATAATTGATGAAAATCGATTATTCATAACAAATATTACTTGGATATTTTTAAATAATGCAGGACTCAAAAATGAAAAGCGGAATTCCCAGCTTACTAGTTAGCTCCCTGAAAAAAATCAGCAAGAAGTTTGCAGGCTTGGTGGTGTTGGCGCTATCGCTTTTTCTCAGCTTTATTATGGTTATAACCGGGCCTAGCGCCGAACCATTAGAAAAAACTGAGCGCTCCTGGCCGGTAACTGTCATCGTAGCTGCTCCTACTAACCTTCCTCCAACACTGCTTACCTTTGGTAAAGTGGAATCGAAACAAGTCGCCAACCTGAACACAAACATCTCTTCGCCAGTTAGTGAGGTGCTTGCGCGCGAAGGTGACTGGGTTGAAGAAGGCGAGCTACTGATTCAGTTAGATGCAAAAGAAGGCCAACTAACACTAGACGTAGCACAGGCCAACTATGACCGAAATTCAGCCATTCTGGCATCCGTCAGGACCGATTTCGAGCTGGCTAAAGACTTAACAGCTAATTATCAGCAACTACATGAAATTGCTGAATCGAAACAAAATAGAGCACTAGATCTGCACCGCAAAGATATGATTTCCGACGCACAATTGGACACCGCCAGACAGGAAGCAAGCGAATCAAGCATAACGATGCAACAACATCTTGCACGTGTTGCCGACTTTCCAAATAAAATAGCCCAACAACAAGCATCGGTTGCGGAATCCGCGGCTTATGTTCAACGTGCAACACTGGATCTTGAGCAAACACAAATACGCGCACCATTCTCAGGGCGAGTCGTTAGCAGCAATGTATCCAAAGGCGATCGAGTCATTGCTGGCGCCACTCTAATTACCATCGCTGACTACGATGGTCTGGAAGTTCGTGCTTCTGTACCCACTGAGGTCGGTTTCCTACTAGGCCAGGCTATGCGCAACCAACAACAAGTTCAGGCAAGTGCGAGCATTAATGGCTCGAAAATTTTGTTTGTGCTTGATAGATTATCAGCTGACATAAAACCTGGTCAGGGTGGTATTGATGTATTTTTCCGGAGCAATACTGGCGAATCACTGGACATAGGTTTGGTGGTTAGCCTGGCAGTCGACCTTCCAATAGAAGAGGATGTGATTTCCATGCCGGTACACGCTCTATATGAAAATCAGACCATTTACCGTATTGAAGAACAGCGACTAGAAGCAGTTTCTTACGAAACAGTAGGCGACTATATTGCAGCCGACAATGAATTTCGCATCTTGATTCGCTCACCCCAAATAAAAGCCGGTGATCAATTGTTAGGCTCTCAATTATCACGAGCCATGACCGGATTATTAGTAGACCCTATATCCAGCACCTCCTCAAGTTTGAACATCAACTAAGGGATCGAGGGGGCAGAGTTTGAGATACCCAGACGAAGTAATTATTTCTGCGAATTAAACTTATTTAAAGTGTACACACTGCACGATATTAGATTGGAACTGCGAGCGCTGGGTTAGGGCCTCCTGTTTTTGCAGCAATTAAAGCGTAGCATCGAGCGACCGAAGGAGACCGGGTTTTTGGGCTCCTGACCGACCGAGAGAATCCGGGACGGGTGCAAGCTGCGGAGAAAATAGGGGGCCCTGACCCAGTGCGCTCCCTC
>NVVJ01000014.1 GCA_002402175.1 SAR86 cluster bacterium
CCAGCTGATGCTGGGTGGAATGCCGACTTACTTGCAAGTGCGTTGGAGCTAGCAGGCGAGCGCAGCTCCAGCGGAGTTCTTGTTTTGTTCAATGGCCGTATCATGGCTGAAAAGTATTGGGACATGGCTGATGTCAGCGCCCCTTATGAAAGCTTTGTCACCGGAACTGATTCTAATGGGCATGCGATTGAGGATGTGGCCTCGGCACAAAAAAGTGTGGTGGCGGTGCTGGTAGGTATGGCGCAGGAGCGAGGCTTTCTTACTATTAATGATCCAGTGTCAAAATACTTACCTTCAGGCTGGTCAAACACCAGCGCCACGCAAGAAAACGCTATTACTATTAGGCACCTGTTAAGTATGAGCAGCGGCTTGTCGACCGACTTTGGTTTCGAAGCGCAGCCCAATGGCAAATGGCTGTACAACACGCCAGCCTACCACCAGGTGATGAAGGTAGTTATTGCAGCTACTGGCATAGAAAGAAACACTCTGACCAGGGATTGGATTACTGAACCACTGGGCATGGTAAATTCGTCGTGGACAACCAGGCCCTGGGCCGACGCAAATATAGGCGATGGTTTTTCTACCACGGTAAGAGAATTGGCGCGTTTCGGCATGATGATTCACTCCGGTGGCTACTGGCAAGACAAGGTTATTTTGAAAGATAGCGCTTACCTGCAAGACATGTTGCAACCCTCCCAGGATCTGAATCCATCTTACGGCTACTTATGGTGGTTGAATGGTCAGGAGTTTGTATTAGGAGCGGGGCCCAGAACCCCTAAACGCGCCGGGCAGTTAATAGCTGCAGCTCCCGAAGATCTTGTCGCTATGTTAGGCGCGTTAGACCGAAAGCTTTATATTGTGCCGAGTTTGAACCTGATCGTTAGCCGGCTTGGCTCCACTGGTCGTGTCGATGGATCAGGCTTTGATGATGCATTCTGGCAAGCTTTAATGCGTGCCGCCCCTGCCCACTAGAACATCAGTGTAATGAGGTGAAGAATACTGCTTTCAAAATGTATGGCGGTCATTTACTCTCTGCGGACTGATTTTTTCTCTACAGCATGGTAATCGATTTATGCCTTTGAAATTCCTACAGTATTCTCGCTCACTTCTTACTATAGCTCTTATATCTTCCAGTATGTTGCTGAGTCAATCGGCGGTTGGCGCAGATGACTCTATCAAACGTGCAATCAGCGACCACTACGATTCTCATTTGTCTGAATTATTCCTTTGGTTTCATCAAAATCCGGAACTCGGTTTTCTTGAGCAAAAAACTGCTGAACGCCTGGCTCAGGAACTGCGAGACCTGGGCATCGACGTAACAGAAGGTGTGGGCAGGACTGGATTGGTGGGAATGATTGAAAATGGCCCTGGGCCATTGGTTCTGGTTAGAGCAGATATGGATGGACTGCCTATTCTGGAAAACAGTGGGCTGACATATTCTTCGCGCAGCCGGCAATTGAATCTCGACGGTGAGGAAGTGCCGGTAATGCATGCCTGTGGACATGATATGCATATGACAACTCTGGTTGGCACTGCAAAGATGTTAATGGACAACAGGGATAAGTGGAGTGGCACTGTCATGCTGGTAGGTCAGCCAGCTGAAGAAATAATCAATGGTGCAAAAGCTATGCTGGAAGATGGACTTTACGAGCGTTTTGGGGTTCCTGATTATGCTATCGGACTGCATGTGAGTTCAGGAATGCTCAGTGGCATGGTAGGTGTGCGCGAGGGAATAGTGCAGTCTAGTGCCGACAGCGTTGATATTAAAGTGCGCGGAATAGGAGGGCACGGTGCTTATCCTCACCAGACAATAGACCCGATTTACGTGGCGTCGCAACTGGTAATTAGCTTGCAGGGGATTATAAGCCGTCAGATAAATCCTCTATCACCTGCGGTAATCACTGTTGGTTCGTTTCAGGGAGGAAGTAAGCATAATATTATTTCCAATGAAGTGAATTTGCAGCTGACAGTACGCACTGATTCTGAAGAAACTCGAGCACTGGTTTTGGGTAGCATACGTGAAACCGCTGCTAACATTGGTCGCTTGAACGGTTTGCCAGACGATTTGTTGCCAATAGTTGCAATGGGTTTCGAGAGCACGCCAACCAATGTCAACAACAGTGAGGCGGTTCGCAGAGTATTGCCGGCCTGGACTGAACAGCTTGGCTACAATCCATTGATCACCACTCCCAGAGCAGGCATGGGCGCCGAAGACTTCGCTTACTATACTCAGACAGAACATAATGTGCCAGGTGTCTTCTTTTCGGTGGGAGGAACACCTGCTGATTTGATGCGCGAAATAATTGCGGGTAACGAAAGCGCGCCACCACATCATTCTGAATTTTTTCTGATCGACCCAAGTTCTGTTAAAGCTGGAGTAGAGGCTATGTACACAGCTGCCATCGAATTGTTGAATAACCCTGAAAGCTGATTCGAAAAACTAGTTGATGAAATACTACGACCTTCCTGAAATTAATGTATTGAAGTAGATGTAACGAAGGATAAAAAATGACTAAGAGTAAACTGTTTTATTTTGTACCTGGCAAGGTATTCAAGAATTTTTCAACAGTGCTATTGCTGACATTCTCAGCATCCGCTTTGGCGGCTGAAGCGCCTGCTTCCAGCACGTTTACCGAAGAGCAATTTAATCGTGGTGAATCGCTATATCAACAGCAGTGCTCGGCTTGTCATGGCGTTGATTTAGACAGCGCGGCTGCTCCGGCATTGAAAGGAGTTACTTTTAGGAAAGGCTGGTCGCGGCTAGGAGCAAATGTTGGTGAGTTGTTTAATAGAATTAGTAATACCATGCCGCCACGTCAGGAGGGGTCATTAACTGAAAGTCAGAATTTGGATATTTTGGCTTATGTATTGGGCCGTAACAATGTGCTGCAAGGAACAGAGCTGCTCAAAAATGATTATGATTACCTGAGTGCTATTCCAATATCTCGGGGCGACGAAGTACTGGATAGTGCGGCTAGTTTTATTGAAGGTATTTATGGTATTGAGCCTAGCGGAGTTGGCCCTAGTTTTGATGAGCTTTTAAGTGCTGCTGATAACTCCAGCGACTGGCTTTATCATAATCAGAATTATCAGGGTACTCGCTACTCAAAACTTGATGAAATTAACACTGCAAATGTTGGTGAGTTGCAGCAGGTTTGCGCCTACCAGTTGAATTCTAATGCAACCATGCAAACCGGCCCTATTGTATATCAGGGGGTTATGTATATAACCAACGCTACTCATACAGCGGCGATCAATGCGGCCACTTGCGAGAAAATCTGGACCCATGAGTGGGAAGCCAAAGACCGTATGGTATGGGGGAATAATCGAGGTGTGGCAATTAAAGATGGCTATGTGGTGCGCGGCACAGCCGATGGCTATTTGTTTGCCCTAGATTCGGCAAATGGTAATTTGCTGTGGGCAAGACAGGTTGCTGACCCGTGGTTAGGCGAAACATTTACTATGCCACCGATGATTTTTGAAGACATGGTGCTCATAGGGCCTGCTGGAAGTGAAAATGCAATTTCTGGTTGGGTAGGGGCTTTTTCATTAACAGATGGCGAGCTAATCTGGAAGTTTATGACTGTGCCTGAGGCAGCTGCCGGGGGCGGTGAAACCTGGGGTAATCCAAATAATATAGCGTTGGGCGGCGGAGCTGTATGGACACCTTTGAGTATGGATTTGGAACTGGGCGAAGTGTATGCCGCTGTTACTAATCCGGCGCCAGATCTTCCCGCCTATTTACGTCCTGGTGAAAACCTTTATACCAATAATATTATCGCTTTGGACGTGCGTACCGGCGAACTGAATTGGCATAAATCTATTGTTCCTAATGACGATCACGACTGGGACCTGACACAAGTAAGCCCAGTACTAAAAGCTGGGGTTGATAATGTGTCTCGCGACATGGTCGCGACGGTGGGCAAGGACGGCATACTCCGAACTCTAGACAAGCAATCACATGCCATCTTGTACGAAACACCAGTTACAACTATTTTAAACCGAGAAGTACCGGTAACTCGCGAAGGTGTGTTTGCCTGCCCTGGTGTTTATGGTGGTGTGTTGTGGAGCGGGCCTGCTTATCATCCTGATGAAAAAATTCTTATAACGCCTTCTATTGACTACTGCGCTCAATTTACAGCGGCAGAAGAAGTTGATTACGTGCCAGGTCAACTTTATATGGGAGGTGGAGTTCGTCCTGCTGAAGAACAGACTGGTTGGTTAACCGCCATTGATGTAGAAACTGGAGACGTTAGGTGGCGTTATCATTCGCCAACGCCGATGGTGTCGGGTGTAACTACCACTGCCGGCGGCCTGGTGTTCAGTGGAGAGCTTACAGGTAATCTACTAATGATGGATGTTGGTACTGGCGAAATTTTGAACTCGATTGACACCGGCGCTCCTGTTGGTGGTGGAATTGTGTCTTATGAAGTGGATGGCAAGCAATACATAGCCACCAATTCAGGCAACGCCATGCTGACTTTTAGAACGGGTACCGAATCAGCACGAACAGGTAGTATAATAATTTACTCGTTACCGCCTCAGTAGAGTCTTTATATAGCTTCGGCACTAGCGTGAAAATCGGCGACAGCCTGCGACAAGCTTCAGGCATTCATAAACTTGCCTGAAGCCAGTTCTCAATCTGGCCTAAAATTTGACCTATGCTGCGCCAACAGACAAGAGTCTGCTGGCGCTTTTGCTTTTAGATATTTTTAATATTAACAACGAGTACTTTCTAATGACTTCTTCGTCACAAACCACTACTGAACGCGATCCGCCTTATGGCTGGCTGATGGTGTTTGTGGTTTTTATGTTGAGCGGCCTGTCATTTGGCGCACTGGGTGCAATTTCAGTCTTTCTCAAACCCTTGACGGTCGAGTTCGGTTGGGGCCGGGCAGAAACATCACTAGGGTATACCGTTATCGCCTTTGCGTCGGCTTTGTTTGGCGTGCTATGGGGCTATATAGCCGACCGCTATGGCTCTCGTTGGTTTGGTGTGATTGCTGCGCTAACCATGTCCTTCTGTCTTTTCATGTTGAGTAAGCAAACCAGCATCTATCAATTTTATGGCTACTATTTTCTTTTTGGTGCCTTTGGCAATGCCATGGCATCAACTCCATTGTTTGCCAATGTGGGATTCTGGTTTCGGCACAACCCAGGTCTGGCACTGGGCGTTACCGCGTCCGGTGGTGCTATTGGCCAAGGAGTAGTTCCCTATCTTGCCGGTATGGCTATTACCAGTCATGGCTGGCAGTGGGCTTATCAAAGCATGGCAATTACCTATCTTGTAATTGCCTTGCCTATAGCTTTTTTGGTGCGGGAGTCACCGCGGCGAATACAAGCAAGGATTTCTCCAGAGAGTGAGGTGAGGCACTTTCCTTTATCTGAAAAGGAAGTTGTGATCTGGATGTCTTCGGCGATTTTTTTCTGTTGCCTGTGCATGTCGGTACCTATCGTGCACCTGGTTCCAATGCTGACTGATGATAACCGAACCCTGGAATCTGCCACCAGTTTTCTGCTGGTGTTAATGTTGTCAGGTGGCGTTGGAAGAATAATGGGTGGCAAGCTGGGAGATGTGATTGGTGCGTTACCAACATACATCGTAATGTCTGTAGGGCAAACGGTTTCGGTATTCTGGTTTCCCCATATCGGGAATGATATCGGGCTTTACTTACTGGCAATCTTTTTCGGTTTTACCTACTCGGGAGTCATGTCTAGCATTCTGGTTTGTGTTCGTATGATGGTTTCCGCCCGGTTTTCAGCTAGAGCTATGAGTATGACTTCTTTCTTTGGCTGGGGTGGCATGGGTCTGGGAGGGTTTTTTGGTGGTTTGTTTTACGATATGAACGGTGACTATACCTGGTCTTTTGCGTTTGCCTCAATCGTGGGCGTTTTAAATCTTGTTATTCTCACTCTGTTTTTTATGCGAATTAAAAGGCAAAGGATTCAAGAGCTGGCAGGGGGTCATGCAAAAATATCCGCATGACCACCGTGCTGCTCTTTTTTGATGCGATTGTTAGTATCCTTTTCTTAGCTCTCCGTTTGTAACTCCGTCTACTGACTTGTCTCGCAGCCACTGCAATGTCGCATTGAATAGAATTTCATGATTCATTTCCCACATTGCGTTGTGAGAGGAACAGGCCAGGTCCAGAAGCACTTTTTCTTCAGCGCCCAGGTCTTCATATAAATCCCTGACTCTTGAGGCTGGCACTTGCGCATCGTGAACGGGGGATACTAGTAGCATGGGTGTTTGAGTAGCGGCTACGACTTCTTGATTCCAGCCCCAGGTCGTGGTTCTTGGTGCGCGGCGAACACCGGTGCCCCAGGTGGAGCCTACAGGGTCAGATTCCAGCATGGCTTGCCAGACTGCATTGCTGACAGATTGCTGATATTGATTGTCGCAACCAAGCTGACGATTCCAGTTGGCAGTAAAATCCTGTCGAGATTGTTTGGTAAATGCGGCACCTGGCGCTGGCAGGCTATCTGGAGGATTGCTCGATCTGTCTCTGCCGTAGGCAGGTGCCAATAGAACAATGCGATCAACTTTCTCTGGATGTATGGCGGCGTAGCCTCCTGAGCGTGGACCACCAAGCGACCATGCCACTAGATGCACTTTATCCACACCACGGATTTCTCGCAGGTAATCAACCACCGCATCAATATCATCCCAATCAGATTCGATTGTAGTAGCTGCAAAAGGGTAGCTTGCTGCGCAGGGCTCGGATAACAACGCCGGTACAAATGCTTCTTGCTGCCCCTGGGAGAGATTGCAGATGTCATTCATGACATGTGGTCGAGTTGATCGACCGTAACCTGTGGTATCCATTGAAAAGGTGTCGAAACCAGCCTCAGCTAAATACGCCATCCAGCTATAGCCTTCATGGGGAACATCAAACGCCACCTCGGCGGGAGTGCCGGCGCCATGAATAAACAGTACAACTTTGCCAGACAGATTGTCGCCACGCAGAGTTGTGGTTTGGCTGGTGCGTTCGCGAACATAAATTTGAGCTACTTCGCCCAGCATGGCCGGTGCGGTGGATATTGTGGGCACATAGTGATCAATGCTCAGTATTTCCTGCTCGGCAAAGAGCGGCGATGACAAAGTGATAAGAACGGAAGCAATACTTGCTGTTATTGTTTTCATAGTGCTCTTCATAAAGAGTCTCCTCCATTTAATTGTGACGTTTTTTATAGGCTAGATTATTCGCTTGCCCTTAAGTTCAGAAATCTCGGCTTCGGAATAGCCCAGTTCAAGCATGATTTGATTAGTATGTTCGCCCAGGGTTGGCGCGCGGCTATGAATTTCGCCAGGTGTTTCAGATAACTCTATTGGAGTTCGCATTAAAGGGGCGGGTTTGTCTAGCCCCGGGTATTCGACATCCTGAAACAAGCCCTTTGCGGCGATATGTGGGTCATTAAGAACATCTTGAGGCGATAATATTGGCCCTGCTGGTAGTCGTGCTTCTTCCATAGTGTCTAATACTTCTTTGGACGTGCGTTCGGAGCACCAAAGGGCAAGCCGTTCACTTATAAGTTCGGCGTTGTCACCGCGGCTTATGTCGTCTTTAAAGCGGGGGTCTTCAAGCCAGTGATCTTCACCCATCATATCTGCCCAGCGTTTGAACAATGGGCCACCGACTGATTGCACCAGTACCCAGCCGTCTTTGGTTCTAAAGGTGTCAGCAGGGGCAGAGGTTTGTGATCTGTTAAGTGTAGCGACTCTGTTGCGTTGGATTGCGTTTTGCTCAATAGCCGTGCCATTCATCATAGTAAGTGCAGTGCTGAACAGAGATCCTTCAACCATCTGACCCTTACCCGTTTTCTGGCGCTCGAAAAGTGCAGTCATGGTGCCAAATGCTGACAAACTTGCTGTACAAAAGTCGACATAGGGCGCATAAGCCTTGGTAGGTTGATCTGGTGTTCCTGACATGTACATGGAGCCCGACATAGCCTGGCCCAAACCATCAAAGCCCACGCGGTTACTATAAGGCCCTCCGCGACCAAAGGCCGAGACGGTTGTAAGGATAATGTCCGGCTTAATAGCTTTCAGGCTGTCATAGTCCAGACCCATGCGCTGTAATGTATCCGGCGGCAGGTTTGCGATGACCACATCGGCGGTGGCTACTAGTTTTTTAACAATTTCCTGGCCCTCTGGTTTCATGGGGTTTAGCGTCATACCCAGCTTGTTGCGTGCCAGTTGCATAAACAGGGCGCCATCACCTTTATCACTTATAGGTGAGAGGAAGCGGTCTTCGCTACCGTCAACTTTCTCAATCCGAATAACCTCGGCACCCATATCGCCCAAGAGCGTGCCGCAATAGGGGCCAGCGATATAACGTCCGAAGTCGAGCACGCGAATGCCATCTAAAACTTTTGCCATAAAACGATTCTCTGTTATTAGAAGCTTTTGTTAAGAAGCTTTAGTTAACAAAATTTGTTAAGAAACTTCTCGATTAGGTCGAGGATACTAGCATAAGTAACTAATTTATCGACTAATTCCACCTTAAGATAGAATTTACATGACTCTTCAGTTTTGTGAGGTGGTTAACGCATTTTAAAATCATAGTTGGGCATAATCACTATCAAATGAGACGCCAATCACAGAGACGATAGAAATCTCTAAAGATTTAAAGAAAAAGGGTTTAACCCGCGGAGTGAATAAAGTGATGACTTTGGCCGAGAAAAAAGTACCTAAACAAGCATTATCAGAACTATGCTCTATTTTGAAGAAGCCTTATCAGGATGTATGTAATGTTTGTAAAGGCGCCGGTAAGATTACTGAAAGCAGTAACTGCCCAAAATGTAAGGGCTCCGGACAGCGTTTACTAAAACTTCTGTAAGCAATAATATTCAAACTGCTCCTATCCTTCTGGCTAACAGGGAAGTTCGCTTCTGTTAGCCTTCTTGTTTGCCCCGCGTCAGTACAATACAATTAACGCTTAAATATTTTTGAATCTCGCAATTTGCTGCGATTTTCATTCCTGTTTGTACGCTTTGTGCGAGCAGTTCCTGCTATGAATGACTCGAGCATTAGAAGGTAAGTTTATGAAAGTATTGAAAAATACCAGTTTTATTTTTATGGCGACTCTGTTTGCGTGTACATCAATATCCATTCAGGCGGCGGAATTTCCAGGTTATATCGAAGCGCCAGAGCGAAGAACCACAGGAATTGGTAAATTCTATATGGGGCGCGAAATCTCCTTTGTTATGGGGCATCAGGCCGCAGCCTGGTTAAACCGCCCTGGACGTATTCAAGAGGAAATGCCCGACCAGGTAGTCGCTAATATGGGACTGGAACCTGACCATGTGGTAGCAGACATCGGTGCAGGCTCAGGCTATTTTTCATTCAGAATTGCGAAACTGGTACCCGAAGGAAAAGTGCTAGCTGTAGATATTCAACCTGAGATGCTGGAAATCATTGAACAACGCAAGCTTGAAGAAAATGTGACAAACATAGAGGGCGTTAAAGGCGAAGTAGATAACCCCAATTTGCCACCGAATTCGATCGATGCGGCGATCATGGTAGATGCCTATCATGAGTTTGATCACCCCTTTGAGATGATTGACGGCATTAACAATGCGCTACGCATAGGCGGTCGGATATTTTTTCTGGAATACCGTGGCGAAGATGAATCAGTGCCTATTCGGCCTTTGCATAAGATGACGGAAGAGCAGGTAGTTAAGGAAATGAGTGTATTTGGTCTTGAATGGACTGACACGCTGGATTTTCTTCCCTGGCAGCACATGATGATTTTCACCAAGGTGAAATAGAGCTGAAGACGGGTGCAGCTCTAAACTAACCCGATACACGTATCACCTACCTACAGGTCATTCCTAGCCAGCCTATCTAATTGCTAAGAGAACGCGCTGGGTCAGGGCCCCCTATTTTCTCCGCAGCTTGCACCCGTCCCGGGTTCTCTCGGTCGGTCAGGAGCCCAAAAAACGGTCTCCTTCGGTCGCTCGATGCTGCGCTTTAATTGCTGCAAAAACAGGGGGCCCTGACCCAGCGCTCGCAGTTCCCATCTAATGTCGTGCAATGTGCGCGCTTCAATGGACCTAGTTCGCTGAATTAATTAATTACTTTGTAGGGATATCTCAATCCCCGAGTAACTCTTTCTCAAAAGTTACGTCTAAGTTGTATAAGCATATTAAGTAATTGCTAAAAAGCTTTTGAATCAGCTTTGCATTCATCAAGCATTAAGTTTGAATTCGTTAGAATACGATCTAGAAATTACTGATCAATTTATTTGGATAGGGAATAAGGCAATGAACAATCACAGGTACACGCAACTTATTGTGCCAATTGACCGATACGTAAACCAGCTAACTCCATGTGCGAGAATGGTGTTGGGGTTTTTGGAAGGTGGTTTATTACTAATACTATTAAGCTCAGTAATAGCTTATGCCTAAAAAAAAGGCATTGCAGTTTTTCTGCAATGCCTTTTTCGAAGCGATCAGTTATCAAGAGGCGGTGTTAAAAGGTATGCCTAATTTTTAAAGCGTATTTAGTGCCATTGCTATGACATGAATCTTCAATTTCTTCTATGACACCATTAACTGTGGCGCCAATAAACCTGACCCTTTCCCTGCAACGAGACTGATTGTTGACATTTTGTATATCGAAATGAAAGGTCACACCATTGAAGGCTTTCTTCTCTAAAAAGAAATTCAAACCGTACTCATTTTTATCTCGTTCGATATCAATAATATCTATTGTAGTTTGGCCGTGGGCATCATGGGCAGAATTAAAATAATTGAAGCCGTAACTAAAGCCATACTTTGTGATGTCATGACGGAAGTTGGCGCGTCCAAACCATCGGTTATTCCTACGTAAGCGCCTCTCGGTGCCCAGAAATGGATCTGTAACAGACGAGTCTTGAACATTGAAGCTAAGTGTTAGTAATGCAGATGGCAGGCCGATATAGCTTAGCCTGGTGCTGGCATCGAGGTTGATGCCGTAACGCTTGGCGTCGCCAATGTTGCCGCGAGCAGATTGCAAATCTGTGAGGCTAGGCGATACATCAATGCGATCTATTACGTCTGTAATGTCGCGGTAATATATCAGTGAATTTAATACACCTATGTTGTTTGGCAGTCTGTATTCGAGGTTGAGTTCGTAACGCCAGGATTGCTCCTGGGCGATTTCAGGATTTCCGGCCTGAGTATTCTGATCGTCGTCGGCATTATCGGCTGAAGTGCTGAAATCAGAAAAGCTCAATTGTGAAATATCTTTCTGAATGGTTGCTCGTAGTTGTAGCGACTGGGTGATGTCAAATCTAAAATCAAGCTTGGGTCTTACAAAGTCAAAATCACGCGTGTTGTTAACATCACCGGATTGCTTAATAGTGGATGTTTCATAAATCAAAGAACTTTCCAGCGACATGCGATCATTGATTTGCCAATTATGTACGGCAAAATTTTCATAACGAATTTCTTCTACTGTAGAACTGGCATTGCTAATCTCAACGGGAACAAGTCCGCCGACTAGAGGTGACGGTATGCCAGTAGAATCTTGAGTGCCAAGACGCAGGTTAGAATCACGTATGGTTTGTGCTCGCTCTACACCCAGTTCTACGCCTTGATTGCGTGATAAGTCCCAAGTGTAAGATGTGCGGGCGATGCGCTCGCGATCACGGCTGGAGGAGAACAGATACAAGTTCTTAACATCAGAATTTTGCAGAACGCCAAAGCGCTCGCGTGTGTTGTCGTAATTACGATCGTTGACTATAAACAGGAAACGGTATTTCCCGCCGCTATCAAATTTGTATTCATAGTCGCCGCCAATTTCCCATGAATCCCTGTTGGTCTGACGGTCTTCGTGTTCTATTGATGTGACGGCTGTTCCGCTGGTGTAATCCGTAATAACTCGGTCAATCTCAGATGGAGGGCTATCCTCGGCATACAGCCCGTTGAACTGGATCATACTTTTATCAAACTGATATCCAAGATTAAAACTAGTCTCGTATTCTGTTTGGTTTCGTATGTCTTCTTCTTTTCGAGTTTCTAATAAATTGCCAGCGGCGTCTCTGCTAAATTCTTTACGATAGTCATTGTTGTAACGTGGCTCACCTTCTATATGAAAAAGGTAATTGAAGTTGCCCGTTTGCCCTGAAAGGGAAAGCTGTACGCCTGGGTCTACGGTTCCGTCATGTAGTCGATCCATGTTTACTTCGGCTGAAATACTGGAGCGCGACTTGGCATCGAGCAATACGATGTTGACAACCTGACCGCCGCCGCGAATGTCCATCTCTTCTGATGTGCCGCGGATGATTTCAATGTAATCAACCTGATCGGCAGCGATACGACTTAGCTGGGCACGGCCTTCATTGCTTTTTCCTGTAGTGCGCTGGCCATTGATGAGCATTTCACCTTCGCCTGAACCAAGACCACGGCTGTTGCCACCGCGTCTGTTTAGCGCGAGACCAATACCAGGGATGCGATCGATCATGTCGTTTACTGACACCGGGGCATACTCGTCAAAGAAATCTGCTTGATAAACAATGGTAGATTCATTCGCAGTACTGCCTGTATCAGTCTGTGCGGCAGTGTGAGATGCAACAGCAATAGCTACACTGAGAATACTCAGCTTGATGAATTGTCGGCTAAGACGGGGTGTCATGTAATTGCTCCAAAATACAGTGTAATTTACTCTGCAAATAAAATAAGAACAGCAATGTAGGCATTGCTGTTCATTCTAATTGGGGAATATTAGCGGAGGTCGCTAAAACGATGCGCGATTATACCGACCGAAAATTCACAATACTGTGACAAATTGTGCAAATATTATGGCAAAGTTGCCACAATTCGCGGTCTACGGCCGTTTTTTCGCTTCGCCCAGAAGTTACATATCGACCATCTAAAATAGTAACTTTAGGGCTAACGAGAAAATATTCTAGAACGTTCCGCGTATCTTAATCGCGTATTTTTCACCGGTGTGACTGCAGGAGTTCTCGATTTCGCTAAGCACTCCGGTGGCGATGGTTCCATTGACGTAGCGAGATCGTATTCGGCAGCGCTTGCTTTCGTGAATATTGGTCGCTTCGAAGCGGTAAGTGAGGCCGGCCCAGCCTTGAATTTCAAGGAATAGAATAGAAAACGCATCTGAATTGTAGGACTCGATCTTGTCTATATCGTAAACCTTAATATTATCCTTGATGCTGTTTCGGTAAGTGAATCCATAATTCATGTTCCAGCGTGGTAGATCATGGCGAAAGCCAAGATTGTAGCTGCCGCGTCCCTGGCGGCTAAGACGTCGATCTATAGCTAGAAACGAATCTGGTACGCTCGAATCTTCCAGAGCTAGCCTGGAAGTAACAAGCACTTCAGGTAAATCTATGAACCCTAGACGCAAGCTCAGGTCAATATTGATCCCGTAACGCTCGCCGTCTCCGATATTGCCATTCGCCGATAAAATACTACTGGTTGTAGAGACGTCAATTTTTCCTATGACATCTTCCAGGTCATGATAGAACAGGTTGGTGTTTATAACGCCAGTGTCGTTGTTGAAGCGGTATTCCAGGTTCAGGTCATAACGCCACGATTGCTCCTGGCGTAAATCCGGGTTGCCAGCAACCGCATTTTGATCATCATCACCGCCGTTTATATTGGCGGTAAAATCATTGAAACTTAGTTGAGATACGTCTTTTTCAACCGTGGCTCTGAATTGAAGAGCAGGAGTGATATTAAATCGGTAATCAACTTTAGGTCGGACAAAATCAAAATCGCGCTTCTTTTTAATGTCGCCGCTTTGTTCAATCTCTGAAGACTCCACGATCAATGTGCTTTCCAGTGACATGCGACGATTGATTTGCCAATTGTGTACGACAAATGATTCGTAACGTATTTCTTCAACTGTTGCATTAGAGTCGGTGACAGGAGTCAGTCCGCCAAAACTTGCAGAAGGTGCGCCGGTAGCTGATAGCAATCCGAGCTGTAGGGATGAATCAAGAGTCGTTTGAGCTCGCTCAATACCAAACTCCAATCCCTGGCTTTCACCCAGGTTGAATGAGTAGGATGTTCTGGCTATACGTTCTTGATAGCGATTAAAGTTACTTAGGAATAGATCTTTAGTGTGGGTGGTGTTTCGGCCGATGTTGCTGATTTCAAATCGTTCTCGAAGGCTTTCTGTTTCTTTTTCGTTGATAATGAAAAGAGTTTTCCAGCGGGCACCATTTGCAAATATATGTTCATAATCGCCGCCTATTTCCCAAAGCTCGTTGCTGTCGCTAGTGTCATCGAATTCAAATTCGTAGGAGGCGGGGGACACCAGTCGGTTAATTATGGTTCTGTTTTCAATGCTTGGTGCATCGCTGTCATTGTACTGCGCGTTAAAATGCGCGATGTCATTGGCACCGAATTGATAGCCGAGGTTGGCACCTAGTACCAGCGGTTGTGAATCAATGGTGCTAACTCTTCTTACATTATCGTTGGCGGCCCCATTGGGCAGTATGCTTGTTTCAAATCCTACGCGATTTTCCCAGCGTGGCTCGGATTCGGCGCTAAGCAGGTAATCGAAAGCGCCGTTCTGACCGGTAAGTGATAATTTTCCACCGGGTTTGAATTCGCCGTCGTGATAGTGGTCAGCATTAATTTCGTAGGCAAACGATGAGCGTGTATCGGAGTCGAGCAAAACAATATTTATTATCTGATTTCCGCCACGTACATCCAGGTTGTTCGATGTGCCGCGGATAATTTCTATGTATTGCACCTGGTCTGCGGGTATACGGCTTAGCAGGCTATTGCCTTCATTTTCTTTGCCCGTAGTTCTTCGGCCATTGATAAGAACCTGATCACCGCCTAGTCCAAGGCCTCTTCGGCCGGAGCCGCCTGAGCTACCCGGACTATCATTATTGTTTCCTGCGCCATTTCGCGCCACGTTGATGCCGGGAATTCGATCCAGCATGTCATTTACCGAAAAAGGTTCGTACTGGTCGAAGAATTCAGCGGGGTAGGTTACCGTTGAGTTGTCATCTGTAACCGGCTGGGCATGGGAATACGATGAAAACAGCAGAAAAATACTGGCTGTCATAGAGATGAAAGAAGAGGCTGTGACAAATCTGTTTAAGATACTACGCATGTAAAAGCTCCGGGGTAACTCATTTTCGATGTGGTGTTCATTAGATGTGGCGTTTATTGGTAATAACGAACTAACTGACAGGGTCTAATCTACCTGCCTTAATTCGCGCGTAAGTATGCCCAGAAATTGCCGGCTTAAATATCCGTGATAGCACTTTATTTGTGATTTTTTGTAATGGAGGGCCTGATAACAGCTGCTTTGCGCTCTTCTGCGGAATTGAGGATAATGAGGGTCTATATTCAGGCCTGCCTTATGGGGCCAATAATCAGTTTTAATCAGGTATTCGTTAGTTTAGGGGACTATTTATGCAGCGTGAATCCATGGAAGTTGATGTGGTTATTGTCGGTGGTGGCCCCGCGGGGTTATCTACAGCCTGCCGCCTGTTGCAAATGGCTAAGGAAGCTGAAAAAGAAATTACCGTATGTGTGCTGGAAAAAGGCTCGGAGGTAGGTGCGCATATTATATCAGGAGCTGTTTTTGAGCCCTCAGCACTGACCGAGCTATTTCCTGACTGGAAGGAGAGAGGCGCACCTTTGAATACAGCAGTTACAGGTGATGATGTCTATTTTTTACCAGGAGAGAAGTCCTCTTTTAAGTTTCCCGGTCTAATTGTTCCAAGACCCATGCACAATCATGGCAATTATATTATCTCACTAGGTAATTTATGCCGCTGGCTTGCAGAACAGGCAATGGAATTAGGAGCTGAGGTTTTCCCTGGGTTTGCTGCAGCAGAAATTCTTTACCATGAAGACGGCAGTGTCAAAGGAGTAGCAACTGGAGATATGGGAGTGGCGGAAGATGGCGAGAAAAAGCCTTCCTTCGAACCCGGATTTGAATTTCATGCCAAATATACAATTCTAGCCGAAGGATGCCGCGGACATTTGGGCAAGGAAGTCATTAGTAAATTTCAACTGGATAAAGATAGCGACCCTCAACATTACGGAATTGGCCTAAAGGAAATTTGGGAAATTCCTGAGGAACAACATCAGGAAGGGCTTGTGGTACACACAGCTGGATACCCTATGATCGGTTCTAGTTACGCGGGTACTAGTGGCGGATTCCTGTATCACTTAGAAGGTAATCAGGTGTCGCTGGGCTTGATTGTGGATTTGGGATATAAAAACCCTCATCTAAGTCCTTTCGATGAGTTTCAAAAGTTTAAACATCATCCTGTTATTAAAAAATATATCAAAGGCGGTAAGCGAATAAGTTATGGCGCCAGGGCTCTTATCAAAGGCGGTTTGAATTCTTTGCCTAAAATGACATTTCCAGGCGGCTTGTTAATTGGTTGCGATGCGGGAACCATGAACGCAGCAAAAATTAAGGGTAGTCACACCGCAATGAAATCTGGAATCATTGCAGCAGAAACTCTTTTTTCTGCTTTGAATGAAGAATCACCAGTTACTGAGCTCACCGAATATACTAGCCGGTTTAATAGCTCAGATTTACGTGACGAACTGCATAAAACGCGTAATTTTAGTGCTGGCTTTCACAAGTTTGGATTCTGGCTTGGTAGTGCCTTAACGTTCATTGAGCAGAATATTTTTTTTGGTAGATTCCCAATCACTGTTCATGATGAGTCTAAAGACTATCAGCAGTTAAAACCTGCTGCCGAGTGTCCAAAAATTGAGTATAAAAAACCGGATGGCGTAATTAGCTTTGACAAATTGTCTTCGGTATTTTTATCAAACACCAATCATACTGAAGATCAACCCTGTCACTTGCAGTTAAAAGATTCATCGATTCCTATTTCTAGTAATTTACCAATCTTTGATGAGCCTGCTCAACGATACTGCCCGGCAGGCGTTTACGAAATTATTGAAGAGGCTGATGGTAGCAAAAAATTCCAGATCAATTCGCAAAATTGTGTGCACTGCAAAACTTGCGATATTAAAGATCCTGCCCAAAATATTCATTGGGTGGTGCCAGAGGGTGGTGGCGGGCCAAATTATCCAGGGATGTAATAGGGTGTACCCTTTATTTAACAGCGGCGAAATAGCTCAATCTCTTGATTTGACTGTTATGTGCCGCACTATGGGCTAACTGATTCCTTTAATGTTTCAGTCACCCACTGATTAATGCTCTTCTCTTCGCCGGTTGCACGCGCTGCAATTGCACTATGAAGATGAGGCGGAATCCTCAAATTAAACTTTCCCGAAAATTCTTTTGTTGGGCTAATTCCTTTCTCATCACAGACTTCAAGAAACACATTTAGTGACTTCTTAAACTCTTTACGTAAGGCGGTTGAACTCTTACCGTAGAAGTCTGCACTACCATTCAGTCCGAGTATTTCTCCTCTAAACTGATCTAATTCAGAATCATATTCGATCTTGGCCTTATAACCGTCAACTTCCATAATATTCATTGCATTACCTCATTTTCTTCGAACCATCTACGAATACTGGCAATTGCTCCTTTGTCAGTATTTGGAGATGGATGGGGCCTATGAAATACGCGAACCTCATCAAAAGCCACAACGGCAACCCGAGACCCCATCGTTCGGAGACATCAGCACCAAGCGCCTTAAATAAAGCCTCAATGTCTGACCATTTAATATTCCCATTAGTGGGTCGCTGGTATATTTGTTCTAAAGTCTTTTGATGCTTGCGCCTCATTGGAATATGGTACCACTAAGTGGTACTATTGCAAGCCCCTAGGCACGCGACGCCCTTAATAATAGGAGCGCGTAGCACGTCTTTTTTGATTTGTTTGTTATGTTCCGTGACTGGCTAGGTTGGTCTCTCGCCAAGGGCGAATATGCTTTAGTTCTGTAGCCAATTCATCTTCGGCGATTTCGGTATCAAACGCTGCTTGAGCTCGTAGCCAGTAGCCATTAGTAAGGCCAAAAAATTTGCAAAGCCGCAGATCGGTATCTGCGGACACAGAGCGCTTTCCTGACACTATTGCCCCAACTCGCTGAGCTGGAACCTCGATTTCTTTGGCCAAGCGATACTGAGAAATACCCATCGGGTCTAGGAACTCCTCTTTCAATAGCTCACCTGGAGATACTGGTTGTAGTTTTCTCATAAAATAGACTCCTAGTGATAATCCACTATCTCTACATCAGTTGCTCCAGCTTTGCTCCAGCGGAAACAAATTCTAAACTGATCATTAATTCGTATACTGTGCCGTCCTTTCAGGTTGCCTTTTAGTGCTTCAAGGCGATTTCCTGGGGGAATTCTCAAATCAGCTAGAATTTCTGCAACTTGCAACTGTCTAAGCTTGCGAAGGGCGGCTCGCTCAAAATTTACAAACCTTCTGATTCGACGACCATTGGAGAGAGCCTCAGTGTCAGAACATTTGAAAGATATAATCATTGCCAGATAGTAACGAGATGCGTTAATAACGTCAAGCGTTACTATCATTTACTAGCCTCTCAGCGGCGAAGGAGCATAACGCCCTTGTTAATGGGAAAACTGCGCAGCAGTTTGTCCTTTATTGAACTGATTGGTATGTTTCGGCTGCACTAGACTCCTCCCGACTTATTAGGGCGTCCACGTGAGATTGAAATCTTTGTGTATAGAGACTCTTTTCTCGATCCCAATAATCGATCCCGAGGGGAGCTCCGATAATGACAGATAATCTTCGATCCCATGACGCAGCTAGCTGACTATCTAATCTCCCTTGGACGAATTGGAAATGGGCTGTCTCAAATTCCTGCAACATGTACCGGAAATAGAATGTCAGATTTGTCATTTCCGTCGGTGTTAGTTCTTCTTCTGATTGGGCTTTTATTATTAGAGAGGCAACCCCTAAGCCAATTGCCTCCAACTGCTTCTCGGCTGTGAATGTTGTAAGTTGCATTGAATTGGCATTTTGTATTTCATCAGAGTTTAATCTTAGTTCTACAGCTACCCAAATTAATGACGCCACGACGCTGATAGCTGCGACAACTTCGGCAAGCTGTGCAATTTCGTTTAGTGAATATCTCTTCATCTATTTTCTTATAGTACTATATGTTGATCGGAAAATGGGTAACCCGAGAGTTTCGAGAAACATAACATTTGTATATGAAGTCAACTCGTTATTGAGCTAAACCTCGTTTTAAGTCTATTCGGTAATCCTTTCAATTTAAAGAGTTAGTTCCAGAACCCATAGCGTAGCGAATAGATATACCGAGGGTCTGGGGTATCACAAATAGGGAGTTTCCCGGTATTTCCTATAAAAGGTTTCTCTGTGTTTGCGGCTACTTTCTAGATATCTCTTTGAAAGTATGAACATTTTTTACACTTAAACCTAGTAAAGGAGGCGTGAATTGAGAATATGGCGAGACCCCTTCTGTATTTTTTCGCGTAGCTTAACTTAAAGGCTTAGTCCCTTTTATCCGCGCTTTGAAGGCTTATAATCGCCGTGTTAGAGTATCCTGGTGTAGTTTCGCTAATTCCTAGTCTGGTACTTTAGCTATGCGTTACTGTAATTCAACAATATCTCGCTTTTCTTTGATGCTTGGCCTTCTTGCCACGCCGTGGCTGTGCTCAGCGCAACAAGAACTGTTGAATGAGCGCTGGTTAGAGCTTGAGACTGAAAACTTTCATATTTTCAGTCAGCTTTCATCGAGACAAACTCGCCGTGTGGCCGCTAACCTCGAAACCTGGAGAAAAGCAGCAGCGTATACCGTTGATGGCCTGGCCGAATTCCCCAAAGCTAAAGTTCCAAACTATGTTTATCTTTTTGATGATATAGAAAATTTGCAATTGATTGCGCCAACAAATGATGTGGCATTTTTTTCGTCTGACCCCCGCGCTAATTACATGGCTTTATTAGCAGATGATGAATATTCAATGACTGTGGGCCTTCATCATTATGTGCATTTTCTGGTGCGTAATTTTTCAGACATGCGTTTACCTCGCTGGTATGAAGAAGGRCTRGCCGGGTACATYKCGCGAATGCAGGTTAATGGCGATAAATTGRAATTTGARCGATATTCSGACCAGAACCAYCAGCAAATGGCCTTGCTTAGTGAATCRCTTTCGATGAGTAGACTGTTGTACAGCGAYGCYGCACTGGCTTCACCCAGRCTTATTCAAATAGCAAACTTAAAATCCGAAGCGCTRCTTCATTATTTTCTTCATGCGTATGAGGAGGAGGGCTTTAACGACCGCCGCRCYCATCTGGATCAATACCTGCAGCTACTGCTTGTRGRYCGMAACYCTCGTTATGCYTATGAYCAGGCTTTTGATGTGACTACGGAGCAGCTTGACGAAGAGTTTCATAACTACCTTAGAAATTCATCRCGCCCTCGGGGTACTGTAAAAGTTAATTTGACCTCTTCAGACATTCGCTACGAAAATAAAGATATTGAGGGAAATCGCCTCGCTCTGGCTTTAGCTGAATTGGCGCTTAACTCCGGGGAATATGAAACGGCGCAAAGCTTTTTTCAGGTGGCCTCGGAAGGCGACGAAGCGCTTGCTAGAGGTCTGTCAGGCGTTGGTGATGCGATACGAATGCAGGATATTGAAGGGCTTGATCAGGAAATAGCAAGTCAGTTCATAAGAGCTGTGGAGTTAGCGCCGGCTGAGGTCAATGTGCTGTTGGACTATGGTGAATACTGGGAGGCAGAATTACTGGATTGCGACAAAATCTGGCCTGCCGGGCAACGAAGAATGATTCTGGCCGATATCGATAAACACTTTAGTCAGGCGCTAGTGTTATCTCCTGACTCTCCAGAGGCGAATCTTGCCATGGGTCAGCTCTATCTGCTTGAAGGTAAAGATTGGCACGAAGGCAGAACTTATCAGCAGAAAGCATTCGCTTTGCAGCCGGCAGATACTTACATAATGGAACAGGCAGTTAAGTATGCGATTGCTGCCGATGAATATGAAGAAGCCGAAAGGTTGATCGATGAGCTGGCACAGCCCATACACTCTTTTGGGGAGCCAAACTGGGTTGCAAATTTACGTGAGCGACTTTTGAAAAAAAGGCGAAGCGAGAGTTTTGATGAATGTGCCCAGGGCTGAATACCAGTGAAACAAATTAGCGCTTTGAATTACTTCAGTTTGAAAGTGATGATTTTCACCGGTGTATTGTTTGGTCTAGTTGGCATTAACGCAAATGCTGATGTTTTAGACGATGGCATAGCTGGGGATAAATTTTTAAGTGCTATTGCCGAACAATTGACCGCTTATCAAATTGACGTAACTTCTAACCTTAACGACCGTGATGTCCTAAAAAAACGAATTCAAAACCCAAGGCTGGGCCGCTTTCCGGACTTGCCTGCAAATAGTCTTCCAAACAGCATAGAGATTAATGCCTGGGAAACCGAATACACCCAATTACAAATTGGCGGTGTAGCTATACTGGCCAATGCTAGTGCTGAAGATTTAAAAGACTCCTCGTTGTTCTTGCATAAATGGCTTGAAAGTTTAGATGAAGATCGAATCTTTACAACTTTTTATCTGAACGATTTGCCCGCCGCTGAAAAAATTGCATCTATAGCTAGCGCAAGCGGTTATACCGCTTACCTGTTTGCTGATGGATTAGATCAGTCAATAGTAGGTAATTTGTTTGCAACAGCTGCGCGCAGGCTAGCTATAGATACTCGTGCTGCTCGTCGATACCGTAGCGAAGTCAATGAAATTGATTATCTTGGTCAACGAGTACGCCGAAAAACTAATTCTCTGTTTCGAGATAAAGGCAATAGTACGCTGGCTCGTAGAGAGCCTTCGGTTTTTCTAAAGGAAACTCTGGGTGATGAGTTTAATCAATCTACTATTTCGGAGGTGATCGTTCCGGGTGGTGTTGCGCTTGGGGCTTCAGCGAGTTTAACAATTACGCCGCTTTCTTTGAATTATACAGATGGAGCTATGCACATTGTCGATGAAACAAACCGGCAATGGGACTTGCCGGAGCTGGATATTCAAAGCTTGAAGGCATTGTTTGATTTTGTTGAGCGCTCGATACTTATCAAGTCTGATGCCATTGTGGATATTGATGCTGACGCAAGGGTTCGAATTTCATCCGCACTACGTAATACGGACGCAGGGTATGCAATTATGCATGCCGACACCCAGCCATTTGAATTTGTACCTAATTTGCCTGTAACGAAAAGCGTAGTTATCGACACTGATGTCCACTGGTTGTCATCGAAAAATTCAGACACCTTGAAATTTACTACTGATTACGAAGTCAGGTTTTTATCGGCAGACATAATGCGTATAGCGCAAACCCGGGTGGCATTGGAATACGAATATGAGTCAGAGACTGAAACAGCGAATTACAGGGATGCCTGGGGCCGAGATATTCGCAGATTGGATGATAATCTGGATTATGCCGGTCTAGGTCAGAGTATGGAGAAAGTCGCGAGTTATGCAGGTTGGATAGGGCTGCTGCGAAAATTGAAGGAAGACAACATTCCGTTTTTGCATGGGCGGTATGAATTTATGAAAATAGATAAGAGCGGTCGTAAAACGCCTGCTCGTCACTAGAGAGACAAATTGGGTTTCATGGGCAATTACCTCAACAAGTTAAAAATACTAGCTGTCACTGTGCTGGCATTGTTATCGGTTGCCTGCGTGAATATCAATATTGAAACTAATTTTATTAAGGATGAAGAAATTTATCAGGCAATCATTAGCCAGAGCAGTGATAGCTACCCTGAAATTGATCCTTTATACATTAACGATGAAATCAAAGAATTTATAGACACCTATATTAGCTCGGGAGATAGCGAAGAGCTGCGTGTAGATAAACTGCAGGAGTTACTCTATGGAGAAGACCACCTCTTCGTTCAGTATTCAGATGACAAAACCCATACAGCAATGGAAGCGTTTTATGCCCGAGAAGGAAATTGCCTGTCGATAATGAATCTTTATATTGCGATGGCGCGATATAGCGGTATCGATGCCAATTTTCAGACTGTTGATGTGCAGCCCAGTTGGGATCGGCGGGGCGGCTTTCTGGTGTTAAGCCAGCATATTAATGCGACCGGAAAATTCAGTGTCCGGCGGCGTTATATCGTTGATTTTACGCCAGAAATAGCTCTACAGCAGCTCACCTCAGAAGTTGTTACTGATCAAGATGCTCGCTCTCTTTATTTTAATAATCTTGGCGTCGAAACCCTGATTGCAGGAGATTTTGAGCAGGCTTTGGTCTATTTTAAGAATGCACTTTTTCTTGATTTGGATTCATCCATTGCCTGGAACAATGTTGGAGCGCTGTATAACCGCATGGGCAATACTCAGTTTGCGGAATACAGTTATCTATCAGCATTTAGTTTCGATCAGTCAAATGCGACGGCTATCAATAATTTGGCTAAATTTTACCGCCAAAGCGGAAATCTAATACTGGCTGGAGAATATGAAAAGGCGATAGAGAGGTTCAATAATAAGAATCCCTACTTTCATTATGTGCAGGGTAGTTTGGCGTTTCTTGAAAGTGACTTTAGAGCCGCGCTTGCGTCATTTCGTAAAGCTCTAAAAATTAAAGAACTGGAACCTGATTTCCACCTTGCTGTCGGTAGAACTTATTTAGAGTTGGGTGATACTGAGCGAGCTGAATATTATAATGAATCAGCTAAAACAATCCTGGCTCAGAATGACGAGATATACAGACCCAGTTCTGAAAAAGTTCGTATCATAGAGGCAGGATCGATATTGCGAAGCAGCAGCCCGGGTTTAAGCATTTATATGCCGGGTGCGCGCCGAAACACTAGTCGTAGGTAGCACTAGCCGCAGATAGCACAGGTCTTTAGTTTAGCTCGGCATCTTGCCAGTAGCGGGTTCCCACTATTGTGGCCTGCAAGGCCAGACCACTTTGTGTGAGCTGGTAAACCGTAACATTATCAACTACGGCCTCGCCACCAACAGCAGCGCCTAAATCGCCTGCCTTAGCAGCCGCATCTGCTTGCCCGCCTATAGATAATCCAACATCCATGAATCGGCCTAATGCGTCTTCATTATGAAACACCATCACGGCTCTGAAATCTTTAATTCCAGCACCGATACCAATGCCTATTTCGCCCATTCGCATATAGGTATCGCTGTTAGCGTTATTAGAATGTACTACGCCAACGCCTCCACCAAAACTGGCAAAGATGAGATTAATATTAGCGTTAGAAAATACAGCATAGCCGGTAGAGCTGGCAATCTGTGCTCTGGTATCGGGCTTTATTGAATATAGCTCGGTAAGAACTTCCTGGCGCATAGAAAGAATGGACTGTCTGCGCTCGGAAGGTGTGCCACTAGTAAATCCGGTGGTAGTACATGCCCCCAACGAAAGAAGGACTAGTAATATGCCGGCCATCTGCCAGTTCGTTTTTGCTTGGTTCATTATTTTGGTCTCCGCAGACTAACTAACTTCTGTAGTAAAGGTATAGCTTTGAACGTGCTGTTTGACTAGTTCAACCTTGCTACTATCATCGACTGAAATGCTAATAACCAAACCTTTTTTCTTGTCTATTTCGCCGGATACCGAGGCTTCTATCTGCTGCTCCTGCAGCAGTTCCGTTATCACCACTTCGGCTATGCTCTGGCGCAATGTTGGTCGAAATATTTTGCCAACGGCAGTTAATGGCATTGTATCGATGAATTCAATCCGTTTAGGAACAGCGCGCGCTCGGACATTTCCTTTCTGCAGTGCTCGATAAGTTCTTCTTCGGTGATATTGCTGCCGGGCGTTTTTACCACATAGGCCATTGGTAATTCGCCAGCGTAAGGATCGGGTAAGCCAATAGCGATTGACACAACTACGTCAGAATGTGCGTTTAAAGGCTCTTCTATTAAGTCAGGGTCAATGTTATGCCCGCTTCGAATGATAAGGTCTTTGGCTCTACCAGAAAGGAATAGAAACCCCTCGTCATCCATATATCCAAGATCTCCTGTGTTGAACCAGCCATCTTCGACCCAGGCGCTGGCGTTATCTGTTTCACTTTTGTACCCTTTAAATACCTGCGGGCCTTTAACCAGTATCGCCCCACTTTCTCCAAGAGGGCAGTCTTTAGTTACAGTAGTGCCATCCATCTGTGCGATACGAATTTGGGAATAAGGTATACGCATTCCCACACTGCCGGGGGCTTGATTCATAGGAGCGCGAGAAATCAGCGCAGTAGTTTCTGTCATGCCATAGCCATTGCCTACTTCGACATTATGCTCTTTCTCAAAACTTAGCTTAAAAGGCAGGGACAGCGGTGCCGCGCCGGAATTTATATTGGTTAGGCAGCTTATATCCGCATCTGCAACAGGAAGGTCGGCAAGCGCCATTAAAACGGTTGGTACGGCAGAGAACTGCTTTACCTGAAAGCGTGCAATATGATGCCAGAAATTTTTCATTGCGACAGGAGAGCGAAAACCGGAGGGTGTCATGAGCACAATGCGATAACCCACGGCAAACGCTGCTACCCCCTGAATAATACAGCCATATATATGAAACAGAGGTAGTCCACAAAGCACAGTATGATGTTCCATATGCGCGGTATAAATTTGCATTAGCTGTCCAAGGAAAGCCATATTTCCATGAGTCAGCTGAGCAAGTTTAGGCCTGCCCGTTGTTCCGCCGGTATGGAAGAAGGCGGCAATCTGATCGGCATTAAATTCTCTATCGCTATCAAGCTTGTCGCCGTTCATTGTCAATATGCTGCTATCGTAATCCATAATATCAATAGCCGAATTGCTGCTCTTGGCAGCTTGTGGATCACACAACCCCGGTATGTTGACTTCAAGTATTGTTGTTACTGTTGTTGATCCACTGACTGCTTCAAGTACTTTTTCACGAATGTCGCTGTGGGCAGAATGACCCAGGCATATGACAACCTTGGCATTTGCGGCGGCAATAATCTCACCCATATGCTCCGCTTCCAGCATAGGATTAATAGGATTAGATATGCCGGCGGCTTGAGCGCCCCAAATCGCAAAATGAGTTTGGGGCAATATAGGCAGAATAATAGAAACAGCATCATTCTCTTTTATACCGAGTTTGTTCAGAAGGTTGGCTGTGCGAGTGATTTGCGTGCCCAATTCGGTGAAACTAATGCTTGTAGAGGGTTCGTCCGGCAAGCCCTGAAGGAGAAACTCAAGTGCCGTTGCATCGCCGAAATTCTTAGCGGCGTGCATTAGCAAATTGTAGCTGTCAGTAAAGGGGAATTGCTCCAGGAGCGGAGTTTGTTCAAATTCTTCTACTTTAGAAATTGTTTCAAGAATAGGCTCGGCAGTTGGTATTTTGGATAAATCGATCAAGGGCAGATCTCCACAATAGAATGTTTTTATTTGTTCGCAGTATTGCGTGGGATTGTTATGTATAGCGGCGTTATAGCATGGATATCCCATGGCTGCCAGAGATCAGAAGAGGTGTGCCGCGAAGTTGAATACTGTAGTTGAATACCGAAGTCGAATGTTACTGAGAAGTGTCTCAAGCTCTGCTAATTAGAGCGAAAGTAGGGCGGTTCTAATGATTTCTGTTTAGAGAGAATTGCACCATCAGTTCCAGGGCGTCTCGATATTGCGAAGGGGGTAAAACAGAGAGTGAACTCAATGCCTGTTTGGACTCAGATTCAGCAAGGTCTCTGGCGTAGGTCAGTGAGCCGCAATCTCGAACAATTTCAATTATCTGGGATAAAGCTTCCGTTGGTGGTTGCTCGTCTGTCAGGCTTTTTCTGATGAGATCAGCATCGGCTTTATCGGCGTGTTTAAGGGCATGAATTAGAGGTAAGGTTGGCTTACCCTCCGCCAGGTCATCTCCGATGTTTTTGCCCAGAGATTCGCTATCCCCATCATAATCCAGTACATCGTCTATCAGTTGAAATGCGGTACCAAGATGCATGCCGAATTGTTTCAGCGCGTTTGTCTGCTCTTGCGTGGCATCGGTCAACATGGCGCCACATTGTGCAGCAGCCTGAAACAAAATAGCTGTTTTGTGTTGTATCACCTGCCGATAGTTCTGCTCGGATGAATCTGGATTGTTTTTGGTCAGTAACTGCAAAACCTCGCCTTCGGCTATCTTATTTGTCGTATCGGCTATTATTTCCATGATGCTCATGTCGCCGATGTTCACCAATATTTGAAACGCACGTGAATAGATAAAGTCTCCGACCAACACGCTGGAAGGGTTATTCCATTGAGCATTGACAGTAGGGCGGCCACGTCTGAGGGCCGACATATCGACAACATCGTCGTGAAGCAAGGTGGCTGTATGAATGAACTCGATTACGGCGGCAAGTGGTATATGCTGTTCATTGTTTACATTGCAGCACCTGGCGGCAAGCAATACCAATATAGGACGTAGGCGTTTACCGCCTGCATCGACTATATAATGGCCAATATTCTCCACCAGCGGCACATTGGAATGCAGCTGGCTAACGATGAACTTATCCACCGCAAGAAAGTCTGGCTCAACTACTGATCGAATTTGCTGATACATGTGTCTATTGAATACTGCTCGAAAATTGAGTGAAACGAACCCTGTTTACCATACTATCTGTGAGCCCGCATGCTAGGGAGCCAATTACATGCTGTCAAGCCAGTATACGACCGATAATTGCCCTGAATCATGATTATACCCTTACATTTATTTCTATAGGGCGAATTCAGGCTTTTTCATGGTTATGGTCATAAATTTTCTTGCTTCAGGGGATATGTTCCCGTAAAATGCCCGCCCCTATAGGTATGGGTAGGACTGGGCTTAGCTCACATTCCACAGGCAGTATTGGAGACGAATATGTACGCGGTTATTGAAAGTGGTGGTAAACAGCATCGAGTTGAAGAAGGAGAGATCCTGAGGCTTGAAAAGCTGGAAATTGCGACCGGTGAAAAAGTGAATTTTGACAAAGTTCTCATGGTTGGTGAGGGTGAGTCAGTAAAAGTCGGTACACCTTATGTTAAAGGCAGCAAGGTTACCGCTGAGGTTCTTACCCAAGGGCGAGCCAAGAAGGTACATATAATTAAGTTTAATCGTCGTAAGCACTCTCGTAAGCAACAAGGTCACAGACAGTGGTTTACAGAAGTTAAAATCACTGGAATTAAAGCTTAAAGACCGGAGTTAGGTAATGGCACATAAGAAAGCAGGTGGTAGTACTAATAATGGTCGTGATTCGGTATCGAAGCGACTTGGTGTAAAAATGTTTGGCGGTCAGGTAGTTAAGGCTGGCAACATTATCGTTAGACAGCGCGGTACACGATTTCACCCTGGTGAAAATGTAGGCTGTGGCAAGGATCACACCTTGTTCGCTAAAGCTAATGGTGTTGTTAGATTTGACATTAAAGGCCCACATAATCGAAAATTCGTAACTGTTGAACCGGCTTAGATTACAGCTCGAATTTACAAAAGCCTCGTCGTTCGACGGGGCTTTTTTGTTTTAGAAGAACGAACTTCGATTCAGTTCATTGCATTAGACGTTGAGAGATAAAAGGGCATAGCGTGAAATTTGTAGACGAAGCAGAGATAAGAGTAGAAGCGGGTAACGGCGGAAAGGGTTGCCTGAGTTTTCGTCGTGAAAAATATGTTGAAAGAGGTGGACCTGACGGTGGTGACGGCGGTGATGGCGGCAGTGTTTATATACAGGCTGATCCATCACTCAATACATTGGTGGATTTTCGCTTTCAACCTCAGTATCGCGCTAAGTCAGGAGCGTCAGGCCAGCCGCGAAACTGCACAGGCGCAGGTGGCGACGACTTGCTAGTTAGAGTGCCAATGGGTACCAGTGTTATTGATGTAAATACAGAAGAGTTAATTGCCGATCTAAATAATGAACTCCCGGTTATGGTGGTAAAAGGCGGCTTTCACGGAATGGGTAATACTCGGTTTAAGTCTAGTACCAACCGAGCGCCAAGAAAAACCACGAAAGGAACGCTTGGTGAAGTCAGAGTCCTGCAATTGCAGTTACGTCTTGTGGCGGATGTTGGTTTGCTTGGTTTTCCTAACGCGGGAAAATCGACTCTAATTCGCTCAGTGTCTGCGGCAAAACCAAAAGTGGCGGATTATCCGTTTACTACCCTGGTTCCCAATCTGGGTGTAATCAGTCTTGGCATGGAACGAAGTTTTGTGATGGCCGATATTCCAGGCTTGATTGAAGGCGCTTCAGAGGGCGCGGGTCTTGGGTTTCGTTTTCTAAAGCATTTGTCTCGAACGCGTTTGCTGCTTCACATGGTAGACGCATTGCCAGCTGATGGCAGTGATCCAGCAACAAATGCGAAAAAAATAATTCACGAGCTAGAGAAATTTAGCCCTACTCTTGCCGCAAAAGAGCGTTGGCTGGTTATTAACAAAGTTGATCTGATTGATGCAGAAACATTAAACGCACTAAAGAAAGAGCTTCGCGAGAACTTGTCCTGGGATAAAGAAATTCTTGAAATTTCCGCCATAAATAATGGCGGGTGTGACCATCTTTGCAAAGCTCTTATGGAGTCAATTGAGCTACATCGTCAGAGATTAGTAGAAGACGAAGAATACCTTGCGGCAGAACGGGAAAAGGAATCTGGAATGGCCTTCGAAATCAGACGTAGCATAGAGCACAGCAAGTTGGCCAGGCGTGATTCTGATGAAGAAATTCTTGATGACGAAGATTTGGACTAACGGGTTTAATGGTCATGCGTGACAGTATAAAGAACTCAAAGCGATGGGTAATTAAGGTTGGCAGTTCGCTAGTAACCAACAATGGCCTGGGCCTGGATATGGAGGCCATTGGAGATTGGGCCGGTCAGCTGGTGGCAATGCAAAAGAATGGCATACATGCGGTGCTTGTCTCTTCTGGTGCTGTAGCAGAAGGCGTGACGCGACTCGGACTAAAGTCCAGACCTAAGCAAGTGCATATGCAACAAGCCGCCGCCGCAGTGGGTCAGATGGGGCTGGTGCAGGCTTACGAAAGTTGCTTTATGCGCCATGGTGTTCATGCGGCGCAAATTCTTCTTAGTCACGATGATTTATCGGACCGCACTCGCTACCTCAATGCTCGCAGCACACTGACTACTTTGCTAGATATGGGAGTAGTGCCGGTGGTGAATGAGAATGATACGGTAGCTACTGCGGAGTTGTGCTTTGGTGACAACGATACTCTGGCAGCGTTAGTTGCAAACCTGATTAATGCCGATGTAATGGTGATTTTGACCGATAAAGATGGCTTGTTTAGCGCAGACCCAAGCGTAGACTCAAATGCAAAATTAATCACCAATGCCTCGGCTAACGATGGCAGTCTTATGTCGATGGCAGGCAAGGGAAGCAGCCTGGGACGAGGCGGCATGATGACTAAATTGTCAGCGGCGCGCCTAGCCGCTCGCTCAGGTACGACAACAATTATTGCCAATGGCAAAGAGCCACAGATTCTCAATAGATTGATGCGCGGCGAAGAGCTGGGTACCTTGCTTAAGGCCGACAATGAACCGGTTGCTGCGCGTAAGCAATGGCTGGCAAGTCAGCTTGCTCTAAAAGGTAAGCTTGAGTTGGACGCTGGAGCAGTTAAAGTATTAAGAGGCTCAGGAAGAAGTTTACTGGCTGTTGGAATTAAGCAGGTATCGGGAAAATTTAATCGGGGCGAGGTTGTCTCCTGCGTGGATGGAGCAGGGGTGGAAATTGCACGAGGCCTGGTTAACTACTCGGACGATGAGATAGAAAAATTAAAAGGCCACAACAGTAAGAGTATTGCTGAGTTGCTGGGATACGCTGGCGAAGAAGAAGTTATTCACAGAGACAATTTGATTGTTATCGAATAATTATTTTATTTTATAATTTGCTCACTAAGACCTAATACAAAAAAACCGGCCATTTGGCCGGTTTTTTTGTATTCAGACTTCGCTTGCAAGTTATTTTAGTGCTTTTACAGCCGTATTTAACCTGCTTTTGTGTCTCGCGGCTTTGTTCTTGTGAAGAATGCCTCGGTCAGCCATGCGATCAATAACAGGTACTGCCGCATTATAAGCGTCAGTAGCAGCGGCATGATCACCAGTCTGGATAGCCGCATCAACCTTCTTTAACTGGGTGCGAACCATAGAGCGGAATGATGCATTGTGACGACGACGAGTTTCACCCTGTTTTGCACGCTTTCGGGCTTGTGGAGAATTAGCCAATTGAGACCCCTTGTAATGTTAATATAGCTTTTGCTAGTTGGTTGTTGGATCGAATAAACAGGAGGGCTTACTCAATCCACATCCCAGTTTTCAGAGCGCGACACTATGCCGCTTTCATCAGATGATGTCAATAGGCAGAACACCGTTAAACGACGTCTAAGCCCTTAACAATACTCAACTTATTCTCCATTTCTTCCGATACAGAGCTATTATACTTTTGTGCAAGTGCCGTCTTAATAGCTGAGACTGCTGCATTTGATAGATTGCCGGAACTCAATTTTGCCTGAGGTCGTACAATTGAGTGCAATAGCGCGACGAAAGGCTAACCCTGTACAGGTACGAGTAAAAACAAAGCACCCTAATGACAAGCACGCACAACAATAAAGAAAGCTCTACTGATCCTGGAGTAGACGCCCCCAAAGGCGACCACGGCCTGCTCAAGGCCAGTGGAGTAACAGGTTCTATGACTATGGTGTCGCGATTTCTTGGCCTGGCCAGGGACGTGGTGATTGCCAGGGTGTTTGGCACCAGCGATGGTGTTGATGCTTTCTTTCTGGCGAATAAGATTCCAAACTTTATGCGCAGATTATTTGCGGAAGGGGCGTTCAATCAGGCCTTTGTGCCAATATTGTCTGAATACCGCAGCACAAAATCATTGAGCGATGTGCAAAGCCTGATTAATTCGGTAGCAGGTAGCCTTGGTGGCCTCCTGAGCATTGTCACAGTAGTCATGATTATAGCGACTCCGTTGATAGCGATACCAATTGCTCCCGGTTTTATGGATGAACCGGAAAAATTTGCTCTATTTGTGGAAATGCTGCGGATTACTTTTCCGTATTTATTACTGATTTCAATGACAGCGTTGTGTAGCGCCATTCTCAATAGTTATGGTCGCTTTGCTGTGCCAGCAATTACGCCTGCGTTGCTTAACATCTCACTTATAAGCTGCACGTTTTTTCTAGTGCCCTATATGCGAGTGCCCGAACTGGCTTTAGCCTGGGGAGTATTAATAGCGGGTGTCGCACAATTGTTTTTTCAACTGCCTTTTTTAGCAAGAATGCGCTTAATGCCAATTCCAAAAGTTGGTAAAGCCCATGAAGGGGTGGAGCGCATTAAGAAGTTAATGCTGCCCGCGTTGTTTGGAGTATCCATCAGCCAGATAAACCTTCTCCTGGATTCAGTTATTGCTTCGATGCTGGCATCGGGTAGCATCGCCTGGCTATATTATTCAGATCGATTAATGGAGTTGCCTCTGGGTACATTCGGTATTGCTATCGCTATTGTGGTTCTTCCCAATCTTTCAAAAAAGCACGCTGAATCCTCTATGAATGAATTTTCTGAAACCCTGGACTGGGCGTTTCGACTAGTGTGTCTAATTGCTATACCGGCGACTCTGTCGTTAGTGTTAATTGCGAAGCCGTTGCTAATAACACTGTTCCAAAATGATAATTTTACTGAAATCGATGTCCTGCGTTCAGCTGGCAGTCTTCAGGCTTATGCACTGGGATTGATCGCGTTTATGTCAATAAAGATATTTGCTCCTGGTTACTATGCTCGGCAAAATACCAGTACGCCGGTAAAAATAGGAGTGATAGCGATGGTGACAAATATGGTGCTGAATCTAATTTTTTACCTAAACGGCATGGCCCATGTTGGACTTGCTCTTGCGACTAGCCTTGCGGCATTTCTCAATGCTGGTTTGCTGCTGCAAGGGTTAAGAAAAGACGGCGTATTCAGATTTCAGTCAGGGTGGTTAATATTTATATCGCGTTTGTTGTTTGCAAATATTGCAATGGCGCTTTTTCTTTACAATGTTGCCGGGGACTGGCAGCTCTGGCTAGACTTGAATATGGTCAGTAAAATCACTCAGTTGGGAATTCTTGTTATAGGCGGCATTGCGATATATGCCGGAGTGCTTTTTGCCGCAGGGCTTAGATGGAAACATATTTACCGGTAGCGCTTTTTACAAAATTAAGCACAAAGCTAAGAAAAAAGTTAAGCACAGAGCTAAGAATAGAGTAAACCAGCATATGATGAAGCGCGTATATACCTCAGATAACGTGACTCAAGCATGGCATATTCGTAATGTGCTTGAACAGCATGATATTCGCTCTGTGATTAAAAATGAAAACCTATATTCCGCGTCAGGAGAGATTCCATTTACTGAATGTTTGCCTGAAGTCTGGGTCAACGAATTGTATTTTGTCAGGGCTGGCCAAATAATACGTGAAATTGAAAATAGTGTTGAGTCAGAAGCAGAAGACTGGACATGTAATCATTGCAAGGAAGTCAATGGTGCTAGTTTTGCTTTGTGCTGGAATTGCCAGACAAGTATTGATTAAGGAAGTTATAAATTATTTACAAGCAGATTAAAATTATTGTTAGTGCGGCGACTACTGCTGGGTTATTTTTGTTGTGCCCGCCAGCCTATGCCGAATCGGAGTGTGTAGTTCTGCTGCACGGGCTGGCTCGTGTTTCTAATTCTATGTCGGAACTTTCCCGTAAACTGGAGCGAGCGAATTACGATGTGGTAAGCATAAATTACCCTTCGCGACGTCACTCAATTGATGTTCTTGCTGCGGACGCTGTGGGGCGAGGTGTTGCATCTTGCCGGCTACTACACGCACCGCAAATCAGTTTTGTTACCCATTCGCTGGGTGGCATTCTTCTGCGGTATTACTTAGTGGATAATGAAATTGCTGAACTGAATAAAGTGGTCATGCTGGGGCCGCCGAATCAGGGCAGTGAATTAGTAGATGGATTACTGCCTGTACCTGGGTTTAAATTTTTCGGTGGTCCTACAGGTATCGCTCTGGGAACAGACGATGCAGGCATAGTAGCTAGTCTGGGGGCGGTTAATTTTGATTTAGGGGTTATTGCGGGAACTACCAATATCAATCCATTAGCGCGATTGTTTATTCCAGGCCCGAATGACAGCATAGTTTCTGTCGAAAGTACCAAAGTGGAAGGAATGCGCGATCATATAATCTTACCTGTAACTCACACGTTTATGATGCGTAATAATCAGGTTATCGATGAAGTTATACACTATTTGAAAACAGGTGCGTTCATTCCACAGGAAGCTAAACCGTAATGCCCCAGTCGAGCATACAAGCTGTGAATATACCTGATGAATGCCAAAGGGCTCTGGCAAGTAAATTGAATATCGTCCTCACCGCCGACGAAGATGTTAATCCCATAGGCTCTGTGGTTTTCAAAATCAATCAGAAACTAGGAAGTAAAGCTATTGAAGAGCAGGCGCGTTGGTACGTTCTAAGCGTCTATCGACACCTTGCTAAGGCCCGGTGGAGCGAACCTGCTGCAAGCGGCTTGCCTGAGTCTCGGCAATATTCCCTGGCGCTTGATTGTTTGGGGATGAAGGGGTTTAAAAAATCACTTCAAGCGGCCTTGAAAAATGACAGATGTAAATACACCTTGCTTGAGTTCCGCAGAAATAAAAATACTGATCAGCGCATTCTTTCCCCTGCAACCAACGCCTACAAACACGCTGCCTCTGTGCTTAAGGAGGAAGGTTTAATTCAGGCTGTCAAAAAACCAATAAAAGACAGTGCAGTAGAAACGAATGGGAAACCCGAAAAGAAACCAGCTCAAACGAAAAGGCGAGTCGTTAACAGAAGAGCAGAAAGAAGAGCCTATCCTGCTGATGAGTTTCTAAGTGATGTTGCGGCAAAAGACCTGGAAAGCACAAAACCTGCAATAAGGTCAGTAATGAGTGATGAAGAATTTTCAGATCTAGAGAGTGCAATCGCAAACAGTAAGGACGCGACTCAAAAAAGCTGGAGCTTTAGAGGCAATGATGAACGCTGGAGTTTAATTATGGGTCTTGCTGCGGGCGCCGGTTTTTTCATTTTGATTTTACTGTTGTTTCTGTAAATTATGCGCGTGACATAAATTTACCTGACACCGTATTCACTTTAACTTCCTCCCCTGGTGCAAGATATTCCGGAACCTGAATTTCTAGCCCAGTAGACAGGGTAGCTGTTTTGCTGCGATTGGTGGCTGAGGATCCTGTTACAGCTGGCGGGGTGTCAGTGATTGTCAAATTTACAGACTGAGGCAATTCGATTCCTAGTAAATTCCCATCCATAATTAGCGCCGTAATGTCTTCTTGTTGTTCAACTAGATAATCTATTTGATTCTCAATTTGCTCGGCGTTAATGCCATATTGGCTGTAATCTTCCATGTTCATGAAATAAAAAATATCGTCATCGCGATAGGAGTATTGCACGTGAACACGAATGCAATCTGCTTCTTTTAACAGGTCGTCGCCTTTGAATGAGAGGTCAAGTTTTTGATGGGTCTGTAAGTTATTAAACCTGACTTTATACAGGGTAGATGCACCTCGAGACGATGGGCTTTTGCTCTCGAATTGTTTAACAATATGTGGGATGCCTTCAATTTCTACAATCATGCCTCTTTTTAGTTCGTTGGCCTTGGGCATTTTTAGTTCCTTGAGTAATCGCTATTCGAATGTGGCAATATAGCCTTGGCTAGATTGGAGGCTGAATTTACCTAAAGTAGAACGGGCTGTAAACAGCAGCGAGCTACTAATGCAATATTCCCCCTGAATAAGGCTTTGCTTACGCTTTTACTTCACCGATAATCCCACATCTCAAAAAAAGCAGGTTAATCACATGCCAGATCGTGTCAAAGAAATTGATAATCTCCATATCATCGATTCAGAGGAGTTGCCCACGCCTGGTGACCTGAAAAATGAATTAGTACTCAAGGGTAAAGCGCTGTCGACTGTTACGACGGGTCATCGCTCGGTGAAGGATGTTCTTGACCGAGAGGACGCACGAATGATCGTGGTGGTTGGTCCCTGTTCTATTCACAATCGTGAAGAAGCATTGGAGTACGCACGCAAGCTCAAACCTCTTGCAGATGAACTAGCTGATGAATTATTGATTTTGATGCGAGTCTATTTTGAAAAGCCGCGAACATCAGTAGGCTGGGAAGGGCTTATTTACGACCCTCATCTCGATGGCAGCCATAAGATAGATCAAGGCTTGCATATTGGACGACAGCTGATGCTAGACATAACTGAGATAGGATTGCCCATCGCAATTGAAGCGCTGGATTTAATATCTCCTCAGTACCTTCAGGATCTTGTCGCCTGGACAGCAATCGGGGCACGAACGACTGAATCACCAACGCATCGCAAATTGGCAAGTGGCATATCCTCTGCAGTAGGTTTTAAAAATAATGTAGATGGCGGAGTAATGGTGGCAGTAAACGCTATTCGTTCAGCCGCCGCTACTAATAGCTTTATTAGCATAACAGAAGAGGGGAAGGTGGCGCTTTTTCGAACCAGTGGCAATCCCCATTGTCATGTCATTTTAAGAGGTGGCAAGTCGCCCAATTATGACAAGGAAAGTGTAGCGGCTTGTGAAGCAGAGTTACAAAAGGCCGGACTGGCAGAAAACATTATGATTGACTGTAGCCACGGCAATTCAAGTAAAGACCCACAAAAGCAAAAATTAGTACTGGATGACGTATCTGCGCAGATTAACAATGGCAATAAATCCATTATCGGGGTGATGATTGAGAGCAACCTTGAAGAAGGCAATCAGCCTATTCCAGATGATCTTGATGACTTGAAATATGGTGTGTCGATTACAGATGCTTGCATAAACTGGGGTGCTACTGAAATCCTTCTTAGGGATTTTGCGCAGTCTATTGGTTCGTCTCTTAAATCTCGATCCGTTTGATTTAGATCAACCGCAATCAAAGTGTTGTTCTCTAATATTGTTCATCGCGTCTGGTAATGTAATTTAGATTGGCGAATTACCAGTGAGTTGTTTGATTGAGGAGATTCTTCTTTGGCTCAATTCAGAAAGCTTTTGCTGGCACTGGATTTAAACTCGGAATCAGAACTATTGATTGGCCGGGTATTGCAGATGTGCCGGGATGAACTGGACAGGCTGCATGTAGTGCATGTTATTGAGGAAGGAATGCACAATGCGATGCCTACAGACCTGGAGGCGGTCTGTAATCCTCATGTTCAGAGAATGTTTGACCACACCGCCATTCGGCTGCGAGAAGTGTTAACTCGTAACGGGCTTAAAATCTCTTCAGACAAAATTTTTCTGGTTCATGGTGAGCCTTCATTTGAAATAAAGAAACTCGCGCGAGAAATAAATGCTGACCTGGTTATTGTTGGCAGCCATAGCAAGCACGGCGATATTATGCACTTGCCAGGCAGCACTACAAATTGCGTAATGCAGGGAATCTCATCAGACGTAATAGCCGTGAAAATCTAAGTCTTTAATACAGCAGACAGACTCGTTGCCAAGTAGTCAATGTTTTGATCATTGATTCCAGCGACATTTATGCGACTGGAGTTCACCAGATAGATGCTGTAGTCGTTAACCAGGGTTTGCACCTGATCTACGTTGACACCCAGAAACGAAAACATGCCTTTTTCACGTTCGATAAAGCTAAAATCTTCGCTGATTCCTACCTCTTGAATTTTTTTGACGAATTGCGTGCGTAATCCATTAATTCGATTGCGCATGCTGGTTAGCTCGGCATCCCATTCTTTGCGAAGGTCTGTATCACTAAGAATTAATTGAACAATAGCGGCGCCGTGATCAGGTGGCATGGAGTACATTGCCCTTGCGGCAGCAGCGATTTGGGTAGTTGCGATGGCGGCAGCAGCGTCGGTATCGGAAATCACGGTAAGTGCGCCGGTCCGCTCGCGATAAAGGCCAAAGTTTTTGGAGCAGGAAGTCACCACCATGAGCTCGGATAAGGCACTCGCTAACAACCTGGCGCCATACACATCCTCTTCAAGCCCGTCGCCTAAACCTTGGTAGGCAAGATCGATCAATACAGTAAAGCCCTGTTTCAAAGCAAGATCACATATTTGCTGCCATTGTTCCTGGTTCAGGTCGGCACCACAGGGATTGTGACAGCAGCCATGTAAGAGAACGACATCGCCGCTGCCTACTTTTGAAAGGCAATCGACCATTTCGTCAAAGCGCACACTGTGCGTGGCATAGTCGTAGTAAGGATAAGATTCAATCTTCAGGCCAGCCGAGCCTAAGAGAGGCACGTGGTTCGCCCAGGTTGGATCGCTGACCCACACCGTTGCGTCAGGATTGGCAGATTTAATAAACTCAGCTGCAAGACGTAGTCCGCCACAGCCACCAGGAGACTGTACTGTAATTCGACGTTTTCCAAGGCTGCTCACTAGAGAGTCGCCCAATAGCAACTTCCCAACAATTGAGTTGTAGTCAGCCGCTCCCGTAGGGCCAACATAACTTTTGGTGGTTTGGGAGTTGAGAATAATCTCTTCGGCTTTTTTTACCGATGTCATGATGGGAGTGTCGCCATTCTCGTTTTTGTAAACGCCAATACCCAAATCGATTTTCTTTGGGTTATCGTCAGCTCTGTAATTAGCCATAAGTCCGAGAATTGGGTCGGCGGGAAGGGATGTTAATGATTGAAACATGATTTCTTCTCTATCTTTTCTGGTGAGCTTTGAGGGTGTTCTGTAACAACGATGCGCGAGTCATTGGACCTACACCGCCGGTTACATAAGTTATATAGGAACATTTGTCTTTGACGTTTTCAAAATCTACGTCTCCGACATTTCGAAAACCTGATTTTTTACTGCTGTCGGGTACTCGAGTTTGGCCAACATCAACCACTACTGCTCCTTCCTTGACCATGTCGGCAGTGACGAATTCGGTTTTCCCTATAGCTACAATAAGAATGTCGGCCTTGCTGCATAATTCAACAAGATTTTTAGTGCGACTATGAGCGATGGTAACAGTTGCATTGCCAGGGTTTGTGTTACGTGACATGAGTATTGCCATTGGCGTGCCGACAATGTTGCTGCGACCGAGTACGACGCAATTTTTGCCTTCGGTTTCTATATTATAACGTCGAAACAATTCCATGATGCCGTTAGGCGTAGCGGAAATAAAAGTGGGTAAACCGAGACTAAGGTTCCCGACATTTGCAGGGCAAAAACCGTCAACATCTTTACCTGGATCTATAGCAAGAATGATTTTATTGGTATCGATGTGCGCAGGCAAAGGAAGCTGCACGATGAAGCCGTCGATATCGTTATCGGCATTCAGTTCGCTAATTTTTCTCAGTAATTCGGCTTCAGTAACTGTTTCGTCCATGCGTATTAACGTGGATTTAAAGCCAACCTCTGCGCAATCCTTTACCTTGAAAGCAACGTAGTTTTCGGAGGCGCCATCAGTTCCAACAAGTACGGCGGCAAGATGCGGTGCACGTTGACCACTGGCTATAATCTTCGAGACTTGTTGGGCTATTTCCTGGCGAATTTGTTCGGAACAAGACTTGCCATCAAGTAATTGCATATTGATCGATCCAATGTTTTAAAATTTGATAAGTAAGCGCGTAGTAGTGAATTAACAACAGTGATTTAAGCGCTGAGAATTGCCCGAACTGAAGCCACTATATATTAAACGAGCTACACCTTTAGCTCAAGCCTTCGCTACCATTTGCCGGTATTTTCCATGCTCGCCCAAGGCTCTTTTGCCGCCAATGGTTCGCCCTCTTGTAACAGCTCTATTGAGATGTTGTCAGGAGAGCGGATGAAAGCCATATAGCCGTCTCGAGGGGGCCTATTAATAACGACTCCATCATCCATTAGCTTTTGGCAGGTGGCATATATATCTTTTACTGAATAAGCGAGATGTCCAAAATTTCGACCTTCGTCATAAGTCTGTGTATCCCAGTTATAGGTTAGCTCAACTTGTGCTTCTTCATCGCCTTCGGCCGCCAGAAATACCAAAGTGAATCGGCCCTGTTCGAACTCTCTGCGTTGAATTTCTTTTAAGCCTAAATGATTGCAATAAAACTCAATAGATTTTTCCAGATCGTTAACTCTAACCATGGTGTGGAGATATTTCATAAATTCCTCTGTCTTAGAATAAAATTACGGATCGAATGCTGGTGCCTTCGTGCATCAAATCGAAAGCCTTGTTGATGTCTTCCAAAGGCATCGTGTGTGTAATCAGCGGGTCGATCTGAATTTTTCCATTCATATACCAATCCACTATTTTGGGTACATCGGTGCGGCCCCTGGCCCCGCCAAACGCAGTTCCTTTCCACGAACGGCCGGTGACTAATTGAAAGGGTCGGGTAGAGATTTCCTTGCCTGCTCCTGCAACGCCAATAATATACGATTCTCCCCATCCTTTGTGGCAGCACTCAAGCGCCTGTCGCATGGTGTTTACATTGCCTATGCATTCAAAGCTGTAATCCACACCACCATTAGTCATATCGATGATAGCCTGCGTAACGTCATCGACATCGTTGGGGTTGATAAAATCGGTCATGCCAAAGGCGCTGCCAAGTTCGGCGCGACTGGCATTAAGATCGATACCAATAATGCGGTCAGCACCTACCATTTTTGCACCCTGTACAACGTTTAGGCCAATACCTCCCAGACCAAATATGGCGACAGTGCTACCTGGCTCAACCTTGGCATCGAAAGCTACAGCACCAACGCCGGTGGTTACGCCACAGCCGATATAACAAACTTTGTCGAAAGGGGCATCTGAGCGAATTTTGGCGACCGCAATTTCCGGTAGAACAGTAAAGTTGGAAAATGTTGAACAGCCCATGTAATGAAGAATGGGTTTTCCATCTATAGAGAAACGGCTGCTGCCATCTGGCATTAGGCCTTGCCCTTGAGTTGCTCGTATCGACTGGCAAAGATTTGTTTTGGGGTGTAGGCAAAAATCACACTCGCGGCACTCAGGTGTATACAGAGGAATCACCGTGTCGCCAACAGATACTGATTTTACGCCAGGGCCAGTTTCTACAACTATGCCTGCTCCTTCGTGACCTAGAATCGCCGGAAACGCGCCTTCGGGGTCGTCACCGGACAAGGTGAACGCATCGGTATGACAAACACCAGTGGCCTTAATCTCAATTAACACTTCGCCCGCTTTCGGACCTTCGAGATCTACTTCTACTATTTCAAGAGGTTTTCCGGCCTCAAAGGCGACAGCGGCGCGTGATTTCATGATTTTCCCTTTATGTCTGTTTTTGTATTCCAGAGCCTATTGTAAAAGACCGTTGGCCTGAGGAGCAACTGGCGGCTTATAGTATTTTCTAGACTTGATAGGCGCTAAGCAGCAATAGGTCTCGTATGAGGTGGGCTGGAGCTTGCCTACGTTAGCGAGTATTATCTAGTGTCAGCTTCCCAGAGAATTCATAATGTTATCTCGCCTTATAAGCAGAGCCATTATTGTAGCTAGCCTGTTTTTATCCTGTTCGTCGTTTGCTGCCGAGTATGATGAAAATACTGTGTGGATTGACGTAAGGCCGGCGCGAGATTTTCGTAAGGGTCATATTGAGGGTGCAATAAATATTTTTCATGGTGATATTGGGCACAAAATATTTCAGTCGATAACTGATGTTTTCAAAGAAGTGCATATATACGACGGCAATAATGGAACCTTTGCTGGCCTGTCGCTGGAAATGTTAATGGAAATGGGTTTCCAGGAAGTAATCAACGAGGGTGGCTACGAAAGCCTGCTCATCAAGCTAGGCTTGAGCGATAACTAGAAAGACGCTTGGTCCTTTATCTTTAGTCCCATGCAAACGCCCGAGAAATAAGAAGAGCGTTTAAGTTTGTGTTTGATTTATGGAAATCGCAATTGCCGCACTGGTTATATTCGTCGGCTCATTCGTACAAAGTTCAATAGGATTTGGTTTAGCCATTATTGCTGCGCCGATTCTGTTCTTTGTCGACCCCCTTTATGTACCTGCACCTATTACTATTTCAGCGTTAACGCTGTCCTTAGCCAATTCATATAAATACCGGCATTCTATTTCGTTTCAGGGCTTAAAATTTGCGATCTTGGGGCGGATACCAGGAACTGTTGCAGGTGGCTTGCTATTGCTATGGATTGACCAACAGGCCTTGGGTCTATGGCTGGGTATTGCCGTACTGGTTGCGGTAGGGCTAAGCCTTAGCAATATTGTGTTTAAACCGACGCCCTCAGCCATGTTCTCGGCTGGCTTCCTGTCCGGTTTCATGGGTACTAGCTCATCGATAGGCGGTCCGCCAATGGCTTTGGTGTTGCAACATCAGGAAAACGATTTTATTCGCGCCAATCTTGCCGCCTTTTTCGTGGTTAGTTGCATGATGTCATTGTTAATGCTGGCTTCGATTGGCCGCTTCGGCCTGGAGCATATAATGATTTCAATTCCACTGATGCCTGCTTCTTTGTTAGGTTATTGGGTTGCGATGAAGACAATACATCGAATATCACATCAGAATCTGCGCAAAATCTCATTGTCTCTGTGCACTGTTGCGGGTTGTGCGGCGCTTTTTTCCTATTGGCAGTAACACGTCGCTCTACCGATAGTGCTTCCCAGCTGCATCATAAGGACAGGCGGCTCGCACGGTTTGGGCGGCTGTTTTATTCACTTTCAATGGGGTAGACTCGGTTCGATTAACAATAAGCTGCTTGGTATAAAGGAGATTTTCATGAAAACAACAATGACAAAAAAGCTATTGGCTATCGCACTAATTGGCCTTTTTTCTCAGTTTTCCATGGCCGATGATGCGTCATCGCAAAAAACTATCGCGGGCATTCTGGTTGGTTTAAATCATTTTCCTTCTGATGCCGATAAATCCGCGTTGATGGCTATAGCGGAAGATGAAAGCAACAACCGAGGCACCAGAGCAATAGCCAGTGCCGTGGCTAGCATAAGTCATGCAGCAACTGCCGAAGACAAAGATATCATGGGTCGAATTATGTCTGCCGAGCAAGCTCCAGCACAAACCAAGGCTTTGGCAGGTGTTGTAGCTGAGTTAAACCATATGGCAAGCGCAGACGCCAAAGCAATATTGCAGGCAATGCTATAAAGCACTGGCTGGCTCAAGCTATGGTTCAGGACACATCGATTAATATAGGACATTAGAAATGCCGGTTTGGCCAGTAGAAATTAGTATGGAGTCTTTCCGCAGATCGCACAATCTGGAGGGAGAGTCTTTCTGGCATAATGTCTTTGATATGCATAAGGATAAAATGCAAATCAAAAACCCCAATGTTGCCATTAAAAACCTGGAAAAAATCTTCACAGCCACCTTCAAGCTCACTACTGAAAAAGGATTTCAGGCAATGAGTTTAAGAGATTTAAGCAGAGAGACCGGCATTAGTATGGGTGGCCTCTATTCCTACATAGGAAGTAAGAACGACCTGGCTTCGGTAATTGAAGGCGTGTTGAGAAGCACTATTGAGCAAGTAATTGGTGGCTTGTCTACGCAAAATTTACAGCTGATTAAAAGCCTTCAAGCTATCGTTTATGCCGAAATTTATATGATGGAGATTATGCGGCCCTGGTATTACTTTTGCTTCATGGAACTCAAAGGTTTGCCACGAGATCAGCAAAAACAAGCTCTTGATCTGGAACTCAGATTTGAAGTTATTCTCATGGGCGTATTCTCCGCCGGCATTGAGTCAGGCCAGTTTGTGTGCAAAAAGCCAGAGCTGTTAGCGTCCCAGATAACCGCTCAATTACAGCAGTGGCATTTAAAGCAATGGAAATTCAAATTACGAAATGTTGATGCTCAAGAGTATGCGCAATCTATTTTTGAAAATTTGTTGATGTGTCTTGCGTGCAAGGCCGAAGTAATTAGCGATCAACGTCAGGGCGATGCCGTTGCCAGCAGCGTTGAGAATGTAACGCGAAATGAGAATATTGCCGAGATCGACCAGCCAGCTTATTAAAGGCTGCTTAACTGTTTTCGGGTTGAAGTCCTTTCTTCTGCGAATAAAAAGCCCGAATATCTACCATGTCATTTTCCAGATTTCCGCTTGTGTGAAAAAAATCAGCGAGACCCGCTTCTTTTTTTGACGCATCCAGGTAGCCCATTAATATTGGAACCTGAGCATTGTGAGCGATGTGATAAAAACCAGTTTTCCATTGTTTGACTTTTTGCCGAGTGCCTTCTGGTGGAATTAAAATAATCAGGTCTTCGTGTTGGTTAAAATTTTCCACAATGTCATTAACCACATTGTGAGATTTGTCGCGATTAATAGGAATACCGCCTAGCCATTTCATCAGCCAGCCAACGGGAAATGGGAAGAGGGTATGCTTTCCCATCCAGTACAGCCGCAGCCTTAACTTCAACACAACCAGTAACATGATTGGGAAATCCCAGTTGCTTGTGTGAGGAGCGGCTATGACAACGAACTTTGAGCATTCTAGCTTGTCGCCAATTGCTTTCCAGCCAATTAATTTGAGTATTAATATCGCAATGAGGCGAAATAGTGGGGTAATTACAGGGGTTGAGAAGACCGTGGTTTGCATGGGCTATTATTCTTACTCGGTTGCAAGAAGTATAGCAGTAGAGCGGGGGTGGTGGGAGGTTTGAAAACACCAAAAACCGATTGTCCAGAACTTCTACCCAAGACCTCCTTGCTTTGGACAATCGATTTTATCAATCAATTATAGTGAAAGGTTACAGTGAAATACTCCTTCCTTTTGGCCTGTACACTTATGTAGTCAATATAGGCTCGTGTGTTGATAAACCTTTCTCGGTGGTGAGCGCTGAGTGAATATCCTAATGGGCTGACTAGCTGCCGCTCAGGGTAAGCTATTACATTTTTAATATGAACGACTTCGTTGTCTATCCCCGTTAACGTTATGCCTGTCACCATTCGGTTTGAATAAGGGTTTTCGATGATACGAGTACGCCTGGAGCTTCCCCCGCGTAGCGGCTGGCTGGTGAAACTGTGCATACTGAAATCACGTCTGCTGCTTTGATTGTAGCTATGCCTCTGCCTGTCTGCATAGCTTGAAGTCGCATGGTTTTGATGGCGCTGGTCATAGCTATGCGTTCTCGAATTTCGATGATTTCGATTACGGTTGGCGCGATATCTGTGGTCGGATTGCGCTAGTAGTATTTCGTAGCCTTCAATAGCATTTTCCCGACCCTGGTACTGCGACAGATGGCGCTCACTAAGTGAGATGTACGTTTCACTCGCATGTGTAACAGAAGGGATTGAAACGGCGGCACTAATGGCAAAAATCAATCCGCTTGAAAACAGAAAGGCTTTAGAAAAGATAGGCATCATTTTTCTCCTTACACTCGATAATGAGTTTGTGAGGCTTATGATACGACTTGTAGATGAATGGTAAGTGAACGAGTGGGTATATTTATGTTGCGAGTTTATATGTTTACCAATCCTTAAAAAAATGTCCTACCTCTGGCTCGTTAAGTTGTTTGGTGCCGCCTGAAATAGTGCCAATGTAGACAAAGCCAATGATTTTTTCCTGTGCTGTAAGTCCCAGCCCGTTCTTTACAACTGAATGGTATGCCATGGAGCCGGTTCTCCACATAGCACCAATGTTCTGGACAAAAGCGGCTTGTAGCATATTTTGAGTTGCAGCCGCTGCTGACAAATCCTGCTCAAAAGCAGGTACTTTGGGATGCTCTTTTATGCTCGAAATGCTCACTATAATCATTGGTGCCCGCATAGGCTTGGCCTGCAACTTCGCGATACGCTCATCACTTAAATCAGGGTTGTCTGCACGTGCGGCTTCGACAAATAACTGGCCAAGACGTTGTCTGGAGTTACCTTTAATTATTAAGAAGCGCCAAGGGCGTAAGACAGCGTGATCGGCAGCACGAAAAGCCGCTTTGTAAATATTGTTCAGCACTTCCTGGTCGGGGAGCGGGTCACTTAGTTTTGGGACCGAGCTTCTAAGATGTAATGCGTCTAGTGCATTCATGTGTAGTATGTTTTTCCGATAACGTTTAGTAAGTTTGATAATGCGCGCAGGCTAAGAATAAAACAAACCAGTGCCTGTTGTAACCGACGATATGTAAGCAAAGTTAAGTAACCACAAGTTTTGCAAGGGTTTTCTGCTAGCTGGACTTATGATTATTATCGCTGATACTGGTATACTTTCGTACTATGCAGTCGATATTAATTCGTAAGCTATGTTGATGATTCAGCTTATTATGTGCGAAAAAATTACAGGTTCCCTCGCACCCAGGATACATGTATGAACCCCAAGGCAGACATAATCGCCGTTAGTAATGAACGGCCCGCCTACCCTCAGGATAAATCTCGCTGGTTTGGCAAGGTTAAAAAAGAACGCCTTAAGCTTGTGTTCTCCTTTTACTCGCCTGACGGTAATGAAATTGCTATGCCTATTGCTAGCATGTCAGCCTATTTGAAGCGTGAATTCCCCTGGGTTGATGTATCGCTTGAGCCGGTATTAATTCTGCGTGATGCTGAAAAATATTCCCCCGAAAATTATGCAAAAACTATTCGAGAACTAGATGCCGATGTCATTGCGTTCTCGGTTATGAGCCCACACTGGTACCCAATGGAGCCATACTTCGAGGAGCTAAAGAAGTTGCTCCCTGAGTTACCAATTGTTATCGGTGGGTATCAGGCAATGTTGTCCCAAGATCAAACGATTGAAAATCCGAATATTGATTTTATCTGCGTAGGCGATGGTGAATACGCAATAGGTAATATAGTTGAGCACTTAAAAGGAAGTAAAGAAGGCCCTGTTGATGGAATGTGGGAAAAGCTTGTTGATGATTCGGTTTATCAAACAGAGCCGCATCAAATAGGTGATCTTGCGTCGCTGCCTTTCCCTGATTACGATGTATTTGCAAAAGACGGCAGTTTTGATGATGTTAACTCATCGATATTCGGGCCGCAGGGTGTTTTAGTACTACCGGTTATGACCGGGCGAGGTTGTCCTTATCGCTGTACTTATTGTTGCAATACACCAATCCTTGAAGGCTGGAAAACCAAGAAAACATTTTTGCGAAAATACGATCCGCAAGACATGGTGGATGAATTAATTCGTCTACGAGATTTATATGGTGTCGGCTATTTTGAATTTTGGGACGAACTGTTTCTATCAAATTTGAAATTTGTTCGGGCATTTTTTGCACTATACAAAGAACAGATAAAACTACCGTTCTCTATTAACTCACGAGTTGAAGTGATGAACGAAGAGTTCTGTAAAACAGCCGCGGAAGCGGGCTGTCACACTATCTGGTTTGGTATAGAAAGTGGCGATGAAGAATTCAGGGCCAGAATGCTGGGCCGTAAAATGACTAACGAACAAGTAATCAACGCCGCGGCAAACTGCAAAAAAGCCGGTATCAACAGACTCACTTTTAATATTGTTGGTACTCCGTTGGAAACAGCAGAGAACATGCGCCAAACTCTGGCTTTAAATAAAAAAATTGCGCCAGAACATTTCTTTTTCTTTCCTTATATTCCACTACGAGGCACGCCTCTTTACAATATTGCTAAAGAAGAAGGCTTGTTGCTAAGTGACAAGAAAGAGTTACATTACTTGTCAGCAGCAAATGATCAGCAGTTCACACTTAACATGAAAGAGTGCCCCGAACTGCTAACAGCAAAAGACTACAACGAAATTTGTATGGAAATGCTGGCCTTTCAGGAGGCGAACAACCGTCTTAACTACAACGATGAACCTGGTGGCGCTACAGTTGAAGACAAGAGTTTTAGTCTTGTTGAAAGCACTAAGAGCGCAGAGCCTTCGATAGACAAAAACAAAATCGAGAGTCAGGAAGCTAATAACAATAAGGCTGACGACTCTGCGTCTTCTTTGCTTGAGGGTGTTAAGAACTTTTTTCGTAGCTAGACTTCGTAAATTTGAGAACCAACTCTGCGTGGCCACATAAGTTGTGAGTTGTTATTTTTGTGCATCGCTGATTTTTTTCGGGCGGCATTTGTGAACTGACGCGAATGCAGTATTGCCTCCATAGACACGCCGTAAACCCATCCCTGGGGGCTCGATTCGGCATCCCTGCCTCATTACGGTCTATTCCGGCAACACTGCATCCTCGCCCTACATAGCCTGCGAAGCATCAACTTCAGAAATAAATCGAACAAACAAACCAAAGCATATATTGATTACCTGCCAGTACACACAGTATTAAGCATTTGGTACGGGGGAGTGTTTCTCAGAAGTGTGTGAGGCAGGGATGCCGAGCCCAAGCCCCCATGGATGGGATTTCGGCGGCTTCGGAGAAACACTCCCCCGTGCCGAAGGCGGAAAAAAACTCCTGACAACCAGTCATTACTATACAAAGATAGGAAAAGACCCTGAACAAACAGTAATCATTAAGCAAAGGTGGGAAAAACGGAGAGGTTATTCTTCGGCTTGCTCTTCTCGAGCCTGTTTTTTCTTGATCATTCGTCCGGCTACGATTCCGGCTTCAAACAGAATCCACATTGGGATTGCCAGCATAGTCTGAGTAAATGGATCCGCAGGTGTTAGTAACATGCCAAGTACGAAACAACCAACGATTACGTAAGGTCGTTTTTCCGCTAGCGAATCCGGTTCGGCGATTCCAACCCAAATTAGAATAAATACGGCGATAGGAACTTCAAAAGCAAATCCAAAGGCCAGGAAAATAGTCAGAGAGAAACTCAGAACAGAGTTTATGTCAGGGGCAACTGTTATGCCTTCTGGAGCGACGGAAATGAAGAAGGCGAAAACAAAGCGGAATAGAACGAAGCGCGCAAATGCCACGCCACCATAGAATAAGAGTACGCTGGAAATGAATAGAGGTATCGCTACGCTTTTTTCGTTTTTATATAATCCTGGTGCAATGAAAGACCAGATTTGATACAGCACATAGGGTGCTGCGATTAAAAAGGCTACATAAAAAGTAAGCTTGAAGGGCGCGAAAAACGGCGAAGTTGGATCAATTGCTATCATTGATGTGCCTTCGGGCAGGGCATCAATCAATGGGCTTACAACATAGGTGTATATGTCGTTGGCAAAATAAAAGAGCATCAGGAAAATTACAATTACTGCAATGATGCATTTTAGAATTCGATCCCGTAGTTCGATAAGGTGATCGATTAGGGTTAATTCTTTCTCTTCTTCAGCTGATGTCATTTTCTTGCTTGCTTTGATCTGAGTCGGTGTTTTGAGTCAGCTTAGGGTTTTTTCCAATGTTATATAAATCTTTAGTGGCATCTTCTATCTGGTTACCGGCTTCCTTAATTTCATTTCCCAGCTCTTCCACTATTGAGCGCTCATTTTCCGACGCATCTTTGGCCGCCTTGGCAATAGATTCTTTGGAGGCGCCGGGATCAAAGTTGGCGGTATTTACTAAGTTGCTGACAGATTTTTTTGTATCTTTTGCAATACTTTCGACTTTCGATTTGGCATCTTCGATTTCTTCAAGAACAGATTCGTTATGAAGCTGACGTCGAATTTCGTCAGTATTTAATTCTTTCTCTATTTCTGCTTTTACTTTGTAAAAGCTACGGCGAAATCGACCAACCCAGAGGCTTGTTGTTCTGATGGCGCCCGGTAACTTTTCCGGGCCTAGAACCAGGAGAGCTATCACAAAGATCAATAAGACTTCAAAAGATCCAATATTAAACATAGTGCGAAGCCGAAGTCGTAGGTAGGTTGATAAACCAGAACGGAGCGCTGGTTGATATCAGAAAGTTGTGTGTTGCTACTATTTTGTTTCTACTTTTTCAGCAGTAGAGTCGATAGTTTCACCACTACCTTCTTCGGTTTCCTCTTCATCCTCGTCAGCGTCATCATCTTTAATTGCAGTTTTAAATCCCTTCAATGCGCCGCCAAGATCAGAGCCAAGATTTTTTAATTTCTTGGTGCCGAAAAGCATAACTACAATTAGTAATATAATTAGTAACTGCCAAATACCTATTCCACCCATAATATACCTCCAAAGCCGACAAGCATTACTGCGCGTATCGGTGACTAGTTTTTTCGAGATGCCTTTTCTTCAAGGCCGGATATGTTAAAACGTTTTTGCAATTCTTCCAGTACCTGCTCAGGTCTAAGATCGAGATGACTCAACATGACCATGGTATGAAACCACAGATCAGCTGTTTCGTGAATGACAGCATTTTTGCTTTCGTTGTCGTCACTGACACAATCTTTTGCGGCAAGAATTGTTTCAGCAGATTCTTCTCCGACTTTCTGTAGAATTTTATTGAGGCCTTTCTCATGCAAACTGGCTACATAAGATTTGCTACTGTCGGAAGACTTACGCTGCTCTAACAACTCGGCCAATTCTGTAATCACGTCGTTCATTGAATGTATCGATTTTGAAATTTACATTAATTGTTTTATTCTAAAATTACACTATTTGTTATACATTTCGCTGGGATCTTTAAGAACAGGATCAACCACTTGCCATGCACCATTGCTTAACTTCTTATAAAAGCAGCTTTCTCGTCCAGTGTGGCAAGCTATGCCACCGATCTGTTCTACTGTGTAGCAGACTGAATCATTGTCGCAATCAAGCAACACTTCTACAAGTTTCTGTATATTTCCTGATTCTTCGCCCTTTCGCCATAGTTTTGTGCGTGAGCGAGACCAGTATACGGCTCGGTTCTCTTGTACCGCGGTCTGCAGGGCCTCTCTATTGAGCCATGCCTGGGTCAAAACCCTTCCAGAATGCGCGTCTTGGGTGATTACAGGCACTAGACCGTCTTCATTCCACTGGATTTGATCAAGATATGAGGACATAGCCTAAGTATGCAACTTCAACGTCTAAAACACAAAAGGTATACCGCCACAAAGCCCAGACTCACAGTGATTATGGGTACATTAGCCATGGCATCTGTAACCGCAGGAATAAGCGAAACCATTGCAGCAATGAGGGCTAAAATGCCCATGTTACGAGACAGCTGTCGCTGTTTTTCCAGTCTTTTCTCATTTGCAGCTTGCTGCTGTCGTAGTGATTCATTAATTTTGCTGAGTTGGCCGCTTTCAGTGGCCGCATCTATTAGCAACTGTGGCAGTTGTGGCAACTGGTCAATCCAGTTCGGAATATTCTCCTGAATTTTACTGAGCAGATTGAATGGATTCATTCTTTTGGCTTGCCAGTTTTCCAGGTAGGGCAATGCTGTTTGCCACAAATCCAGTTCGGGGTAGAGTTGCCTGCCCAGGCCTTCGACATTCAGTAAGGTTTTTTGCAGTAAAACCAATGAAGGTTGCACTTCCATTTCAAATCGACTGGCGGTACGAAACAGTTGCACCAGCAACTGCCCGAAGGAAATGTCTTTTAACGGTTTCTCAAAAATTGGTTCGCAAACACTTCGCATCGCGGATTCAAATTCGTGAATTTTGGTGTGTTTAGGAACCCAGCCACAGGCAACATGCAGTTCCGCTACTTTTCTGTAATCGCGTTTGAATATGGCAAGCAGGTTTTTTGCCAGGTATTCCTGATCGTCATTAGTAAGTGAGCCAATAATGGCGCAATCGATGGCGATATACTGCGGGTTATCAGGATTTTTTCTGGAGACAAAAATATTGCCAGGATGCATGTCGGCGTGGAAAAAATTGTGCTCGAAAACCTGAGTGAAAAAAATGTCTACACCCGTTTCCGCAAGTTTTTTAAAATTTGTATTCTGGGCTGATAAGGCGTCTATGTCAGCAACAGGGATGCCATCGATTCGCTCCATGACCATGACATTCTTGCTGCTAACATCCCAGTAAACTTTGGGAACATATAGAACGTCGGAATTTTCAAAGTTGCGCCTGAGTTGTGAGGTATTCGCCGCTTCCGATTGCAGGTCAAGTTCGTCCCAGATAATTCTCTCGTAATCATCAACCACTTCAACAGGGTGTAGTCGCTTTCCAATGTCAGTACGGTGCTCGATCTGTAAAGCAATCCACCGAAGTAATTTTAGGTCCTCGGCGACAACATTATCTATACCCGGGCGTATGACTTTAACCACGACTTCATCATTGTTAAGCAGTGTTGCTTTATACACCTGTGCAACGGAAGCCGAAGCAAAAGGCTCTTGTTCCAGTTCGCTGAATATGGAATCAGGACTTCTGCCCAATGAGGCTTCGATAATGTCATTAATGGCGGGTGTTTTAAAAGGCGGAACGTTGTCCTGTAAAGACTGAAGTTCATCCGCCAGATCAACGTCTAAAAAATCTCGTCTGGTAGATAGCAACTGGCCGAATTTAATATATATAGGACCAAGTTCTTCCATGGCCTGGCGTAGTCTTTGGTTTCTGTCGCCGTCTTTTCGCTTGCCCAAAAACCCTGCTATTCGATAAGGAAGTAGTAACAGCCGCAATCGTCGATAACCTTTCTGGTGCTCGATAAACTCATCGAGGCGATATTTCGCAACGATACGCAGTACTTTGATTAGACGAGGTATATGGGACACGTGGCTGGTTGCTGCTCTGGTGCTTAGAGGGCCTGCAAAGATACCACCACGAGGGCGTTCTCACAAGGAGCCTTTGGAAGATTAGTGTTGATTTTCAGTGGCTTAAGATAAACTCGACAGGCGCTCCAGGCGCACTTGTAGTTGTTCTGCTCTAGCTGTTGCTCGGTCAATACTTAGCCTCAACTGATCAAGGCTGTCGTTGAAGCTTTCCAGTTCATCAGTATCAGGTACAGCATTAGTTTCTTCGACCAGATAGTCGTGGATATTTCGTTGTATGTTGGTATTAGCCTCTTGAGACCAGTTTTTTGCATCACGACTGAATTTTCCTATTTCATGGCTAAGGATATCTCCCATCATAGGGGCAAGATAGTCTTCCCATTCGAGGTCGAGTGAGGCAAGCATTTTGTATAGATCCTGAACCAGTATGGCATCTCCACTAATGCTAATAGCAGGGTTGGCAAGTGCTCGGTTTTCAGCGTGCTGAAATAATAATTTCAGTAAGTCTTCAGCCTTGCCGGAAATTATTGCATCGGGTTCAATATTTAAACTTGCGTTGTCTATGGCGCTAAGTTTTATACGACCTTCGTCGAAAAAAACGCTAAGAGAAAAGTGGGGGGCATGGCTTACAATGGTAATGGCTTTATCATCAAATGATCGAAGTTGTTTAACGATATGAGAGTCGCGAGCAACCAAGGCATTGAGGATTTTCTCTACAGGAAGCAGGGCAATTGTTCCAAAAAATTGATTCAATGTCTGGCCTTTCGATGTGCAATAGTATTTCGTAAACTACTAAAGATTAGCTTGGCTTAAATCCAATATGGATGGCACAAATACCACTCATCACATTGTGATATTTACAGTCTATCAATCCGGCTGACTCCATCATCTGCAGTAAAGTTTCCTGATCAGGATGCATGCGTATGGACTCTACCAAATAGCGGTAGCTTTCAGAATCACCAGTAATTAATTTTCCAGCAACAGGCCACAAGTTTGAATAAGCGTCGTATGCCTTACCCATTAAATCGTTAGTGGGTTTGGAAAATTCAAGAACCATCACGCGGCCACCAGGCTTTAGAACTCTTTGCATCGAGGCTAGAGCAGCATCCTTGTTGGTAACATTGCGCAGTCCATAGGCAATACAAATACAGTCAAATGTATCGTCGGCAAAGGGCAGGTATTCAGCATTAACCTGAGCAAAGCTGACATTTCCGCTCAGGCCTTTGTCGATAATTCGATCCCTGCCAACATGCAGCATGGATTTATTAATATCAGCCAGAACCACCTGGCCCTTTTCTCCCACTATGGGAGAAAAACGAATACTAAAATCTCCAGTCCCTCCGGCAAGGTCTAATACTTTGTGGCCTTTTCTCAACGCGCTTAACTCGATGGTAAAGCGCTTGATCAGCCGATGAGTGCCTAAAGACATGATATCGTTCATTATGTCGTAGCGTGCGGCCACGGACCTGAAAACTTGACCAACACGATGTTCCTTTTCCGCAACAGGAACTTCTTCATAGCCGAAGTGTGTGGTCTTTTCAGTGTCGGAGGAATTAGTCATGGGTTTGTCTCAATGTACTGGCGAGAGATAGCTGGATTGTCTATTTTGCTGAAGAAGGTGAAGGCATAATATTAATCACTTGCGTGCCCGCTGGCAATGGCTCGCGGCTGGCATTCGCTGTTTTCATCTTGGAGAGGTAGTTCTGCCAAAGCGATTCACGCTGACTACACAGGTCGTGCAGGTAAAGCCAGCTGTATATTCCAGAGCCATGACCGTCATCAAACCCAAGCTTGATGGCATAATTTCCAACAGTATCAATGCTAAGTAATCTCACCTGGCGTTTCCCGGTTTGCAGAACTTCCTGGCCTTTTCCATGACCACGCACCTCCGCCGAAGGCGAATGTATTCGCAGAAACTCGGCGCTCAGGGAATAACTAGAGCCATCGGCGTAAAATAGCTCCAACGTGGCGGATTTCTGATGTAGTTTGATTTCAGTGGGCGCTTTACTTTCCATAAGCTTTTCTTATTGCAACTGCTGCTGAATGAATAGTTTTCTACAGAATATAACGACTAAGGTCTTCATCTTTGGCGAGTTCACCAAGTTGTTTTTCAACATAAGCCTGGTCAATGACTAGCTCCTGTCCTTCGCTTTGCTCTATGGCCATGTCTGCCGCACTGAACGACACTTCTTCGAGTAGGCGCTCCATTACGGTGTGCAAACGCCTTGCACCTATGTTCTCTGTGCGCTCATTTACCTGCCATGCTATTTCGGCAATTTTCTTAATTCCGTCGGCTGAAAAATTAATCTTTAATCCTTCAGTCGCTAATAAAGCCTGATACTGTTCAGTAAGGGATGCATCCGGTTCTTGAAGAATTCGTTCGAAATCTTCGGCGCTTAGTGCTTCAAGTTCGACGCGAATAGGAAGACGCCCTTGCAGCTCTGGAATTAGATCAGAAGGCTTGCTTAAATGAAAAGCGCCCGAGGCAATAAACAAAATATGGTCGGTTTTGATGCTTCCGTATTTTGTGGTTACGGTGGAGCCTTCTATTAAGGGCAATAGATCACGCTGAACCCCCTCTCTGGAAACTCCTGCGTTGCCTTGATCATGTCGATTGGTTACTTTGTCAATTTCATCGATAAAGACTATTCCGGTTTGCTCTGTTGCTTCTATGGCGCGGCTTTTGATTTCTTCTTCGTTAATCAGCTTTGCTGCCTCTTCACTTTTGAGGGCCTTAAGCGCGGCTTTAACCGGCATCCGTCGGTTATGTTTCTTGCCGCTATTCATGTTGGAGAACATGCTCTTTAACTGGCTGGTCATATCTTCCAGCCCCGGAGGTGCCATGATCTCGACTCCCGTTGCGGACTCAGCAACTTTTATTTCAATTTCTTTTTCATCTAATTCGCCCTGGCGTAATTTCTTGCGAAAGATTTGTCGAGTTGCGTTAGAGCTGTTCGTTGCATTATCCGATGCGTCCGTTTCTGTGCTGGCTTCAGTACGCGCCGGTGGCAACAGTACATCAAGAATTCTTTCTTCAGCGCGGTCTTCGGCAGCTTGCTGCACTTTGTCTATTTCGTTCTCGCGAATCATCTTTATTGCCATATCGACAAGGTCGCGAATAATAGACTCAACATCACGCCCGACATAACCTACTTCGGTAAACTTAGTTGCTTCAACTTTTATAAAAGGTGCCTGCGCTAGTTTAGCTAGCCGACGAGCGATCTCGGTTTTACCTACGCCGGTGGGACCGATCATTAGAATATTTTTTGGTGTAATTTCATCGCGCAGACTTTCGTCGAGTTTCATTCTTCGCCAGCGATTGCGCAGGGCAATGGCGACGGCACGTTTAGCGGCGTTTTGGCCGACTATATGCTTGTCTAGTTCTGAAGTAATTTCACGGGGTGTCATTGTGGCCATGCTTGGGTACCTGTATTCGATTTTCGCAAACTGCTAAGAATAGAACTTAAGCGAAATCCAGCTCTTCAACAGTGTGATGGTGGTTGGTATAAACGCAGATGTCGGCAGCGATAGTGAGGCTTTTTTCGACAATCTCGCGTGCGCTGAGTTCGGTGTTCTGTAACAAGGCCTGTGCGGCTGATTGGGCAAAAGGCCCGCCAGATCCAATTGCCATGATTGAGTTTTCTGGCTCAATAACATCGCCATTGCCGGTGATAATGAGAGATGCTTCTTTATCCGCGACTGCAAGCAGTGCTTCCAACCGGCGCAATGAGCGTTCTGTTCTCCACAGCTTTGCCAGCTCGACAGCGGCGCGCACTAGTTTTCCATGATGTTTTTCGAGTTGCTCTTCAAAGCGCTCGAACAAGGCAAATGCATCGGCGGTGCCTCCGGCAAAACCAGCAATTACCTGGTCTTTATATAGCCGCCGAACTTTTCGGGCATTGCCTTTCATTACAGTATTGCCTTGAGAAACCTGACCGTCTCCACCAATAACGACTGTATTTCCACGGCGTACCGAAACGATCGTCGTGCCTCTATATTGATCCATAAAATTGATCCGATTAATGATTTAGCATAAAGGTATCACAGAGGTAAAAAACACCCTTACGGCCTCTGTAAAGATCGATATCAAGATATGGGGGATAAGCCTGAAAATTCAAGCCTGCACAGAGGTTGATAGTTGCTGGTTTAAAGCAGGCTCATGCGCAAACTGGGGATATTATTTGACCTAAGAAGCTGTTCCGCTTCACTGAGTAGTCTGCTGCTGGTGTAAGGCCCGGATTGCACAAGATACAGTGTGCGGCCCACGAGTTCCTGCTGTTTGATGATGACATCTAAACCGAGTATTTGTTGTCGGCGCATTTCTGTAGTCGCCAGGTCCAGCTGCTGAAAAGCTCCGGTTTGCAGCATGAACTTCGTTTTGAGGACTTCGTCCTGCACTTCAGGAGCAGCTGTTGCGCCAGTGCCTTCGGTGCCGGCTTGTGCCTGAATTTGCTGCTGCGTGAACGGCAAGGGAACAGCGTTGGTTGGAACTTCGTAGTCGGACAGCGCCGTATAAAATTCAAGCTCAAGCTCAGGCTCTTGTTCTGGCGGAGCCTCTATGGCCTGAGTCGTTATGCTGTCGGCGACAGTGCTTCTGTCTGGGGTTGCTGTACTAGCCGTGAGAGGTGGTACATTTCCGGAAAGGTAAAATAGAACACAGGCAAACACGCCAATCGCCACGCCTACGACCATACCGGTAATCATTAATGACCAAGCAGGAGGGGTTTCTACCGTTTTTCTCTCCAGTATAGGTTCTGGTTTAATCTTGGCGAAATCCTGAGTCATCTATATGCCTTGGGTATAACTTGTTGTTTTATATATGAATAATGGCGACAAAAAGTACTGCCTCCACAATTATCGGTTGTTTAAGCTTAAGCTGTAGTGCCTATGTCATGTCTTGCGGATCTACATCAATGCTCAGCCGCAGTTTTGCGGGGAATTTAAGGTTGTCTAATTGCTCACATAATTGTGTCAATAAGGTTTGTAGTGCGCCTCGACTACGGCTTTTCAATATGAGGTGAATTCTGAATCTACCAGCACGCTTTTCCATTGGCGCCGGAATGGGCCCCAGCCTTTCAACTGGCAACTTAGCCTGATGACACAGCTTATCAACAATGGTCGCGACTTTGTCGAGAAAATGCAGAGGTATTTCCAGATTCGGCGATTCAGCGCGAAGCAAACATAAATGATGAAATGGAGGCATGGCAGCATTTTGTCTTTCCTTAAGCTGTGTTTCCGCGAATTCCGCGTAAGTGCCTGTGATCAAACTCTGAAGTGTTGTATGGGCGCTGTGGCGAGATTGAATCAGAACTTCACCGGCTCGCTCTGCTCTGCCGGCTCTGCCTGCTACCTGCACAATTGTTTGTGCCATATGCTCCTGCCCACGGAAGTCAGCACTGAACAAACCGGCGTCCGCGTCTAGAATTGCTACCAAGGTAATATTTGGAAAATGATGCCCTTTGGCCAGCATTTGCGTGCCGAGAAGAATGCAGGGGTCACCCTGATTTATTCTTTCCAGCATTTTGGCAAGGCTGGACTTTCGCCGGGTTGAATCGCGGTCAATACGCAATATAGTTGTGTCGGGAAATTGCTTATTTAAAAAAGCTTCGACTCGTTGAGTGCCAACGCCAATAGTATTTAAATCTTTAGATTTGCAGTTCTGGCAATACCTTGGAAGTTGTTTGAAAGCTCCGCAATGATGACAACGTAAACTAGATGGGTTCGCGTGTACGGTAAATTGGGCAATACAGTTTTCACATTCGGCAATCCATCCGCAGCTTTGGCAATTTAGAATTGGGGCAAAGCCTCGCCGATTGATAAAAACCAATACCTGGTTTTTATTCTCTATGTGACGTTGAATTTTATATAGCAGTTGCTCAGAAAATCCTTCACGCAATGTTTCATTTGCAACATCAATAACTTCCATTGAATTGCTGGTGGTCACCTTGCCTGTCCGTTGAGGTAATTTCAGGTGGATGAATTTATTGCTATTGGCATTGTGCAGGCTTTCCAGACTGGGCGTTGCAGACCCTAGCACTACACAAATATTTTCTTCGCGCGCTCTGACCACAGCAATATCTCGAGCAGAATAGCGAAAACTATCTTGTTGTTTGAATGATGAATCATGCTCTTCATCTATGATAATAAGTCCCGGCGCGGCCATCGGTGTAAATACTGCCGATCGAGTACCTATAATTATTCCCGCACTGCCGTCACGTGAACAGTTCCATGCATTAAGGCGTTCAGATTCATTAAGCCCTGAATGGAGGGAAACGACCGGACAATCGAATCGTTCTTCAAAGCGTGCAATAGTTTGAGGTGTTAGCCCGATTTCTGGTACAAGCACTAGGCATTGCTTTCCTAGAGCTAATTGCTTGCGCATTACTTGCATATATACTTCTGTTTTGCCGGAGCCGGTAACTCCGTCTAATAAAAAGCAGGAAAATGTATCAAGCTTTTCTGTAATGGAGGTGACAGCCGCAAGTTGATTGTCATTAAGTGTTAGTTCTGAATCTCTATCGTTTAGTAGCTCAAATGGTTTGGCCGCTTCGGCTGGGATTAGCTGTGACCTTATAAGTTTTTTTTCGGTTAGCCGAGTAAGGAGCACAGGGCTAAAGCCGGCATCCTGGCATTGGGCTCTAGAAAGCTTCCCCTTCGTTTCTATTAATTCGAATAAGGCCTTCTGTTTGATAGCTCGGGAAAGAGAGCTGATTTCCTTTTCTGTTGGTGAGCCTTGAACTGTCCAAACTTGCTGGCCTTGCTTTTGCGTATGTCCTACTCGAAGTTTGCGAGGCAGGGCAGTTGCGAACACTTCACCGAGTGAGTGTTGGTAGTAGTTTGCTGCCCAAAGCAAAATTTTAAAAACCCCGGGAGTAAACAAAGGCTTTTGATCTAGAATTTCGATTACGGGCTTAAGTTTTTTCTTATCTAAACTTGAGTCAGCACCTATGGCAACGACAATGCCAATTAGTTTTCGATTGCCAAAAGAAACGCGAACTCTAACGCCAGGTTGTACTTTGCTTGACGAAAATTCGGTATCGGAACTCGGAAGGGATGAGCTATGTTGGTCGCCATCAATTACTGGAGGCAAGTAGTCGAATACCCTGCGTAAGGGTGAAGGCACAGCAACGCGAAAAACAAGGCCGTGGTATTTTGAATTTTGATTGTTGGGCATTAATGCTTGCTGCTTGTTGAACACAGTGGCTAGAATAATTCATCATGATAAATTCAAAGTAGATGGCAAACAACCAGTCACATAAAACATTGCTCAATAAGCGTCTCTTTTATCGTCCTGCCATGTCGTTTATACTTCAGCGGCGCAAAAGCAACTCTGTCTACTAGGTATCTAGTCAGGTAGAGGCTCGGCTGACAATCATTTTCTTGCTGCCAAAGTCGAGCGCTTATAAATTTCAAAGAACGTAAAGAAGGTACAATCACATGGCGTTGGAGCCGATTCCATCAGAGTTGCTGGAAGCCAGAGAAAAAATTGATCTTATCGACAAGGATCTGGTTGCCCTGTTGAGGGACAGATTCGAGTTAACACATCAGGTAGGGCTGTTAAAGGCTAGCAATGCCCTTAATGCAGTGGATGCTACCAGAGAGTCTCAAAAATTGGCCGACTTGAGCCTGTTGTGTAAAGAATACAATTTAAACCCGGAGCTGGTAACGGGACTGTTTAGTAAGATCATGGAGGAGGTTGTTAAAAACCACAGGCAGCTGCGAACCTAGGCGCTTATAGCTTGCGTCTTCTGCTTTCTCTGTTAGAATGCTCGCCCCCTGTACCTGTTGTGGTTACAGACCAATGATTACCGTAACTGGCTACGGAAAAAGCAGATGTGGTGCATCGAACATTTAAGTTCTGATGTGGCGACATTAACTAAAAGGAAGCGTCATGAGGCCTAATATTCACCCAAAGTATATAGCTATTAAAGCGACTTGCAGTTGCGGCAACGTAATTGAAACCAAGTCTACTCTGGATAAAGACATACTCATTGAAGTGTGTTCCGAATGTCACCCATTCTATACAGGAAAGCAAAAGATCCTGGATACTGGTGGCCGTGTAGACCGATTTAAGAAGCGTTTTGGTAGTAGACGAGTTTAGGCTCCAAAATAGCCTTTCTAGAATATCGCTTCAGTTGAGAGCTCTTCGCTTTCATCTTCATTCAGGTTAATACCCGGTAATTGCGCGCCAATGACAGTTGGCGCGTTTTCCGTTCTGAAATATTCAAATATCGTATCAGGTTCCCCCGGCGTGGCTAGTGCGCCAGTGGTTTTATTGATGAGTCGATCCTCGATTCCATCTGGGCGCTTCATAGTATTTTCGGGCATATCCCGTAGCGCCTCCCGCATGTAATCAATCCATATTGGCACCGCTACGGTGGCACCCTGTTCTCTTTCGCCCAATGGTTCAGGCTGATCAAATCCTACAAAAACGGTGGTTGCAATGTCGCGGTTGAAGCCCGAAAACCACAACTCTCTCGGGCCGTTGGTTGTACCTGTTTTGCCCATTAAATCACCGCGTCCCAATTCGCGTTGCACACGATTTCCACTGCCTTCGAGGATCACAGATCGCAGCATCGAATTAAGAATGAAGGCAACCCGGGCATCGATAATTCGAGGTGCCCGGAGGACATTTTCCGAGGACTCATCATCGTTGTCGTTACAGTCTTCGCAAACAACAAAAGGGTCGGCTTGGTAGATGAGACCATCAGCGAGGCTGGAGATTTTTTTGATGAACCATGGCTCAATTTTATAACCGCCGTTGGCTATGGCCGCATATCCAGTCACGAGTTCAAGAGGCTTTACGTCTTGGCTGCCCAGCGCGACAGTCAAATCATTACGTGGAAATTTATCAGTTTGAAATCCAAACTTCGCCGCGAAAGACAGGACTTTGTTATCGCCTAATTGATCGTAAAGGCGAACGGCTGGCACATTACGGGATTCCTTTAAGGCAAAGCGTAGGGTGATTGGGCCGAGAAAATTATTTTCGTAATTATTGGGGCGATAATTACCACGAGTAATCGGTGCGTCATTAATTGTGGTGGCAGGCGAGTAGCCGTCTTCCAGTGCAGCGCCGTACAGGAAAGGTTTGAAATTTGAACCAGGAGGCCGCGGGGTTAAAACCCTATTAACCTGACTGCGTCTAAAGTCATAGCCACCTACTAGGGCGAGTATTTCGCCAGTGGAAGGCGATATGGAAACTAGCGCTCCCTGTATTTCGGGAACCTGACCAAGCTCCCAGCCGTTGTCTGTTGTCTTGACCCGTATTAAGTCTCCGGCCTGCACGGCGTCGGCAGCTGCTTGCGGCGGTGGCCAGGCATCATTACGGCTATTGAAGGTTCTGGCCCAACTTATTCCTTCCCAGGGCACGTTGATCAGCTCCCCGGACTTTAGCAGTGCCTGAAAGCTGCGATCAGCTACTTCGGTTACGATTGCCGGTTGTTGGTTTCCAACGACGGGTACACTGCGCAATTCTTGCAGCCATCTGTCTGTAGGGTCCTCAAACTCTCCGTTTGAGATGTCTACAGGATAATTGGCTGTGGGACCTCGATATCCATGAGACTTGTCATAGTAATTTTCCAGGCCTTCAATAAGCGCCTTATTTGCCGCCAGCTGATTGTCGCTATTAAGTGTAGTAATTATTTCAAAGCCCTGGGTGTAAGTGGCCTCTCCGTGCTCACTATAAAGTTGCTGCCTGACCATTTCTGCAACATAGGGTGCCGATATTTCAATATTGCGACTGTGTCGGCGAGCGGAAATCGGGGCATTATCTGCTTCAGAAAACTCTGCCTCGGTGATCATGTCTTCTTTAAGCATATTCTGTAGGCGAACTCTTCGTCGCTCGATAGATCTGACAGGGCTATTGATAGGGTCACAGCGAGAGGGGCAGGGCAGCAATGAGATCATCATTGCGGATTCTGCCAGAGTGAGTTCATTGACAGGCTTGCCATAATACACAAAGGCGGCGGCGCCAATGCCGTCGGCTCCCGCGCCGAAGTAAATGGTGTTGAGGTGAAGGGTCAGGACCTCTTCTTTAGTGAGTTCTTGTTGTATTTGCAGGGCAAAGGGGATTTCTTTGAGTTTACGCAAATAGACATTGTCACTGTCAAAAGACAGATTTTTTGCTAGCTGCATAGTTATGGTGCTTCCACCACCTAGATTGACGCCGCGAATGAACCCATAAACTCCTCGCACTAAACTGTAAAGATCCACCCCTGAATGTGAGTAGAAACGTATATCTTCCGTGGCGATTAGTGCGTCGGTGAGTACTTTGGGTATTTCCGCAAAGCTAACCGGGTTCCGCCGGTTGCCTATTTCATCTATCAGGCGCCCGTCAGAAGTGTAAACGCGAAGCGGGGTTTCTAGCTGCACGTTTCTGTAGGTTTCGGCGGCTGGGAGCAGTGGAGCAATATAAAGATAGGCAGCTGAAGCCACCATGACCGTGCCCGCAAACCCAGCAGCCACCAGCATGGCAGCCCATTTGAGATAGTTTTGAAACTTTGCTGACACTCGATAAATCTCGGTATTGGTTTACAGTTTTCGAAGCGGCCAGTGCTTTGTCAGTACCGCGACGTGCAAAGAATAGCTGACCGAGCTGAACACGAGAGTATACACCTGAGTTTTAACAATGCCTTGTAATTCAGGGTTTTTACCGGTCTTCAGGTCATTTTCATCGAGAATTAGCTGTATTGCTATTTTTTGAACGAAACTAGGTTGTGGGGCTAGTGCTTTTTCAGACAAATGAGGGGGTATTATAAGTACGGATTTGAGGCACTTTTCGAATTAGCGGTAAGAATCGTGAAAAGGCAGGGGTTTAGGGGCTCCGATAAGATTGTCTACGGTCTAAACGTGACCTGATTCAAAGAATTGCTGGCGGGCATGCTTCACTATTTACTGGTAAAGTTGTTTGTTCCGAAAGTCTGATAATTAATTGAAAACTATAAAAATTTTATTCTCGGCCGATACTGAAATCTGGAAGAATGAAATTTATACGCGAATTTGCTAAGCTTTTGTTATTGTTAGCAATTGTTTTTTCTCGGTCATAAAGGTCGGATTCGGTAGCTTGTAGGGTAAATATCCGGAACTCGCTTGTGACCGTTGCTATAACGGTATGATGAAGAAAAATTTAAAGGTTACAAAGTGCTTGAAAAACTAAAAAACATGGTCGCATTTGGCAAGAAGGCCACTACATTGCTTGGGGTTGATATAAGCACAACCTCAATCAAGATATTGCAGCTGAGCCCCAATGGGAATAAGTACAAAGTAGAAAACTACATAGTACGACCGCTGCCACCTAACTCTGTTGTTGAGAAAAATATCAGTGATATTGACGCTGTGGGTGAGTGTATTGCACAGGCGATTAGCATTCTTAAGCCGCCAGTGAAAGATGCAGCTGTTGCTGTGGCCGGCTCTGCGGTAATTACTAAAACTATCGAAATGAACGCCGCTCTTACCGATACTGAAATGGAAAACCAAATCGTTGTTGAGGCAGACCAGTATATTCCTTATCCACTGGATGAAGTCTCAATCGATTTCGAGCGCCAGGAACTATCTGAGCGAAGCCCGGATATGGTGGAAGTGCTGCTTGCTGCCTGTCGCCGCGAAAATGTTGATGCCAGGGTTACCGCTCTGGAGCTTGGTGGTCTAACAGCTAAAGTTGTCGATATTGAGGCTTACGCTATCGAGCGCGCTTTTACATTATTAGTAGAGCAGATTGGTTCGGATGATGAGCAGACCGTGGCAATCATCGATATTGGATCTACCATGACTACCCTGAATGTCATTCTAGGTGGTAAGACAATTTATACCAGAGAGCAAATGTTTGGCGGCAACCAGCTCTCTGAAGAAGTGCAGCGTCGATTTGGTATCAGTGCGATAGAAGCTGAAACTGCAATGAAGCGAGGCGGTTTGCCCGAAGAGTATGAGCTTGAAATATTGGCGCCGTTTAAAGATGCAGTAACGCAACAGATAAGTCAGACACTGCAGTTTTTCTTTTCTTCTAGTCACTACAATGAAGTTGACCATATTCTTCTAGCGGGCGGTGTCGCTGCGATTGACGGGCTTTGTGATTTGATTCAGGAGAGTCTTTCCACGCCTGTGCGAGTAGCCAACCCATTTGCGGATTTGACCATAAGCTCCAAAATAAATAAGACAATGTTGGAAAATGATGCGCCCGCACTATTGATTGCCTGCGGTCTGGCTATGCGGGGCGAGTACTAATGGCGCATATTAATTTACTGCCATGGCGAGAACGCCTGCGAGAAGAACGCAAACGCGAGTTTCTAACCATTCTAGTAGGTGTGGTGATTATCTCTGGCGGTATTTTGTTTCTGGTGCATACCTTTTTTACTGGAGAGATTAATACTCAGATGGCGCGCAATGATTTTGTACGAACGGAAATAGCGGTGCTTGATGAGCGAGTTGTGGAAATTACTGAATTGCGCCAACAGAAAGAAGATATTCGGGCGCGCATGAATGTAATTTCGGATTTACAGGGCACAAGGCCTGTAATCGTTAGGATATTTGATGAGCTGGTAAAAACACTTCCCGATGGTGTTTTCTATAGTAGCTTAAACCGTGTTGACAATACTGTTTCTATAGAGGGCGTTGCTGAATCATATGAGCGCATAACTGAGCTGCTCCGCAGATTGGATGAGTCTGACTGGTTTCAGGAATCCGACCTGGATGAAATATCTGCAGTGCCATCCGGTGAAGACTCTATTTTGGAGGCTTTTACATTTACCTTAAGCTTGTCATTGCAATTGCAAGATCAGCAGGAAGAGGTATAGGGTCAGATGTCACTATTTAGCAATATAATAAGCGAACTTCAGGGCTTTGACTGGAATGATTTGCAGGATGTCGACACTATTGGCATCTGGCCTACGCCGGTTAAAACTTTAATTATTTTACTCATATTTGCGGCATGTATGGCTGGTGGATACTTTTTTCACGTACAAAATCTGCAAGCCGAGTTGCAGGAAGTTTCGAGAGAAGAAGGCACTTTGCGTATTGAATTTGAGCAGAAGGCATTTCTCGCGGCAAATCTCGAGGAGTACCGAGCTCAAACGATACAAATGGAGGAATCATTTGCTGAATTGCTTCGACGGCTACCTTCAGTAACCGAGGTGCCAGGGCTGGTAGAGGATGTGACCAACACAGGCTTAGGCAGTGGATTAGAGTTTGCTAATCTGGTTTTACCCGATGAGCAAATTCAGGAATTCTATATTGAAATTCCAATAAACCTTGAAGTTGTAGGTGACTTCCATGATTTTGGAACTTTTGTTAGCGGCGTGGCTAGTCTCGACAGAATTGTAACCCTGCATGATTTTTATATTCGTGCGCGACAGGATTCGTTTCTCGACATGAGCATTGTCGCTCGAACCTATCGCTATAAAGATGTGGATGAGGTTGTTGAATAAATGAATGGCAGTCAACAACAAATGAAATTATTCACGGTGCTGGCCTGTAGTTTGCTATTGACCGCTTGCAATCGCTCGAATACTTTTTCTGATTTACAGGCTTTTGTTAATGAGGTCAATTCAAGGCCCGGTGCTGAAGTTGAACCGGTTCCAGAATTTGTTCCTTATGAGGGGTTTATATATGGGGCGGCTTCAATGCGTAGCCCCTTTCAAGTACCGCTCATAATAGACAGTGTAAGCGGGATAGTTCTAGCTCAGGATGTTGAGCCTGATTTTGATCGAATACCTGAACTACTTGAAAACCAGTCTTTGAGCGAGCTAAGTATGGTAGGTATGCTGCAAAGAGATGGTGTTTTCGAAGCGTTGGTTGAAGATGGTTTCGGCGAAGTGCATCGAGTTGGTGCTGGTGACCATATGGGCCGAAATTACGGTCAGGTCAAAAGCATTTCTGAAACTCAACTTAATATGATTGAAATAGTGCCCAGTGGTAATGGCGGCTGGGTAGAAAGACCACAAACCCTCACGTTACAATAAATTCGTGAGTTGAGGTTAACTGTATGTGCAACAACAATAGAAAACAAAAACATCCATTACTCGCAATGAATGCGTTAGTAGCGAGTAGGATTAAATTTATCCAGAGCCTTGGCTTTGCATTTCTGGCGATGGCGTTCTCTAGCGCCGTGTCCGCTCAACAAACTGTAACTCTTGAGGGTATTGGGTTTGCTAACCTTCCAGGTGACAGTATTGAAATTCAGCTAAGTTTCGATTCGGTTCCGCCAGATGCAACTGGGTTTGTTATAGATAACCCTGCCCGTATTTCCCTTGATCTGCCTGGGGTGGCAAGTGGGTTATTGCAGCAGCGATTTAACATTGATTCTAATAATGCACAAAGCGTAATGGTACTTGATGACGGTAATCGCACCCGGCTGGTAATTAATCTGGATCAATTGGTTAACTATGAAACTCAACTGGTCGGCAATGTACTAACGATTCAGGTAGGCAACGATGCCCAGGCAGGAGGCGTAGCTTCGGCGGGGCAGGCCTTTTCGGGTATCGCTGGCGGTAATAGCAATTCGATTAATGATGTGTCATTTAGGCGGGGTACAAATGGCGAAGGGCAGGTGGTTATCGAATTGTCGAGTGACCGCGTTATTGGTAGTGTCGAACAGGTTGGAGAAAGAGTCTACGTAGAATTTTCAAATACAACAGTTCCAAACGATCTTAATCGACGACTTGATGTAAGTGATTTTGCAACTGTTGTTTCTACCGTTGATGTTTTGGGTCAGGCGGGAAGAGCTACAATTGTGGTTGACATAAATGGCGCATATGAATATGTCGCCTTCCAGAGCGGAAATCAGTACACAATTAGTGTAAGCCCTCCGGTGGCTGATATTACCAGCACCGCAGCAACCGCTGCATATACTGGTGAAATCAGCAGCATGTCTTTTCAGGATATTCCAATTCGATCAGTGTTGCAGATATTGGCCGAAATATACGATTTCAGCCTGGTAGTAGGTGACGCCGTATCAGGAAACGTAACTATAGTTTTGGATAACGTGCCCTGGGATCAAGCGCTGGAATTAGTGTTGCGTACAGATAACCTTGGCAGTCGACTTGAAGGTAATGTGTTGTATGTGGCCCCTGCTAACGAGATTGCCGCACAGGAGCAGCTGGAGCTTGACGCTATTCAACAAGCTCAGGCCCTGGCGCCATTGTATACAGAATTCGTACAGGTGAACTATGCGGATGCTGACGACATAATGGCTTTGCTTACAGGTTCTGGTTCTGGTGGTGGCGGTGGCCCTGATTTAGGCGCGGCCGGTGGTGCTGGAGGTGTAGTTTCTGCGGCGCCAAGTGGAGGCATACTTTCTTCTCGTGGAACGGCTACTGTGGACTCCAGAACTAATATTATTATTGTGCGTGACATAGAAGAAAAGCTGGAAGAAGTCCGAGCTATGTTAACTCGGCTTGATGTTCCTGTACGACAGGTTCTTATCGAGGCCAGAATTGTAAACGTGTCCACTAACTATGGGCGCGATTTGGGTATTCGCTGGGGTGGAGCCGGAAGTGCACAAACTGGAGATAACTTCCGTTACGGTGGGTCGCAGGAAGCGACATTGGAACAGTCGAACAGCCAGGTTGCTCAGGCAGTGGCTGTTCGAAATGCGCTGATCGCCGGAGACGCGGCTCGGGTTCAGGCTTTACAAGATGGAACGGATCCTAGTTTGATTCAATCACTGGTTAATCAGGCAATCTCAGGTGTTCCGATTCCTATAGGTACAACTACATTTCCTGATGCGCTCGCGGTAGACCTTGGTATTTCAGCTCCTGGTGCGTCATCTTTTTCTATCGGCTTTACTGGCGCTAGTGGACTTATCGAGCTGGAGCTCTCAGCGCTGGAAAGCAGCGGCAATGGCGAAGTTATTGCTAGGCCAAAAGTGACAACACAGGATAAAGTGCAGGCTGTTATTGAATCTGGTGTGCGAATACCTTATCAAACACAGGCTGGTGGAACCGCAGGTGGTTCAACAACTGAATTTGAAGATGCAGTACTTTCATTAACGGTTACGCCACAAATCACACCTGATGGCAGAATAAACATGGAGCTGGATATTAGGCAGGATTCAGTCGCTGCTGGTTCTGGAGCGATTCCTGCTATTAACACCAACCGGATTACTACCAGCGCGCTGGTTAATAATGGTGAAACAATTGTGCTAGGTGGCGTATTCCGGGAAGAGTCTACAACTACCGAGACCAAGACGCCGTTTCTTGGAGACTTACCTTATGTTGGACGTCTCTTTAAACGTACCGAACATGCCAGTCGTAGAACCGAGCTGCTAATTTTCATCACGCCGAAAATTATTGCTGAAATTAATATAAGGTAGTACTGCAAAGCTCGATTGAAGTTGTGAGTAGTTATCAGTCGAGCTTTTATTCCATTCCCGCCGGTTCTGGTCGAGACATTCCTCCTTGCGACAAGATTTCGTTAGTTGTTGTATTCAATTCTGAGTAAATGGGTTATGAAATTATCTGGAAACATATTTCTTGTTGGGCCTATGGGAGTTGGAAAAACGACAATTGGCAGTGTTCTTGCGGAATTACTGGATCTCGAGTTTTTTGACTCCGACAAAGAAATAGAAGCATCAACTGGCGCGGATATTCCCTGGATATTTGACGTTGAAGGTGAGAGCGGATTTCGTGTGCGAGAGACTCGCATGATTGATCAGCTTAGTGCTAGACAAAATATAGTTCTGGCGACAGGGGGCGGCGCTGTCGGCTCCGAGGAAAATAGAGAGAAGTTAAAAACCCGAGGGCTTGTCGTGTATCTGAGGGCATCTATAGCCCAACAAGTTGAGCGTACTAGCAGAGACCGGACTCGGCCACTTTTACAGACACCTGACCCCGAGAAAACTATTCGGGAACTGATGCAATTGCGTGAGCCTTTGTATCAGGAAGTTGCTGATATAACGATCGATACTAATCGTCGTAATCCGAAAGCGGTTAGCCAGGATATTTGCCGACAGTTACGTCATATCAAGCTCGAAGATTGAATTCGCTTGAGTAGTCAAATTCATTTTATTGAATATATGATCAATTATTAAGAATTACGATGTGGAATTAAAAAAATGTTTACGGTAAATGTAGATTTAGGAGAGCGCTCGTATCCGATATTTATCGGCAACGATCTGTTGAATGATGCAGATCTTATACAGCCCTATCTTGGCGAAGGGCGCGTGCTGATTATTACTAATGACGTCGTAGCTCCTTTGTATCTTGAGCAATTGAAACAGCTTCTAACGCCCCGGCAGGTTGAGGAAGTGATTCTTCCTGACGGAGAGGTGCATAAGACCCTTGCCACGATTAGTCATATTTATGATGTGCTGCTGCGAGGAAAATATGATCGCAATACCATTTTAATCGCCCTTGGTGGAGGAGTAGTGGGTGATATTACCGGCTTTGCTGCAGCTACCTATTTGCGGGGAATTAATTTTATTCAGATACCAACCACCTTGCTTGCGCAAGTTGATTCATCCGTTGGAGGTAAAACGGGTGTGAATCATGAGCTTGGGAAAAACATGATAGGCGCGTTCTATCAGCCTCGCTGCGTTATCGCCGATATTGATTTGCTACGTTCCTTACCGCAGAGAGAAATAAAAGCAGGTCTTGCCGAAGTTCTGAAGTACGGTCTGGTTTATGACGCCTCTTTTTTTAGCTGGCTCACGCAGAACAGCGAATTGATAGGTAAGGCCGACCCATCCATGATGTCGAGAGTTGTTAAGACTTGTTGTGAGACTAAGGCCGATATCGTAGCAAAAGATGAAAAGGAATCAGGAATTAGGGCGCTGCTAAATCTAGGCCATACTTTTGGTCATGCCATAGAGACTGCTAGCGGCTATGGCACCTGGTTACACGGCGAAACGGTAGCGATGGGCATGGTTATGGCGGCAGACCTCTCTAGTCGTCTTGGGTGGCTAGATAAAGCTCAGGCGCGTTCTATTCGCCGAGTAATCGAAGAAAATTATGGTATGCCTGCGCTACCTCCTGCCGATATATCAGTACAGCAGTATCTGGATTTGATGTCATCAGACAAAAAAGCCGAAAAAGGCGACATCAGATTTGTGTTGCTTAGATCTATTGGTGACGCGGTTGTTGAAGGTGGCATAGATAGAAACTTGCTAGAGGAAACGCTGCTGGCAGGTGACCAGCTTTGCCTTTGAGCCACTGAATAGTTGATACCAGTTGCCAGATTGAGTGCTTAGCAGCTGTACCGATTATCAACAGCCAGGGTAAATAATTAAAGTTAATAGCAAGAGTTATTAGCAAAAGTAAACAACCCAAGTGAATAGCCGTCGTGAATAAATACATTAATAAATATGATCTTCAATTTGATCCATTCGCGTCCGAGCAAGAGGGCAAGACTTTCTTTGTCAGCGAAAATCGAAAGCAAATGCTGGATCAAATCATAGAAATGTCTCTGTATAGCAATGCCATGATTGCGGTTACAGGATCGCTTGGCTCAGGTAAAACCACTTTGGTAAACAACTTAAGTGACAGCTTTGCCGACGAAGCAGTATGCATTAAGGTTTCTGCGACCCTGTTTATGAATGAAACGCAGTTTCTCGAAACCATAGTAGATCTCCTGCCAATAAATCTAACGCCAGGTGCAGACACCGATTCTCTGATAGACCAGGTGTGCCAATATGCGGTGCAGCTGGATATGGAAGTGCGCTCGTTAATTCTAATTGTTGATGACGCACATGAATTGAGCAGTGAAGTGCTGGATGTCATAACACTGTTACTGGATAAGTGTGTTGATTCGAGTATACATGCCCTGCTATTTGGCGAGCCTCAGCTCGACAATATGCTGAATGACGCACTGTCTGATCCGTCGCTCGAGCGCTTGGCGCTATTTGAGTTAGAAGGCCTATCTAGGGAAGAGACGCTGGAATATATTCGGTTCAAGCTCGCATCGGCGGGGTATAGCAAGGATCTGCCGTTGGCCGGAGAAGTAATCGGTGGCATTCACAACGAATCAAACGGAATGCCGGGAAGTATTGATCAGCTTGTTGCCGAAGCGCTTGAAAGCACGGCATCTGATTTTGAGGAACAGCTAGAAACAAACCCCAGCCCAGAAGCGGTTTCCGAAATGCACAATGATTCTGAATTGTCTGAGGTAGAGCCGGCCAGTTCTGATGTGCCGGGTTCGGAGCCTTCAAAGATGGACTTGCCAAACTTCGAAGTGGACAGACCTGATTTGGTGAATGAAGATGAATCGGAAAACAAGAATGCTTTGACTCGAATCATGCATCCCAGGTACTGGGCGGCAGCTGCCGTTATTGTGTTAGTTATGGGTGCTACATTTTTGTTTTGGGATACTGAAACTGAATTTGAGCTGAGTGAGGCTACCACTACAATTGCTATCAGTACTGATTTGGTGGCAGCGATAGAAGAGCCGGCAGAAGAATCCTTAAAGGAAGAGGAAGAACAAGCGCAAACTCAGGAACTGGCAGACAATACAGAAGACGTTAGTGTAATCAATACCGAAATTTCTGAAGATATAGAAGTGCCAGTGTCGCCTGAATTGGTCAGTAATCTTGACGGTGTTGCAGCGCCCACTGTTGAAGAGCCGGCTGCGGAATTGATCGCTGAATCTGAGCAAGAAATATTGAAAACGGAAAATTCCGACATTCAACAAATTGACGTGGCAGAAATCGAAACACCAGCGCCACAGGAAGAGACGCAAATATCCCAAACAGACGAAACAGTAGTTCCTGAAAGCGAGATTAGTGCTAGTGGACTTGTTAGTGGAAAACTATCTGACTTTGAGAACAAGCTATTGCAGGAGCCTGCTCAGAATTTCACCGTGCAAATTCTTGGTTCCCACTCTGAATCAAATGTTAAGAATTTTATTGCGAAATTAGACAACGGGAATGGCTATGGCTATTTCGAAACTCGCTATCAGTCAAAGCCGTGGTATGTAGTGGTGCTGGGCTATTTCAACAGCCGAGACGCCGCATCCGAAGCGATTAGTGAATTGCCAGCGCGCCTGCAAGACATGCAGCCGTGGGTTCGAAGTGTGGCTAATATCCAGTCAAGCATTACCCAGTTAAACGCAGTGAACTTAGTACAAATCGACTGAGTCAACTCAGCTTGATTTATTTAGTGGGCAGTCATCAAGTCTCGAATCCAGTTAAGCGCAATCCTTTAGAGTCAAGTTTGTGTATATAGTTGGCTCGTGTAAAATTGTCCTCCTTTTCAAGACCTCTGAATTTGAACAATTCGATTTAGAGAAATCAATAAACAATTTTAACGACAGAGGCGCTTACTGTGTCATTGAAAAATGATCGTTTTCTGAAAGCTCTATTAAGACAAGATGTAGATGTAACTCCAGTGTGGATGATGCGTCAGGCTGGCCGCTATCTGCCAGAATATCGTAATACTCGAAAGCAGGCAGGCGACTTTATGAAGCTGTGTCAGACGCCTGAGCTTGCCTGCGAGGTTACTCTACAGCCTCTGCAGCGCTACGCCTTCGATGCGGCAATTCTTTTTTCAGACATTCTGACCATTCCGGATGCCATGGGTCAGGGGCTTTATTTCGCCGAAGGCGAAGGGCCTAAATTCAGGAAGGTCATTAGATCGGCGGCGGATGTTGAGCGGCTACCGGACATAAATATAGCGAGTGAGCTTTCATACGTCACAGATGCAGTTTCCCTGATCAGAAAAGAGCTGAATGGATCGATTCCGCTCATTGGATTTTCAGGAAGTCCCTGGACTTTGGCGACCTATATGATCGAGGGAGGGGGTAGTAAAGATTTCCGAATTGCCAAGCAATTTATGTACGACAACCCAGAAGCCATGCATCTGCTTCTGGAAAAGCTAGCGTCAGCTGTTATCGATTATCTGAACGCCCAGATAAAGGCAGGGGCACAGGCCGTGCAAATCTTTGATACCTGGGGTGGTATTTTAACCGCACAGGGATATCAGGAATTTTCTCTGGCCTATATGAAGAAAATTATTGCAAGTCTGCATACCGAAAACGAAGGCCGTCAGGTGCCAGTGATTGTGTTCACCAAAAATGGCGGGCAGTGGCTAGAGTCAATTGCAGACGCGGGGTGTCATGCAGTGGGTCTGGACTGGACTACTGACATTGGTGTTGCTCGACATAGAATTGGTGAGCGGGTAGCTCTTCAGGGGAACATGGACCCCACTATGTTGTACGCGTCGCCTAAAGCCATTCGAAAAGAAGTCGAATCGATTTTGAAAAGCTTTGGTAAGGGTAATGGCCATGTATTTAATCTTGGTCATGGAATCACGCCCGAAGTAAGCCCTGAAAACGTGGCGGTATTTGTCGAGGCTGTACATGAGTTCTCAAGCCAGTATCACGACTGAAAGCCTGGACACAGTAACGGCCTATATAAGCCTGGGGTCCAATCTTCCTTCAAAATTTGGTGAACCTAAGGCTACAGTTCTGGCGGCGATTGAGCGTCTGGCTGCATTCGCTCAGGCCACACCGCTAGCGTCCTCTCTGTATTCGACTGAGCCAGTTGCATGTCCTCTAGGTACGCCAGACTTTGTTAATGCAGCCGTGTTGCTGGTGGTGTCAGTCAGTCTATCTGCGGAGAGTTTGCTGTTAGCGCTGCTCGATATAGAGAAACAATTTGGAAGGCAGCCTGCCTCTATAAGAAACTCGGCTCGTTGTTTGGACCTGGACCTTATTAGCTATGAAAATCAAATAGTTAATGACGAGTTTTTGATATTGCCCCACCCTCGAGCTACCCAGCGTAGATTTGTTTTGCAGCCTTTGGCTGAAATTGCCCCCAATTTGGTTCTGCCCGGGCAATCACACACCGTTACACAATTACTAGATCAGCTCGCTAATCCCAATGTAGCCTGATCGGGTGGTTACCGTGTATAGTGCCAAGTTGTATCTAACTCATTGTAATTGCTATATATAATTCAATATTAATTAAATTAACTGTTGTCAGGCAATGGCCTAGAGCAGGGAGAAATCTCTGTTTCTCCTCTGTGATTCAGCCCACAAATAAATACTAATTTGGAATTCTTGGTGCTAACATTCCAGAGTTGTTTGATGAATTAAAAAGATTGAGTAAGTGAATTAATAATGCGATTAAAGCTCCCACAAATAGCACCCGTGTTACTGGCAGGATTCTTCCTGCAGGGCCCGTCTGCTGTGGCGCAAATTGATTCGACTATTGCCGATAACTCCAACACAACCAGCTTTCGCGTATCCCCCGGTTCGGTGTTCACCGAAAATATGCCGCAACTTAGCATTGTCCGAAGTGTTGAAGAGAAGGATTTCCAGGGCGCTGTTGTCGAAGACGCTTTGAATTTTAATTTAGGATTGCAGCTAGAGCCGTTATCCGGGTTAAATATTCGCGCTGACGTCTGGCGAATGCAGGTAGATCAGGGCCCATCTGCAAATATTGATAGTAGTGACTGGCACAGTAACTTACCCAAACTCTATCTTGATGATTCACAAATTAATGAATTTAACCTCGAAAACCCGTTGTTGGGGTCCAATATTGAATCTAATGGGTTTGATGTAGGTGCCTCCTATGTTTGGAACACCAGCAAATTTGGTCAATTTACCCTCAGTTCGAAAACTACTTACGTGCAAGATTTTGAAAACAATGGCGGCTTATTAGACTTTGTAGGGTCGGATATAGCGTCTATTGACGAAAGGCTGGTAAGCCCAGAATTGCAAAGCAGCCTTATGCTTACCTGGCAATTTGGAAATCATACAGCGAGCGCGATTACAAACTACTTCGATTCCTATAAGGATATTAGCGAATTAGACATAGACGAAATTAATGATCTGGTAGACAGCATTACTACCTTCGATCTGCAATATGGCTATAGCGTAAAGACAGGCTCCAAGGACAGAGCCGTTATTTCATTTGGAATACGAAACATTTTCAACGAAAAAACCTCTCAAATTCTTAACTCTACTACCCGCATACTGGATCAAAATGGTCGAGTAGCGTATGGCTCTATTAAGTATCAGTTCTAGATACTCTCCGTTTTCTCCGTTCCCTATTCTTATTATACTCGACCACTTTAGATAGCCGTGTCTGTTGCGGGTTTATATCTGCAGGTGTATTTATATATTTACGGGCAAAAAAAACCTCGAAAAAATCGAGGTTAAGTCTGCTCTAAATAACAAAAATGGCGGTAAACATGAAATCTAATTCGTTATGGAGAAAGATTCGTTTTACACGGTTTTAATTATACTCAATTCCCTCACTTCGAATGTGTGCCAGATCACAAATTCGTAGATGAGCATTTAATTATGGAATAGTAGGTTTAGCGGCTTGCTCGCGCCAGACACCATACGTCAATGCGGCGTATTCCCTGGTGTCTAAGTACTTTGCTTATAGCGTTGGCTGTCGCCATTGTAGTGACAACATCATCTAACAATACTACAAATGAAGAATTGCGCAGAGCTGCTTTATCGCTAACTACAAAAGCATTGGACAGATTGAGTTTTCGAGCCTGGGCTGACCTCAGCTCAGTCTGAGGCGAAGTATCCCTGCTTCGGCAAACTACTGAATGTGCGAGAGCAATTTGGCAGCGCCGCGACACTACCTTTCCTATTTCAAGTGCCTGATTAAATCCTCGCTTACGAATACGATTGCGATGTAGAGGCACTGGAATTATTAGCTGAGGCTTTTCTTCGTTTGCATAAGCGTTCTGCATTTTTTTTGCCATTAGTGAAGACAGGCAATGTCCCGCATCGAAATGTGCGTTGAATTTGAAATTAGCGACCAATTTATTAACCGGCGAAACATAGCGGAAGACAGCATTGCAATAATTAAAAACCGGAGGGTTTATCAAACAGTGACCACAGCTCATATTCACCATAGTGTTAATGTCTTTTTCTAAGCCACATTGTTTGCAACTGGTTTTCGTCCATGGCAACGCGTACTCACATTCATTGCAGAGGCTGTAAATATTGAAACAGCTTTGGCCACATACTACACAAGCGGCGGGCAGCAGTTTGGATAACTGTAAACGCAGGCTTTGGAACGTTATTTCTAAAGGCATAGGAAAAATCCACTGAAGGCTTTCCCACTTTTCCATTACCGGTTGTGTTTGGGCTGCCAGCTTTGGCTAAAAGTATAGATGGCCAGGTAAGTTGATGCGTAATTCAGCGTTGCCGTGAAACTCGTTGCTTATGGTAGTTCCGGTTCGAATCAGCATCACCTATAATCACGCTTCGTTTTAGATAGTGTTCTGGGGAACAACAATGCCTACATACCGTGCTCCGTTGACGGATATACAATTTCTGCTACGCAATGTGTTTCGGGCAGAAGAGCTTTTCGCAGAGATGCCTGATACCGCGGAAGTTACCGATGACCTGATTACCGCGATTGTTGAGGAAGCAGGCAAGATTGCCGAAGGTCTGCTTTCACCAATAAATCAAAGTGGCGATCAGGAGGGTTGCCATTACACCGATGGGGTTGTTACCACTCCAAAGGGATTTAAGGAGGCATATACAGCCTATGCTGAAGGTGGATGGGCAGGCCTGACAGGTGATGTTAATTATGGCGGTCAGGGTATGCCAAAGATGTTGTCTGCATTAATCGAGGAGATGAGCTTTGCGGCAAACTCATCTTTTGCTCTTTACACTATTCTTAATACTGGCGCTGCGCTGACTTTAAGTCACCACGGAAGCGAGCAGTTGAAAGCGCTTTATTTGCCTAAAATGTACAAAGGCACGTGGTCTGGCACCATGTGCCTGACAGAGCCCCATGCTGGTACGGACCTGGGTATGATTAAAACTCGAGCGGTACCCAATGCAGATGATACCTACTCCATAAGCGGTACCAAGATATTCATAACGGCCGGTGATCACGATTTAACTGAAAACATCATACATCTGGTTTTAGCCAAGTTGCCTGATGCACCAGCTGGCCCAAGAGGAATATCACTTTTTCTTGTCCCTAAAATCCTTGTTGATGAAGCCGGCGAGCTTACAGGCGAAGCAAACAATGTGAGGTGTGGTTCCATTGAACACAAAATGGGCATCAAGGCCTCCGCGACTTGTGTGATGAATTTTGATGGGGCTAAAGGGTTTCTGCTTGGTGAGTTGAACCAGGGCTTGTCTCATATGTTTACCATGATGAACTATGAGCGCTTGTCCATGGGGCTGCAGGGTAATGGTCTTGCCGACAGCTCTTATCAGATTGCATCGAGTTACGCGAAAGAACGGGTTCAAGGTAGAGCCCCGAGTAGTGAGAGACAAAGCGGTCAGATTGCAGACCCAATTATTGTGCATCCGGACGTGAGAAGAATGTTGCTAACTATGCGAGCTAATATTCTGGCCGGCCGTGCGTTGTCACTTTACGCGGCCAGTCAATTAGATATATCGCGGTTTCACCCGAACGAGGCGAAACGCAAGCAGGCCGAACAACTTGTAGCCTTACTGATACCCGTGCAAAAGGCCTATTGCACTGACAGGGGGTTTGAGGCCTGTGTTCTAGGTCAACAAGTGCTTGGCGGCCATGGCTATGTGGCTGAATGGGGGCTGGAGCAAAATGTTCGTGACGCACGAATTGCACAGATTTACGAAGGTGCGAATGGTGTTCAGGCTCTGGATTTGATGGGCCGTAAAACGGTGCGGGTAAATGGTGATTTGCTGAAAGTTCTGTTCCTGGAGATGGATGAATTCGTAGCCAGCCAACAACAAATTTCAGCGATGCAGCCATTTCTGCAAAAACTTACTCAATGTCGTGAGCTGTTGATAGGCGCTACCGACAACGTGATTGCCGGAGCCGCAGACAATCCCGATGAGATAGGCGCAGCTTCCTATGCGTATATGGAGCTAATGGGTTTAACCTTATATTGTTTTATGTGGCAGCGTATTCTGGCCGCCGCCTATGCCGCGGGTGAATCAACAACTGATAGCGCTGACTACTATGACGGATTGATTAAAACGGGCACTTTTTTTATGAATCGATTATTGCCGCGTTCGCAGTCATTGGCAGAAGAGATTACTAGTGGCGCGAGCTCGTTAATGGCGATGTCAGCTGAACAGTTTTAGATAATCCACTCAACGTTCTGTGAGAACAAGGCTTTATATTGATCGAGGTTTTCGTTCTTTTCACCAACTAGAATCATGTTGCCGTCGCCCATGGGAATCACAACCCCATTGAAACGGTCGTCGTTAATTGAGAACTCACTGCTTACAGGACTATTGTTAATAACGAAAACACTTATGGCTCCCTGAGTGCCCTCCAGCATCAGGTGGGCGCTTTCATAAGCGGGTAGAATAATGCAGGGTCTTGCTGAACGGATTGCCAGGGCTTGAGTAAAAGTATTGCTAACAAGCCTTGCACCAGCGTTGGACATAGTCTCGTTGATAGCCGGTATGGTGACAATGCCATCAAATATGCCAGCAACAATGTAATCCATTTCGCCGTGATCTTCGTATAAATGAGCAAAGATATCATCGCTAAAAGCGACATCGCCTGAGAATGAATCTCTCTTGGCAGTAAGTGAAAACGTAACCCCAACTGCTAGCAGTAAACAAGCAGCCATGGCGTAGTATTGGAAGAAGCGTAACTTTCCTGAATTTATACTGGTAACGTTGTTTTCGGCGACAATACTGCTGTCAGCACTGGCAGGTATTGCCATTAACTTTTCTTTGAGTCCGGCGGGAACGTCGACAGTGTTAGTTATAGAGTCAACTGCCGCGTCCAGCATTTGAGTTTGCTCAAGAATTTCCTGTAAGGCAGAATTATCTCGTGCCGCGTCCAGGGTTTCCTGATCAAGGTCATTAGGGTTTGCATAAACCCGTTTGCGAAATTCTAATTCATCCATTTTAAGTCAGCTCTTGCACATTTACTGGTTTATGTTGCGAGTTAATTTTTAATCTTTATACGCCATCGTCAGCGATGTCATTTGAATCCAGATCAAACTCTTTTCTAAGTTTACTGCGAGCTCGAAATAACCGTGTCATTACAGTGTTGTTGTTCAGGTTTAGAATCTCGGCAATTTCCTTGCCGCTGAAGCCGCCTATTACCTGTAGCAGCAGCGGTTCCCGATAGTCGCTGTCTAGTCGATTAATTGCTTTGTGCAGCAATTCACGATCCATTTTGCTATCTGGCTCGTTCTCGTCCTTTTCGGCGATTGATTGCCCGTCAATATCGACCAACTCTGGGCGGTACCGCTCATAAAGTCTGGCATTTTCTCGTCTAAGAATGGTAAACAGCCAGGCTTTCGCCGCTTTGTCGCTTTGCAGGCTTTCCAAAGATCGCCATGCTCGCAAAAAAGTTTCCTGTACTAAATCTTCAGCTAGCGGCTTGTTCTTGCAAAGCCACAGCGCATAACGGAATACGTCCTGATAAAGGCTCGCAACCAGAGATTCGTAACGTTCCTGCTTGGTATTACCGTGTATGACCGGTATATCGCTCATTGTTCTTCACATTGGATAAAAAAAGATAACTGGATTGTCTGAAAAAGCAGGCAACCCTTTGACTGGAATTTGTGCTTGATCCCTTCGGCCAGAGAGTTTGCCTAATTTGCCTATCTGCTTCAAGTAGTTTACTCATTCTAAGCTGTTTTCGATGGTGGGTTTAGCTTAAAGAATTCCGCCTGTATACTTCTCCCAACTGAAATCAGATGGATAAAAATATGTCTAAGGTCGCAATTACTGGAGCAGCAGGTCGCATGGGGCGAACCTTGGTTGAAGCTATTACTCAGAGTGAGTCAGGGCTATCGATAGCCGCGGCGACGGTATTACCTGATGACCCAACGCTTGGTGTTGATATAGGGCTACTGGCAACAGGTTCAGCTCTGGGTGTTGTTACAACGGTCAACCTGAATCCGGCAGAAAATGACTTCGATGTGCTTATAGATTTTACTTCTCCCCGGGCGACCATGGCGCATTTAGCATTGTGCCTTGCCAACAAGAAAGCCATCGTTATAGGCACAACGGGATTATCAGAATCCCAGCAGCAATCCGTTGCTGAGGCGGCAGAATCAATTCCGGTCGTGTTTGCGCCTAATATGAGTATAGGTGTAAATCTATGTTTTAAGTTACTGGAGCAAGCGGCCGCCGTGTTGGGTGACGATGTTGATATTGAAATAAGTGAGGCGCACCACCGCAATAAGAAAGATGCACCTTCCGGGACTGCGTTAAAAATGGGAGAGATAATTGCCGACACCCTTGGCAGGAACCTTGATGAATGTGCGGTTTATGGCAGGGAAGGGACTAGCGAAATCAGGGACAGGAAGACTATTGGCTTTGCCACAATTCGCGCGGGAGATATTGTTGGGGATCATACAGTTACCTTTGCCGGGCTTGGGGAGCGCATTGAAATCACTCACAAGGCAAGTTCTCGTATGACGTTTGCCAGTGGTGCGGTACGGGCAGCAGCCTGGCTGTCTGACAAAGACGCAGGTCTGTATTCAATGCAGGATGTATTGGGTTTGTGACTTGAAGGAGTTTTTACTCTGTTTGATGGGAACTGCGAGCGCTGGGTGAGGGTCCCCTGTTTTTGGAGCAATTAAAGCGTAGCATCGAGCGACCGAAGGAGACCGGCTTTTTGGGCTCCTGAC
>NVVJ01000068.1 GCA_002402175.1 SAR86 cluster bacterium
CTGACTTATTGATATTTAAAAACGCAGGACATATTGCCTGGGTGCAAAACCCTGGGAAGTTCAATGAAAGTTTGAGTGAATTCTACGGAATCTAATACCGCTTCAAATAGAGGCTCGACTTTCATAACGGCACAAAAATAACCCTTTGTCTAAGGGCTATTTTTGTTTTCTCCCGTTACAGGGTAAGTTCAGAACTCCTAATTGGAAGAAAATTAAATAGGAGTAGAGGGGAGTCAGTTTTTCGGTGTGTTTGATTGCCCCTCAAAATAAATTACTGGATTTTTTTGATTTTTTGGTATACTAATTACATGAAAGCTGCAATACACGAAGAATATGGATTGGCTAATGTTAAGGTAGAGGATACAGAAAAGCCTGTCCTCAAGGACAATGAAGTGCTAATAAAAGTACATGCAACATCTGTTAACCGAACAGATTGTGCGGTTTTGGCAGCAAAACCTTTTTTCATGAGATTTATGACAGGTTTATTAAAACCAAAGGTGTCTATTTTGGGAACTGAATTCGCCGGAGAAGTTGTAGAGATTGGGAAGAGTGTAACGAAGTTTAAATTAGGAGATAAGGTTTTTGGATTTAATGATTTAAACTTTACGACTCAAGCAGAGTTTATGACAATAGCAGAAGATGGCGTTCTCGACACTATGCCGAAGAATGCATCATTTGATGAGGCGGCAGTGAGTATTGAAGGTGCGTTTTATGGTTACAACTTTATTAATAAAGTTAAGATTGGAAGCGACTCGAAGGTCCTTGTTAACGGAGGAACTGGCGGAATTGGTTCTGCTACAATTCAGCTTCTTAAACATTTTGATGCTTATGTCGTTGCAACATGTAAGGAGGAGCATGCTGAATTAGTAAAATCGTTAGGAGCAGACAGAGTAATTTGCTATGACTTGGAAGATTTTACAAAAGACAATCAAAAATATGATTTCGTATTTGATACTGTTGGCAAAAGTTCATTTTTCAAATGTAGAGGAATATTAAAATCTAAAGGAGTATATATTTCTTCGGAATTAGGCTACCTTTCTCAGAATATTTTCTTACCACTTGTAACGCCACTGTTTGGAGGAAAGAAAACTATATTTCCAATTCCTGTTGGTTGTAGGAAGTTTATACACTTTCTTAAAGAGCTAATAGAGAAAGAAGAGTTTAAGGCAGTAATTGATAGAAAGTACACGTTAAGTGAAATAAAAGAAGCGTACGCTTTTGTGGACTCAGGTCAAAAAGTTGGAAATGTAGTCATAACGATCGTATAATATTTACTACAAAAGTTCCGACTAAGTCTCAGGTCTATATCAAAAAAATCCTCGTATAAATAAGGATTTTTTAAATTATTCCCCACATTGGGCAAGTTTCTAACTGTGAACTGGAAGAGAATATAACGAGAATTGGAAATGAGTGGTATTTTGGACAGTTTGAAAATAGCGCACTTCAGAACTAGTTTGTAAAAAAGAAAAGACCCCTTTATTTAATCTTATGGGGCTCAAAGTTTACGAGCAAAACCAATAAGCAGAACTTTATTGCCGTCGTTTAAGTCTTTGGTGAACTCATTAAAAAATGATGTGTTATGAGAGTTGTCACACTTAAGTATCCCGCCATACAAAATAAACTTACGTTTTCATAATTAAATTACACAACAAGCTGGCCAGGAGCAATCAGTAGATAGACTGTAGCCCAGAAAAATCAGTGAACGTATTGCGTGCTATAATTATCAGTATGATGTTTTTCAAAAAATTAGCTGCTATCAGTGCAGTGTATTGTGGCCTCTCTTATATCGCTGGAATGTTTGTGTACTTGTATATTTTGCAATACAACAACGCCACCACAGCGGCTGCACAGATTGATATAACCAGCAGCAAAGCCGTTTTGATGCATATCACTACTCTGCACACTTACGTTTTATTTTCGTTCGCAATTATTCTGATTGCAACCTATTTATATCTCAAGCTAAAGGATCAACAACAAGCCCTTGGGTTGCTAAGTCTCATTATCGGAATTATCTGGTCAACGATTTTGATCGCCAGCGGATTTATATCCATGACAGTTACCAGTATGTTTATGAGTGGCGCCGAAATCACAGGACTTGAAAACGCTTGGCAAGCTCTCGACATCATTAAGAATGCTCTTGGTGGTGGCAACGAACTTATCGGCGGTGTATTTACTGGTCTATTAAGTCTAGCTATGTACAAAGCTCGCTTTAGCAGCATGCTCACGAGCGGATTAGGAGCGATAGTATTCGTCGGAGGTTTTATCTCTTCGCTACCGTATCTGGCAGAAGTTGGTATTGGTATTTTTGTTATCAGTCAGATCCTGTGGTTCTTTAGCCTTGGTTATGACATCAATAAAAACGAGTAGATGCCAGTAGAAATTGCAGTAATTACGTACAGGGGTTTAGTATATATGTGTGACTAAAGGGTTGCGTAGGATACCAACTACCTACTTCAGAACCCTGATCTAGACGGAAAAAAGCTAGTGTTTACACTAGCTTTTCCCTTTGATTTAGTATTAGAACTATCTTAGTCCTAACTGGCTCCGCAGCGTTGAGGCTGTTAAAACCTATTTTATGGAGAATCAGGTGCTTGTGCCAACTTTTTAAATTGCTAGTGGGATGATTATTTTGGTAACTTTGTTTTCAATTCGTCTAATAATTTTATTGCTTTTCTCAACTCCGGAATTGTATAAGTTCCGTGACGCTTATGATGAATACAGTGTCGTATGTGTGTAGGTAAGCTCTCCTTGTTTTTACTTCTTCCACAAGTAAAACTCTTTAGATGAGGTTTTTGGGTAAAAATCCACTTATCAATTTCCGCACCATTACCCAATTTTATTCCAAACTTTTCATAGAGTTCATTAAATAGTAGTATCGGTTCTTTATTTTTATTAAAGAAAGTATGGAAAGATGGGTCAAACTTTATCAACCTATCAACAAGTATCTCATGCCTTGTTTTGATACTTTTTTGCTTATCTGCACCTTGCGTTACGGCAGATTGGTAACTTATAAGCTGTGCGTCTTTTGCCTGTGACCCTTTTTCCACCTCTTCTTCTAAATCTTTCATAAACTTGTCAAAGAATGCCTTAATTTGATGATGCTTATCGTCGATACTTCCTTTATCTATAAGTTCAGAGATCAAAAGATAGGTGGACACAACAGAAGCCCTGTTCTTAAAATATGTTGGGGCTACATCAAAAATTGTTTTAAGGGTATCTAGAACTTCTTTAATTTTCTTAAGGTTACTTTTCAGTTCAAAACCGGCCGTTGCAGTACTCTTGTTTTGTTTCAAGAAGTTTTCTAGCCGAGTGAAACTTAAATTAGATATTCCATGGTTTTCTAAGTATGTTAATTGAGCACATATTGTAAAATAAGTGTATCTAGTATCCGATAGCAGTATTTTTTCTTTGAGAAACTTGTGTGTAGAAAAAGTTTTTATTTTTTTACAAAGATCTCCACCCACAGCCATAAGTTTCTCTCCTGAGTTAAGTGGTGTGCCACCCTGTAACCTTTTAAATAATTCTGATATTTCATCATTTGTTGCTTCTGAAACTTCTTCTATGTCTATCTGATATTCATCAAATTGATCTTGTGTTTTTTCAGTCAACTCACTATATTTTTTACCACCATGTATGCCACTATATTCTGTATTTAAACTAAGCTCATCTCCCAAAAAATTATAGATCGCTGTTAATCTTTGTTTTCCATCAACGCAAGCATATAAGTTTGTAGCAGAGCCTTTTTTACTAAGAACCAAAAAATACATCTTAGGAACACCCCATCCTTTTAGAATGGTATCAATAAAATATTGTTGTTTCTTGGTAGACCAAACTTTTTGTCTCTGAAACTGTGGCTCTAGATCTATATTAGCCCTGTATTTATACAGTCTGTTGACTACCTTGTCTGTTAGTTCGGTTTTCATGTAAACAAGTGATTATCTCGGATTTCTATTTCTTATAATCCATACATTCTATTGATTAAAAATTGCATCAAGTTCATCAAGTTCCTCTTGGGTAAACGATGCCCTTATCTCCTTATTGCTAATTTCTCTTCCGTCATCCTCAAAATAGATTGCTGGGTCAAAGGAGTCTTCAGTGGGTGTCCAAATAGTTGGAGCACCACTCAAGGTGAATGCGACCACTAGAATTAGTACTGCCCATGCCAAATCTATCCAAAAGAATTTTAACAGATTAGCTATTTGAACAATTAATACGAGAGGATAGGAAAGATAGTGTAGAGGATTTCCTTCAGTTTTTATTCTATTCTTACTTGCTTCAAGAATGTTTTTTACATCGTGAGTACTTGGGAAAGAGTGCATCCCCACAGATATTGATAGCCAGCCAAAGAAATATAAAATGTAAGGATTGTCGTATAAAAATCCTGCAATTAGGCCAAACAGTAACGCTACAAACGTGTTAATTATGAACGGTCCAACTGATATCCAAAACGTAGCATTATAGTCGTCAGTAGTTTCGTGTATAACATACCCTGCAGGGCTTCCGAAACTAAAATACTTAATTTCGTGGACAGGTACATCAAACCAGTCACAAAACTTTTTGTGTGCCCACTCATGGATTATTACACCTGGGAAAGTCAATATAGATATAATTACTCCTGGTATCATACTTACTATAATATCAGGGATAGTAAGAATTTGACAGACAGCGCGTTAAGCAGATTATTTGTAAAGGGCTCTACGCGTTCCGTCTAGTGGACGATGTTCGAACCTCTGTGGTGGGGAATATCTTATTCCAGACGCCCCAGTAACTTTTTTGCATAACCGTCCAAACCTTCAAGTTCTTTAAGCTCTTGAATATTAAACCACTTGTATTCAACATGTTCGTCTCCATCTAGTTTAACTTCTCCACTTACGTCAACTAGATAAGTTAGGCGGATAACATGTTTTCCTTCCATTCTTAATATATCTTGCGCAGCAAAAATCTTTGGTTCGCTGGTTAAGTGTAAAGACGTCTCTTCTTTAAGTTCTCTGACCAAATTATCATACAAAGACATTCCTCGGTTTATGCGACCTCCAGGAATATCCCACAAATCAGTCACTTCTGGGTATTTCTCTTGTTTTCTCTTTAGAAGCAGGTATTTATTTTCTGGGTTTACTATAAAAGCTTTTACCCCCACCTGTAGTTTTATTTCCATATTTAGAAGTATACCAAAAGTTCTTACGTCAGTTCGGTGTAAAAAATAACCCTATGGTTAAGGGCTACTTTTCGTTGCTCCGCCTACTAAAGAAATTCCGAACCGCTTTAATAGGGGATTCACATTATCTAACGATACAGCAGTTATTTAAAGAGAGATAAGACGGGGAGTGTAACCAGCGTCCTTGAGAGCCCAGTCTAGAGAGAGTCCAACCAATGTGAGGGGTAGGGTGGGGATGTGGGCATGAAAGGCGACAGGGGGAGAAGGTCTACAAATTTTTAGATGTTTCCGCATCACTTTTTGGTATAATACAGTTATGGGATACAAAGGTTCAATGAGGTCTGTTGTAGCGGCGTCTCGCGCTATTTCGCGTGAAGCTGAACGTAGTCGCAAAGCAACCGAAAGAGGAGAAACTCAAATTCGAAAGAAGATTGATGCAATAAACGAAAAGCAGAATAAGGTATTTGATGCAGTGAGGGAATTATATGCCAAAGGAAAGATTACTGAAGAAGAATATCGTGAATTAGAAAAGCGAAAGGAGGATGTCCAACTAGATTTGATTATATTTGGCAAAGCTGCGGGTGTTGCACTCGGCAAGCGCTACATTTGCGGAAAGATAGACAAGAAGGAATTTGAGCGAATAAAAGATGAGTTGCTACCAGTAGGATATGTTGACGAGAAGATAGGGTTTGAAGATGCACTCAAGCATATTAAATCTGATACAGAGTCATTCAAACAGCGGTGTAGTACTGAGAGTGAAGAGAATATTTGTCAAAAATGCGGCAACAAGGGTAGTTGGTTTAAGAAAATTCACCAGTACTTCGAATTGTCTCTTTGTGGAAAATGTAAGTCTGAGTTAAAGCGCATTAGGACGTACCCAATGTTTGATGGGGAATACATCGCTATTGAATCATTTATTGTAGGCGTAGGTGAATCTAACCTGAGAATCAAACAGGAGTATTTGTAAGTTGCAATATTCTTGTTCAAGTTTGGTTAGGCGGTCTACTAGGTGATTGTGCTAATATTAGCTGTGATGAATGCTCTAACTGAAGACGAAAAGAAACTCGCTACACTAATGGTTAAGAATCGAATCTTAAGTTCCTCTGGAACAGGTTTTGAGGACTTATTTACAACAATAATGCGCGGGAAGTATGTGGATTTTAGACAGGTTAAACCACAGGGCAAAAAAGGTGACAGGAAGAACGATGGATTCATTCCCTCTACAGGAGAGTATTTCCAAGTCTACTCGCCAGAAGAACCAGAAAATAAGAAGCATAAAAGTGGTGCCAAGAAGGCATTAGAAGATTTTAAAGCACTACATGAGTACTGGAATGGTTCATACGAAGTAAAGATTTACAACTTCGTCCTCAACGATAAATACCGCGGAACATACGCAGAAGTACATACTAGTTTGGCGGAAATAAAAAAGGGCTACAAAATTAAAACTCATTTATTTGATGCACAAGAACTTGAAGATTTATGTTTGGAGCTAACTCGTACGAAGCTTGAAAGTGTCATTGGCGGCTTACCAGACCCCGATAATATTTCCTTGGACTTCTCTGTTCTTAACAATGTCGTCGGATATCTTATGAGAAGAGAGAGTCATACGACGAAGGCAGACAAGCTGAATGTGCCTGATTTTGGAGAAAAGATAAAGTTCAACAATTTGTCAGATTATGTAGCGCTTATGTTGAATAATGCATCTCTTAGCTTGCACCAATTGGAAGAGTATTTTGAAAGTTATGGCACTAAGGGCATTAGAGATATTCTTAAGACTGAGTTCGTGAGAATGTACGAAAAACATTCAAATGATGGAAGTTTGGACGATGATTCAATATTCATTCAAATTCTTGAAGATGCTTCTTATGATGTGAGTAAGGGAGATAATGGGAATAAAGGCGTTCGTGACGCTGTCCTTGTTCTAATGGCTTACTATTTTGAGACTTGTGATATTTTCGAAGAACCAAGTAAAACTAAGACAACATGATTTTACCTAAAAAACATATCCGCCTCACAGAATCCATTTTTGGATTTGGAGCCTTCGTGCTAGATGTGTTAGAGAGACCGATGCATCTTGATGATGTTTGGACACGATTCTCTGAAATAAACGGAACCGAGAAATTCCAGACTTATCAAACATTTGACAACTTTATTTTGACTCTAGATTTCCTTTTTTTGATTGGTGCAATAAAAGTAGATAAATATTCCAAAATATCTTTATGCAATTAATCAAACTCTCAGCAAACCAAAAGTCTTTTCATACTATCGACTTTAAAACGAATAAGGTAAATATTATTTGTGGAAGCAAATCAGAACCAGAAGACACGGCGACAGACAAGACATTCAATGGTGTTGGTAAATCTTTAACACAGCGAATAATCAACTTTTGTTTAGGGTCCTCAAGGATTCCAACTTTCGAAGAGAAGTTACCTGATTGGGAATTTACATTGGAGTTTCAGATAGGGACAGAAAAACATGTAATAAGGAGAGGTACTAATAAGCAAACAAAGGTCATTTTTAATTCAAAAGAAATCACAGTAACAAAATACAACAAGATTCTTGGCGATTTGCTCTTCCATAATACAGAAGGAATGGGTGAACTGTCACATCGTGCTTTGATTAATCGCTTTCTAAGGGTTGATAAAAAGAGTTGCCAAGAATGGGATGAATACGACCATGATAAAACTGCATATACGAGACTGCTTCGGATCGGACATTTGTTAGGTCTTGACTTTAAGGTTATTGAGCAAAAAAAAGAGCTGCGTTCTGAAAGTGAGAAAATAAAGGGGGATTTAGAACGTCTTGAAAAAGACGAGGTTTTCAAAAAGTATTTCAGCCAGGAAGAGGATATTGAAATCGAAATAGATGACTATCGAGAAAGAGTAATTCAGCTTGGCGCAAATCTGAAGAAAGTAAAAATAGCCGAGGATTATAGAGACGTTGAAAGAGAAGCAAATAGATTAAGTGAATTAAAACATACAAATAATAATCGAAAAATCCTGATTGAAAATAAAATTAACACTATAAGTAAAGCTCTTAAAATTAAAACGGGCGTAAGCTCAGATACGGTCTCGAAAATGTACAAAAAGGCATCTGTGGAAGTCCCAGAAATGGTTAAGAAAACGCTGAGTGATGTGACTAAATTTCATGAGCATATTATCACTGGTAGGTTAAAGCGCCTGTTGAATGAGAAAGATTCGCTACGTTCAGAGCTTGTTTCTATGGAGAGTGAGCTTAGGGAGAATGATACTCAATTGAACGAGAAGATGAAATACTTATCGGCACACGGGGCAATGGACGAGTATGGGGCACTGCGGGACCAATTAGAAGATTTGAAAAGTCATCTTGATAGACTTAAGATATTTAAAAAGATAATTGAAGAATACGAATCAAAGTTGCTTAGCAAGAAGACTGAGCTAGACGAACAAAATAAATACGCAAGACAATACTTACAAGAGTACGCACCAATACGTGAGGAGAATAACGCGATGTTCCGCTCTTTTTCAAAAGGATTCTATCCAGAATACACTGCTGGCATAAGTGTAAAGGGGAACTTCGGAGAGAATCAAACACAGTTTGATATTGATGCAACTATAGATTATGACGATTCAGATGGCATTGGCGAAATTAAGATTATATGTTTTGACCTAACAGTATTAATTAAGGCGCATAATCATTCTGTTCATTTCCTATTCCATGACAGTCGTCTCTTTAGCGATGTAGACCCTAGGCAGATTGTTACATTACTGAAGCTTATGGACGAGCTGTGTCAAAAGTATGGAGTGCAGTACATTATGACTGTGAATCAGAATACACTCGACTCAATAGAGAGCGGGCGCTATCTCACCGCGCAAGAGTATAAGGAATATGTGACAGATAACGTGATACTAACTCTAACTGATGAGTCAGAAAAAACGAAACTCCTAGGTGAGAACGTAAAGATAAACTTGGATAAGAAAAAGTAGGGATTCTTTTCGCTATGCCCAAATTGCATCTGATAGTTCCCGTGTAAGTGGACCGAGGTCAACTCCATTTTGGTCTCGAACATTTATTTCCGTAGCATCAAGAAGTAGTTGCCCGTCTTCTTCAAATTTAAGATGCACGCGAAATAAAAAATCATATATTCGGGCGTTAACCCTTGTTGTCTGAGGCATACCGCTTCCGCTACTTTTTATTTGAATGAATCTTGCATTCTTTCCTTTTGTTGCTATCAAATCATTGCCCGTGTCCTTTAAGGGCGCTACCGCTTGTATATCGTATTCAAGGAGTCTCAGTTGCACAAATAACTCTCCAAGAGTTCCAGTTATTAAGTCTGACGGTAATGGGTTTGCCATACTTATTCTTCTAGTGCCATATACTCTTGTATGATGGTTTGTAGCCGCTCATATTCGTCTGCTGATTCTGAACATTCTTCTTGATAGTACTTAAATTTGAGAAGGGAGCGTCTTGTATTTTTTAGAGAGTCATCGGAGCAATCGATGGTTGTATAATCATAGTCATATATGCAACTTGCGTGAGTGTTTATGCTCGTTAGACTCATACAGAAGTTATAGTCAGCACGGACCTTCCCTTTCTTCTTGTCGCATTCGTATCTCTGTTCTTTTAGAATTGCTTCTTCGCGCGTCTTTAGACAGCTCTCAACTGAACTTTTTAGGTCAGGTAGTTGTTCCATTGCTTCGGGGTATCCAGCGATAATTCCTTCATTGTGCTTTTTTTTAGCGACACCTTCCTCTCGTTGTTGTACCATCCAATTTATCGGCAAGGCGATGAGTCCAACTGTAAGCAATAAAAGAGCAAATCCTGCGAATCCAATTAAGCGTTTCTCGGGGCGCAGTGGTAGAAGTGATACATCATAAATAACATACTTTAAAACTCTTCGAGCAACTTCAATTACTAGTATATAAATTAAGAGTGATAACCCAATAAGTAATAAATTGTATCTTGAGAAGAGTATATCTATATTCGCAAAGATTGCTCCAATGGCAGAAAGTGTACCTAGAGCTTGTAATGCCGTAAAGATGACATTTATTAGTCGTGTCCATTTCGTATTTGGTGACTCCATAAACTTGATTATAGATTAATACAGACAAAAACCAAGTCACTAAGAAGACACGGGACACTATGGTATTATTAAAAAACAATTGAATATTAAGACCTAACCCACTGCTTTGGCGGTGGCATGGTCGCAAAACGTACAGTATGAAGAACCCATCATTTAGGGCGTACTGTACGTTATGTAGGGAAACTTACATAAGAGCTTCGGCTCTCCTAGTGGTGGGCTTTTTGTATCTCATCACTTTAGGAATAGTCGACACTAATAACTATTTTTATATGGGATTATTTTCTTTCTTAAAGCAAAATAGAATTGTAACTAGAGAAGAGTTGGCTAATGTCGTATTTGACTCTGTTAAATGTGTGAACATAGAAGAATGTCATCATGTGTCACAACTAGAAAAGAGAATTCTACTAACCTGGCTTTACTATAGAGAGTTAACTCTTCGTGATTCAGCACTGAACCCGAGTGGACTATCAGGGGTGGCGTTAGAATTAATTAAATTGCTTGCCAGTGATGTGAAGTTGGAATTAATTAATATGAAAGGTACAAGTTTAGAAGATATAAATGAGTCGTTACTTGAGACGTTTTCTCTTGCAAAGATACATTTTGATAGAGGTGATATTGATTCAGTTCTAAAGGTGTTATTAAATAAAGATGACATGGACATGCTTAAATGTATGACTTTATTCAAATTGGAGGTTGAAGAAAAAGTGAAAAGTCATTTAATTGACATAACAATAAATGGGTAACTAATATGCTAATAAACATAATAGTAGCAGTGGTAATTGGTGGATTGGGAGTAGCACTTGGTGTGTCTGGTGGATTTTTTGCGGTTATGATTTTAATAGGAGTATTTATAATTGGTCCATTTATCAATTTTATTATAAAGGGCGACCAGTAGTATTTTTAATGTTCATTAAGTTCATCATGTCCACTTTGCGTGATATTCTGCTGAGGTGATTAGAATGAAGAATGAAATTGAGTTGCTTGCGCTTCGACAAGTGGTGCGCGCAATAACGAACAAGAAGGAGTTGTCCTTTGGTGCTTTTGTATATTTCGGGCATGAACGTGCAAAGAAGGACGAGAAACACCATGTAGATACTGCTTGGTTTGTACTACGAGAGATGGTCGCAAATGATGAGGTACAGCTAAGCATTCAACGAAAACCCAAGTTAGATAAAGAACTAAAGCTCACAAAAGGTTCGCAGTACAGAAAACTTAAGAAGCGTTACGAAGAAGCTATGCAGGACATCATATCTGGTGCGAGCGGCTATCGAAACAAGAAACGCTATGATTTTCAGAAAGAGGAGATAATTAACATGATGAGGAAGATGCATGAGAATGGGGAACACATCAGTCCGTTTCAGGTGCTTTACGCAAGCGGTAGAGAGAAATGGTTAGGCGGTCTTAGTGCGCTACTAGCCATGGAATACGATTTTGGACGCAAGCACTTTCCGTTACAGATTATGCAGGGCTTTGTAACGGTTTCGCCAAGCCAAAAGTTTCTACGTACTCACGGATTATCTAGTAGGTCGAGAGTGTCGAAAGTTACTAGTGGAGACAAAATACAATTATCGATAATTAAGCCGACTACAACACATACCAATAGTTATTTTATATCGTATGGAAACGATTTTAAAAATAAGATTGAGGTTTTCACGAGAACAAATATGTGGCAACTTTTATATGACGTGGCGTTAGGTAAAAATTGGATACCACTAGAAACAGAACCACCACATGACAAAAAGACACTGGAGAATCTTAATAAATCAGCACGACTTAAGAAGTTGTTTGGAGAGAGTTTTGTGAAAGTACTTAGGATGAGGGGTAGAGGTATTGAGCCATCTGAAGCCATAGATCTTGAGTGCATATCGGAAAGCACAATGAATAGGCGAATTGGCAAACAGGCAGATTCTAGTGCTTAGTGCTCTCTTAGAGTTCTTCATTAGTACAGATGTTTTTAAGTCGCAATTATGCGGCTTTTTTACTGTGTTTTTACATCAGATTTAGTTCTTTCTAGGGTCTATTTAGGGATTTTTTAGGGAGTGCCAATGCGTTTTACTTGTGTCTATAGGCGCATATAGGTCGCTCGTGTCTAGGACAAAAACATGAATATCCCTAAACAAAAATTGGATGAGTTCCAACACATATATGAAGAAGAGTTTGGTGTAAAGCTCTCCGAGACAGAGGTGTTAAGTAGAGCACTTATTGCGCTTGGGATTGTAAAGGCAACATATTATTAAAATAGTAATTTGTTAAAAATGAATAAACTCTTTAACAAAGAAAAGGCAACACCATCATATAAAGCGAGTCGTACAATTTCAGTACTTGATTATATGACAGGCGTGTATCAACACGAAAAGACGGTGGATGTTTTCAATATCCACATAATGGCATTAGCCACCGAAGCACATCTGTATCATTGGCAGAGCATCACTAATAGGGAAGATGGTCGTCTTGGGTATAGATTCAAACGAATATATCCAAAAGACCGAAGCATAGACATAAACGAAAAAATTGGAGAGTTGATACTCGGACATAATTTAAGACATTATGAGTAGAGACACTGGAAACGACTACTTCCCACATTACTTTATGATTCCAGCACAGTTGCTACAAAATGAGAGACTCAATAAAACTGATTGTTATGTATATGCAACAATTTATTGGTACGCACATCTTGGATTCAAGAAATGCATTGCAAGCAACCCAGAAATTGCAAGGATAATTGGGGCGTCAGAAAGTACGGTGGTAACATCTCTTACTAAGTTGGAGAAAGAGAAGTGTATAAAAAGAGAGTTTTATGACAGAGGTAGAAGACATCGTAAAGAGATTAAGGCTCTTATTGAACTAGAGTTACCAGACAAGATTTTGAGAGTTACTAAATCAGATAAGAGTGATGCAGATATTACTAGACCTCAGCATTTACAAACACCAGAAGAGATAGAGAAGATAATAATGGATGCATCAACAGATGAGGTAGCAGATGAAATGCACGGCTATTTTTCTACATGGTATGCACGATTTGAAGATCAAGGTTACGATGTAAACGAAGGCAAGAAACGACTAGATGAGAGTCTAGAAAAGAGATATCTATCTAAGTTTGAAGGCAGGATAGCAGAAACACAGTAGGTAGGTTGCCAAGTTTTAATGACTTAGGTTACCGAATAGCTGATACAGATAAAGAATAGTTATAAACAATAACTATAAGTAACATATACATGAAGATGAACACCGTCTTTTACTTAGAAGTGAGAGTATAACCCTGCAGGGAACACCTCTATAATGGTACTATGAAGAAGCCAGACTAGTACAAAGAAGTACACTTTTTAAGTAAATATTAAACCCAAAAACGGGGCAATGACGGTGCTAGTCTGGCGATTAGATACCTCTTCATTGCTCCGTTTTTTGGTTATAGATTAGTAGTTAATGGAATCATTATGGAAACAAAGCAGAACATCAAATACTTCATATATGCTCGTAAGTCTTCAGAATCGGAAGACAGACAGATGGAGTCGATAAGAGATCAGTTGAAAGTTCTGGAAGGTATAGCTAAGAGAAGAGGATTTAAAATTGTTGAGATATTCCAAGAGTCAAAATCAGCAAAAAATCCTGGACGAGAGCAATTCATAGAGATGATGGACCGAATCAACAAAGGTGAGGCTAATGGCATATTATGTTGGAAACTTAATAGGCTTGCACGTAATACAATGGATGGCGGTCTACTCAGTCACTTACTTCAGAATAATGTTATCCAGCAAATTGTAACTACTGATAGAGACTACAACCCTTTAGATAATGTCTTGATGATGCAAGTTGAGTTTGGTATGGCAACTCAGTTTATTAACGACTTACGTAAGGATACTAAACGAGGATTGCAAAGTAAGGCAGAGCGTGGATGGTTGCCGTCTGGTTCTCCACTTGGATATACCTTTAATCCTTTTAAGAGGAAAGGCGAGAAAGAGATTATGGTTGATGAACAGAGATTTCCTGTAATGCGTCAGATATTTGAGATGGTGCTTGCGGGTACTCATAACCCAAAGCAAGCACTTGACTATGTAACAAACGAACTCGGGTTTAGAAACTCAAAAGGGCAAAAAGTATCACAAGCCACTATCTACTATCACATGCGTAATCCGTTCTATTATGGAAGATTTGAGTACCCAAGAAAGAGCGGAAATTGGTTTGATGGGGCATATGTACCAATGCTCACAAAAGAGGAGTTTGACCTCATACAGAGCAAGATAGACCCTAATAAGAAGCCTTCACAAACCACTAAGACAAACTTTACTTATCGTGGTCCAATGCGGTGTGGTGAGTGTGATGCAAAGGTTACTGCAGAGAATAAAACAAAGAATCAGAAGAATGGAAATGTACACAAATATATCTACTATCACTGTACTGGTCGCAAAAATCCGAACTGCACACAGGGTTCTATTGAGGAAAAACCACTGGTTAAAGAAGTATCAAGAAATTTGAAACGAATCACCATCAATAAGGGATTCTATACATGGGCGTTAGATACTCTTAATGAGATGGAGAAAGAGGATACTAACTCAGATAAAAATACTCACGATAGGGTACAGAAAGAGATTGATGTGATAGATACGAAACTTGATGCACTCCTTGATATGCGACTTGGTAGCAGAATTGATGACGATACATATACATCAAAGAAGAAAGTATT
>NVVJ01000069.1 GCA_002402175.1 SAR86 cluster bacterium
ATAAGAAGCTGCACAAGGCACTTTGCAAGTTATTAAAAGAAATGCTTCGATCTGAAGACCCGTCCTCAGGGCCTGGGAAGCCAGAACAGTTAAAGCATAGCTTGACGGGATTATGGTCAAAGCGCATTTCTCAAAAAGACCGTTTAATATATAAATTCAACGATGATTCCATTTATATTTTTGCCATTGGCGGACACTACGACCAACACTAACGCCCAGCTAAGAGGTACGACCGAAGGGAGCATCCTGCTTGAATTAAAGGGATCGTAACGGATATTTTTAATCAACTGCTACTTTACTGGTAACTGGTTAAATTTTATTCGTTACGACCCCTTTAACTCTAACGCCTTGCTAACGGGCGAACGCCGCAGGCGGGCGTCCCAGTGAACGTAGTAAACGAGTTTAGCAACTTGTTATGTTTCACCTTCTCTTCCGTTCCGTTCTTTTTGCTATTTCAGGAACTGAATCAGCAGGTGAAATTATTGTTTTAACGTCTGCGACTCCGGATAATTTTTCTTTCATAATCGCAGCCATAGTTTTTCCAGATCGTTTCTGTTCATTTATACACTCTTGTAGAATATCTCCAGGTATAACACCATTTTTTGCTTCTACAATGGTTTGTAAATTGTAGGTTCCATCTTCTTCGTCGGCCATTATCATCTGCTCAAGAAGGTCTTCAGGCTGAATGTCCATTGCATCCTGCATACCAGACCCAGTTGCGCCATAATTATGCTTAAACCAATCACTTTGCTCTTGCTTCAAATCCAAATTAAATAAATCATCTTCAGTGAAAGGGATATGAAAATCACCAAAACTAATAAAAGGTCGGCCATCAATCCTCATTTGAAAGTGATAATGTGGGTATTCATGCCTAGTACCTTTGTGTCCAGAATAATCATTGTTAGAGCAATCAAAAGTCCATTCGATATTTTTCCATTTGATCGTAGTCGAAATTACTTTGCGATCAGATTTTTCTTCTATTAGATCATTGATGTTACCCATGTGCCTTTCTTGGTTTGCACACCACCTTAGAAAGGCTTCAATATTTCCATAGCTAAAATTTTCATAAATTTTTGGAAAATCTTTTTTCCTAAATTTGCAACGTCTCAGTAACCAGTGTAAGCATGGTTCATTTTTACTTATAGCCTTAAAAGGCTTACCACATAAATAACAAGCATCGCTGCCATAGAACTCTAAAAATGCCTCAACTTGTTCTTTGTGTTGGATTTCATTTTTAGAATTTATTTCCTCCACCTCTTCCGGTGATAAAGATTTAAAATATTCCCTAATTTTTGAAGTGTCGCGTTGCATATTTACTCAAAGTGAACCATAACGCCTCAAGAAGGGGCGAACGCCGCAGGCGGACGTCCCTCTTGCTTGATTTGTTATGTGCCTTTTAATTATTCACCTGTACATGCTTGATATTCTGAGTATTTGTTTTCTAAGTAGTAGTAATAGCCCTCAGAAGCATAGCCAGAAGAGGGAACTGGCGAATATTTTGAAAACCTATTGAAGTCTTTACCCTCTTCTGCGGTAAGCTCTACACATTGAATGCTACCATCACTTTCTTGAGATTCTGAAATAATGGTTGAACTAGAAAAAGTCAACTGCACAAAAATAGGAATGAATGTCCCTATAACAGCAGAAACTAGACTTACTAATGCCATTTTTTTGAATTGACTGCCTTCTTTTCTCTGAGCTATTTCATCAGAAATGAGCTGCTTTTTAACAGAATCAATTTTACTCAATGAATATGCTTCTGCCAACTCAACAAAAGACATATTCTTTAAATTACTAATTGATACCCCATGAAACCCTCCAATAAATTGGTCGTTTGCATGTTGTTCTTCAACTGTACCTTTTCTTAGTGTCGTATATACAATATAAATCGATATGCATAGGGTAATAAAACCATTACTTAAATATGACATTGGGTCGGGTGACACACCAGAGCTTTCATTTAAAGTTGTAGTAACAAATATCTGAACCACTACTCCTAAGCAAGCTATGACGACAGACAGAATGACAGAAAATATTTTTCCTGGGTTTTTCAACCAAAAATGCTTAATTAGTTTGGAAACTCCCCAAATGGATAGCATAACCAAAATTGCTATTAACATTTCATTCCTCTCTAAAGACTCTCAGTTTTCGCTGGGCACATAACGCCAGCATAAGCGGCGCGAGATGCGCAGCAGATTGCGTCCGGCGAAGGCACGAAGTGCCGTAGCAAACTTGATGCTTTTGTTATACATCTCTACCAGTATATTGCTTAACGTCACAGATGCTAACCTCGTTTTTGTATAACTCGTAGTAATCGCGGGCCACCTTAACCCTAGCTCCATATTTATCATTAATAGCTTTTAATATTTTTGGCTGCTTCGATAATATACTTGTCATAGCTCTACCTCCATTAAAAAATTTTAGCGGGTAGGTTGTACCTACAACGTATAGAAATTTTTCCTTAGTTGTTTCATATTCAGCAAGCTCATAAAAGTCTTTAAAAATACCGTTTTGTCTTATTGATTCTGCACCACCTTGCCAATCAATAAATTTAAACTCTGCAACACGAAGATTAGTCTCTAAATCAAACTTCTTTCCAGTATTGCCTGCACCCAATGAAACACTCTCGACAAACTCTCCTTTTTCAAGAAGGCGTGGTAATGAATAAAGAATTCCCGACGCATGAATTATTACATCTATTTGGCTTGAGGCTTGCTTTACGATTAATGCCGAATTAAGCAAACCTTTATTAATTGCATTTGATTCGCAAAATTTATTTGAATTATTTGAATCAAGGCCAACGATATCATTTTCAAAGGCCGCTAAAACATCTGTTAAAGACTCGCCTTTAAAACCTTCAATTCCTTTAATGGCTTGATTAATACTCATAAGTTACCTTGATGTATAACAGTATGTTAATGAGGCCCAAGACCTCATAACTATAATTAGAGGGTTTACCTTATAATATTACGCGAGAAAAACAAGGCCGCATAACTAACTGATTAATATATTATTATTTTATTAAGGAAAAATACACGGCGAAAAGAAGGTATTACGCCTTTTAATTCTATATGAAGAATTAAGGCAGCGGATTTGTTTTCATTACCGCGTGATTATCTTTTCACGGCTTTGCCTGCCTAAAATCGCCATAATCTCCACACCGCTTTCATTGAGTCGATAATAAATAGTATCTACGCCACACACGCAACTTCGATACGCTTTGCGAATGTCTTCTGCTGTGGAATATAACAAGGGCTGCTCTGCGACCTGTTCAAAGCGATCAAAAAAAGCTGAATAGTATTCGTCGGCAGCGGCCTCTCCATGGTGACGAAAGCCCCATTGATAAATTCGCCATAGATCTTCTTCTGCATTGGCCGTAAGTTTATAACTCGCCATTGGCACGCAACTTGTCTTTAAACCCTGCCAGGATTTCATCACGGCCTCTATCTATAAAGCCGCTTTTTTCTGCTGCAATCAATTTACTCTGAATGTACTCAACTTCGGAATCACGGGCTTGTTTCTCGCGTAAAGCCTCGCGGATCAATTCACTGTCAGTGCCGTAGTTGCCTGTTTTCATTTGTGACCGTATCCATTTATCCTGCTGGTCAGTCACCGTAATGCTTTTTTTAACCATTGCCATGGATACGCCTCCACATATTTTAATTCATACTACTTTATCCTACTCCTAATTAAAAAGAGAGGACAGATTTATTTCTCCAATATTCTTTTGGCTTTTCTACCCGATGCTTCACTAACTCACAGGGCGAGGATGCAGTGTTGCCGGAGTAGACCGTAATGAGGCAGGGATGCCGAATCGAGCCCCCAGGGATGGGTTTACGGCGTGTCTATGGAGGCAATACTGCATCCTCGTCAGTCACAATGGCTCCCAGCAACAGTCCCTAAACCACGTTCTACTAGTTCAAATGCTGAGCCAAATACCTATCCAGCGCATTCGCAAACCGCCGCTTATCAGTCTCATTCAACTGCGCAGGCCCACCAGTATGAATATCACTACTTCGCATAGTGTCCATAAAATCCCGCATATTCAGCTTGGCTTTTATCGAATTGGAAGAAAACATTTCACCACGCGGGCTTAGTACCTGAGCGCCTTTGGTTATAAGCTCATCAGCCAGAGGGATATCGCTGGTAATTATCAAGTCATCCGGCTGCACCCGACGCACTATTTCGTTATCAGCGACATCAAAGCCCTGAGACACCTGAATGGATTTAATGTTTTTAATGGGTGGTATTTGCATGGCTTGATTTGCCACAAGACATAAGTCGATACCGGTGCGTTCGGCGGCTCGGAATAGAATTGCCTTAACTGGCTTTGGACAGGCATCGGCGTCGACCCAGATAGTCATAGTTTACAAGCCCGAAAATGGAATTTCATAATCTTTCAAATCTTCTATTGCCTGATTTTGACTTAGGTAATTATTGCCACTTAGGTTTTTGAAAAAATCCGTATCGATTAACTTATCCATGATCGGGCCTTTCACTTCGGACAAGTGCAATTTTATGCCCAACTCTTCCAGAGCTTCGTTGATTTTTTCCAAAGTTCCCAGTGCGCTCATATCAATAGCGTTAACCGCTGGGCACATTAAAATAACGTGTTGCAGTTTTGGTTTTTCGGCAACAAGACTAAAAATAAGTTCTTCCATATAACGCGTGTTTGCGAAGTACAAGCTTTCATCGATTCGAATGGAAAGGAGCGTTTCAAAGGTTTCAACTTTGTGCCGTTTAATATTTCTGAAGTGCTCAGTTCCTGCTACGCGCCCTACAACTGCCACATGAGGCTGTGATGTTTTGTACAGATGAATCAAAATTGACGCCAGCACACCAGCTGCGATTCCAACTTCTACGCCTACTAACAGAGTGAGAACAAGCGTGATAGACACTGCAGAAAAATCAGCTTTTGAATACGACCAGGATTTTCCCAGTGTAGAAAAATCAATCAGAGGGAGAACCGCGACAATAATAATTGAAGCTAGGCAGGCTTTGGGCAACCAGAAAAGCAAAGGAGTAAAAAACAACGCGACAAGTGCTACTAACAAGGCGGTCATTAAACCTGCCGCCGGAGTTGCAGCCCCAGCGTTATAATTTACCATGGTTCTGGAAAAGCCACCCCCTACCGGTAAACCTCCTGTAAATGCAACGGCTATATTGGCCGCTCCCAGCCCAACCAGTTCCTGATCGAGGTCGATGCGTTCTCTGCGCTTTGCTGCCAATGTTTGCGCTATCGAAATAGAACCGACGAAACCAATAATCGATAACAGCACAGCAGACCCTACCAAACTACGAATCAATTCCAATGAAATAGTTGGCAAGGCTAACCCAGGCAAGCCCTGAGGCACTTCACCTAGAATCTGCACTCCCTGAAGATCAAGGCGATAAGCGTAGACCAGGGCTGAGCTTATTATTGCCGCAAACACCGGGCCAGTTTTAGAAATAACTGAAACTAAAGACTGTTTCATTCCAATATGCAAAAGTATTTTTTTTAGCCCAAGCTTGCACCAGAGAATAAACGCTATCGACCCAAGCCCAAGAGCTAATGTTATGAAATTTGCATCTGGCATGGATTGCAATAGCGATGAAAGAATTCCGCCTATATTCTGGCCACTCGCAGATATTCCAAGAAAATGCTGTAGCTGGCTAAAACCAATAATTATAGCGGAGGCAGTTATGAATGCACTGATTACCGGGTGAGACAAAAAATTCGCCATAAACCCCAATCGAAACATTCCCAACGCCAAGAGAAAAATACCCGTAAGCAAAGTTAATGTGAGTGCTGCCACGATGTATTCAGCGCTGCCATTTAGAGAAAGCTTGGCCAAAGCTGCTGCTGTCATTAGTGAAAGCACGGCAACTGGCCCTACAGACAATGTACTACTGGTACCAAATACCGCATAAACCGACAAGCCAAAAATACTCGCGTAAAGGCCTGTCTCAGGGGGCATACCCGCCACAAGAGCCAGAGCTAAAGCCTGAGGTATTAGCATTATCGCGACAATAACTGCCGCAACGGAGTCATCCATCATTTTAGATTTATTGTAGCGACGGCCCCAGTCGAGTATAGGAAGGTAATAAGAAATGGGGTTTTGTTTGTTCAATACTGCTCTCTGTTTGTGCGATAGATTAATGCAATAGTTAGTTCGATAGTTTTTAGGCACCAAGTTTCATTGGGTTTTTTCTTCGACGTCGGCCCAGCATAGACACACATTTCACGCAGCCAAACAAACCCAAATCAATTGCTACTGTCAACAATACAGCAATAGATAAACCCCATTGCACGGCGATTCCATTGAGAGGAACGGTATAACTGTAGTCGCTCACCGTTTCGTCAAAGAACTCTTGATCAGCAGAAAATACTACATGCAAGGCAGCGAAAACTATATTTTTATTCAACGCTGCCTGTTCACCGGATATCCGATTAAACCTATCAACAATAATCTTAATACTCTGGGCATCTTGTTCAAATACGACATCATCACTATTACGATAATACGCCACCAGCGCGTCTATATCGCCATTGAATAGTAAATTCGCCGTAGACTGAAAGCCGCTGATATTAATACTGACTTCCTGGAAGTGAGCATCCACACGTTTCTGGTATTGATCGATAAAGCTGGGAACCTGAATACCAATTAGCAGACCGCCGGCAAAAATTAACAGGCGAGAATACGTACGGAATAATGATCTAAGTACATGGCTCATAGATTGTCTACCAGACCCAAGCGGGGAAGCTCGGATTCTAAAACTAATAATATCGCCAAAACTACATCGAGAAATTTATCCTCGTAAGAGCAGACTGCGCAGATCGATAATGGCCGCATTGGCACGTGATATATAATTAGCCATGGCTAGAGAGTGGTTAGCAAAAATGCCAAAGCCTGAGCCATTCAATATTACCGGAAATACAATTGACCGTTGGCTGGCCTCCAGCTCTCTGATTATTTGACTAAGGCTTGCCTCGGCATTTTTATCTTGCAGTACTTGCTGAAAATCTATTTCTACAGCCTGTAAAAAATGCATCAATGCCCAGGTAGCGCCACGGGCCTCATAAAAAATATCGTCAATTTCTAGCCAGGGTGTTTTTACAGAAATCTCTCGCCTAACAGAAGTAGATTGAACTGCTCCCTGCTCGCCTGCCGTATCCAGGTTAATCCGTTGCTGCTTCACGCTGGCACTTAAACGTTGGGACAGGCTTCCTAGCCTGGATTCAACATCCAGCAACCAGCTGGAAAGATTGTCTGCTCTGGCAAAAAACTGAGCGTCGACATTTAAAGGATCTGCAATGCGGGTAAAATAGGACTCGACGTGTTCAATTGCGTTTGAGTACTCGTTTTCCGTAGGTGGAAACAACCAGCTGTTATTGTCAAAATGAAAGTTTGGCTCTGCCAGAATAAGGTCGGGGTCTTCTCTTGATTGAGACTGGGAGCGACTAAAGCTTTCTCGCATCGCACGGCTTAAGTCACGCACTTGAACCAGCACTCCAAATTCCCAATTTGGAATATTGTCCAGATACAAACCTGGAGGCATTACGTCATTTGTTAAATAACCACCGGGTTTGTCTAGCAATGTTCCAGCAACCCGAATTAACGTGGCAGTTGTTACACTGCCAACTACATAATCACTGCTAGTTTTTGAGAGTTGTTGATTACTATTTTGAACGACAGAAAATGGCGCTGGCTCAGAACTCCAGTACATTCCAACAATCAGAATCAGGATTACTAAAAACCCCAGCCCAGTGCCTAGCAGTTTCCTTGTAAACCCACCCTCATTCGAAAAACTGAATACAGAACGAATCGAAGAAAACTTTTGTTTAATATTTGTCCAGAACATGAAGTCAGTTTACACCATTCGGTCATCGCAATTGTGTTTTAACAATGATTTAAGTCAACAAGCTCAGCTCATTGATTGCTGGGCATACGTAAACGTATAGTCGAGCGGCTTGCTAATTCGATATTTCCTCGCAGCCTGTGGCCAGGAACTGCACCCCGCATGATAGATACCATCCAGCGCGCAAGATCATCATTTGGAACTGTAATCAGAAAAAACGCATTGTTCTGTTTTGCCTGCCGAGCAATGTCTTCCAGTTGATTTTGCGCCAACTCACTACGCCGAGAAAACTCCCTATAGTCCAGGTCGAAAAACAGATCCCCTGACTTCATTTCCTGTTGTAGCTCTTGTGACACGACTTCAATAAGCGGGTGAGCTGAGTCTACAAAACTCGCTCGATCTAGCATTATCCTGGATTCCTCAAACTGGCCTCTATACATAGACTCCCGGGACAGCTGCAAATATCGAGTCACGATATCCTGTATTCCTTCAAGCGCTATTGAATTATCAAAATCGTAGGCCAGCACCCGCATAAAACGAGCGTGTGCATTGTCATCGATAGGAGTTAATAAGCGATCTTCATCAAGCGCTTGCAAGGCCTCATACAAAATATCGGCTATTACGCGTTGTTGATTTACAGCAGTGCCTGACACAACTTCAGCGTCAGTCAATACTCTAACCTGCAACCCCGCTTGAGCTGCATTACCCTCCACCACAGGCGAGCTCTGCTGCGTTTGACAGCCAAGCAACAGTGCAGCGGAAATACAGATTGTTAGTAAACTACGCATCACAATAGACTTCACAGTAGCAGAGATATTGAATACTTAAGCAGATGCTCTCTAGTTCAATAATTCAGAAAAAGGAATAAAATCAAGACTATCGCCGATAGCGACCGAAGTATAGGGCGGAATCACCACCAGCCCCGCAGTATTGCTAAGAGTCGCCGCAACACCAGAGCTCTGATTCCCAAGTGGAAAAACCTGGGTGACACCATGATCATCCAAAGCCATTACTGAACGTAAATATTGCTGTCGCTCGCCTGACTTTGAGGTGACAAACCCCGCATTGATTTTAAATTTTTGTGCAAAGAGCTTGGTACAGCCCAGCATACTCAACAGACACGGCCTTACTACCAATACAAAAGTAACAAACGCGGATACAGGGTTACCCGGCAAGCCAAAAAATGGCGTGCCGGCTATATTGCCACAGGCCAGTGGTTTGCCCGGCTTGATTGCCAGTTTCCAAAGATCCAGAGACCCTTCTGCTTCAACCGCCGCTTTTATATGATCTTCCTCACCAACAGAGACACCACCGGTGCTAATGACACAGTCCGCCAGTGTCGCTGCTTCGGCTAATTTTGACCGGGTAAGTTCAAAGTCGTCACCTATTATTCCTAAATCCAGAACCTCCATATTTAGCTCTTGTAATAACGAGCACAAAGTATAAAAGTTGGAGTTGTATATCTGCCCCGGCTTTAACTCAGTGCCAGGTTTTACCAGTTCATTGCCGGTGGTCATTAGCGCTACTTTAAGTCTGGGCCTAACTTGAAGCTGAGTTGTACCAATGGAGGCCATTAAGCCTATGTCTTGCGGTCGAATTCGATGACCCGATTCAAAAATAACATCGCCGGCCATGATGTCTTCCCCGGCCTTTCGGATATTTTCGCCCGTGGATACATTCTGCAARATAGTGACTCGCGYGCCYTCGRTRGWGCAGTTCTCTTGCATGACTACAGCGTCGGCCCCAGCGGGAACTGGYGCTCCYGTGAAAATTCGAGCWGCCTGCCCAGCYTGCAGCTGAACTCCTGTGTCGCCAGCGGCTATTCTTTGACTRATTTCAAGRTCACTCGACCCTGCCTYYAARTCTTTTACTCGCAGGGCATAACCRTCCATTGCGCTATTGGCCAGGGGCGGTACGTTTATTTCAGACACGCAGYYTTCAGCCAAAATACGACCGCGCGCCGCTAGCAATTCAACTGMTTCSYGRCCRTTAATAACGGGCAAATTTTCTAACAGTGAATCCAGCGCTGTATCGAGAGGGGTGAGAATGCTCATATAGTTAAATGTCTAAATTAGGTTTTTAATCGTGRTAATACTCTTTGCTCGACTGAGTAAACTCCTCGTCCACCACCTTTAATCGGTCAACGTAAAGAGTCTTGATAGTCTCTTTCAAACTGCCATGCCATGACTTGGTTTTAATGCCAAAGGTATCAAATATTTTCTTACTGGAAAGCGTTGAATTTGCTATTTCAGGCAATCTTGCCTGCCGCTCTGAAATTTTCAGGCTGTCCAGCATCTGATATATTTCTTCATCGTGATTGGCTGCATATTTCAACGTTTGCTGGGCGAATTCAATTTCCTTTTTTGTTTCCAGGCCACTGTAGTGATATGCCCCCCAAACATTGGCATCACAATCTACCTGTCGGGACACAGCTAAAATAGCGCCCGCCAGATCCGCCGTCGAGGTTGGGCTGAACCTTCTGCGCGACACAGGAATTTCACCACCGTGTTTTTTAACTGACCGAATCCAGGATTTGATAAGACCGATTTTATGCGGCCCAAATAACCAGCCAGAACGAATAATGATATGTGCATGATGTTGCTGAACTGCCAATTCGCCAGCATAGGAACAACGGCCGTAAACCCCCTGTGGGTTTGGTTCATCATTTTCGTTATAGCCTAACTTTTTCTCACCATCGAATACATAGGCATTGGACAGGTGCAACATTGGAATATTGAGATGATTACAAATCTCTGCAAGTGTTGCAGGTAGTAAAGCGTTTATCTGTTCACAACGGTGCTCGGAGGATTGAGCCCGTTTAAGAGCGCTGTGATTACGCGAGATAAAGTCCGCCATGTTTATCAGTTGGCTAGGCGCGAAATCGGTAACCATCTTAGCAATGGCCACGCCATTGTCAGGGTCGAAATGTTTGTCTGCAGGCGCAATAAATCGAACTTTGTTTTTACGCAAAATTTCAATTAACCGTTTACCCGTGGGACTGTTGCCACCAACCAGAAATAATTTCACCGGGATATCAACCTTGAGTATTGAACAGACATAGTCCGAAGTTTGATCAAACCCGAAGCGAAGTCAAGCAGAAGCTGAGCTACACCAACAAATAAGCCCCTTTCTACAGGGGCTCTATTGGAATACTTTACAGTAATGGTCTTAGGTTATTTCTAAAACGGAATGTCGTCATCGAAATTATCGAAGTTACTCGGTGGCGGTGCAGCCTGCTGCGAAGGCTGCTGTGCTGATTGTGGAGTGCCCTGAGGCGAAGCTTGTTGTGAGCTACTGGCCTGTCCTTGCCCGAAAGGGTTGTCTCCGGGATTGCCACCGCCGCCTCCACCACGAGAATCCAGCATCTGCATCTCAGAAGCTACAATTTCTGTGGTATAGCGCTTGACTCCGTCCTGTTCCCAGGAGCGAGTTTGAAGTCGGCCTTCAATATAAAGCTTGGAGCCTTTTTTAACATACTGCTCAACAATTTCAGCCAGGCGATTGAAGAAAACCACTCGATGCCACTCAGTTTTCTCTTTCTGGTCACCGGTATTCTTGTCTTTCCAGCTATCGCTGGTTGCTATGGACACATTGGCCACGCCATTGCCATTTGGCATAGCTCTGAATTCAGGATCGTTACCCACATTTCCTACAAGAATTACTTTATTTACACCGCGACTCGCCACTGTTGCCTCCGCTGCTACAACTAATTGAACAAACTATTCAGGTTTGATTGACACTAACAGCGTGATCGCTGCCAGTTCTCTTTAGTGTATATCAAGCTTGCCTGCATTAGAAATTTTCGCGGAAATTAACTCACTTAAGAGAATTTTCATGCAGCGCTTTACTCGGGCACTCACAATTGCAGATAATGATCTGTTCTGCCAACCAAAATGAGCCCTCAAATGGATCAGATTGTTGTACGAGGTGCACGCACCCATAATCTTAAAAACATAAACGTCACTATTCCTCGTGACAAACTCGTAGTCATTACCGGTTTGTCAGGCTCAGGCAAGTCGTCTTTGGCCTTTGACACGCTGTATGCCGAAGGCCAGCGCCGTTATGTAGAATCTCTATCAACCTACGCACGGCAGTTCCTCTCCATGATGGAGAAGCCGGATATCGATCACATAGAAGGCTTGTCGCCAGCAATATCCATCGAGCAGAAATCCACCTCGCACAATCCTCGCTCAACGGTTGGCACCATTACCGAAATATACGACTATCTGCGCTTGTTGTTTGCTCGAGTCGGTGAACCCCACTGCCCAGACCATAACGTTAAGCTACAGGCTCAAACTGTCAGCCAAATGGTGGACAAGGTGATGGAGCTACCAGCCGACAGTCGCATTATGATACTCGCCCCCATTGTTCGCGCACGCAAAGGCGAACATCTGCATGTATTTAACGAACTTCGTAGCAGTGGCTTTATTCGGGCGCGAATTGATGGGCTGGTGTGTGAAATTGACTATCCGCCCGAGCTGGAAAAAAACAAAAAACACTCCATCGATGTAGTGATAGACAGACTCAAGATAAAACCAGGTCTGGAGCAACGCCTGGCGGAAAGCTTTGAAACGGCTATTCAGTTAGCCGATGGTTTAGCTGTTGTAACCGTAACTGATAGCAACAAAAAAGAAGAAGATCTGGTTTTCTCTGCCTTGTTTGCCTGCCCGCAATGTGGACACAGCATTGCGGAGCTGGAGCCGCGCCTGTTTTCCTTTAACAATCCTGCTGGTGCTTGCGGCACCTGCGACGGATTAGGTGTAAAGCAATTTTTTGATGAACAGCGAATCATCACTGACGAGTCATTGGCGCTGGCTGAGGGCGCAATTCGCGGCTGGGACCGCCGCAACATCTACTACTTTCAAATGCTGACCTCATTGGCAGCGCACTACAATTTTGCTGTCGAGACACCATTCAATAAGCTATCGAAAAAACACCGAAACCTGATCTTGCGCGGCAGTGGCACCGAGGTCATTGACTTCCACTACGTTAATGACCGTGGCGACACCATTACCCGCAGCTATCCCTTTGAAGGCATCTTGCCAAACATGGATCGTCGCTACCGGGAAACTGAATCGAATATGGTTCGGGAAGAACTCGGCAAGTATCTAAGCTCTCAATCATGCCCAGACTGTGGTGGCACTCGCTTAAAAAGAGATGCACGCCATGTGTTAATCAAAGGCTTGAATCTGCCCAGCATTACAGAAATGACCATCGCTCAGTCTGCGGAATATTTCAGTAAACTCAAGCTCAGCGGTAAGCGAGCAAAAATCGCCGATAAAATACAGAAAGAACTCCAGGATCGACTCAAATTTTTGGTAGATGTGGGCTTGAACTACCTGACCCTCAATCGCAGCGCCGACACATTATCAGGCGGAGAAGCTCAGCGTATACGCCTGGCCAGTCAGATTGGCGCTGGACTTGTAGGTGTAATGTACATTCTCGACGAGCCCTCCATTGGCCTGCATCAACGGGACAATGCCCGCTTGCTTAAAACGTTGTTTCATCTGCGTGATCTGGGCAACACGGTAATCGTGGTTGAACATGACGAAGAAGCCATTCGCAGCGCCGATCACATTATCGATATTGGTCCAGGTGCTGGCGTACATGGTGGCGAAATCGTAGCCGAGGGAACTATCTCGGATATCCTCAAAGCCAAAAGATCTCTAACGGGAAAATACCTTTCCGGCAAAGAGAGAATTGAAATTCCAAAGCAGCGAACAGAATTCAATGATGAAAAAGTTCTACGTCTGAAAGGAGCAAGGGGTAACAACTTACAAAATATATCCCTGACTATTCCACTTGGGCTATTCACCTGCATAACAGGTGTTTCCGGTTCTGGAAAATCGACACTGATAAACAATACCCTGTATCCAATTGCCGCTACCGAACTTAATGGCGCAACAACTTTAAACCCCGCACCCTATGACGAAATAGAAGGGCTGGAATTACTCGACAAAGTTGTCGATATTGATCAAAGTCCAATTGGCCGAACCCCTCGGTCAAACCCAGCAACCTACACCGGCATCTTTACCCCAGTGCGAGAGCTATTCGCCGGAACCCAGGAAGCCAGAACTCGTGGTTATAAACCCGGTCGATTTAGTTTTAATGTTAAGGGTGGTCGCTGCGAAGCCTGTCAGGGCGATGGTCTGGTAAAAGTAGAAATGCATTTCTTGCCTGATGTTTATGTAGCCTGCGATGTGTGCCGCAGTAAACGCTACAACAGAGAAACCCTGGAAGTAAAATACAAGGGCAAAAACATTAATGAAGTTCTTAATATGACTATTGAGGATGCCCGAGAATTTTTTGATGCAGTGCCCGCTATTGCCCGTAAACTACAAACCTTAATGGATGTAGGTTTGTCCTATGTTTGTCTCGGGCAGGCCGCAACAACTCTCTCTGGAGGCGAAGCGCAGCGCGTTAAACTTTCCAAGGAATTATCAAAAAGAGACACCGGTCAAACCCTTTACATTCTGGATGAACCAACCACCGGTTTACACTTTCAGGACATTAAACAATTGCTTGCGGTTTTGCATCATCTACGCGATCAAGGCAACACTATTGTCGTCATTGAACACAATCTAGATGTGGTAAAAACAGCCGACTGGATTGTAGACTTAGGTCCGGAAGGAGGCAGTGGCGGTGGCCAGATCATTGCCGAAGGTTCGCCTGAACAAATCATCACTGTAAAAGCGTCTCATACAGGTCAATACCTGAAAAACACCCTTGGCTAGAAAAAAACCTGGCATTAGCCAACCAAGAACACATGCTGGAGAATTAATGCAAAACCCCCTGCTTAGTAAACTATCTACCCCGACATGCCGTAAGTGCATAAAGGCATCTGTTAAATTAATTTCACTGCTCACAATTGCCGTCCATTTTACCCACAGCGGCTTTGCCCAGGATATTGGAGCCGAGCCTCTTTATGGAA
>NVVJ01000070.1 GCA_002402175.1 SAR86 cluster bacterium
TTGATGAAACGGATCTTCTTCCTCTTCGTTACGAGCCTGAACACCCATAACCACATCGCCATACATCTGAATAAAGCGGCGGTAGCAATCCCAGGCAAAGCGAGGATTGTCGGATGCTTCGGCCAGGCCTTCTACTGTTTCGTCGTTTAGGCCCAGGTTTAAAATAGTGTCCATCATGCCGGGCATAGAGTCGCGGGCACCGGAGCGAACTGATACCAGCAACGGGTTCTTGCGAGCACCAAATTTTTTGCCTAGCTGCGATTCAACCTGGCCAATAGCATCAGTAACAGACTTGCGCATAACCGTGGGATAGCGCTTCTCATGGTCGTAGTAATAGCTACAAACCTCAGTGCTTATAGTGAACCCAGCAGGTACAGGCAGGCCAATAGAGGCCATTTCGGCCAGGTTAGCGCCTTTGCCGCCTAGCAGCTCCCGCATAGTGGCATTGCCATCTGTTTTTCGGCCAAAGGCAAATACATATTTTTTGCTGGCTTTAGATTTGCGGCGAGGGGCTTTTTTTGTTGCTGCTGCTTTGTTCATTTTTTGATTAAAACCTTTTAAAACAATGATCTGATAAATCTAATGGTGTGCCGCGAAAAGCCTGTTATTGCTTAGCGTCAGGCTAGTTTGGTCGATTGAATCTGACGCAGTTTGTGCTGAAACACAGTTCTGCGCGGGAAAGGGAGAATAATGCACCCGCACGGCAAAATCCAGCGCTTAGTGGGGCTGGTTTAGGGGGGGTAAATGAGCGTCCTTGCTCTATTTGTTGAAGTACAGAACGAAATATAGATATGCGAGAAATGAAGCCGGCACCTGCTACTTAAAATTAATAGATTAAGCATGAAATAGATAACAGGTGCTTCTAGCGACATTCATTGTTCAGAGCATCTCGATCGTTTAGGCGATTGGAATAAACTGTTTATGAAAGCACCCGTGTTTCTCTATGAGATCGGCGCTGCCTGCGCCTTAACTCCTGCCAATATTTGTAAAGGTTAAGAACTAATTTCCATCTAGTAGTGTACGCTACTCTAATATTTGAATAGCTGTTACTACCATTCACTAAATTCGGGGCTCCTTCATACAACAATTGTGGGTTAGTTAGGCTATGAAGATGCTCAATATTTTTATTATGAGAATTACTCATAAGTAGTAAGTATTTCTTTTTGGATTGGAAGATATCAAAAATTAGATGTAGCCAAATATCAAATTGTAATTTTGGGCTTTTAACGGATGCTCCTATCCAAAGACCATTTACTTCCATCATTTCATACTGGTCGATTTTGAAAAATTTTTGTGATTTTTTTGCTCGATCAGGAATAAATAACAAGCTTCGAAATGATGGTTTAGTTACAAGCATATATCCGGCAATCATTTTATCTTGTGAGAATATTCCTACAATTTTGCTGCTTTCAGCGTAAGCCATTGGCAATTCTACGCCCGTATAATTCAATATTTTTGCAAGAAAAACCTTAATATCTTGGAGCTTCGTAAGTGTTTTGTATTCTATTTTTTCCATAATTCAATCCTCGGTATAAACATTCCAACGTTTTTTCGATATTTTCGATACTCTTTCGAATTATCACTTGCCAATATAACTTTTTCTTCGTTCATTGCTGAGCAAATATAAAAAGCTACTAGGAAGGTTAGCGTAAACCATAAGATTATGGAATTGAATAGTAGAGAGCTAGAGCTCCAAATGATGATATAAGACAGGTAGAAAGGATGTCTTACGACAGCAAATGGACCTTTGGTTAGAATTTTTTCTGAATTTTCTCCAAAAGCAAAATGCAATGTCCTTGTGGTGCAGATCGACCAGAGAAATAGAGAAAAACCAAGCGCGTAGAGAAATAGGCTAAATTCATTTGTCACTACTCCTTTATCCGTTTCCAGTACTAAAAGGCGATAGGTTTCAACGATATGTATAGTAACAATAGGATCATAAATCCAGCTGCTTCTCATTGAATTGGATGATTGTATTGTAAATATACGAACCCTAGCCCACATCAGAACAATTACTATAAAAGTAAAAACTAAAACAAGGTGCGTAGTTGATATTGTCATAGGTTTTTATTACTAAAGATTCAGCCTAGGAAGCCGTCATTGGTGGATGTAGGATATGGAAATTCCACTTAGAGTGGAAGCTTTTAGTATCCGTCATTCGTATTATCACTTACATTTTTGGACAATTATTTTGAGTAACGCAATCCTTGATAGGAATAAATATTCGATATACTGTAAAGATCATCTTGAGGAGTTTATCGGCGAGCTAAGAGATGATGCCTCGTTAGCATTGACAAGCTGGGTCGGAAGAGCAGTAGTCGTTTTGCTAGTATTATCATCAATATTAACTTTTTTGAATGCATCAGCTCTTGAAAATCCCTATGCTATTTATACGTTATTTACGTATTCTTTTCCGATCCTGCTTATTGTGTGCTATCCAGGAATGGTGATGCTATTTTCTACTATAGAAAAATACAGTCCACTGGTGTTTGATATTGTTTGTGTATCGGTACTTTTGGGGTATTGCCTCACACTTGAGTTGATATTCAAGGGGGCCGGTTCATCTCAAGACTTAGACAGCCTATATTTGCAATTGATAGGGCAGACAAATTTTGTACTACTAATGAGCATTGCTTTTTCCTACCGTAGCACGTACTGGCACACGCTTGTACGGAATGTCATTCTAAGTTTAGCCTTGATGGGTATGTTGTATCTTATAAATTTGGAATATCTAGAGCTAAACATTATTCAAATTGCTCAAGGCTTGCTTTCAGGTACTGTAGTAAGCTGGATTTTCTATGAGTCAATAAGAACTCGTTTTTACTTGAGGTCTACAGATGCAGATACAAGGCAACACCTTTACAATCAATTATCTAAGCTAGTTTATCCTCACCAACTTGAAAGAATAAAACTTGGTGATGAACTAGAAAATACAATGCCTTTGAAAGAGGGTAAGGCGATTGTGAATGTATTTGATGTTCAACGGTCCAGTGAAATAAAGCATGAAAACACGCAAGAATTTTTCATGGGCGTGTTTCAGGCTTTTCTTGAGGTTTGTATGGAAGGCTACGAACACAATCCTTTAAGGTCGCGCGCATTCCGCCTAAAAGAAACAGGCGATGGTTTTATTAGCTCGGTTGGTTATCCGTTTCTGCCGGTTGATTCTCGGTCTTTAGCTGATAGCGCGGTTTCTACCGCTCTATCCATGTTTGAAGCGTTTAATGCAGAGGTAGACAAATTTAATTATTCAAGGCCAATAAAAGGAGCTATTGGCTTAGCTTACAACTCTGTTCAGGGCACGTTTCAAAGTGGTGGTATTCGGTCTTATGACCTTTTTGGAGAGTCTTTAGTTCAGGCTTCAAAATATGAAGAATTGAGAAAGCAGCCGATATTGTGGAAAAAATTTAAAGCACGTGCTCAAGAAATTGGTCTTTATGATTTCAATATATTGATAGTTCAAGAGACAGTCTATAATTCCTTAAGTCCGTCATATAGAGATATATTTATTGAGGTTGATTTAAATGAAAAGGAATTTGTAGAGAGTAATATTGAAATGATGTACGACAGTGAAGCGAAATACATCTATTTTCATGTGCTAGGGTAATTAGAGTTCATCTTCTGCGGTAACTTTAACAACAGCTAAACCCTCTGGGTCTATAGTGGCTAATATCGTCATAGGGCGACAACAAACCTGACAGTCTTCTATGTACTCTTGCTGTAGTACTGAGCAATCTATCAGCAGCTGAATCGCCTCGCCGCAACAAGGGCAGTGAGACTCAACCAGTTCTTGCAATATCACGAATGATTAACAACAGTAAGTAACGGCTTGTTTTCGAAATATGCTTCAAGATTGGCAATAACAACATTTCCCATTTCACGTCTTGTTTCCACTGTGGCGCTACCAATGTGAGGAAGTAAAACAACGTTGTCCATGCCTAACAATGCAGCTGGCACATTGGGTTCATTCGCATACACATCCAGGCCAGCGGAAAAAATCTGATTGGTTTGCAGCGCACTTACAAGAGCGTCTTCATCTACACTGGAACCTCTACCTACATTTATAAATACGCCGTTAGGTCCAAGCTTTTCGAATACAGCGCCATTGATCATGTTCAGCGTTTTTTCTCCGCCTGGTAACATGCATAAAAGTATGTCTGAGTTTTGAGCGAGTTCTTCAATGGTTGGGTAGTAAGTATAGGGCAGGTCTTTAGGCGAGCGATTGTGATAGGCAATTTCTAACTTGAAGGGTAGTGCGCGTTGCACTATTTCTTCCCCTATGCGGCCTAGCCCAATTATGCCAAGTGTTTTTCCAGCAAGGCTGTGGCCAAATGTTAGAGGGCCTTTTTCCCAGTTCTTACTCCTCACAAATTTATCGGCGGTCACTATACTGCGAGTAGTCGCTAGTATCAGTGCTAAGGCAATGTCAGCAACTGAATCATTTAATACGTCAGGTGTATTGGTAACTTTGATATTTAGATCATTAGTTTTTTCAAAATCTATGGCGTCTACGCCAACGCCAAAGCAAGAAATAAGTTCTAATGAATTGAGGTTGTAAATTAAATCATCGCATGCCCAGGAAGCAGTAGCCACGGCGTGGCATTTACCCTCTAGTTTGCGTATCAAATTAAGCTTTTCTGAGGCGGGATATTCCCATAAATGATGGGTGCGGTAGAGCTTATCAAGCTTTGAAATGGTTTCCGGATGAAAATAATTAGTAACGAGGAGGTTGTTTTTAGAGGTCATATCAAGTCAAAATACTCGGCCGTCGATGGCTAAGTGTATTACTAGCGGCATCTTTTTGGCAAGCAACTGGTAGTATCATTGGTGTTTTCTATTTGTTATTGCGATAGTTTGAGATTTTACATAGATTTAATGTATTAATTTATCATATATGAGTTAATTTTTACTTAGTGTATTTGTAGGCCAATTTAGATGTGGATTCTTAGGCAATGAAAAGCTCAGTTAGTTTATTAAAATCCCTACCGTCAGTAGACAGGTTGTTGCAATCCCCGCATCTGGCTACTCTGGTCACGCAAGTTGGGCATGAAAGTGTCAAGCTTGAGGCAAGGAATCGACTTCACTCTTTGCGTAAGCTCGTAGCGGGAAAGGATAAGGAGGCTATTGCCTGGTTGGCTTCGGCTAGCTTTCTAGAGCAATTCTGCCTGGTGATTAGAAAATCAGTGAAGGCCGATTATTCCAGTAGCCTAATTCCTGTGTTTAACCTAACTGGTACGGTGGTTCATACTAATCTTGGCAGAGCCAGTTTGCCTGTTGAAGCTGTGAATTCAATGATTGTGGCAGCAACTAACGCCACCAATCTTGAATATGACCTGGCTACAGGTAAGCGCGGCGATAGAGATAGTCATTTAGAACAGGCTTTATGTGCAATAACCGGGGCTGAAGCTGCCACCGTAGTTAATAATAATGCGGCGGCTGTATTACTGGTGCTTAATACATTGGCGAAAGACAAAGAAGTAATTATATCCAGAGGAGAGCTGGTAGAAATTGGCGGTGCCTTTCGTATACCAGAAGTGATGGAAAGCGCCGGTTGTACTTTGAAAGAAGTGGGCGCAACTAATCGCACACATTTAAAAGATTATGATTCTGCTGTAAGCAGTAATACAGCACTGTTAATGAAAGTGCACACCAGTAATTATGAAATACGCGGTTTCACAAAATCAGTTTCGGAATCAGATTTAAGTCAGCTCGCGAAAGAAAAAGGCATTCCCTTTGTGTCGGACCTGGGTAGTGGCTCGTTGGTTGATCTTAAACAATATGGTCTGCCGAATGAGCCCACAGTTAAAGATACCCTCGACATGGGGGCAGACCTGGTAATGTTTAGTGGAGACAAATTACTCGGCGGGCCACAGGCTGGGATTATTGTTGGCAAGCGTGAACTGATACAGCAAGTAAAAAACAACCCCTTAAAGCGCGCATTACGGGTTGATAAAATAACTCTGGCGGCATTGCTGGCAGTGATTAATCTTTATAAAGACCCGCAACGATTAAACAAACGKTTGCCTTTGTTGGCTGAYCTCACTCGWCCGATAAAAGARATAGACACCGTAGCWGAWAAAATAYTCGAGSCWGTTAARAGYGCYCTTGCTAACAAGGCGRYYGTAGAAGTAATTARTTGYAAGAGTCAAATTGGTAGYGGAGCGTTGCCTCTTGATCTTATGGAGAGTCGYGCRCTGRGYATTACRCCCATAGCAGAGAARGGMAAMACYGAYAAAGCMTTGCARCAAYTATCAATGAGYTTTCGTTCGTTRCCKAARCCSGTAATAGGGCGTATTAACGATGGTGTCYTAATATTTGATCTGCGATGTTTGCGAGATWCWGAGAGTTTTATTCAGCAGCTTGAGCTGCTTAGCTARWGTCTTACATTGTGNTNRGGGARTKTTARATGAAYRRCAACCAARYAAAARTATTTTGGRCRATRTTTMTYACATTTTGTWTCRSYGCAACTATTTCCATTTATCCRCAGGGCGCATTYCTKAAYATAGATRTARKYTCWGCTGGYATTCTTGTTTGYKSGTATTTGATCGTYGGWTTTTTTATRYRCAARTATGTAAWGACCAATCCTRAGAAAATAGAYAAATGGTTTCAATAGCTAACGCTCAATCCTWTTCTCTTATCTTTTTTATTCTCTCGTAACTTTCACTTGTTATTACCTCTGCTACAATCTTGCCATGTGTGGAAGATATGCAAACCATGTAGAAAAAATGCGAGGCTGGGCTGATGTGCTCGAAGGCTGGCCGTGCGGTGTTGAGTTGTCTTATAACGTTTCGCCAACTCAAACCGTTCCTGTTTTTACCTCAGCTGGCGGCGTGGCTGCAAGGTGGGGCTTAATCCCCTCGTGGTCTAAAGAAATCAACACCACCTACTCGACATTCAATGCCAGAATTGAAGGTATAGACGCAAAACCGGCTTATCGAAACGCCTGGAAACAATCTCAGCGATGCCTTATTCCCGCAACAGGGTATTACGAGTGGAAAGGAGAGAAGGGGAGTAAACAGCCATACTTTGTTCATTCTCCTAAGGGCGATCCATTAGTATTTGCAGGGTTGTATGAACCAGCTCGAAACGAAATTCCTGCCTCGTGCACCATTATTACTAAAGCCGCGATTGGGCATATGGCTGATTTACACATTCGAGTGCCTGTAATGCTTAGCCTGAAAAATGCTGTTGATTGGTATACGTTACCTCCCTCATCGGCATTGGAGCTAGCCAAATCAGAAAATCTGGCTGATGTTGATTATTACCCGGTTTCTATAGCTGTAGGGAATTCCAGGAATGACGACGTTAGGCTTATTCAGCGAATTCCTGATGGCACGCTTTAGAAATAGATGCAATTGCAGTGATTTTCACCGACAAAGTTGCCAGCTAAGGATCGATTAAGAGTTGGTTCCCCCGAACACCGCTAAAATACTGGACAAGTATCTGTCGTAGAGCTACCTTCTGTCCTGTCTTACAAGGGGGTGAGATACCAATAATACCTATAAATAAACCCTTTCCATCTTTGGAGTTAGATATGAAGAGAATGTCCCAATTTACCCTGAGTCTAGTAGTTGCACTGGTGATGTTTACCAGCTCAACTTATGTCTCTGCCCAAGCTACGGAATCTGCCGAGCCGTTTAAGGTTGGCACTTTTGTGATCAATAGCGTGCCGACAGTCGGTCTGGTTATGCGCGACGACCAGCTGATCGTTGACCTTGCGAGTGCAAACCGCATCATGGAGCTGCTGCCACAGTACAGCCATATTAATATGCCTACAGATATGCTCGGGCTTATTGAGCAATATGAGTACGGCCTGAAATACCGTATCTACGAAGTTGTTAACTGGCTAGTAGAAGAGAACCTGCTAAGTGGCAACACGCCTGCTTATGTACTTCCGGTTGCATCGGTAGACATCATGGCTCCAATTCAGTATCCGAGCAAACTCATGAATGCGGCTGTGAACTTTTACACTCACGCCTGCGAGGGCTGCAATGCCGATGAGCGCGCTGCAAGAACCCGTGAGCGCCAGGAAAACCGCGGTGTTCCTTATCTGTTTCTGAAGCCTACCCGTGGAGCAATCATCGGTGATGGCGACGATATCCTTATGCCTTACGGACGCGACCGCATTGAATGGGAAGTCGAAATGGCGATAGTGTTTGGCCGTACAGGTAAATACATCTCCGCAGATCGTGCCTATGACCATGTGTTCGGTTACATGGTTGCAATGGACATTTCTGACCGTGGTGGACGTCCACCAGGTGGCTACGGCTCCGGTTCAGACTGGTTTGTTGGCAAAGGCCACGACACCTTTGCACCACATGGCCCCTGGATTGTGCCAAAGGAATTCTATGGCGATCCAATGGAGCGTTTGCATCAAACTCTGGTCATTGACGGTGTAACCGTTCAGGAAGCCAGAGCTGGTGACATGATTCATAATATCCCTGAGCTTATCGAATATGCTTCGTCGCTTATCACTATTTATCCCGGTGATGTAATGCAAAGCGGAACATCAGGCGGAACAGGTGCGGGTCGTGTAGAACGTGCCACAGGTTCAGGATATTTGGTAGATGGTGAAACCATCAGTGCCAGTATCGAAGGAATCGGTACACTGCATCACACTGTAAGAATCGAGCAGAGCGTTCCAGATGATCTATCTGGTTCGCAGTTGCCTCCGGTAAGTTCTTACCGTTAGGTTTTGAAGGAAGATTTAAAAGGGGTCGTAGCGAATAAAGTTTATTCGTTACGGCCCTTTTTTTAATTGCGCCGTTTTTTGTTTGTCCCACCCTGCACCTCTGTAGTAGTAAAAAATAACTATTCACGAAGGTGGTACAAAATTAGTTCGCGCAGCGCTTTATATCGCCTTGATTTGTTTGTTATGTGCGGTCTCTCCAGCTATGTGGGGCTCTGCTCGCATGCATAACTGCAAATATTATTATAGAGCCTGATTGTATTTGGTAGAACACACAAAACGGAAACCTGCTGGTAAGAGCCCGGCGAGTTTCACGATAGATTATAGGATAACTGAGCGGTCTGTCTTGAATTGATTGAAGTAAAGAAAGAACTTCATCGAGAAACTCATGACCAAGACCTGATTGTTGTTGCTGATACCATAATGAAGCCTCAGTTAGGTCATTCTCCGCCTCTTCCCTGAGTCGGATATCGTAAGTCATAGTTTCTTGCGTATTTCCGCTACGGCTTCAGAAAGAGGCCGCCCAAGATTACCATCAAACTCGAATGAATCGAGGCGCTTATCCAGTTCTGCCTTTTGTTCTGGAGTTAACGGAACAGCGTTGCGTTCGGACGCGATGCTGTCCCAAAGATCTTCAACTAGTTGAATTTTCTCAGAAATTGGTAAGCTTTTAAGATTGGAGTTCATGAGCTATAGGATACTCCCTAGTTTTGAGGCATGTAAAGCACATAACGCCCTTGTTAAGGCGCAAGCCTCGCAGAGGCTTGTCGCTTTTGGACTTAAAGGGGATGTAACGAATAAATTTTATTTGTTACAACCCTTTTTTTGGTTTTTCAATCAGCTATACGTTGAAACAGCTCTTAGAGCGTGAGTTTAAGCAATATTACGATTTCTTCACCTGTGCTCTCGAATACTAATCCGCCGAGTACAGTAATCTTGTTGTTGTCTACTTTGATTACAGAATCCGACTCCCGGATTATAGATTCAACTAAATCCACTCCCTCGTCATTTACTATTCGATTGACACTAGTGACCTTACTAACTCTGGGGTTAACTCTCAGTAATATTTCTTTCGAATCACTAATATGGGGAGTAATACCCAGGGATAACCCAGATAGAAAAGCTTCCTTGTCGCCGTTGCCTGACACAACCGAAGGAGCTGTGGTGTTCTCAAAACTTGTGTCGAAGTACTCCACATCTGCATCTTGAATCAATGCTTTTTGATTATTCAATACCTGAATTTTCGGAGAGCTCAAAACTACAACTTCCCCATTAAGGCTCAGCAATTCTTGAACAGATTCAAATTCATCAAAATCTGTATTGATATATGCGCCAACAGTGGCAATATTCGTTGAGCCATATTGTTTAAAAAGAGCCGGGTCAACAGTTGTTCTCGACTGTTCAGATAATTTAATTTCAAGGATTTGAACTTCAATTTTAATAGAGTCTTGAATTGAAGAGGAGCGTGTATGAATGTTACTAGTGGAGTCAATAGAAGCTAATACCCCAGCGGAGACCGTAGAGCTGAAGTCTGTTGCCGATGATGATCCTATAACACCTGTAATCATCAATATGCAGAACAATAGTTTTTTTAATTTTTTCATTTTATCAATATTTCCAATAGCATATATCATCTTCGATCTCTCCTTTAGATTATGGTAGTTGTTCCAGGAACTAACACACACAACTTCTGTTACAGGTATTTCCTCGCCGGATGATGAAATCAATGCTGTTGCATAGTCTCTTCTTTCAGACTGAGTGGAATAGTGCAAAACTCTACAATCACACGAAATTTCCTGGTCCAATCTAAAGCAGCGGTAAGCTATGTGCATGAGTGGGTTGAACCAAAAAATTATTCGAAGTATATAAGCAAGGACATTAATCAGATTGTCATTTCGACGGTAGTGCACGGCTTCATGAGAAAGTGAAGCTCGTTGTTGGGAAGCGGTAAGCCCGGTCTCAAAGTTTTCCGGGATGAGAACCGAGCGATTTAGTATTCCATATACCGCAGGGCTTTTAATCCCATCTAGTCTCCAAACTTTTACTGAAGTACCCAAATTCATCGCATGAAGGATATTGTGCTTTTCTGACCGATCTAACAGTTTCCCTTTGTTCTTTAGATAGGCGTCAAATTTCATGAATTGAGATACAAATAAACCTGTGTAGATTGCTATTCCTAGTAGCCATGCAAAGGAGAACGCCAGAAAATACGGGTAATCCCAATTACTTTGTGTAGCCTGGTTGTTTGAAACTATCTCTACTACATAAGTATTTTGGCTAAGACTTTCTATAACGCGTTCAGATACTGGGGCAATCGAATTGGATAGGGGAGATAGTAGCTTGATTAGAGGCGCATCAATTGAACTCGCCATGATAGCTACACAACTCCATACAATTGGAAGTAACCAAAGCCGATACTTTGTAATTCCATCGTATAGCCTACCTATTGGCTTTCGAAGTAACAGAACTGTGATGATCTGGATAGTTAGGATAATGCCTATATAGAGAATCAACTGAAAAATCATCAAAATGTTATTTTCCATTTTTCTGCTCCAACCGTTCTATAAGAGATTTGAGTTCACTCAATTCTTCAGCGCTAATATCATGCTCTTCTGAAAAGAATGAAATAAAAGGAACCATCTGGCCACCAAAAAAATTCCGCAAAAAAGAATTTGATTCATCTCTATAGAACTTGTCTTTCTTGATTCGGGAGGTATAGAAATATTTCCTGTTTTTTTCCTTATATGAAATTGCATTTTTATTGAGGAGCCGATGTATAAGTGTTTTAACGGTGCTTGGGTGTGATGTCTGCCGTTTTTGAAGCTCTTCAACTATTTGGTCTGCTGATAGAGGCGCTGTGTCCCAAAGGACCTTCAGGATTTCAAGCTCTGCTTTGCTGATATTTTGCTTAGGTTTGCTCATGTTTACAAAATCTCTTCATGCTTTAAGTGAGTGCTATTTACTATTGTAATTACTATTTACAAATGTAATCGTCAATTAGTGAGATAAGTTTAGAAAATAATTCTCGAAGCGACTTACTTAAAATCGTATCTATAGAGGAGTCGTAACGGATGAATTCTTATCGTTACGACCTTTTTTATTGAGAATGTGTTTGTATTGCATGTAATACATGTATTACATATAATACAAAAAGGCAAGACGCTGAGAAGAGGGCAAGAGCCATGGGTATGATGACATTTAGAGTAGATGATGAATTAAAAAATCGTTTAGAGACTGTAGTAAATGAGCTTGGATTAAACCAAAGTAAGATACTGCGTGAAGCAGTTACAGACCGTTTAGAAGAGCTTGAGGAAATGGTTGTATTGATGGAGCGTGTTAAAGCCAATCGCCCTAAAAGGCCAATAGCTGAGTTATGGAAAGAGCTTGAACTGGAAGATTGAATTTGATGCTGGGTTTGCTAAAGACTTAAAGAAGTTAGGCCGTCCTGCACAGCAACGAATTAAAAAATATCTTGATAAGCTTCAAGCCGAATGTGCGAACCCAAAAGAAAGAGGTGAGCCGTTAAAAGCGAACTTGTCAGGATTCTGGAAATATAGAGTAGGGGATTACCGTCTACTCTGTCAGATTATTGATGGTGAAGTCATTCTACTTTATGCAATGGTCGCAGCTCATCGAAGTCGTTCTTATTTAGATAAGAGTGTTGATGAGTTGATCAAACGGGCAATTGATTTAAAAGATAAAACCTAAATATTGTGCCAAAAAAGAATAGCAATTTAAATAAGATCAAAGGTTAGAAATAATCGAGGGTTATGGGAATGGGGCAATCTGAAGTATTGACTCATTGAATTTTAAACGTAAAATCCATCTAGAAAGGCTGGCTTCGAACCAGTTGGTCGGGAGTTCGAATCTCTCCGGGCGCACCAAAAATAATAGGCTCGTAACGAATACAGTTTAACCCCTACACACTCTTCCCAGTCCCCACCCCAAGCCTAAAACAAACTAGCGACAGCACCGAAGCTACAAGCATCAATATCAATAATGGATACACCGTTCCATTAAAAATCACTGCTACCAGTTGCGCTGCCACGGCGGAGAACGCCATTTGCAGAAGGTATAGGTAGAATAAGGTATAGGTAGAATAAAGACTATCTAGAATAAAATCCACCTCCCTTCCCATCATGAAAGCTCGCTCAGCCGCTCAGCCAATTCCCAGAAACTCCTCAAAACTGACCAAGTTAACGATCTATTGACTCTCTGCATACCCCTTTTTGAACAGAATTGAATTTCAGCCCGACATCTGCCCCGCCGCCTTCCTTTGCAGCAAGTCACTGAGGATGTTAGGTGAAATCAAACAGGCCCATCTGCGGTGGTGCTCGCCCTGGTGGTAGTTTCACAGTGTTATTAGTAACAACCTTTTCTTTAAGATGCTTCAGAATCTTCTCAATCACCGCCGGATCTTCCACACAGGCAGTGATCTTGACCGGGCCTTTGCACTTTTCGCAGATTTCAATATCAATATTGAACACCCGTTTTAGTCGCTGCATCCAGGTCATGGCTGCGTGCCGCTCTGTTGGGATTTTCTCATCCCAGGGCTGTTGCTCTGGTTTCTTTCTTCCTCTGCCCCGTTTCGCTGGTGTGACATGAATGCGGTGTTTGCTGTTGGGTGCGAATACACCGTGAAATCGAGTTAGATTAACTCTGGGTTTTGGGACAAGGGCGGCCAGCTTGGCGAGAAAATCAATAGGTTCAAAGATGACATGGGTGGTGCCATTGCGGTAGGGTGTTTTCAATTCGTAACGCACCTTGCCGGTGGCGGTGAGCGAGAGACGCTTCTCCGAGACAGCGGGCCTGGCGATATAGCGGCACAGGCGCTCTATTTTCTCGCGCTGATTGGCTTTGGCGGCTACGCCCGCATGCAAACTGAACCCGGCTAGCTTCGCCACGCGCTCAGAACCCGGCGGTAACTCCTGCCTGGGCGGAATGGTTTGCAGGGTAAACACCTTGCGGCCTCGCTGCGGGCCCATGGCTATGCGGTAGGTCACTGAGTGAGAGTGGAGTGCCTGCATCGGGTCTTCCTCCAGCCCGCCTAGCATGAGATAGCTGTTGTCTTCATCCCGTTCCAGCAGACCTCGTCTTTCCAGAAAACCAGCTACGCGCTGGCTAATTGTGTGCAGCACCWCAGTGAGTTGTTCTGGCGTAGGGGCTTTGTTGGCATGGAAGGCAAAGTGCCCCGCTCCGTCATCAACGTACACGCCGTCTAGGAACAGCATATGAAAGTGGATATTCAAGTTAAGGGCTGAGCCGAAACGTTGAATCAGAGTCACTGCCCCGGTGTGTGCTTCTTTCTTCTTAAACCCTGCCTGATGAGCAAGGTGAGTGGAAAGTGTTCGRGTGACGATTCCCAGTACTTTGCTCATCAGTTCAGGATAGGCGGCGAACAAAAAGCGCAGTGGAAAGGGAACTGTTAACACCCATTGACGCATCGGTTTTTTAGGCAGCACTTCATCGACTAACAGTGCTGCACTTTCTACCATGCGGCGAGCACCGCAACTGGGRCAGAATCCTCTTCGTTTACAGCTAAASGCAWGCAGTCTCTCATGGTGACAAGCTTCGCAGCGCACCCGGAGRAAGCCGTGTTCCAGTCGGCCACACTTCAGGTAGTCGGTGAACTCCTGMTGCACATACTCGGGCAGCGTTCGATCCTCTGCGGCTAGCTGGGCCAGAAACCGAGGGTAATGTTGTTCCACAATCTGATAGAGCAGCGTTTGTTCGGGACGGTGGCGCTCATACCGAGCCGCCCCTTCGTGGCCACTTAACCTGGCTGCACCTTGTAACATGCCGGAATCCTTTCCAGTGCGTGTTAGTACAGTGTAGTTGGCTTAGGGGGAAATCAGGCAATTTGCAGGTGACTGGCGGTATACACTACATCGTCTTAAGAGGTGATCTTTGCAAAGTGAGTTGCAGTAAACCCGGAGGATGACAGTGAATTTCTTCGCGATCTCAAAAAATCCTGGGACCAACTCCTCAAAGATGCCTTCTTGCGCATGCCGCCGCTAACTTGGGCAGCTAATTGGGATAGATTAGGCCGTGAACGAAACGGAGCTTCTTAAGGGACAACTCGG
>NVVJ01000071.1 GCA_002402175.1 SAR86 cluster bacterium
GCTCCGATACCGCTCCCGAAAACTGACGGTTTACTAGTGCGGAAATACGTAGCCCTGCTGTTTCTGTCATGGCAATCAATTTCAGCATTTTTGTTTTGTTCAGGCCGGGAATCCAAATTGTTAAATGCAAACCTGCCTGGTCACCCGTGATTTTATAGCTGCATTTAAGTGACTTGCTTAAGGCGCCAATCAACTCTTTACGGCGTTTGCTATAGATGAGCTTGCAGCGCTTAACATGTTTGTCGTAGGTTCCGTCAGCAATAAGCGCCGCCATGGTTAATTGATCAATCACCTGATTGAAACCACCCATGCACCATCTTGCCTTAGCTGCCGCTTCAACTAATGATTCCGGTAGCACCATAAACCCAAGCCTGATGCCTACCGACATGGTTTTCGAAAAGCTTCCCATAAATACAACACGCTCATTGTCATCTAAAGACATTAGCGCCTCTATAGGCGCTCCGGCATAACGAAATTCACCGTCGTAGTCATCTTCCAAAATAAATGTATTACGTTTATTCGCCCAGGCAATAAGTGCACGTCGCCGCTCTACCGGCAACACAACTCCCAAAGGGTATTGATGAGAGGGCGTAACATAAAGAAGCCGAGCATTGCTGTTAGATTTCTTTTCTAAATCTGACACACTAATACCAGACTCATCAACTTCCACTTTACTGACCTGTAAGCCTTCTGCATTCGCCATAGTTTCGACCACTGGGTACCCCGGGTATTCAGTCAAAATTTGATCGCGCTTTTCACAAAGAATACGCATCATAATTTGTAAATTTTGCTGAAACCCCGAAGTAACTAAAATTTGTTCTTCGCGGCAATGCAAACCTCGGTTTCTTTTCAAATGCCTGACTAGGTTTTTTCTTAGCTCAGCAACGCCTTGTGCCTGCAGAAAATGCATATGATTCAAGTTTGTGGAACGCAGTATTTTTCGCTGGGCTTTTAGCCATTGCTTATGAGGGAATAAATTCGCATCAGGTAAGCCGCAGCGAAAATCAAAATCAGAATCCTTCTCAGGCTTTGCCACCGTGTCGAAATATGGATAAAAATCTGTCTTAAGTAACGACTGCCCATAAGCTGACAGGCCGGAATAATTACCCGACGCCGGCTTGGGCGACAAACTGGCAATAGTTGCTGCCATGTCGGCTATAAATGTTCCGCAGCCGCGACGACTCACAATGTATCCTTCGGCAGAAAGCTGGTCGTAAGCTAGTTGCGTAGTGGTTCGCGACACTTCGAGTTCGTTGGCTAATGCTCGCGTCGCCGGCAAACGGGTCCCCGCTTCCAGTATGCCTTGCTGAATTTTCTGTCGTAGCGCTAAAGCAAGTTGATCGCAAAGGTTTTCACTTCGATCAAGTTCGGTGATAAATTGTGAGGCATTAATAATTGGCATGGTAAATTAGTTACTAATTGGCTATTTATTTATAGCCAATATATCACTACAGTAGCCACACTGTAAAAGTGAATAAACTGGAGATCACCATGCAAACACGCAAAGCCATTATCGCAATTTTAGTAACCGTATTTTTCAGTTCTCTGAGTTTGAGCTCACTCGCCAATGAAGTGCTGCCTCTAATGAGCAAGACACTGCCAGAGAACCTTCGCAACCAGGAAGCAGTGATGATTACGGTTGAAATGGAGCCCGTAGAATCCTCTTTGCCACACCGACACAATGCCTATGTAATGGTTTATATGCTTTCTGGCAAGTTGGAAATGCAGGTTAAAGGCGGCCCACTGGTACAACTTGAACCCGGTGATACATTTTTCGAATCACCAACTGATATACATGCTGTCTCGCGCAATCTAAGCGACACAATGCCCGCTAAATTTGTTGTTTATTTGCTTAAGGAAGCTGGCGCTCCCGCTACAGTAGCAGCCGATTAGCTTTTTGAAGCCTTCGCGCAGAACTCTGATGACACCACAAAACACATTTAAACCCGGGCAGCACAAAGCACTCCTCGCTGTCACCTGCGTTATGCTTCTAAGCGCTTTGTTTCTAATCTGGTTCCGAGGAGGGATATTGTCCTGGGCGGGGCTAGTTATTAGTGTTGCCATGCTAGTTAAACTACTCGCCAAACCTGGCCAAAGCGACGTCAAACTTTGCATTGCCGGAATCACGGCCTGGGGAATCAGTTGGGGCTTTGCTGCTTATCTTGTATTTAACGGCTGGGAAGCGGGTGAAGTGATTGAATTGGTCATTGAAACCGATGAAGGAACCCGAACCGCCCGCACCTGGGTGGTGGATTCCGGCACGGTGCCAGTGATTATTTATGATACGAATATGGCCGCCATCAAAGCGCTTCAATCCCAGCAAACCGTAATATTAACCCGTGATGGTGAACAGTCTGAACGGCAACCATATGTGACATTGGCCGAAGAAGCTGAAGCCGACTATCTCACCCATATCTACAGCCTTTTTGGAGACAAGTACGGGCCTTCGAGTAGTTCTACCACAACCTTCTACAAATGGATGGGCGGCCCGCGAAACCGTCAAGTTGCAATTGTTGAGTTAAGGCCGCTTTAACTAACGGCAAAATGTATTTCTAATCATTTCAGCTTAACTGACAACTCAATTCCCATACAAAAAAGGCCTAAGTAATTGAGCATCAATCACTTAGGCCTCGTCACTTACTTTTCTAAACTGCAATAACTTCCTTAGCCTTTTGAATGGCGGGTCTGTCGCTGATGAGTTTGTACCAGCGTTGAATACTCGGGTAGTCATCAAGCGATATGCTTGTGTCTTCGTGTATTGTGAAATAACAGTAAGCAAAAATATCTGCAATACTTAGTTCTTCACCACACAGATAAGTTGCCTTACCAAGAGCGCTTTCAATTAATGGGAATTGCTTATCCAGCCAACCTTTTGCTTCTTCAATTACAGCGGCATCTGGCCCCTTATCAAAGTATTTCTTGTTTACCACTTCCTGCCAGAAGTACGCGCCCATCCACCGACCCAGATGATTACTCATGGTGTCCATCATTTGATTGATGTGAGCCGCCTGTAGTGCATCGTCGCTGTACAACTTATTGCCATTGGTATTACTCAAATAGCGGCAAATTGTAGCGCTTTCAAAAACGTAATTGCCGTCATGATCAAGCGCCGGCACCTTGCCCATAGGGTGACGACCCTTATGCTCGTCTTCGTGATTTTCTCTCTTACTCAAATCAACCACAACATACTCATAGTCGATACCTAGCTCTTCTGCCGTAGCAACGATCTTCAGCACATTAAAAGTATCGTATCCATAAATTGTGTACATAGTGTTCTCCTTTTTAAAAAATAAACGTGTAATGCTAATCTGGTAAGTAACGACCAATTCCATCCTTGAAAAATTTCAGAGATGGCATTAAATTTTTATGTGACAAGTGATTCTCGTCTGTCAGCGAGCTTTAAGGACGAGTTGTTCGTGCTTTTGGCCCAAGCTGAGTAGGAAGAATATCATAGGCCAGTTTCACCCAATCACATAACAATGGCCGGGTATCTCTTGGGTCTATTATTTCTTCAATACCAAATGCTTCCGCCGTGCGAAAAGGAGATCGATATTTCTCTAGCATATCCTCCAGCTCTCGGCGACGTGCAGCGGGATCTTCAGCTGCTTCGATATCTCTACGATATGCTGCCTGAACTCCGCCTTCTATAGGCAATGAACCCCAATCAGCAGACGGCCATGCATAGCGCAGATTAAGGCGGTCTGCATTGCCATGCCCTGCCCCGGCCACACCATAGCAACGACGAATGATTACCGATACCCAGGGAATCGAGGCCTGATAACAGGCCATCAATGCACGGCTTCCAATACGCACAGTGCCTTCTTCTTCCGCCTTTGTGCCTATTAGAAAACCAGGGTTATCAACCAGATTAAGCAGCGGCAAATGAAAGGTGTCGCAAAGGTCAACAAAGCGCATCATTTTTTCCGACGCAGTGGCATTCACAGCGCCGCCGTGATGATAGGTATCGTTAGCCATAATGCCAACAGCATAGCCATCGAAGCGAGCTAGGCCAATAACTAGTGACTCACCGTAGCCAGGATTGATTTCAAAAAAGGAATCTTTGTCTACTACTGCACTAATAACTTCTCTTATTTGGTACATCTGACGCCTGTCTCTGGGAATTACCGACAGCAAAGACTCGTCACGACGATCAACAGGGTCACTTGTTTCAATTCTTGGCGGCACATGCCAGACATTCTGAGGAAGATAAGATAGGAATTTCGCAATAGTGGCAAAGGCTTCCTCCTCAGTTTCCACCTCGTTATCTACCGCGCCACTGCCATGGGCGTGAATATGAGAGCCCCCAAGCTCATTTTTCTCAACCGGCTTGCCGAAACCTCTTTCTACTACTGGCGGGCCAGCAACAAAAAGCTGGCTAGTATTTTTCACCATAAGAGAGAAATGTGAAATAGTAGTTCGTACAGCGCCAAGGCCAGCAACCGAACCCATACAGGCACATACCACTGGCACATGCCCCATGAGTTTCATTGTGGTTTCAAAGCCATGCAAGGCAGGCACATAGGAATGGCCTACCACCTCTAGCGTTTTCACACTGCCTCCGCCGCCACTTCCATCTATTAACCTTACCAGCGGCAGGCGCATTTCCAGTGCGTATTGTTCGCCATAGCCAGACTTGTCTCCAACCTTGGCATCAGCCGACCCACCGCGAACAGTGAAGTCATCACCGCCAATAACCACTCTACGCCCCTTAATATTGGCCGTGCCCAATACGAAGTTGGAAGGAGTGAAATCTTCCAGGGTGCCGTCTTCCGAATAACTGGCCTTGCCTGCCAGAGCTCCAATTTCGTGAAAAGAACCGTCATCTGCAAGTGCGTCGATTCGCTCGCGCACGGTAAGGCGGCCATTGTCATGCTGACGTTGAATTCGCTCATCACCTCCCATTTTTCGGGCCAGCTCTTCACGGTGTTTCAATTCATCTACTTCTTTCTGCCAACTCATGGTATCCCCTCTTCTCAGGGCAGCTACGTTAAATTAATCACAGGCGAGGTGCAAGTGGGCTTGTATGTCAACGACAAATTTGATTTGGAGAAAACCCCTACTGGCAGAGACTTCAGTTCGATTAAAACTTATGCCAACAGCAAATTATGTTCGGTGATGTTTACACTTAACTTTGCCACGGAAATTGAAGGCAGTGGGGTTACGATTAACGCGGTGCATCCTGGGGTTATTAATACTGGACTGGGTGATTCTGCGAAGTTTTTGAGTAAAGTGATGAAACTGGTTAAACGGTTTTGGAAATCGCCAGAATATGGTGCTGAGGCGCCGGCTTGGTTGGCTGTGAGTAGTGAGTTGGATGGGGTTAGTGGGAAGTATTATGATGAGAAGGAGATTCATGAGCCGGTTGGGTTGGGTTGGGTTGGGTTGGGTTGGGTTGGCTTTGGATGAGGTGATGCAGAGGGGGTTGGTGGAGTTTTCGGAGGAGGTTTTAGGCCGGGGGAATGAACGTTAAATATTATTTAGCAATGCAGACACAAACCCCGTGTGCAAGTGGTTAAAATTTATTCGTTACGACCCCTTTAATCCTAGAAACATTTAGTCGAAAGAGTGACTCTAAACGAGGATAGGCAGAGCTTAACTTATTCATTCGAGCTTGCGGATGCAGAGTATATTCCCTCCCCAATCACGGGCAATGCTACCTGGTATTACCAGTCAGATTCGAACTTTGCCACCGGAGGTTGTAGCTTAGAGAATGCTTGGCGTTATTTGGAGCTGGAGCAGAAATAAATTTGGGAATATCGATTAAAGTGATTAAATGGATCGTAATGGATATTTTTTAACCGGTTAGCTCCCTCCATGTTTACCCTATTTGTTTTTCTCTTCTTATCTTCCAGCTTGCATCTGTTCAATGATTTTATTGGCATCATCTAGTGATATCCGATCATCCAAAAAGTGACTCACGCCAAACAAGTGCGCATGCATCTTATTTTGCTGCATATCATTGCTACCGAATATTATATCCAGTGGTACAAGCCCCGCCGCCTCATATTTTTTCAGCTCTTCAACATCCATAGTCGTGCCTCTTTTCTAATACTCACCCCCGTACTATTTAAGGAAGGCCGCCGAGTTTTGAAGATCGAAAAAGGCATGTCAATTAGTTCATCTAATTACTATCAAAACACCAAAATGGTGCCGTAATATGTACCCTTCACCATTATTGGTGATGGACAGAAAAGCCAAAACACCAAATAATCACACTAAGTTTATGAGTGTGATAATCTGGTGACACTCGATTTGTCTAGGAAGGCGAATAAAAATGGTTAGTGTGACTATCTCGGGCTCTGGTTCCGTACTGGCTCCACACGAAGTTGAAACTAGCGAGCTTATTAAATACGCCAAGCTCGATAGGTTTGGCATTTCACCAAACATCATTTTCGAACGAATGGGTATTACGCATGTTCGACATGCCGATGACTCTGTTCTGCCCGGCGATCTTGCCACCGAAGCCGCAAAAAAAGCAATTACAGCATCAGGAATACCCGCGAACGAAATCGATATGATTTTGTACACAGGCATCGAGCGTAATTGTACTGAACCTGCCACGGCACACTTTATTGCCAACGATATAGGAATAGACCCCAAACGACTTCAATACTGTTGGGATATGTCGAATGCTTGCCACGGATTTACGGCCGGCATTTTAACTGCTAGAAAATTCCTTAAAGATCAAGATGAGGGTGACCGAATTCGCAACGTGCTGGTATGCACCGGAGAGAGGTCGAGCGGTAAAACAAAGGTGATCTGTGAAGACTTTCGCAACGGCAGAATAGGGGCAGATCGAGTGCAAGATACACTCGGCGCTTTTACAGTGGGTGATGCCGGTGGCGCAATGGTGTTAAGCCAGTGTGAATCCGACAAAGGGATTAAAGCTATATCAAATAGCAATAACCCAAGGTTTGCCGGCCTTTGTTTATATCAGGATTTCGGCGCTGATCGAGGCGTGAAGCCGATCTACGCCATGAAAATGCCGCAGATATGTGCTCGCACTAAGCGAATCATTAAACGAATATCCCCCGTAATACTGAATAGATTAGGTTGGGGGGCAAGCGATATTGATCATGGGATCTTTCACCAGGTGGGTAAACGAGTACATAAAGATTGGCTGGATATAGTAGGCATTGAAGAGGCCCGCGCTCCTAGTACTTATGCCAAATGGGGAAACCTTGCCAGTGCGAATTTGCCCGTGATCTGGGATATGTTAGACACGAAAGGTGCCATCAAACCCGGTGATAACGTGTTCGTAGTGTCGGCTGGGAGTGGTATTTCAGTCACAATGCTTGGAATTACCCGCTAAATTGGTTAGATTACGCCTGTTCTAATTTTGAACCCAGCGGCAATAATATATGGAACCCCTCTACATATATGGCATGGCGGCACTTATGGCCGCTCTTCTCAAGATTCTTATCCTGTCTCAATCCGCGACTAATAATAAGCCCGCGTCCGCATTCAATCTGGTTGCCATCAGTTTGATATTAGGTAATTTGTCTGAAGGTGTTGCTTTTTTTACATTCGCTGACAACAGGGAGATAGCCGAACTTGCCGCCAAAGGCGTAATCATTTCAATGTGCCTTGTGGGTGCCTCTGTCGTTCATTTGTGCGCTACCGTTACAGAGCATCACTACTACAAATTGTTAGTTATATCCGCGTGGTCATTCGCCGGCGTCGTTGTAACTCTGGCAATATTCAATCGTGTAGTTTTGGGTGTCGAAATCGGTGAATTATTGCTAGTAACTATTCCTAGTGATGCCTATATTTTATTTCAATTATTAATATTGGCAAGCATTTCTATATCGCTATTTCTCCTAGCCACAAACTTACATTCGGCTAATTATGAGCTTGCCCTACGTTGCCGATGTGTGTTGATTGCAATGGCTCCAATGTTCTGCGTTGGGCTGAGTATCATTGTACTCCGCATGGTTGGCGTCGTTCACTCATCAGGTATATTGATGCCCATAGCTTCAACGTGGTTTGTATGGATTCTTCTGCGCAGTCAAACGGATATATTAGGGTTCAAGTTGCAATGGTTACAGTTCTGGTTCTTTGTAAAACAAGCAGGTCGCGCGGCTACAGGACGGGATGTTCTAACCCTACAACAAGGCAATGAAGAAATTGAGAAACTGGTGATAATCGAGGCCATGAAACTCAGCAATTTTATAGTGAGTGATGCGGCTAGATTGATTGGATGTCCCAGAGAAACTACAAATAGAAAATGGAAGAAGATTAAGGCGGGGCAAGCCGTTTTAGGTTCGACTTTTTTACAGGAGAATTATAAGTAGGGTCAGAGTAAAGTTGCAGTGCTGTATTTTTACTCTGACCCTATTTGTTTCTATTTTTTTTTATAGCCGCCTTTAGCAAAGATATTGCTATAAATTCTGCTCGCAAATTATCGGTATTGCTCACAGCAATAACGAGGAACTCAACTTTTGAGCTGAATTCAATATCCGCGCTGAAATCATGTTGGCTTGATCCACCAGCGACACCAAGTCCGCCTCTGAAAAGATCATTGTACCCAAATTTCTGTTTGGTGGGCTCGTCTAATAAATCACTCTCATACAGCGCATATATCCACTTACGCATATCACCTATTGTCGATACCATCCCCCCGTTTCCAACCAGCACCCAACTATATTGCCAATTGCCTGGAGAGCTACAACCAAGTACATCGTTTTGCGTAGATGCCATCGGGCTTATGCTTTCGCCCCAAAAACCAGTTGAGGTCATGCCTGAGGGTATTAGTAACCTTTCCCTTATGTATTGCGTATAGGTAAGACCGGAAACTTCCTCTATTATCGCTGCCAGTAATGTAAAGCCACTATTCGAATATTCATAGTTAGAATTTGAACTGAATAACAATGGCTTCCTAAAAATTTCTGCTACAGCTTCCTCCCTGGTTTGCCATTCAAAATCGCCCAGATTCTGTGTTTCATGATATGCGTGCAGACCCGAGCGATGGTCTAGCAATTGCTGAATAGTGATATCTACTTTGTCTTCCGGCACGTTTTCCAGATAAAAGTCGATCGAGTTCTCTGTCCTTAACAGGCCAGCTGCATCAAGTTGGGCTATTGCCGTCGCAGTAAAATTTTTCGTGATTGATCCAATAGAGAATACCGTGTCGACGCTATTTAACTCAGTATCATTGCAAGAGGCAAAGCCATAACTCTGTTCATGCAAGATTACTCCTTCTTCAGCAACCAGAACCGCCCCAGAAAAGCCGTTGGAACTTAGGGCAGCCAATTGCTCTTTCAGTGATGGTGGACTAAATTGACAAGCTGCTACTGCAAAGAAAAAAGAGAGACACAGTGCAACCCTCGCCATACCTGATTTACCATACATCATGTTCGTTCCTCTCTTTACATAACGAATTTATATCGCTGCACCTTCAAAACTCCCTCTTTATTTGAGGGTGATGCTCTACAATGGGATAATTCTAGCGAACCCGTTAAGAAAAAACCTGAAGAATTCATTAAGAAAACTTGATATCGGCGAGGTTCACATGTCAATTTCGGAGAAAGGCATTTCATCTAAGGCAGTCCAGGGGTCTTTCTACATAGACAAGACCCACGTGAATTCTGAACTCGGGTTAATTGAGCGTGACGGCTGTGTTTATCACATAGAGCCTCGTTTAATGAAACTTCTGGTGTATTTGGCCAAAAATTCGCATACCACGGTGTCTAAGGAAATGATTTTGAATGACGTTTGGGGGCAAGTTGATGTTAGTGACGAAAGCTTGTCCCAGGCTATTTCGAAAGCAAGACATTACCTTGGGGATAGCGCTCGTCGATCACATATAATTAAAACAATTCCGAAAGTTGGCTATCGTTTGATTGCTTCTGTCATGTGGGCGAAACCAACAATACCAGCCACTTTACCACCTATGCCATTAGCAAAAGATCGAAAATTGGTATTAGTAGCTGCTTTGTGTGCGTTGCTAGCATTCGGACTTGTGTTTGCTCTCGCGAGTACCCCATACGAAGAAATTGAAATTGAAATTGACTACAACTACTAAGAATTAAAAGAGATCGTAACGGATACTTTGTAAGTAGTTGACTCCCTCTATTTTTTGCTCAAGCGCAATACTGCAACGATACGGTTGATTCAAGAATTAGCTAAGCTAACAAATAGGGACAGCCACATGGGCGAATAAATAGGGGCAAAGCGCTCACATTTCTTTCAGCTTAGCGGCTTTAAATAGCCCCTGCCGCCGCTAGAAACGATTTTATCTCTTCACTTGATGCACGGCTTAGCGCGGTTCTGTATTCAAAACCGTCATGCACTGACGTGCGCACACCAAGATTTACCTCTGCTCCGTTTTCCACCAGGTATTGAACCATCTCCAATTGCCCGTAGTGCGCCGCTTTGATCAACGGCGTTTCATCCCGAGGAACGATGACATTAATATCCGCTCCGGCGCCCAAAAGCGCGGCTGCGATTTCTTTATCTGCGCGTATTGACGCCAATATCAAAGGATTGCCCCGACGGGCCGCCGCCTGATTAGGATTAGCACCAAGCCGCAACAGTTCCTGCACCATTAGCAAACTACCATTATTTACTGCAACCATTAACGCCGTGCCATGAACATCAATTGGCACATTTGGGTTGAGGCCTTCGCTAATCAGGCGCTCTATTTCAGTAATGTTTTCTTGATCAACGGCTTCGATCAATGCCCGCCCTAGGCCGGGGTCCAGCAACTGATGTTGCTGCGTGATTCGTACAATAATCTCACTTTCCAACAGCCCTCTAGAAGCGTTAGAAACATAGGAACCAGCAGATAGGCAGAAACAAGCGAGCAACGACAAAAATAAGCCAAGCGAATGCCGAGGTTTCTTAAAATTTAGAAGACCACTAATACGCTGACTAAGGTCGCTGCCGTAGCCAACCAATTCCACACCTATATAGGAACTACTATAGATACTACGTTGAACAAAGGAAATTTTGGCGCAATCAAGCAGAGATTGAGCGTAGCCAATGTTGTCGCCCGCTTGCTTGGCGGCTTGTTCGTCGCAGATCATTTCTCGACAGAGTTTAATCTTCTTGTTCACTGATCGCAGCGAAGGGCTCCACCAATAGGCAGCACTGGCCAATCGCAATACCACTGACACCCAAAGATCGCGGCGCTGATGATGGACCTGCTCATGAAGTAAAACATGATGTAGTTGCTGATCATTTAACAGCATTAGCATATTAGAAGGCAGCAGAATGACTGGATGAAAAACACCTGCCGCCATCGGCGTGCTGATCTTTGCATTGCTTAGAACAGGCAGAAATATATTGCTGCAGATGTGAGGTGGTAACTGTACTTTGTCAGAGCGATGAATTAGCCAGGCGGTTGCTAATAGCAGCCTGAAGGTGCGTATTACACTCACCAATGCACCAACTACCAGAACGAAAAAAAGCAGGCTCGACAAAGGCACTAAGAGATAGGCAAGCTGATCCGCAATGTAATAGACATTACTAGAATTGCTTATAAGCACAAAAGGAGGTGCCATTGAATTTTCTAGATTGGCTGCAGGGTTAGTAGACGTAGTCGCAGCAGCCGCAGCAGTCATGTCGAGCTGGCTTAAGGGGAGCACTTCATAATTTAGCGCAGGGGCAGACAATATCGTACTACGCAACATTGCCTCAGACAGACCTTCGGCATGCCAACTGGTTTGTAGAACAGGATATACCGTGACAACTAAAAACATGCCCAGCCACAAATAGTAAGATTGCTTAGTGCTTGGTTGCCAACTCGACACTTTGCCAACAGTATTCAACACAGCGCTCAACACGATCACTGTGGATAAGTGATAGAAGATAAAAACAAGAAATAAAACTAATGCAAACGTCATGACGACTAATCCGATTGTTTTCGTTTCGCATCGATTGCCGCCTGCAGCGCATCGAGCTCTTTAGCATTAATATTTTCATCTTCAAGCAAGTGTTCTGCAAGCACTTGGGAAGAGCCAGAAAAAAACTGTGAGAGCAAATTAGTCACTGCATTACTTTTTGCTTCTTGCTGGCTCATTTGGGCAGAATAAACAAAGGCACGGCCTTCCTTGTGGTAACTCACATAGCCTTTGGTGAGCAGCACTTTGCACATGGTTTGCACGGTGGTGTAAGCCGTCTGCTTGGACTTATTGAGTTCATCTGCAATATCGCGCACGGAGGCCTGCTGCTTGGCCCACAGCACTTCCATTATTTGTTGCTCAACCGTGGTTAAGCCTTCTGATTTCTGTCGTGCCATTTTAATAAACTACCTTTAATCCTGAATGCTAGTTTGCATGGATTCTGATTCCAGCGCTAGCTTTTGCGTGAGAAAAGCCGCGGCTATGACAGTAGAAAATGAACCAAAGTCCCAGAACACTTCTGTGCGCCCGTTGATGTTTAACGCGATTGCCATTTCTTCTTCCGGCAGCAGCATCAACCAGCTTTGCCCTCCGCGAGACACTCCGCCATGGTTCACATGTTTAAAGGTTTGGCCTTCAAGAAATTCTTCTTCACGAACACGAAATCCTATGCCATAGCCCTGCTCGTTTACCTCTCCGGTAACCAACTTTTGCGGCGTCCAAAATTCAGCACTAATGGCGCCTGGAATCGTATTGGAATTTGAGTCTGCGAAATAATGTCTTCCGAGCTTCACCAAATCTGTTGAGGTTGCAGCAAAGCCACCACCCGCTAAACGATGACTTAAATCCACATCGTGCCAAGGCCTTAACCGAAACTCATCGCCAGTTTTGCCATTGTTGTGATATGGCGTTGCCACGTTTGGTAATTCATCTTCGCTGCTGGGCGCGACTATAACCGTGTTCATGCCAGCGGGCTCAAACACAAGTTCATGCATAATTTTTAAATAGGGTTTGCCCATGGCCTTGCTCATGGCGGCGCTATTAAGAACCGTGCCATAGGTGGAATAGTGAAAATCTGTTCCTGGCTCAAACAGCAGCTGTGAATCATTAAAAAGTGAGACCGCGTCGTGCACTGAATCAAAGTGCTGCTTCATAGTAATTGACTGCCAAAGCCCGCCTATATCTTTGTTCTCGCCATAGTGTGGCAGACCCGCCATATGTGAACCCAATTGCCGAGGGGTGATGTCTTCCCAGGACTTATTGGGAACCTCATTCCATAATTCACGCATTGGTGTATCCAGGGTGAGGTTACCGCTTTCAATCACACGCGCTAAGCCGGTTGCCGTTAAGGCCTTAGACGTGCTGCCAATCCTAAACCGAGTGGCGGGTGTTGCCGGTGCATTATTTTCAATGCTTGCCCAGCCCGTGGTGCCAGCCCAAACCACCTCACTACCCACAAGAACCGCCGCTGATATTCCAGCTGCACCAATAGATTGCCGATGCCCGTCCATTACGGCGAGCAGTGAATTGCCCACCTCCTTATAAGGAGAATCGCCTTCATAAGGCTGCATCGGTGCAGCCTTTGGCAGAGTAACCCAGGGCGTCGCAGGAAGAGTAGATCCATCGGCATAGGCTAGAAAATAATATATAGGAATTGAAATCCAAATGACTAATGCCAGAAATAGAACGCCTATGCTGGTTACGATCTTTCGCTTTGTTGACATAATTTGGGCCTCATTGTTTTTAAGTACTAATTAATTAGTTTTATTGTAGGTGACTTCGATACGTCCTTCAACTAATTAATTAGTTTTAAGTAAGATTGGGGGTGAATCCATTATCATTGGGCGGATTGTCGAAAAGTAAAAAGGGAGCTAAAGGGGTGAGCTAAAGGGGTCGTAACGAATATTTTTTAACCAGTTCGCTCTCTTCATTTTGATCCTGCACTACACTGCAAGAGCATGATCGATTCAAGAATTAGCGTAGCTAATTCCTTCTCCCCTGCGGGGCCGCGTAAACGCGGTCTGCGAAGCTTCGCTTCTTTCGAACAGGCATGTTCTTTCAGCAGAATACAACTTCCAATAAAAAAGGGGTCCTGAAGGACCCCTTTTTTATTGGATGGTGCACCCGGCATGATTCGAACATGCGACCCCCTAGTTCGTAGCCAGGTACTCTATCCAGCTGAGCTACGGGTGCGTAATTTTTTACTCGTACTAATATAAATCTTTCGTCGTCTTACCATCGCTCCGGCAAGATTGATTCATGAATTAGCTAAGCTAATTCCTTCTCCCCTTCAGTGGCGGCTTGCAGCCGTCCTTCGCGCTACCGCGCTTGTGATTCATGAATTAGCTAAGCTAATTCCCTCCCCCTACGGGGCAGCGTTCCGCTGTCTGCGCTGCTATGCAGCTTTCAAACATGCGACCCCCTAGTTCGTAGCCAGGTACTCTATCCAGCTGAGCTACGGGTGCGTAATTTTTACTCGGTACTAATATAAATCTTTCATCTTCTTATTATCGCCCCCTCGTTCGTAGCCAGATACTCTATCCAACTGAACTACAGGTGCTTGAAGAGGGCGGTATTATAGCTAAATCGGTGCTTTTTCATAGACATATATGGCCTCAATTGCGCACTGCTGGTTTTATCCATAACTCAGCTGTATTACCATGGGCTGTATGTACTTTCTGGCATCTAATAAAGCTCAAAAACTCCGGT
>NVVJ01000072.1 GCA_002402175.1 SAR86 cluster bacterium
CGGGCTATTTTGTACCGCCAGCAATACGGCATTCCCGTTGAATGGGGCACGGCTGTTACTGTGCAGGCCATGGTTTTTGGTAATGCAGGGGACGATAGCGCCACTGGTGTTGCGTTTACCCGCGACCCAGCCAATGGTGAAAAAGTATTTTACGGTGAGTATTTGGTAAACGCTCAGGGCGAAGACGTAGTGGCCGGAGTTCGCACTCCCAAGGCCATGGCGGAAATGGCCAAAGAACTACCCACCAGCTTTAAGCAGCTGGAGAAAGTACGTAGCAAGCTCGAGAAACATTTTAGAGACATGCAGGACTTTGAGTTCACCATCGAACACGGGCGTCTGTTTATTCTGCAAACACGTAACGGCAAACGCACGGGCCTGGCGGCAGTGAGAATAGCCGTCGAAATGCAGAAAGAGCGGTTAATGAGCCAGGAAACTGCCCTGCTTAAAATTCCAGCCGAATCAATCGACTCACTGCTAGTGCCAGTATTCGACCCCAAGGCTTTAAAAGCCGCGCCAGTTATCGGCAAGGGCCTGCCAGCAGGACCCGGCGGCGCAACCGGGCGCATAGCCTTTACCGCGGCAGCAGCCGAGCTGGAAACCCGCAAGGGCAACAAAGTTGTGCTATGCCGCACCGAAACCTCCCCTGACGATTTAAAGGGCATGTTGCACTCTCAAGGCATTCTTACTTCCCGCGGCGGCGTTTCGTCCCACGCGGCACTGGTAGCTCGTCAACTCGGCAAAGTATGCATTTGTGGTGCGGGTGATATCAGCATTAATTACGAGCGAAAAACACTCACCGCCGGTAAATTCGTGCTCAACGAAGGCGACTACATATCCATAGACGGCAGCACCGGACTTATATACAAAGGCATGATCGAAAGCGCCGACTCAGAAGTCACTCGCGTGATTGATGGCAAGCTAAAGGCTTCTAAAAGCTACACCTACCAGCTGTTTCAAACCGTGATGAAATGGGCGGACAAACACCGCACTATGAACATTAGAACCAACGCCGACACACCCGCCATGGCTCAGCGAGCCGTAGCCTTCGGCGCCGAAGGCATTGGCCTGTGCCGAACCGAGCATATGTTTTTTGATGGCGACCGTATCGATTACATGCGCCAGATGATTCTTGCCGTAGACGAAGTACAGCGGCGCTCGGCATTAAAGAAACTACTGCCGTTTCAGCGAAAAGATTTCGTTGGCCTGTTCAAGGCCATGCAAGGCAGGCCAGTTACTATTCGTTTGCTAGACCCACCCCTGCATGAATTTTTGCCACACGACGATACCGTGCGGCGGCAATTAGCCCAAAAGCTAAATGTGCCGCTGGATTTTGTGATTGAGCGAATCAAAGCCCTGCACGAAGAAAACCCTATGCTTGGCTGCCGCGGCTGCAGGCTTGGCATTCTTTATCCCGAAATAACCGAAATGCAAACCCGCGCCATTTTTGAAGCGGCCGCTCAGGTTCTTAAGGGCAAAAAAGGCATTAAAGTTAAACCAGAGATTATGATTCCACTGGTAGGCTTCCGTCAGGAGCTAGCCGATCAGCTGAACATTGTTCATCGCGTTGCCAAAGAAGTAATGACTAAGCGCAAGATTAAAATCAATTACCTGGTTGGCACCATGATAGAGGTTCCAAGAGCCGCCATCACCGCCGACGAAATAGCCCATGAAGCTGATTTCTTTAGCTTTGGCACCAACGACTTAACACAAACCGCACTAGGCCTAAGCCGAGACGACATGGGCTTGTTTTACGAGGCATACCAACAAAAAGAAATCTACAACAAGAACCCGTTCGCCAGCCTGGACCAAACCGGTGTCGGTAAACTAATCGAACTGGCTGTAGAACGCGGCCGCTCGACAAAGCCCAATCTCAAACTGGGCATATGCGGTGAACACGCCGGTGATCCATCGTCTATTGATTTTTGCCACCGCGCAGGGCTCGATTACGTAAGCTGCTCACCACCGCGAGTTCCAATAGCAAGACTCGCCGCGGCGCAGGCTAAACTACTGAATTAGAAAGTTTGCGGGTCAAAAGCCAAAGCAGCAAACAACATGTGATACACGGTGGGTTAAGCTGACACCTGCCCACCGTGTTCTAACTGCCTTCTTAAATTTGAGCTCACGCTAATGATCAAGCTTCGTAAGTTTCAAAAAAACGATGATACTGCCTTAGCCGCAAATGCAAACAGCCCCGCTATAGCCGCTTATATGAGAACTGTTTTCCCCTCGCCTTACCTACTAAGCGACGCCAGGTGGTGGGTTGCCGAAGGGCATCAACTCAACGGGTCGGTTAATCTGGTTATAGACCTCAACGGTGAATGCATTGGAAATATTGGCTTCAACCTTATCAACAATCGCAATCACAAAACCGTAGAGTTAGGCTACTGGTTAGGGGAAGCTCATTGGGGCAAGGGCTTTATAAGTGAGGCAATCGCGGTTTTTACTGATTTGATTTTTCTCGAACACGATGTCAAAGAAATTATCGCATCTGTAGCCTCTCCAAATGTAGCATCAATGAAAGTTCTGGAAAAATGTGGATACAAGTGCGGGAAAATAAACGAAAACTCTGTGGAAGTAAGGGCAGGCGTTTTTGATGAGCATGTGTTTGTAAAAAGAAGCTCTAATAAAAAGAAAACCTAGCCAACTTTCCAATACGGATGATTAGAATCACGAAGTTCGGCGCGGGTGCCGCCATAAGCCAATTCTTTGCCACAAGCAGAGCAAGTAGGTAAAACGTGAGTTTGGTGTCCGCATTCAATATGGGTAAGCAATACTGGATCACCCTGACCGTCCGCCTGCCATTTGTCACCCCAGTTCACCAATGCCAATAACAACGGGTACAAGTCCTGCCCTTTCTCAGTAAGTCTATATTCAAACCGGTCGGGTTTTTCCTGGTAAACCTGCGATTGAAGAATGCCGGCTTCACTCAGTTTATTTAATCTGTCAGTAACAATATTGCGTGCGGCTCCGCTGCGCTCGACAAAGTCTTCAAAACGCCGGGCACCCATTATGGCGTCGCGCACAATAAGTAGCGTCCAACGATCCCCAATTTCCGCAAGAGTTCGAGCTATTGAACAATGCTGTTGATTAATGTCTTTCCACTTCATTAGGTAACTATCGGTTCATAACTTTTAATATTTAACTTCAATAAGCACACTATAATTATGTAAGTTTTATATTGCAACTTATAAGTTGTAATATAAAACTTAGCTGTTAATCTTTACCTATTATGGATCTCAATATATTGCCGAATTAGCAGCAAGCAACTAAACAGCTCCAGGAGTTAGATCATGTCACAGACAAAATCGAGACGAGACTTTTTAAAAGGAGCCGCATTAGTAGGCGGCGCTGCAACGCTAACAAGTTGTGTTAGCTCACAACCAACTCCCCAAAAAATAGTTACGCAAAAACACACCCCCAGCTTCTATCCACAACACAACGAGCGCGCAAAGGGCTGGCTGAAATACCTCTGGGAAAARTCCACTTTTYCTGACAACTGGGAYTACACAGGCGAAGAAGARCGYCCGTGGGGAATCCAGCTGCCAAGAGGMGATATAGACTGGAAYTACAACGGTGAMGGCCCGCACCCCTGGTGGGATCAATACACWTCGGCGCCTTTRTTGAGCTATCCRCGGTTTGAYCTKGCAGATTCCAGCTAYGGYGTRATGATGATGGCAGACCARACACCMGCATGGCGCGAAGTTTACACMCGCATCATGGATGAGTTARCCACCAGACATACTGCCTATTGGGCYGCYATMGACTGGAATACWTTYATAGGCCCAAGTCCCGACCRWAARAACTACCCWSCAGSAATGATGCAATCATGGCCCRARCGTGTACGCGGRAAYTATGAYGCACCGGGGTGGACTGCAAACGGAGTYGAGCCCTGGGGYTTRCAACCTGACCCTATAGGCGCCGATGGCAACCTTTTCTTTCGCGGTTGGCTGAACTTGATCCTGTCAATTTATAAATACGTTTCTGGCGATGACAAGTGGGAACGGCCCTGGGAAATTGCTGGTTACGAAAACGAAAAATTTGAATGGACTCAACCTAAAATTGTAGAACACTTACACCAGCAATATACCTCACACCCCGAAGGCCCTCATTGTGAGAACACTAAAATATGGCCGTTTTGTAACGCCGCCGCTGGGCTAGGTATTTATTTGTCTGACCAACTCGGCATGAGCAATTCCCACGGCGCGTTTGAAAACTGGGTTGAGTTCATGAAAGACAATTACATGGGCATCAACAGTAAAAATCAGATTGAATGGATGACTATGTTTTACGACCCGCAAGCTGATTTCAAGGTGAACCTGCCTGGGACCGCTGGAACCGGCATGGGAACCGCATTTTACTTGATGCCACAATCACCTGAAATAGCCACAGCAATATACGATGCCCATGCGACTTCCAATGGTTGGCGAGACCCAAGGCGAGAAATTCGGCCCAACTCCCTTGGGCTCGTTTTAGCTAAAGCGCTTGGCGACAATACAGCCGCCTCTCGACTTAGCGCCGCGGCAGAGCGCGCATCTGACCCACGCTGGTTTGGCAAAGATAAGGAGAAATTTGGTTGGTGGTTTAACAACGACGAGCCATGGCCACGAGGGCAAGGTTCCGGCCAGATGATGATTACCGAAATTGCCGGTAGCAACTGGATAGACGCATTCAAAGTAAAACACTTGGATAAATACACGGCGCCAACCCTTGAGGGAGTAGATTTTCCAAGCCTGGGTGTAGATGTCGCCTGGAACGATAAAGACAATGGCGTCTTGAATATTGGAACCTATGCCGCCGATCGCAGTATGACTGGGCGCTCTACTAGCTGGCAAATTACTAATCTGCCAAATGCGGCAGACACGGTAGTTATCTGCGATGGTGCAACCATTACCAATGTTGAAGTCATCAATGGCAATACCATTCGCGTGCCAACCGATATCGCTCAACATCAGTATCAAATCTACACCGGTTATTTTGGGCAAGAAGTAGCGTTAGCTACACCCAACCCAATGACAGTTGCTAGTGCCTCCGGCGCTGCTACTACCAGACGTACTGCCGAGCAAAATATCAAAGCGGCCGAATCTGTAATGGCGAGTGGGTCTGCAAACTGCCCATGTTGTGCGGGTGTAACCTAGAATAAAATCTTAGATAAGAGGGTTTAGTTAATGCTAATAAATAAAATAACCATTAGAAAAACAATTGAAATTGGAGTGATGTCATTTCTGCTATTACTAACAGGAATTGCCTATGGACAATCTGTTCAAGAAATAGCACAAGATGAAAAAACTGTCACACTAACTGTAGAGAACATGACCTGAGCAGGATGTGCCGTTGCCGTGCGCAACGTACTGAGAGCTTTAAAAGGTGTCCATCATGTTGAAGTTGATCTGGATGAGAAAATAGCCACGGTCGTTTATGCCGCAAACGAAATTGAACCTTCGCTGCTAATAAAGACTACGACCAATGTCGGCTACCCTTCATCGATCAAAGTTACTGAAATCTGAGCTACCGAAAACAGAGCTACCGAAAATCATTGAGCTAAATTTCAAACAACAAGCTCCCCAATAGCAGCAAATCGCGAGGCATACATTGCAAGCAACAATCAGAAAGCCAGCAAATACGAATCAATATGTTATCGGAGGAGTTTTAGCGTCGGTGAGTGCAAGCCTTTGCTGTATCGGCCCCTTCTTTCTAATAGCAACAGGGTTTAATGGCGCCTGGATCAGCCGCTTGATGTTAGTAGAGCCCTTTCAACCTTTTTTAATACTACTAACAGCTTTGCTATTCATGTTGGCAGGCTGGAAGATATTTATGCCCGTTACGGAACACGATGAAGGAAGCAATTGCGCTGTTTATAAGTCCGGGCTCTACAACAAACTTTCGTTCTTCCTGTCAGGAGCACTAGCTCTGGTTTTACTGACCAGTGTCTACTGGATTCCCCTAACAGCCTAAACTAATTCACAAGTTTAAATATTCAGAGGGTTGTTTTCAGTCAACAAGCAATGGTGGTATCGGGCAATCAATTGTTGCCGCTACAGCCCGCAACAACTCCGCCTCAATGGGCTCTACATTGCCATCAGCCGCTATGCATGCAACACAGGCCTTTAGTAACGCTGGCTTTTGCAACGGTTTGAGCTGCGCCAGCTCATCAAGCGCTGCATTAAGCTCTTCAAAAGTGATTGATGTAACCGCAATTAACTCAGTGGATAATTTCAGCGTTTCTGCTCCCGCCAAATACGCCTGTTCTTTTGTAATACCATTTTGAGAGCTTGAGTGAACAATGATTGAAAGCAGTATGGCGCAGGAGTCTTCACAAGACTTTATGCTCTTTCTACCGAAGTGTGGCACCTTGTTCTTTTCAAACACGGCATCCAAATTATGAAACACAATTTTTTGCAGCGCCCATTCCAGTAAACTAATTTTGTTATCAATGACAATTAGCTTCTGGAAATTTTCTTTGAACAATTGATACTGCGAAGCTGACAACTGACGCAAGCTGGAAATAGCAATAGTAACCAGAGGCAGTCTTTGTTCTGCATCTACTTCTTTGGTAACAACCATAAGCTTTTGCAGTTCTTCATGCACGCCTGGGTCGGCGTTGCCTGCCAATAAATCAAGTTGCTGCTGTTTAACTGTGTCGGTTTGGCTTAACACCAATAGGTAAATAACGGCGCGCGCACCAAACGGCTCATGAGCGGCATTAAGTAAAATCTCTGGCACTTGATGCAATAATTTATCGGCATATTGCAGGTGTTTTTCGTCAGGGTTGCCCACCTGATTTATAATCCTGTCGGCCACCAATACGCCGGTTAAAATCGACGTAAGTTTATCCTTTTTGTCGCTTGCGGTTTGTTGGCCGGTGTCAGTGTCTTCCGCCATATCTGTATTAGGTTTTGCAACCGTAAAATCACCATCCCATTGGGGGAGGATAGCCTTTATACGATCATCCAACGGTGGATGCGTAGCATATAATCCGCCAAGAGCTGAAACCTGCCCTTCTTCAAACAGGGTGTGACTAATTTCCGTGCTGGCAGGATTACGCAAATAAGAACGGTCGTGGTGAGTGGCTATTTTCATTAAGGCGTGGCCAATGCCTTCGGGGTTTCGGGTATATTGCACAGCCGAGGCATCGGCAAGATACTCTCGCTGCCTGCTCACGGCGGCTTTAATCAGGTTGCCAAAAAAAGTGCCGACAAAACCCACTACCACCAAACCCATACCAAGAAACATTATGCCGCCTGAATCTTTCGAGCGGCGGCTGTACATTCCACCTCGCATCAATGAATAACCAATAATACCCAGTATCATAATGCCGTGTAACACGCCTATCAGCCTGATATTAATGCGCATATCACCGTGTAGAATGTGGCTGAATTCATGGGCGATAACTCCCTGCAGTTGATCACGGCTCAGGGTTTCTATAGCACCACGGGTAATACCAATTACGGCATCGCTAGGAGTATAGCCCGCTGCAAATGCGTTAATGCCGGCTTCTTCCATTAGGTATACAGGCGGTACCGGCGTACCGGAAGCAATGGCCATTTCTTCAACAACATTCAGCACTCTTCTTTCGGCTAAACCTTCAACACCGGAAACCAGCAACTTGCCGTTCATCATTTCTGCAATGCGGGCACCGCCACCAGACAGAGAACTAATTTTGTAAAGGCTGCCCAATACAATCACTGCAGCAACCGCGCCACCCACCATGACAAAGGTAGTCCAGTTAAATTCAAGAGTAGTGCCGCTAGCGGATTCTAATTCAGAACTAGCCACTCCGAAAATAACCATAACCAACACATTGGTTATCACTATTAATGACAACACGGCCAGCACAAACAGAAAGATTAACTTACCCGTGTTGCGTTTGGCCGTATCTTGAGATTCAAAAAAATTCATTATAATCGTTATGTGTGTAGGTAAATATTAACTGACTTTAAAAAGAAACCCTAAAAAGAAACCTTAGGCGCTTCCTGAATTGCCTCACTGTCGGCAAACTCCAACAAGCTGGCATCTTCAGAGTGACCAAACGTTCCCGCAAGAGCAACAGTTGGAAATGATTGTCGGTAGGTGTTGTAAGCCATTACCTGATCATTGAAAGCCTGACGGGAAAAAGCCACTTTGTTCTCGGTTGCTGTTAGCTCTTCACTAAGCTGCATCATGTTCTGATTGGCTTTTAAATCAGGATAGGCTTCCATAACAACATTAAACCGATTCATTGCGCCTGCAAGTGCACCTTCTTGTCCAATAAGCTCTTTCATCACCGAGGCATTGCCTGGGTCTGCGGCAGCGGCTGCCAAACCGGCCGAGGCAGAGTTACGTGCTTGAATTACCGCCTCGAGTGTTTCTCGCTCGTGCTTTATATAGCCCTTGGCAGTTTCTATAAGATTTGGGATCAGATCGTAGCGCCGTTTCAATTGCACTTCTATTTGAGCAAAGGCGTTCTTGTATCTGTTTTTAAGGCTGACTAACTTGTTGTAAATACCAACGCCGTAAAAAAACACGGCGGCGATTATTACCAGCATCACAATTGTTGTGATTTCCATAGTCTTAAACTCCTTTAATGTTAACTAATGCCAACTACAGTGGCGCCAATTACAGCGACAACCGAAACCCATTATTCCATTTATACCGGCGCTTGTCCCCTTGACAGTCAAAAAAATAGGGCCAAAAGCCCGTAATACCTGTGTTTCCATGGTAGTAAACAAGCCTCGGAATTGGGTTTCTCAGTAGCAATGTTATCTGCTAAGCTGCCATTGAAGTCTCTTTTAGCTCACTCAAAAAAAGAATAACTATTATGAGCACCGGAATCCTCGCGCTACTGTCGTTGTTACCCATTATCTCTGTTGCTGTATTCCTGGTTGTAATGCGTTGGCCCGCTAGCCGCGCCATGCCCATTGCCTACATTGTCGCCGCAGGCCTCGCCTTATTTGTCTGGCAGGTGCCGGTCAACAAAATCTTTGCCGCTAGTGCCAATGGCCTTTGGGTTGCCGGCACACTTATTTACATAATTTTTGGCGCCATTTTGCTGCTCAATACTTTGCAGCAAAGCGGTGCAATCCGCGCAATCCGAAAAGGGTTTTCGGATATAACTCCCGACAGGCGCATTCAGGTAATCATTATTGCCTGGCTATTTGGCTCCTTTATTGAAGGCTCAGCGGGTTTTGGCACACCGGCAGCTGTTGCGGTGCCATTGATGGTTGGCCTGGGATTTCCCGCCATGGCCGCTGTTGTGGCTGGCATGATTATTCAAAGCACTCCGGTTTCGTTTGGGGCAATGGGTACACCTATTTTGGTCGGTGTTAATACCGGCCTTTCCGCCGACCCGGCTATTGCCGCCTATGCCGCCGAGCTAGGCTACGTCGAATGGGATCAGTTTTTATCATTCCTCGCTGGCAAAATCGCATTGCTTCACGCCATCGCAGGAACTTTTATTCCATTGTTGGTTGTTGGTGTTATGACCCGTTTCTTCGGCAAGAATAGATCCTTTGCCGAGGGTTTTAAGGTGTGGAAATTCGCCCTGTTCGCTTCCTTCTCCATGACCATTCCTTACTTGCTGGTAGCAACTTACTTTCGCCCTGAGTTCCCGTCGCTAATAGGTGGCCTTGTTGGCCTGGCCATTGTTGTTAGTGCCGCCAAAAAGGGCTTTCTTCTGCCTGGCCCCGATGACATCTGGGATTTTGACGACAAGGAAAACTGGGACGAAGAATGGACCGGCACAATGACCATAGATGACGAAGACGACGGCTCTCCTGTTATGGGCATCGTTAAGGCCTGGTCTCCTTATCTGTTTATAGCTGGCTTGCTGGTAATGACACGGCTGCCCTTTTTTGGTCTGGAAACATATCTGCGAAATTCCCATTGGCTTGTCACCTGGTCCTGGCCAGAAATTTTCGGCAGCGACATTACCGCCTCGTTCCAGCCACTGTGGTCACCGGGCACTATATTTATAATCGTGTCGCTCATTACAATATTGCTGCATTCAATGAAGAAAGGTGAATACAAGATTGCTCTGGGCAAGTCGTTCAAAACATTGGTGCCGGCCTCTATGGCCCTGGTGTTTACCGTACCCATGGTGCAGGTATTTATTAATTCCAGCGGTGGTGCGGCTGGCTACGAGCAAATGCCATTGGTGCTAGCGGAAGGTGCAGCCAATCTTGCCGGCTCTGCCTGGCCGTTTTTCTCTACCTTTATTGGTGGCCTTGGCGCCTTTGTTGCCGGCAGTAATACCGTAAGTAATATGATGTTCTCGCTGTTTCAGTTTGGTGTAGGCGAAAGAATTATGGTTGACCCAACCTGGATTGTTGCTCTACAGGCCGTAGGTGGCGCATCTGGCAATATTATTTGTGTACACAACGTTGTCGCCGCTTCTGCCGTGGTTGGTTTAGTAGGTAAAGAAGGCGCGGTAATACGCAAAACTTTGCTGCCCTTTTGCTACTATGCCCTGCTTACCGGCTCGCTAGGTTATGGCATAGTGAATATGAGCTCAGGCATTTTCAATATCGGCTTTATAATCGCCGCCGCCATATTTGCCACCATGATTTACTTTATCTATCGATTCAATACCGGCAGCAAAACACCTGTACCATCAGCTGATTAAATACCCGGAGGGAATACGAATCATCGTATTCCCTCTTAAGCGGTATTTGCGTTACCTATTTATCTATTTATTTATTTACCTATGCCCCACTCCCCCACAAGCTCGCGCTCATTAATTATTGCTACGGCAGGCCATGTCGACCACGGTAAAACCTCTCTGGTTGGCCACATAACCGGCACCGACACCGACACCCTCGCTGAAGAAAAATCACGAGGCCTGACAATAGTCCCCGGTTTTGCCTACCAGCACTTCGACACCGAACACAATGGCGTGACTTGCCACAACACCTTGGGATTTGTCGATGTGCCAGGTCATATCGACTTCATTAACAATATGCTGGCCGGCGTGAGTGCAGTTGATGGCGCCATGCTGGTGATTGCCGCTGACGATGGAATAATGCCGCAAACTCGAGAACACCTGGCCATTCTGGATTTGCTTGCTGTGCCACGAGGCGTTATTGCACTGACAAAAATTGATCGCTGCGAACCCGAACGCGTGCAGCTTGTTAAAACACAAATACAGGAACTGATAAAAACAACCAGCCTGAAAGAAGCGCCAATATTTGCTGTTTCTAATACTTCAAACGAAGGCATACCCGAACTGGTTGCTTACCTGCACTCATTACTTGCCGAAAATGTTGCCAGAAAATCTGTAGAACAAGGAAGAAATTTTCGTTACCTGATTGATCGCAGCTTTGTAGCCAAAGGCATTGGCACAGTGCTAACAGGAAGTGTAAGAACCGGTTCAGCCAAAATAGGCGACACATTACTGCACACCGGCAGCGGCAAGCTAAGCAAACTTAAAGGCGCAAGGCTGGACAAAACTGACCTCGATATTATTCAGCAAGGCCAAAGAGCATCCGCTAATGTCAGCCTGGATCATAAATTAGTCAATAGAGGCGACTGGCTGATTGACGAGGCTATCTACAACCCAGTCGGTCGGTTTGATGCGCGAGTCAGTTTTATTGACGACAAAATCACTCTTAAGAATAATGCGCAATATCATTTATACATTGGCGCCTCACACCATGTGGTAACAATTCGTCAGCTTGGTAGTAAACAGAGTACATATTTTCAGATAAAATCCTATGAGCCAATGATTGTTCACTATGGAGACAGGTTTATTCTTCGCGACCCCGCTTCACAAAACACTATTGGCGGCGGCAAGCTTATTGATATTTTTGTACCCCGGCGCAAACGAAATTCTGAAGCGCGTATTGCAATTCTTGCTGCAATGGATAACGATTCGTTTGAAGCAATCAAGCAACTACTGCAACTGCTACCCGAAGGCATCGACTTACATCAGTTTTCGTTATGCCGAAATTACACAGCGGTAGCAATACAGGATTTTTGTCAAAAGCTAACAGAAGAAAAAATATCTTACGTATCACTGAAGCTTGATAAACAAGTTTTACCGGTTCTGCTGCATGACAAATATTTCTCCGACTACTGCCAGCACATCCTTAGCCACATTAGTGCCTACCACAAAGCCAATTCGAATCAGCAGGGCATCAGCGAACCAGCATTGAGCCATGGCGTAAACTTCGCTGGCTCACATGTATTGTTTCATAGCATTTTGCAGTTTCTGGTGGCTGATGGTTCTATCAAACGTACCGGCACGCTGTTACATCTACCTTCTCATCAGAGCGCTCTAAGTCCTGAGGAGCAGGAATTTCTTGTCAGAGTACGCCCAATACTACTGAAAGCCGGAAATGTGCCTCCGCGCACTCGAGAGTTAGTAGAGTTAACCAACATTCCTCTTAAAGCTCTGGATAGCATTTTGCGCCAGTCAGCAAAAGCCGGGACTCTAATAAAGGTTGCCGACAATCGTTACTACCTGCCCGAAACCATAATGGCTCTGGCTGGCTTTACCGAAGAACTGGCACAGGCTAGCGAAAATGATGAAGGTTTTTCTGTTGTTCAGTTTCGCGACGCCTCCAAGATTGGCCGCAACCTGTGCATAGAAATTCTCGAATACTTTGACCGGGCAGGGTTCACTCGCCGCGATGGAAACAGTCGTTTTGTTCGAACCGACAAAGAAAATGTGTTTGGAAAATAGTTTTTCTTAAACTAAATAAAACCCCCTTCCTTTTTAGTTCGCCTCTCTTTTAATTCACTTGTTCTATAGCCCACTTGTTTGATTTATATCATTTGACTCACATCAACAGAAGCCCCGGGTTTCGTTGAGCTATTTCAGAAACTGTCGCACACTGAACTTATGCACTGCTTTTATTATCGTGCTCAACCATTTTAAAATTGGAGATCAGTTACATGCGTACGTTAATTTCTAGCAAATTATTTAAACTGTTTTTATTGTTTTTTATAACGCCTTTGTTACTTGCCGCCTGCAGTCAACCTCAAGAAAATAGTGCTGAACTGCGTTTGCCTGTAAGTATTAACGAGGTAATGGCATCACTTATTAATCATTCCGCCGACCCTATATGGATTGCTGCCTGGCAAGAGCCGCAGACAGACAGAGACTGGCGCGAACTGGAACACCTGGCTCGGCAATTACAAATTGGCGGTTCATTACTGACAATTCCAGGCACTGGCCCGGTTGATAAAGCATGGACAGATAACGAGGAATGGCAGGGTTATTCTCAGCAACTCTCAAGTGCAGCGGCGCGAGCTGTGAATGCGGCAAGGTCTAAAGACATTGAGCTTATAGGACGTGCTGGCGATGAAATAGTGACCGTTTGCGAATCGTGCCATATAGCATTCAAACCTGATCTTCCCACTATGAATATCTATGGAGAACTATCACCTACCGCAAGCCTATAGCGCGCGAGGACTGCCTGTTCGATTACAAATCAGGCTTGGTGCCAGCCATTAAAGTCGCCTCAAGGCCTTTGCAAATTGTATCCAGTATTTGAATACGCGCATATTTTTTATCGTTGCCTGAAACCAGTGTCCAAGGAGTTCTTGCGGTGCTGGTATGGGCAACCATGTCATTCACAGCTAACTGATAGTCATCCCATTTTTCGCGATTACGCCAATCTTCATCGGTTATTTTGTGTTGCTTGCGTGGGTCGCCTTCTCTTTCTTTGAATCGACGCAGCTGTTCTTCCTTGCTGATGTGAATCCAGAATTTAAACAAAGTCATGCCGTGGTCAACCAGGTGTTCCTCGAAGTCATTGATCTCCTGATAAGAGCGCAACCATTCATCCTCCTTCGCAAAACCTTCCACTCGCTCTACCAAAACTCGGCCATACCAGGATCTATCGTAAATAGAGGTGTAACCTGCCCGCGGTATGTGACGCCAGAAGCGCCAGAGATAATGGTGCCCTTTTTCTTCATCGGTGGGTGCCGCAATTGGAATTACCCGGTATAAACGCGCATCCATGGCGGCCGTAACACGGCGAATAGCGCTGCCTTTTCCCCCCGCATCCCAGCCTTCAAATACCAGCACGGCATTGCGTTTCTGGTGATACATTTGCCATGTAAGATGATGCAGCCTGAGCTGTAGCGAATCGAGCTTGTAC
>NVVJ01000073.1 GCA_002402175.1 SAR86 cluster bacterium
TTGAGTTCCTTCGCCATGATCGCCACCGTCCCACAAGCCGGCCAAAGTACCGTCGCTTGGGTCGGCAAAAATGAACGGTCGGTTCACAATGCGAGCGGCGGAGGGATTCTCCGCTGGAATTTCAATGACTTCAATGCGAAACAAAGCAGAATCTGAATCTTCGAAAGGCGAGTCACTGGAACAGCCAGCTAGCTCTTCATCATCACGTACTGCACTAGTGCCAGACACATAGACATAAATGTTGCCCTGAACAGTATTGGGGTCAGACACTACGGTATGAGTGTGAGACCCGCGACAGGTTTGCACAGCTGCAACCTGAACTGGATTGGTAAAATCACTGACATCGAAAATGCGAATGCCTTTTACCCGCTCATCGCTTATTGGGTCTGGCACACCTTGCAGACCGCAGTCTAATCGGCCGCGAGCTTCCTGTACTGACATTATCAATAGATTACCAACGAGCGAAATGTCTCCCTGCCCACCGGGGCATACCACCGATGCAATATGCCTTGGCGCCGTAGCATCGCTGATATCGTAGGTATTAAAACCGTGGTAATTTCCTGCCACCATATAGTCGCCGGCAAACAGTAATTCGGTGTTGGAAAAACTGAGTAAAGACGGCCGAGGATCGGCATTTTCGTCTTCTTCATCTTCGTCTGGTGTTTCAGGCACATTGCCATCAACCCCGGCAGCCTCTGCCTCCAGCTCCTCCAAACGGCTAACTGAAATGCCCGAAGGTCTTTCTGGATCAAAGAACCCTGCCGGTTTAGGTAATGAAGCCACCACCTGCATATTTAGCGAAGCTTCGCCCGCATCACGAAAGCCAGCGGCTAAACCCACTCGCGGGTCGGGATTAAAACTTGCGAGCAGCAGGTCCATGCGCTCAATTTCGGAAGTTTGATCAGAGGTGACATCGGAAGTAAATTCATACAACAGCGGGTCCTGAACTGCGCCGCGCTGGTCTAACAACATTTCCACCATATCCAGAGCGCCCTGATGGTGGTTGATCATGTATTCCAGATACAGGCGATCGAACTCTGGGCCGGAAGAAGCAGCCAGTTCGGTCATTTCCTCATCCGTTAACATACCCTCCATGCGTTCAAAGTCAGGATCGTGATGTACATCCTCGGCCGGTGCATCAAGGCCCTGGTCCTCTAGCCACCCCTGCATCATGGATATTTCATCGTCTTGAGACAGGGTGATTCGTGCCGCAACTGCCAACACGAGAGTTGTGTTGGTGCGACCTTCCGCCAACGCCGACATCTCCTTGGCCTGAGCGTGATGGGGAATCATTCCTCGAAGAAACTGAATATCGCCAAGTGAATAGCCAATACCTGCCAGGTCGGAAGCCTCTTCTGCGGTGATTACTCGGCTTGCTTGACCAGGCGCACCAGGTTGAATGATTTGCACCTGAGCCTGGGCGATTGAAGAAATGCAAAGCCCTGCCAAAGCGAACAGCACAATACGGCTCTGGTTTGGGATATTGAAACGTGGGAAAGGCATACTTATGAGCTCCCTGGATAACTTGTTGAGTTCTCAGTATGCCTTAAACAGGGGCTAACACCAATTTGTGGGGTTCTGTGGCTTATGGAGGCTGTCTACGAAGGCCCCCAGCTCGCGGTAGAAAATGACGAGCTGCACCTCCTGCAAGTTAACAGGTACATTGATTCAATTTACTATTTAGCAGGTTTGTGAAATTCAATCACGTTTCCGTCTGGATCACGGACAAAAAAGAAAATAGCGCCTTCAAATTCAACCTGCTCAGTTATTACTATGCCATGGTCATTAAGCTGATTCTTAACAGCATCTACATTTGTAATCTCAAGTGCAATGTGGGTAAAGCCCGTGTGTTTTATTGATTCATCCATCAGCAAATTTTCCGGTGGAGAATCTGGAGAGGTATTGAGAATAAAATTTATGTTAACACCACATGGGTGCTCGACAATAGCTACAGGTTCAGGCCCGATAGGCCCCGCTATGAATGTAAAACCTAACTTCTCGTAAAACTCACGAGCAGTAGCCAGGCTCCTAACACGAAGCCCTATGTGATTTATCCTAGTAATTTCCTTCATAAGCATTTCTTTTTTCGTTATGACTTGGATTAAAAGGGTGGTAACGGATATCTACTAATCAGTTATTGAATCGACATACATCAGAAATAAACCGATCAAAAAATATTCGATACGACCCCTTTGATTAATGGGGTCGATGCAAGATGCACTTAGTTATGTGCTACTTATTTGGTCCCCCATATTTTTGAAACAGCACCGCTTGAGCCCAACGAGCCCACAACGATTGCGACTAATCCCACACAGAAGAAGACCACTACTGGAATAAATGATGATAGACCACCACTATAATAAGCCGCCCACGCTGAACCGAGTGATAGGAGTACGAATAATGTACCTAGAATATTCAAGGCAACTCTGTAAGATTTTTTGTAATTAGTTGGCTTTTCGTTCGTTTCGAAGAACTTTAGTATTGGCCAAAATATTTTTGTTAATATGTTTTTCATAATATCCTGTTCGTTCCTAACTAACTTATTGTTCTATTTTTAGCTGGTTAAATTTTATTCGTTACAATCCCTTTGATTCCCTGACTCGGTTTCGCACAATGTTTTTAACGGTATTTTCAGTATTCACACAAACCTCAACTAACATTTAACGCCCGAAACAGCGGCGCATTTATGCGTCCGCCTAGTTTTTTTTGTTAGCAGCCTGATCGTCAAGACGCTCAGCCAACCAAACTTTAATAATTGACTGACGAGTTACTCCAATTTTGTTAGCCTCTTTATCAAGAGAATCGACCATCCAGATGGGAAAATCGACATTGACTCTTTTTTGAGTTTGATTAAGTCGTTTAGCAGTTGATAAATCTAGGTTGGCAACAATGTCAGATTTACCTTCATCAAATTTTTTATCGAAATTTTTAGATTTCATATATTTCTACCTCGATTTGACGAGAACGCCTGACAGAAATTATCCGGACTTTATCTTCTCGGTAAGTAACAATTGCAGACCAGTGCTTTCTGGCAATTAGCCCAATAACCAGATAGCGAGACTCATCGTCAGATTTTGCTTGGACTTCTAAAAGGTTGGGGTCATCCCATAGCCTCTGAGCCGCTTCAAAGTCTATACCGTGCTTCTTACGGTTAGATTCACTTTTATCTGGATCAAATTCAAAGATGTACATGGGTATAAAAAATATACCAATATTATATATTTTGCAAGGGGGCTAGAACGTGAATAGGGCTACTAACAGTATGATAACGGACACGTTGCCCAATAACTAATAGTGGCCAAAATGGGCATCAAAATAGCCCATGAGGCATGGTTTGCATGCCAAGTCGACATGTTATTTCCTATTATTTAGTTAGAAAAATACTGAAATTCAACTACAGTTTTTGTATTGCTATAGGATCAAAAGAATCTGACGACGAGGCTAATGGAGTCAGTCGGAACGGCTATTCGAGTACGGCCTTATACCCTTTCGACAGAGCGAAGTTACTGCCACAAGGTTAGACGTTATTTTTCATTTCATCAAACATTCTGCCCCGCACTGGATTAAGGGATCGTAGCGAATATTTTTTAACCAACTTGCTGCTTTGTTGGTAGCTGGTTAAATTTTATTCGTTACGACCCCTTTGGTTCTACTTGATCAGCAAAGCTAGCAATTCAACAGATTTCATATTTCCTACTTAGCAAATAACAGTATGATAGATTAAGCAATGGTGGCGGATATTTTTAAACCAACTTGCTGATTTGTTGGTACTGGTTAAATTTTATTCGTTACGACCCCACTGCTGTCCGTGAATCCAACTAGGCGCATAACGTTCCAATAAGCGGCGCGTCCTTTGCGTCTGGCGGCCGAAGGGAGCGAACTTGATTGGCTTGTTATGTACCTGTTAATCGATTTGACCTTTGAGCTTCTCCATAGCCCTACGCATCTCTTCGTTAGATGACTCAGAGGTAACTTGAGACAGTTCATATTCATTGCCCTTATCGGATTTCTTCATTATAAATACTGTATCACCACCTTCTAGCATTACCTTAGCAGATTCGCCCGTCTTCAAAACTCTCTCTAGCTCTTTTTGAGTATCAGGCTCTAACGGAATTATTGAACTATTTGATACCTTCATTTCCTCTTCCTATATTAGCGATACTTTGATTACTTAGGCACATAACGCCTTGCTAAACAGCGCAGCTTGCTGCGTCCAGTGGAGGCGCGCCTTTTGCGCCGGGACGTTGTTTGAGCAACTTGTTAGGTTTCTGTGCCACGACTTGGAAAATATGCCAATTATGTGTGACCCCTTGGGATGTTTTACCTGTAGACTTATGGATATTAAAACGAAGCACCTCAAAATTTTTGAAAAGCTCTCTAACTTCAGGTTCATCGAAAACCGTTACCTCTGGCCAGAAAACACTTGGATTATTATTTGATGCAGCCATAGTATCTTCTTGGCCTAGAAACGACCCACAGAATACGCCATTTGGGTGTAGACACTGATATATATTTTCCCATACATTTCTAAATTCAGAGCTGGGGCAAAAAAATAAACTTGCATCAGCTACTACCAGCGACGCTTGAGGGTAGTCGAAGGTGCTAAAAGATGACTTAGATAAAATCACATTCTTGATGCCTTCAAAACGAGATTGGCACCTTGATATTGATTCTTGCTCGACATCGAACCCATAAACTGTGAACCCATTGCGTACCAAATAGTTAATATCAGCTCCAGCCCCACAACCACAATCGATAGCAATTTTGGGTTCGAGAGCCATATTTATGGCAAATACTAAGTCTTCGCGTATTTCACGAGACTCAGTTGCATCAAAGTACTTGGAGATTTCTTCGCTGGACATTATTGAAACCTAACAGTGTGATAACGAACACGTTGTCCAGTAACTAAGTAAAAGGGGTCGTAACGAATATTTATTAACCAACTTGTCGCTTTGTTGGTAACTGGTCAAATTTTATTCGTTACGACCCCTTTGATTCTAGATTAGCTCAATAGCCGATACTTATATGGTAAGCGTTCTCCATTACACAGAGCTGCTCTCCTGGATATTTATTGGACGCAATACAGTATGCTTGATCACCTACAATTTCCACATCACTGCCATTTTCGAGAACAGCATTTTGAGATCCTTCAGATAGTTCTACCCATTCACTGCTTGGAAAGCCCTTCCTAATAGAATCATTGGCTAAGCGTAACTGAATTTCTTCCACATATTCGCTGGAGGCAACTACAATCATCCAAACTCTTATTGAACCCAACTCATTCCTAGCAGCCACCATTATGGCTCCCCCAAGAGGGCCTGAGCCACCTGAGCCACCTCCCAGCGTTTCTAAGTATTTGCCTGTGAACTCAAGAGTCTCACCCACTGCAGCATCAAGTTCAGGCAGCTCATTTTCCTGTGATTCCAGTAATGAGACAGTGGTTTTGGGAGCATTTCTTACAAACCTATCGATCCATTGCGTTATTGAATCCACTTCTCCGCTTTCTGCAAAATTAAATTTTATTCGTTGCTCCCGCTCTGCATAGATAAATTCATGTTCGGCTAGAGAATTTAGCTGAAACTTTTTTTGACCTGTAGCCTGCACATAAAGACTACCTTCATCATGGGTTATTGTTAGAACGAAAGATGGAGTAATTTCATAGTCACCTGTGTACACGTCATAATTCTGCTGATGGGTTTGCGGATACGCGTTGATGCTCACAAATAGAAGAAGGATGGAGCCAATCAATGTAATTGATTCCATTGGGAGTCTAATCCATTGTGTTTTTGAATTCATATGCGAAATTTTCCTATGCGTCAGAAAAAACCAAAAGGGTCAGAGAGCTTTGACTTAGTGGGCTGATTACAAAATACCCGTTACGACCCTTTTAGTTGCTCTCACCCTAGCATCACGATTCTTTTTGCAATAGCGAAACTGCCGTAAGCCCAAAGAATGAGAAATACAATAATGCCTGTTCTTACAACGCTTATTCTTTGTATAGAAATTGAGCAATTGCGGCATATTGTCAAATTGGTATTCGTCTCAATATTACCCGGCTCGATCGATTCCAAACGCCTCGCACCACAATTCAAACACAGTGCAGCATTAGCTCTATAGTTTCTTCTGAAAATGTAATAAAGGCCGTATGGAAATACAATAATCCAAGGAGCTAGTACAATGAAACCCAACATCATCCATTATTCCCGAAGCACATAACGCTCATTAATTGGATCACGCTTACGCTCTGTGTTTTCTTACATATCCAAGTTTATTCCGTAACTGATAGAAATGGAACAGCTTGTCTAAAAGTAGATTAGCCTTTGAAACCAAGAAAGTAAAAGGGGTCGTAACGGATATTCATTAACCAACTTGCTGCTTTGCCGGTAACTGGTTAAATTTTATTCGTTACGACCCCTTTAGTTTACGACCCCTTTGATTCGATCATGTGTATACAAATCAAAGAGGTCGTAATGGATATTTTTGAATTAATTGCTACATTGTGGAGGCTCTAATTCCAAGTAGCGAGGACATTTCATAGCCAAATAACTCATCATTCTGAAAATGGTAACCGCGACCACCCATTAATTCCCAGTGTTTAATATTTTCCTCAATGTTGTCAATCAATAGTGCCTTCTTTCTATTTGTTGATCCAAGCATAGACATTGCTTTATCGCAGAGCACTGACTTATCAAGTGTCTTCTGCTCCCAAGACGTAACAATCGTGTCGAAATAGCTCTGAAGTGAATATTCTTCTTCAACTACTGAGCTAAATAGATCGGGATTTACTGTGACAATTGCCTGTGGAAAATTCAGCTCTTTTACTGCAAAGAAAGCGTTTTTGAAAAAAACTATATCGCGACTACATAACTCCATGTGTTCAAATATTTTTCCCGCCTCCAAATCAACCAACTCGCTCAATAATTCAGACAATTGTATTGAAGAAAGCTCGCCTTTGAACCAGCTTTGACCCCAGGCCCCATTCCAAACTTTCTCGACAAACAATTCAGACCAATTTGGAACATCAGGGAGCGACTTAAGCATCCATCCTTGGTCTGCTATGGTGTCGCCAAAGTCCCAAAGAACACATTCGAATGTTGAGTCATTATTCATAATTCATCTGCAACAACAGCCTCCGACAGGGATTGAAAACCAGAACGAAGCTATGGTTTTTCGATCTCTCAGGCCGGCCTTGTTAAGCGCAATATGCCGAGGTATCGAGTCTATAAAATAGCTGCACATATGGCTTACCTTCTAACTCTCTATCTTCTTTGTGTGAGAGGATTGCACCAAGTTTTTCAACAGCTTTACGCGAACGAAGATTAACTTCTCCTACGTGAAACCAAACAGTACGTGCATAAGAGAAAATGTAGCTCAGCATAAGCGCTTTCATTTCTTGATTGGTTCCGTTTCCCCAATGTGCCGGCTCCAAAAAGGTATAGCCTATGGAAATTTCCTGTTGCTCAGAATTCCATTCGTAATACCGAGAGGAACCAATGATACGCCCCGATTTATTATCCACTACTACCAGCGCGCCACCGCTCGATATAGCACCAAGAAAAAACCTTATTTCAAAAATGTCACGTTTGTAACGAGACGAATCAGGATGTATTTCCCATATTTTTGGATCAGATGCAACTTCATATAATTCAGTGAAATCTTCATTCAGCAAAGGGCGAAGCGTTATGGTTTTTCCAGTTAGAGTTGGCTGTAAATCGAGTTCTATCATTTTCTGAATTAATTGTTATACGTCATCACCAATTCGCTTCTCGCGAAATGGAACGGTGCCACGAACAGCAACATAGGAAAAAAGGAATATCCCACCCATCCCAGCAACCAATTTAAATACAAGATAACCATTCTCTAACTCAAGAGGGGCGCCATTTTGAATTTGAGTAAATATGCCAGCCAAAGCACCTAAAGCCATCAAGATGCAAACTAGACGCTGCCATCTAGGTATAATTATCATTGACACCTCCTATGTACATATACGATTCATGCGCTAGCTATTTTCTAATGAGCCCAAGTCTATTCCGTAACCGATAGAAATGGAACAGTTTGTCTATAAGTGGGTTATCCCTTGGGATAAAAACTGAAATGGCGAATTATTATGATTCTAACCCGTTCTAGCAGCCTACAGGTTTGCGTAACGAGCACCCACTACTACTAAAGCGACACATTCTGCCCCGCACAAAACCCCGAAGACCAGGCCCATTGAAAATTAAAGCCACCCAAGTGCCCTGTAACATCCAATACCTCGCCAATAAAAAACAAACCTGACTGACCCTTAGTCTCCATAGTTTTAGAACTAATGTTATCAGTGTTCACTCCACCCAAAGTCACCTCTGCGGTGCGATAGCCTTCGGTGGCTGAAGGTTTGAGCTTCCAATTCTCCAACCTATCGGCAATAGCTAGAAGCTGCTTATCACTGAATTCAGCCATTGGTGTATCGCTGTGGTTGGCCCACCATAACTTCTCGAGCTCAAGCACTAAAGATTTTGGCAGGCGTTGATTGAGTACATTCTTGAGTTGGGATTTCGTCTGCTGTTGTTTGCTTTCTATAATCCACTGCTGAACGTCGACAGTGGGTAGTAAATTGATTTCAATTTCGTCGCCTGGAAACCAATAGTTCGATATTTGTAGCATTACTGGCCCGCTTAGCCCGCGATGGGTGAATAACATATCCTCATTAAACTGCGTGCCATTGCAGGTAACTTCCACCTCAAGCGAGCTGCCGGATAAACGCTCACAAAGTGATTTCATGGAGTCACTAAACATGAAGGGGGCTAGTCCTGCTCGGCGTGGAATAAGCGACAGGCCGAATTGCTCGGCGATGGTATAGCCAATATCGCTTCCACCCAGCGTTGGCACTGACAATGCACCAGTGGCAATTACCAGAGAGTGGCAATCTACACTTGAGGTTTTATTACTTTGTGTATTCTCTGTATTGATACTTATTCTATAGCGGCTTTTTTCGGTTTCTGAAATTTCCTTAACACTTGCTACAGAGCAATGTGTTTTGATTTCTACACCAGCTAGTTCGCATTCATGCAACAGCATACTCAGAATATCGTTTGCTGTGTGTAAACAGAACAATTGGCCATGCTTTCGTTCTTCATACTCTATGCCATGCTGTTCCACCATGGATATAAAATCCCATTGAGTGTATTGACTCAATGCGGATTTACAAAAATGCGGGTTGGCTGAAATAAAATTGCCGGCGCTTACATCTCGATTGGTGAAGTTGCAGCGTCCACCGCCGGACATCAGTATTTTTTTACCAACCTTGTTGGCTTTCTCCAGCACTAAAACACTTAGTCCTCTTTGCGCCGCCGTAAAGGCGCACATCAAACCGGCGGCGCCAGCGCCCAGAACAATTACGTCATATTTTTTTTTGTTGAATTGCGCCATTGAGGTCTTACTGTGTTGTTGAGAGACAACTACTTATTGCGGGTGCGGATAAAACCTTACAATAACAAAACAAGGTTCAGACTGTAGTTGGCTCTGTAGGCTCAGCTGATTCAGCTTCAGCTTCGACTGCTCGGGGTTCTGCAAATTGCAGACTCGCTAATGTTGAATACAACTCGCAAGTCTTCAACAACTCTGTATGGGAGCCCTGAGATATAAGTTGTCCACCGTCCAGAACGGCTATTCTATCGACGTTCATTACTGTCGCCAGGCGATGTGCAATTATGAGCGTGGTTCTGTTTACCATCAGCTTGTCCAGAGCCAGCTGCACTTTGCGTTCGCTTTCTGCATCGAGCGCGCTGGTGGCTTCGTCCAGTAGAAGTATTTTCGGGTCTTTTAGAATTGCTCTAGCAATAGCAATACGTTGTCTCTGACCGCCGGATAGTCGTATACCCGCTTCACCTAGATAACTGTCGTAGCCTTGGGGTAACTCGTCGATAAACTCGCTGGCATAAGCGGCCTCGGCGGCTTTGCGTACTTCATCGTCGGTTGCTTCGGGCCTGCCATAGCGGATGTTTTCCCAGACATTGCCGGTAAACATAGTTGGCTGCTGCGACACTATAGCTATATGGCTACGCAAGTCCTTGGGGTCCAGTTCTCGAATATCTATTCCATCAAGACTTAAGCTGCCTTCTTGTGGATCATAGAAACGCAGTACCAAATCAAAAAGCGTCGACTTGCCTGCGCCTGATGGACCCACCAACGCCAGGCTTTCGCCGGGCTGCACAGTTAGGCTGACATTGTTCAATGCTGGAGTATCAGGCCTTGATGGATAGCAGAATTTTAAATTCGACACCTGTATCAGGCCTTTAAATTTACCGGTAAATTGTTTTGGATTTTCCGGCGGCGTAATCTCGTTGTGTGCTTCGAGCAGTTCCATGAGACGTTCCATGGCCCCAGCTGCTCTTTGTAATTCACTTATTACCTGACTAATGGCACCTACAGCGGCAGCCACAATAATGGCATAGGTCACAAACGCGGTTAATTCTCCCGCCGACATTTTTCCACTTATAACATCCTGTCCGCCAACCCAGATCATCGCCGCTAGTGCACCGAAAACCAGAGTCATGACTATGGTAATAAGGTAGGAGCGCATTTTTATTCTATGCAGGGCAACCGTGAATGCGCTCTCCACATGGTTCGAGAACTGCTCGTCGTCATAACGTTGATGGTTATAAGCTTGCACGGTTTTTATTTGCTGAATGCTCTCACCAACATAGGCGCCTACATTGGCAATTTCATCCTGGCTGCTGCGCGAAAGCTTCCTAACCTTGCGTCCGAAAAACATTATTGGGCCAATTACCAAAGGTATGCAGATCATTACCACGGTGGTTAATTTTGGGTTGGTAATAAATAGAAAGATAGTGCCGCCTATCATCATCAGTAAATTTCGTAGAGCGATAGACGCGGACGAGCCAATTACAGATTGAATGAGGGTGGTGTCGGTGGTAATACGGGATTGAATTTCACCGCTTAGATTGTCTTCAAAATAACCGGGGTGTAATTCGATAATATGAGAATACACGGCCTTTCTTATGTCGGCGGTTACTCGCTCGCCCAACCACGAAACCCAGTAAAAGCGAGCGAAGGTACCAAGAGCCTGCAACACAGCAACAATTACAAAACCTAGAATGGCTGTGTTTAACGACTCGGTTGATCCTTCAACAAAACCCCTGTCGACAATAAGCCGAACGTACTGAACCATGCCCAGAGTCAGGCCGGCGGTGAGCACCAAAGCCACCGTGGCTATCATAATTTGCTTTTTGTAGGGCTTGAGAAAGGCGGCGGTGCTAATTAGTAATGCTGAGCTGGATTTTTGCATGGACGCAATGTAACAGTAAATGCCACAAAAACAAGTGGCATATCAGTTGAAACGAGCAATATTAAAGACTTGCGAGCTTATCCTGGACAATTTGGTTGGCCAGAAACTCTTCGTAAGTGCCCTGAAAATCGTTCAGCTTATTATCCTTGATTTCGATGACTCTAGTAGCTAACGATGAAACAAATTCTCGGTCGTGGCTTACAAAAATCAGCGTGCCTTCGTAATGCTCCAGTGCCAGGTTAAGCGACTCGATGGCTTCCATATCCATATGGTTGGTCGGTTCGTCCATCAGTAGAACATTTGGATTCATCATCATTAGCTTGCCGAAAAGTAATCGGTTTTTCTCACCACCGGAACAGACTTTGGCTTTTTTCTCAAAGTCGTCTGTGGAAAATAATAGACGCCCTAAAGTTGCACGCACAATCTGATCATCGTGACCTTTTCGACGCCATTGACTCATCCAGTCGAACAAATTCAATTCACAATCGAAATCTGCTGTGCTGTCCTGAGGGCAGTACCCGAGGCTCGCATTCTCTGCCCATTGGATTTTTCCCGATTCGGCTTTGAGTTCATCAATCAAGCAGCGCAGAAAAGTTGTTTTTCCTGAACCGTTCTCACCTATCACAGCTAGACGTGTACCTGCGGCCAATATCATATTGCCTTTAGTAAAAAGTGTTTCATCACCAAAGCTATGGCCTATATTTTCCAGAACTAATGCCTGACGGTGAAGTTTTTTATCCTGAGCAAAACGAATATAGGGACTAACTCGACTGGAAGGTTTGATATCTTCCAGTTTGATTTTTTCTAGCTGCTTAGCCCTTGAAGTTGCCTGTTTCGCCTTTGAAGCATTGGCAGAAAAGCGGCTGACAAATTGTTGCAGGTCGGTTATCTGTGCAGACTTCTTGGCATTGATTGAGTGTAGTCTTTCCTGTGCTTGGGTAGATGCAATCATAAAGTCATCGTAATTACCGGGGTACAAGCGTAACTCGCCGTAATCGATGTCCGCCATATGGGTGCACACGGAGTTAAGGAAATGTCTGTCGTGGGAAACAATTACCATAGTTGATTTGCGCTGGCTTAAAACGTCTTCTAACCAACGGATGGCATTGATGTCGAGGTTATTTGTTGGTTCGTCTAATAGTAAAATATCCGGGTCAGAGAACAAAGCCTGAGCAAGTAGCACACGCAACTTCCAACCAGGAGCTACTCCGCTCATTGGGCCAAAATGTAATTCCTTGGCTATGCCAGCACCCATTAGTAATTCACCCGCTCTACTCTCGGCGGTGTAACCATCCAGCTCGGCAAACTGAACCTCTAGCTCTGCCACTTGCATGCCTTCTTCTTCAGTCATTTCTGGCAGGGCGTAAATGCGATCTCGCTCCTGCTTTATTTTCCAAAGTTCGCGATGACCCATAATTACCGTGTCGATAGCGCTATAAGTCTCAAAAGCGAATTGGTCCTGACTCAGAGTGCCCAGTCGCTCACCTGGCGAAATTGACACATTGCCCGACGTAGGAGTAAGGGTTCCGTCGAGAATTTTCATGAAGGTAGATTTGCCACAACCATTGGCGCCGATCAGGCCATAACGGTTGCCGTTTCCAAACTTAACGGAAATATTTTCGAACAAAGGTTTGGCAGAAAACTGCATGGTAATGTTGGCAGTAGAGATCACTGAATTAGTCCTGCATGGTTGTATTTAATTGGGGGCGAACTATAGGGATTTGTAACCGCGAGGTTGAGTCAAACACAAAAGCCTGTCGCTGCTTATCGAGTAATGAAGTTAAACTTCATTACTCATTTTTGATTTTGCGTGGCTTCTTCTTACGAGGTTTCTTTGTTTCGCTTTTTTCGGAAACAGTATCTCTGTCTCGAGTTTTTGCGTTGGCTTTGCTTTTGTTTTTCGGCTTCTTCATGGCCGGTCGATCTGATTTCGAGAATTCGTTGTTTTCGCTTATTCGCGAAATTTTTAGTGTCTGCCCAGACACCCATACTTTTTTCAATTCGTTGAAAATTTCCTTAGGCATATCACTAGGCAGATCGACTGTACTGTAATCGTCATGAATAGTAATGCGGCCAATGTGTTTAGCATCGATGCCGGCTTCGTTTGCGATGGCTCCAACAATATTGCCTGGCATCACTTCGTGTTGATGGCCTACTGCAATCCGAAAACGTTCCATGCCCTCATCTGGAGGTCCTTCTCTGCGTGGCGGCCTTGACCGAGTATTGCTCT
>NVVJ01000074.1 GCA_002402175.1 SAR86 cluster bacterium
CCGTCCCGGGTTCTCTCGGTCGGTCAGGAGCCCAAAAAACCGGTCTCCTTCGGTCGCTCGATGCTACGCTTTAATTGCTGCAAAAACAGGGGGCCCTAATCCAGCGCTCGCAGTTCCCATCTAATAGCGTGCAATGTATACGCCTTAGTAGGACTAATTCATTGAATTAATTATTTCGTGGGGATATCTCAGACTCTAGCCCCTTTTTCCTGCTAAGCTCTGTCTATCTCTTCGCCAGTTAGTAAATTATGCAAAGAATAACCTTGCTGATAGTTCCCGGGCTCATCGTCATCGCTTTGTTTGTTGGCATCAGCAATATTGATTCAATTGTCACACCCACCGAATCCAACTCTGAACTACAAACACTAGATTTCAGCGCCTACTCCGAAGGCATCAATACTATTCTTTACAATATCGAAGGGCAGATAAATTATACTCTGCAAGCCACCCGACAAATTCACTACAATAATAACGTAACCGAATTGTCCGAGCCTTTTATTAAACTTTACGAAAATGGTGATTCGCGCTGGAATATAGTGGCAGATTCCGGCAAAATCTCTGCGATTGAGTCAGAGAATAATACCTCCACCCAAATCATCGAATTAACCGGCAATGTTGAGGTCTACAGCCTCGACGAATTTGGCAATAGAGTACTTTTATCAACTGAATTTTTAACTCTCGACCCTCAACTCGAAATTCTTAAAACTGATGTTGCCGTAACCTTTGTAACCCAAACATTAAAGCAAACGTCTATGGGTATGATTGGCAATTTAAAACTAGATGAATTTACTTTTTTTAGCGACATAAGAGGAAGCTATGAGCAAGCGACCAATTAGAACATTCAAGCACTGTATGCTAACCGTGTGTACTTTTATGCTCCTGCCTTATGCTTCTTTAGCGCTGGATTCTGACAAAGAGCAAGGAGTCACATGGGAAGCAGATGGCGACTCGAGCATGAAAATAGTAGGCGACCTAAGAATTCTTGAAATGTCAAAAAACGTAAGAGTGACACAAGGCACTCTTGAAATACTAGGCGACGAGGCGACATTCGAACATAGCGTTATTACCGGAGAGCTAAAAAAGGTAACAGTGCGTGGAAATCCTGTTCAATATCAACAGCAACTGAATGACGAAGGTGGCATTGTTGTTGGCTCCAGCAGAACATTGTCTTTTTTCACTGACGAAATCGATGGCAATACCATACTGGAATTAGTTGGTGAGGCTAGCATAAAGTCTCCTGACTCAACTATGAAATGTAGCGCGATTACTTACGTGGTGGATCAGGACCTGATTCGAGAAGCTGTAGGCCCTTGCGCAGGGGCACTAAGCCCCACAGCGAATTGATTTCATGTTAAAAGCTACAAATCTTGCTAAAAGCTACAAAAAACGCGAAGTCGTAAGAGACGTTTCGATTACTATTAATCAAGGTGAAATTGTTGGCTTACTGGGCCCCAATGGCGCAGGAAAAACGACTTGCTTTTACATGATTGTAGGATTGGTTAAAGCCGATAAAGGCGAAGTCACAATTGATGACCAAAGTTTAACCTCCCTGCCCGTTCATAAAAGAGCCAGTTACGGCTTATCTTATCTACCTCAGGATTCTTCCATTTTCAGAACACTTAGTGTCGAGGATAATATTCTTGCCATTTTAGAAACGCGCAAAGATTTAAGCAGCAGCGAACGAAATGATAAACTTGAAAAACTATTAGACGAGTTTAACATTCAGCATATCCGTCATAACAAAGGAATGAGTCTGTCAGGTGGAGAGCGTCGTAGAACCGAGATAGCGAGAACATTGGCAACAGATCCAAAATTTATATTACTGGACGAGCCTTTTGCTGGCGTAGACCCTATCTCTGTAAGTGATATCAAGCAAATCATTCAACATTTGAAATCTCGAGGAATTGGCATATTACTGACTGATCACAATGTTCGTGAAACGCTCGATATATGCGAGAAGGCCTATATTGTAAGCGAAGGCCAAATCATTGCAGAAGGCGATTCCCAAGCGATATTAAGCAACGAAAAAGTACGAAAAGTTTATTTGGGAGAGCAGTTCAAAATCTAATTTAGCAGTCAACTTGTCATCAAATTCCAACTCTAAAAAAGCCTATGCAATCTAGGCACAAATCTTGCTATACTCAAGCCATCACAACTCGTTTGACACGGTATCAGAGCTTGATTATCAGCTATTCATTCAATCTGCATTAAGATGTATTTTCCATGAAACTTTCGCTTCAGCTCAAGATGGGTCAGCACCTGACCATGACCCCTCAGTTGCAGCAAGCTATTCGTCTTCTTCAATTATCTACACTCGATTTACAGCAAGAAATTCACCAGGCATTAGAAGAAAACCCAATGTTAGAGCTCATCGAAAACAACGATGAGGAGTCAAGCACGGACTCACAGAACGACACAGGCAGCACAGATAAAGTCACAGCCGAGGCGGCAACAGAGACACGAGAAAGTGCTGAGCTCAATAGCGATGATTCCAACTGGCAGAGTGAAATTCCTAGCGACCTGGGCGTCGATACCAACTGGGACGACATATACTATCCCGAGACTTATAGCTCAGGACCTTCACCGGATACTGAATCAGCCGATTTTGAATCTCGCAACACCACCGTAGATACCCTACAGGATCATCTTCTGTGGCAACTCAACCTGACCCATATATCAGACCGAGACAACTCAATCGCATTGTCAATAATCGACGCGATTGACGCCAATGGGCTGTTAACTGTTGATCTTGAATCTTTACACAGCGGATTCGATGCTGAACTGGAAATCGAGCTTGATGAAATCCTAGCTGTGCTACATCGAATACAGCAATTTGATCCAGTAGGTGTGGGTTATCGCAATCTTGCTGAATGCTTAATGATACAACTGAATCAAATTAACAATAGCGAGATTGATGTAGAAGTTGGGAACGCCAAACTAGTCGTCGGTCAGTATATAGATCTGCTAGGAAACAGAGATTATGCCCAACTCATGCGTCGCACTAAACTTAAGGAGCCTGAACTCGCCCAGGCCATAACTGTGATTGAGAGTTTGAATCCGAGGCCAGGATCGGAAATTTCACCACCATCTACAAGCTACATTATACCTGACGTATTAGTTACTAAGGACAGCGAATCTGGTAAATGGCGGATTGAGCTCAATCCAGAAACTGCACCCAAAATTCGAATCAATAACAGTTATGCATCTTTGGTTAAGCGTGCAGACTCTAGTGCTGACAATAACTACCTAAAAGATAATCTGCAGGAAGCCAAGTGGTTCATCAAAAGTTTACAAAGTCGCAATGAAACCTTAATGAAAGTAACAACAAGAATTGTTGAACATCAAAAAGGTTTTCTCGAATACGGCGAGGAAGCCATGAAGCCGCTAGTACTGCACGATATTGCCGAAGCGGTGGGCATGCATGAATCGACTATATCCAGAGTGACTACGCAAAAATACATGCACACTCCACGAGGAATTTTTGAGCTCAAGTATTTCTTTTCAAGCCACGTATCGACCAAAGGTGGCGGAGAATGTTCATCTACGGCTATTCGAGCCATTATTAGAAAATTGATAGCCGCCGAAAATACAATCAAACCCTTAAGTGACAGTAAAATCACTGCCTTACTGGAAGACCAGGGCATAAACGTTGCTAGACGTACCATTGCTAAATACCGAGAATCACTCTCTATTCCTCCATCGAACGAAAGAAAACGGCTAGCTGGTTAAAGCTTCACTTCTTAACACCATCAGATTTTTTCTAACTCATAAAGCTAAGAACTAAAGAATAATACAACTTTATATTGACCAACTTAAGACTGAGAACTCACCACAATGCAACTGGCAGAAATACTTACACCGAAACGATGTCAGAGTAATATTGACGGGGTAAGCAAGAATAGAATACTCAATAAAATCAGTGCGTTAATATCTGAAGATATTTTGGCACTCGAGTCAGATCAAGTTTTTAATGCACTCATGGCAAGAGAACATTTAGGCAGTACCGGCCTCGGAAATGGAATAGCTATTCCTCATTGCCGCATGCCGGAGTGTGAAAAAATTGTCGGTGCTTTAATTACACTGAACAAGCCAATCGACTTCGATGCTGTAGATGGAAAACCCGTTGACCTGTTATTCCTGCTGATTGTGCCCGAAGCAAGAAACGATGAGCACGTACAAACACTAGCTAAACTAGCCGCACTATTTAGTGATGACGATTTCTGTTATACATTAAGACATACCAACGACAGTGATGATCTTTACAATATAGCAATTACTTACTAGGGAGCCTCTTATTAAGCTAACCATAATAAGCGGTAGATCAGGATCTGGAAAAAGCACGGTGCTTCATATTCTGGAAGACCGTGGATATTACTGCATCGATAATTTACCCGCGAGTTTGTTGCCGTCTCTTGCGGACCGAATTTCAGCAGATCCAGCTGGCATTCCCAACGTAGCAGTTAGCATTGATGCACGAAATATCTCTTCCGATTTGCAACAGGTCCCCGATATTATTCGCGACTTGCAAAGCAGAGACTTACCAACAGAAATTGTTTTCCTGGATGCCAATAGTCAAGTATTGCTTAAGCGATTCAGTGAAAGTCGACGCAAACATCCATTGACCAGCGAAACTCTTGGCTTGAAAGAAGCCATAGACAAGGAGTCGGAGTTATTGGAGGCCATATCCGTCATGGCTAACCTGTCTGTCGATACCAGCTCTATGTCCCTGCATCAACTACGAGATGTGGTGAAAAACCGTCTGATAAATAGCAGTGAAACCACCCTTGCCTTACAATTTCAATCGTTTGGATACAAGAATGGAGTACCCGCGGATGCAGATATTGTATACGATGTGCGTTGCTTACCGAATCCGTACTGGGATACTGCATTGCGCTCACTCACCGGCCTTGACCGCGAGGTAATCGACTACCTTGAGTCACAGGACGAGGTTCAGCAGATGGTTGATGATATAAAGGATTACTTACAAAAGTGGCTACCCAGGTTCGAAAGTAACAATCGTAGCTATATGACAGTTGGCGTTGGCTGCACGGGAGGTCAACATCGATCAGTTTATTTGGCTGAAAAGCTGGGTCAGTATTTTGCTTCCAGCATAAAAAATGTACAGGTTCGTCACAGAGAGCTCGGATAAACAGATTATTTAAGTATGCTAAAAGAAAAAGTAACAATCATTAACATCGCGGGCCTTCATGCCAGGGCAGCCTCAAAACTGGTGGAGCTTACAGCAAGTTTCGGCAGCACTGTCCAGATCGGTCACGATAAAATGGTCGACGGGAAGAGCATCTTGTCCTTGATGATGCTGGCCGCCGTGCAAGGAACGCAGCTTGTTATTGAAGTTGAAGGAGCAGATGAAGAATTAGCGATGAGTTCGATCATTGCTCTCATTAATGATTACTTTGGTGAAGGCGAGTAAAAGGCCGAGTAGTACCATGGCACGAGTAAATGAATCCAAAACCCAGAAAAATCGTGCACTTGAGCTCCGCCAGGCTCTCGATAGTGGCTCATTGCTTCAGGTTCGGCAGATGCTCAAAATCCTTCCAACTGCCGGTATCGCGCACCTTTTAGAGTCCTCGCCCCCTCAAACCCGAAGCGTGCTTTGGCAGCTGGTAGACAAAGATATTGAAGGCGAAGTAATTCAATATCTTAATGAAGACTTACAGAACGATATTTTAAAAGACCTCAACCCTGAGCAATTGGTCGAGTTGACTGAAGGCCTGGAGACAGACGACTTAGCGGATATCTTGCAACAGCTGCCTCGTCAGGTTACCAAACAAGTTTTACAGGCAATGGATCAACAGGATCGGCAGCGGGTCGAATCAATTCTGTCCTACGATGAAGATACCGCTGGCGGACTAATGAATACGGATACCATTACCGTCCGCCCTCGACACACTCTGGAGCTAGTGCTTCGTTATCTTAGGCGCCACGACAGCATTCCGGAAATGACTGACAATCTTTTAGTTGTAAACAGAGCTGATGAATTTCTCGGCATACTGCCTTTACGCAAATTATTGGTTTCAGACCCCAATACAACCGTTAGCGATATCATGCGTGAAGATATTGAAGCGATACCTGTCGATATGGAAGCCACAGAGGTCGCACAGTTGTTTGAACAACATGACTGGGTTTCAGCGCCGGTTATCGACAACGATGGAAAACTACTAGGGAGAATCACAATCGATGATGTAGTCGACGTGATTCGCGACAGCGCCGAGCATTCATTAATGAGCATGGCCGGGCTAGATGAAGAAGATGACACATTCGCGCCAGTACTTAAAACCGCAAGGCGCAGAGCACTCTGGCTAGGGGTGAACTTGATGACGGCGATATTGGCGTCTCTAGTAATTTACCTGTTTCAGGACACACTCGATAAAGTGGTATATCTTGCCGTTCTAATGCCTATTGTCGCCAATATGGGCGGCGTCGCTGGCACACAAACCCTGACCCTGGTCATTCGAAGCATGGCATTGGGTCATATAACTCCTGCAAATAGTCGCTGGTTACTCACAAGAGAACTGGGCGTATCAATACTAAACGGAATGGTGTGGGCACTGGTTATTTCTGTCATCACATTCGCCTGGTATGGTGATACTCTCCTAAGCGCCATTATTGCAGCGGCCATGATGATAAATCTTGTAGTCGCCGCTCTCGCTGGAGCCTATCTACCATTGTTTCTCAAGCGAATGAATATAGATCCAGCACTGGCAGGATCAGTAGCGCTGACTACAGTGACTGACTCAGTGGGTTTTTTCGCGTTTCTCGGCCTCGCACAAATTTTCTACTTGTAAAGCAGCAACAAAAACTATGGAATCACAGCAGAATATCGAAGCAGAAATTGTCAGCAAAACACAGCTGAAGCAAGAAGCCACCGACCTTCAAAAGCTAGGTAAGAAACTGACAGGCTATAGCCCCAGCTTTCTTAAAAAATTGCCTATTCACGAAACACTCATTTCAGCTATTGCCGAATTTAATCGACTGCCAAACAGCCATGGCGCACGCAGACGCCAGTTGCAGTTTATTGGCAAGCTAATGCGCGATTGTGATTATGAGTTAATTAACACCGCCATCCAGAAACTGGAGAATGGAACCCTGGTAAAGAACAAACCGCAATCCGAGCTCGACTCATGGTGTGATCGGATATTGCTTACAGGTGATGCCGAAATCAATAAATTATTGGATTTACACCCACAACTAGAAAGACAAACTCTCAGGCAATTATACAGGGAGCATAATCGAGCAAAGGAAAGCACACGTCCTAAGTTTAAAAACAAACTACAAAGCTACCTGCGAAACCTGCTGAGCAATTAAGCCTTAGAGTGAACCGCCAATAGAGCGGCTGTTTCGACTTGCCACAATACTTCTCCTGTGTATATCCAGTACATTGCCACCCTATTGTTAGCCCTAAGGCAGCCACTGTGGTGCCTATACGCTCCGAATATTAAATGATAGTATCTTTGCCTGATCCAATAGCTATAAAACCTTTTTTATAGCCGCACTAATCCATGCAAGAGAATCTGCAAAAGCAGAATTTAACCAATAATAAGAATGAGGTTAACCATGTCCGAATCCGGTGCCAACTCCTACTGGAAAGCCAATATTAAATTGGTGCTCTCCCTACTTTCTATCTGGTTCTTCGTCTCATTTGGCTGCGGAATACTCTTTGTGGATGCGTTGGATACAATTCGTTTTGGCGGCTTTAAACTCGGGTTCTGGATGGCACAACAAGGTTCAATTCTGGTTTTTATCGCACTTATTTTTATCTACATCCGCGCCATGGATAAACTTGATGCAAAATATAATCAGGAGTCTTCCAGCGCCAATAAGACCACCACCGAAGGTGATCATTCATGAGCGTTCAAGCCTGGACTTATATATTCGTTGCTCTATCTTTTGGTCTTTATATCGGTATAGCAATCTGGTCTCGTGCCGGCTCCACCAAGGAGTTCTATGTTGCTGGCGGCAATGTTCACCCTGTAGCCAACGGCATGGCTACAGCGGCAGACTGGATGTCTGCCGCGTCATTCATCGGCATGGCTGGCCTCATCTCGTTTCTGGGTAGAGAYGGCGCTTTTTATCTAATGGGCTGGACCGGCGGMTATGTGTTGCTCGCCCTGCTACTCGCKCCTTATTTACGGAAATTTGGAAAATTCACCGTTCCTGATTTTATTGGCGATCGGTATTACTCCCAATCAGCAAGATTAATGGCGGTTTTTTGTGCCATTGTTATTTCCTTTATTTATGTCTGCGGTCAAATGCAGGGAGCTGGCATTGTATTCTCGAGGTTCCTGGAAGTTGACGTGACCACTGGCGTTATTATCGGCATGGCAATTGTTTTTTTCTATGCTGTATTAGGAGGCATGAAAGGGATTACCTACACCCAGGTAGCGCAATATTGTGTACTAATATTTGCTTTCATGGTGCCGGCAATATTTATCTCTATCATGATGACAGGACAACCTCTTCCACAAGTAGGTTTTGGTTCTGAGCTAACAGAAGCCTTCGGCGGTGGATATTTACTGGACCGGCTTGATGGTTTAAGTGAGGAGTTAGGCTTTGCAATTTACACCGAAGGCCAGCGCTCAACTCAAGATGTGTTTTTCATCACGGCGGCTTTGATGTTTGGCACCGCCGGTTTACCCCACGTCATTATTCGTTTTTTCACTGTGCCAAACGTGCGTGACGCGCGCCGATCCGCTGGCTATGCCATTATTTTTATCGCAATTCTATATACAACAGCCCCAGCGGTGGCAGCATTTGCACGCACCAATTTAATTAATGCAGTCAATAATATTGAATACAGTGCCGTTCCCGAATGGTTTAGCAAATGGGAAACCACAAATCTGATTCAGTTTACTGACAAAAATGGCGATGGCCGAATTCAATACCTTGGTGACCCGGAGAAAAACGAGCTAATTGTCAGCGCCGACATTATGGTTATGGCTAATCCAGAGATAGCAGGTTTACCAAACTGGGTAGTGGCTCTTGTCACCGCTGGAGCATTGGCCGCTGCATTATCTACAGCCGCAGGTTTATTACTGGTGATTTCGACCTCGGTTGCTCATGACATGCTAAAACGCACCTTTATGCCGTCGATCACCGAAAAGCAGGAACTACTGTATGCACGGTTGTCTATTTTTGTTGCCGTTTTAATCGCAGGGTATGTAGGAATGAACCCGCCTGCCTATGTGGCGCAAGTTGTGGCGTTTGCTTTTGGCCTTGCTGCTGCCTCCTTTTTCCCCGCGATAATATTAGGCATATTTTATAAGAAAATGAATCGACAGGGGGCAATCACAGGAATGGCCGCTGGTTTCGGCTTTACCGCTGCCTATATCATTTATTTTAAATTCATTAATCCTGACGCAAACAACAGCGAAAACTGGCTGTTTGGGATATCACCTGAAGGTATAGGGACACTTGGCACTATTATAAATTTATTCTTTGCCTATACGGTATCCCAGTTCACCCCCGAACCACCGGAGGAAGTTCAAAGACTGGTCGAAAATATTAGATTGCCAGGTGATATAATTAACTAGCAAGTGGTTGTTGAATATAACGTCAACCGGTCCAATCGATAGTCAGAACTTAACAACTGTAAGTACTCACCAAAAGAAGCCTCGATAACATGAGTGATACACATCTCATCTTATCGAGGCTTCTTTTTTAGAACGTTATATTAAATTAGGTGCCGTGCTTGCCACGATCTGTTTTCTCCCAATACTCCTTCACAGTACGTTTCATTTCCTTGTGCATAAACAGAATACCAATGAGGTTGGGAACGGTCATTAGCACAATGGTGATAAGCGCAATATTCCAGACAACCGTCGTATCCGCCAGCGCCGCGTAGAAAAAACCTAACACATAGACAATTTTATAGGGCAGAACAGATTTTGGACCCAGGAGATAGGTCATTGCCCTGTCGCCGTAATATGACCAGGCTATCGCCGTTGAAAAAGCAAACAGCATCAGACCAATAGAGACAATATATTTACCATATTCTCCAAACAGGCCGCGAGTAAAGGCCATTGTAGTCAAAGGCACTGAGTGCAATAGAGACATACCGTTAACTACTATGCTTACGTCTTCAAGTCTCCCATTTGCCACAGTAATAATGCCCGAAATTGGCTCCCCATCCCGGCTGTATACGACATTTTCAGCAAAAGACCTTGAACTAATCAGCGTAAAATTACCGACATCCGCCACTTGCCCATTTACCAGATTAATTGGTCCCGAATAGCTTTCAGCAGTAGATTCATCGCCACTCAAAAATGCAAACAACTCATCAACATCATCTGAGTTTGTCTCGCTAAGACTACCGGCAACAAATCTCATATCTGCTCGCTGAAATTCATTTTCAAATTTTTCCATCCATACGCCAGAGGAAAGTATTACCAGGCCGGTAATGGTACAAATCACAATGGTATCGATAAAGGGTTCGAGAATCGAAACCATGCCTTCATCAGCAGGCTCATCGGTTCGAGCCGCCGCATGTGCAATTGGAGCAGAGCCCTGACCAGCTTCATTCGAATACAGACCTCGGTTTACTCCTCGATCAAACGCAAAGGCAAAGGTAGCCCCCAAAAAGCCACCCACAGCTGCCGAACCGGTGAATGCATCACTAAAAATGGAAGCAAAAGAAGGAATAATATTTTCCATATTAGGAATAATTACCGAGAAAGCACCAACAAGGTAAATTATCGCCATGGTAGGCACGATAGCCGCTGCTACTTTTGCTATGCGTGTAATACCGCCAATAATTACCAAAGCCAGACATACAGATAACACGCTGGCGGTAATTAGTGGGTCCAGGGAAAAAGTGCCTTCCAGACCTGCGGCAATACTGTTTATCTGAGGAAGGTTGCCAGTGCCAAAAGAACTAAGCACAGTCGCAATAGCAAATAGTATTGCCAGCCATTTAGCGTTTAACCCTTTCTCCATATAGTACATAGGCCCGCCAGACATGGACCCATCAGCGGTTTGAGTACGATATTTATGGGAAAGAGTAACTTCAACAAACTTACTCGTCATTCCGAAAAATGCGGTCATCCACATCCAGAAAAGAGCAGCAGGCCCGCCAAGATGTAAGGCAAGTGCAACACCGCCTATATTGCCCGTTCCCACCGTGCCGGAAAGAGCCGTGGCCAATGCCTGAAAATGCGTGGTATCGCCTTTAGCACCATCTTTGTCGAATTTTCCGAGGGTGACATTTATAGCGTGCTTAAAGTAGCGTATTTGCGGAAAACCAAGGTACAAAGTAAAGAATATGCCGACAGAGAGAAGTAGAGTGGGAAACCAGATAGCACTACCAAGGAAACCATCCAGATATATCAGAAAATCATTAACTGCGTCCAAAGTAGTTCTCCATATTGTTATTATTCTATTGAATAAATCGAGCGCCAGGTACACATAGACAATTAATCATTACTTACCGTAATCTTGGGCCCTGATCCTTCGCCAGGGTCGGAGCTCAACACCTGTTGTACAACATTCTCCGCCAGCTGCATATAGGCTTGTGAGGCCGCGTGATCTGGCATGGATGCTACCACAGGATTACCCGCATCAGTTGCCTGCCTAATTGATAAATCCAGTGGCAGACGCCCTATCACATCAACATCGTACTCTTGCGATAGCATCTCGCCACCGCCACTCCCGAAAATAGCTTCTTCATGGCCGCATTCTGTACAAATATGAGTGCTCATATTTTCCACGACACCTAATATCCGCACATCGACTTTCCTGAACATTTCAATGCCCTTGCGTGCATCTAGCAAGGCTACATCTTGCGGGGTAGACACTATCACCGCACCCGTTACTTTGACCGATTGTGCCAAACTCAGCTGTATATCACCGGTTCCCGGCGGCATATCAACGATAAGATAATCTAACTCAGACCAGGCTGTATCATTGAGAATTTGATTAAACGCGGAAATTATCATCGGGGCTCGCCACACCATGGCTGTTTTTGCATCCACCAAAAAACCCATGGAATTGCATTCAATACCGTGGGCCACAAGCGGCACCATATAGCGTTTATCCAGAATTTTTGGCCTGGTTCCCGCTGGCACTCCCATCATAAGGGGTAGGCTGGGCCCATAGATATCCGCGTCCAGCAAACCTACCTTGTTGCCAAGCTTTGATAAAGCAACAGCAAGATTCACCGCCGTTGTGGATTTCCCCACGCCGCCTTTACCCGAAGCAACACAAACTATGTATTTAACTTTATCTATATTTCTCAATGAAAACTCACTCTACGCAGGGTCGATTCGATTCAAATTGCAGCGCAGGATCGATGGACTGCGATAAATGCTGATGGTGATTATCTTTGATTCATCTTGAAAAACCAAGAAGTCAGTTCTTCGCCTCTGTTTGAATACTGGATGTATGGCGTCCTTTTCCATCATCGCTATTTTGGCGATTGATAGCTTTGTGTCTTTTTCCGCCTTCGGCACGGGGGAATGTTTCTCCGAAGCCGCCGAAATCCCATCCATGGGGGCTTGGGCTCGGCCTGACCGCCATGGACGGCGGAAATGCCGAAAATGCAGGAGCGTTTTTCGGCCCTGCCTCACACACTTCTGCGAAACACTCCCCCGCACCGAATGCTTAATACTGTGCGCGCTGGTAGGTAATCAATATATTCTTTGGTTGGTTTGTTCG
>NVVJ01000075.1 GCA_002402175.1 SAR86 cluster bacterium
TAATCGTCACCGGGTAAAATTTACAGTCGTCGGGCCGATCGAAATAGATATCACAGGTATATTTCTCCTGACCGGGAACGCGTCTTAGCCACGGACAACGTTTAAGCTGTGTGCCAGTATCAGGGTCTATCCAGATTTCCCCTTTCTGAACATAGGCGAATACATCGGGTCTGAAAGACTCCCAGAGCTCTATTTCATCCTTGGTAGCTGACAGACCCCCGTAACTATACTTTGTGCAGCACTTTCCACACTGATTACAATTTTTCAAGAGTCAGCCCTGCTGCTGATTAACAATAGTGATAAAACCAACATCCGATTTTGATCCCTACAAAATTCGCTGACGTGCTAGCTCATATTCCTTCTTCATTCGAGATACAAGCTCGGCTGTAGGCACCACCGCCTTAATTGCGTTAATACCCTGGCCGCAGCCCCAAATATCTTTCCAGGCTTTGGATTTGGTGCTGCCACCCGAACCGAAATTCATTTTTGACGGGTCGCTCTCAGGCAGATTGTCTGGGTCCATACCAGCCGCCTCGATAGATGGTCTAAGGTAGTTACCATGCACCCCGGTAAATAAACTGGAATACACGATATCGCTAGCCGTGTAATCCACAAGCGCTTGCTTATACGCAGGGTCAGCATTAGCTTCTTCGGTTGCGATAAATGCCGAACCAATATAAGCGAGGTCTGCACCCATAGCTTGAGCAGCAAGAACGCCATCTCCGGTGGACATGGCGCCTGATAACAGCACGGGGCCGTCAAACCATTCTCTTACTTCCTGAATAAATGCCATTGGCGATAAAGTTCCTGCATGACCGCCCGCACCGGCTGCAACACATATCAATCCATCTGCTCCCTTTTCAATGGCCTTGTGCGCAAAGCGACTATTAATTACGTCGTGAAAACAGAGCCCGCCATAAGAATGAATCGCATCGAATACTTCTTTTCTTGCACCCAAAGAAGTAATGACAATTGGCACCTTATGTTTTACACACAGTTCCACATCGTGCATTAGACGATCGTTTGAGTTATGAACGATTTGATTCACAGCGAAGGGCGCAGCGGGAGTATCGGGATTAGCCTGATTATGTGCATCCAGCTCATCCTTGATACGCGCCAACCATTCATCGAGCATTTCTGCTGGCCGCGCGTTCAACGAGGGAAATGAGCCGACTATACCGGCCTTGCATTGAGCAATCACTAAATCCGGGTTTGAGATAATAAAAAGTGGCGCGCCCACAACGGGTAGTGAAAGCTTTCCTTGCAGTAATTCTGGTAAAGCCATTTATAAATCCTTCCTAATTGATTTCTATTTTATAAACAAGTTTAAAACAAAGTTTGATTATTTTTTGAATGCCTTTTCGACTGCACGTTCGACGGCAGCATGAGCGCCAGTTTTTAGCAGCGTCCCATGAGCRGCGAGAAGACGATCAAATTTTAACGTGAGYAGTCTCTTAAAYTCCGCCTCCAGATTGCCCCCTTCCYTGGTCATAAGCTTCAACCAGATAGGCCCAACAATGGTAGTYYTRGGAAAACCAATGAATGGCATTAATATTTTTGCCAGCAAATTATTGTAGCTATAGTCACCGTAATTCTGAATAGCATCACAGGTTAATAACAATCCCTGTTCGCGATTAAGTAGCAAGACACACTCTGGCTGAGCAGTCCCCTCAAACTCAAATATCTCTGCATCGTCAAACGGCAGTTCTGATTTACTACTTAGTTCATTATCGATAGTCGGTGTTGTGTAGGTAGTTCCGCCAGGTTGCGCCCACATACTGGCACCAAATTTTTCAACATAGTAAAGGTCGTCTACGCCATGAAAGCTACCAAGTCTGACAACGTGTTTGATATTGCCTAAGGCGGTGATCTGAGCCTCGACTTTTTCATTTACTCGAACTGGATTAATTAGAGACAGCTCGGTACCACTGCGAATAATGGCCATGTTACGAGTGATTCGAACCAATGGGTTCAACTTGATGCTGCCGCGCAGCATAAACACATCGTGTTCTACTTCCTCAATACTTCCATGAGGATAAATGGGGCTATTTGTCGTCATAAGTACTCCGGTGGATAACTGATCACATTAAGTTTATTCGATTCTAGCGAGTCGCACACTTATTTACACAGTGCATAGCGGTTGGCGCACTGACATGAATAAATTACTGATAGCCACCACGTTTTCAATCCGGCAATGCAAAAGCAACTAGCGCCCCAGGAAAATCCGTGCGTGAGCTTCCTATCTGCACAACGATAAACTGCTTACCTTGATGCATGTAGGTCATCATGCCGTACTGACCAGGGGCAGGTAGTTCAACGCTTCCTACTATCTCGCCAGTGTATTTATCCCGAGCATTCAAGGTAAGTGGAGCATCAGGAATCATCTGTATCATGCCTTCGCTAAGTGCGCGTGTCTGCACYAGKAGRTCATCCATAACCATTTGAATCGACCATCCAACACCACCAGTCTGAGGCACAKCGAYATTTTCAAGCAGAGGATGGTTCTTGATCGAATCTGGCGTAGGCCCAACCGCCATSGACCAGGCTTTCTCACCGCTGTTCATTTGATAGGCRGTTARCTGATTGTCCATAGGCTTGAAAATACGCAGACCGTCGATGGTAGGTAAACCYCCACCCCCGCCCGGCAACCAGGCTACAACCGTCTTACCTGTGGTAGGCGTGCTGTTAGGCGTTACTCCACCCTCGCCCGGTTTCGGATAGTTTGGATTGTCTCTATCGACACCATTGGTAGGTCGCATAAACCCCGGTGCGAAACAGTTACGTGCGTGAGATGCAAACATCAATCCGGTGCTGGGATCACCAACAGGTGGATGGGGAATTACATTTCCGCCGCCAATACAGCCAATGTTGTTTATGAAATCATTGTCATGGTTTTGCGGTAGCGCAGGTACATAAAGACCGCCAACGCGATAACCATTCAAAATAACCATAGCCTGTTCTTTAAGCTCCGGCGTGTAGTCAATAAGGAATTCTTCCGTTAGCCCGTCGGTGACTATGGCGTCAACCGGCTCGGGCCAGGTTGGATAAGGCTGTGTGGGTGCTGTGTAATTGCCCGGCACTTCAGTTTGAATAACCGCTCGATCTTCGATTGGCCAAATAGGCTCGCCGGTCTCCCGATTGAAAGCAAATACCAGCCCCTGCTTGGTATTTTGAATCAACGCGGGAATGCGCTGCCCATCTACTGTTAGATCCATCAGCATGGGTGGAGTCGGCAGGTCGTAATTCCATTGGTCGCTGCGGTGTATCTGATAATGCCACCGGCGTTCGCCAGTTTGCACATCCAATGCTAAAACACTGCCGCCAAACAGATTGTAGCCTGGTCGATGTCCAGCATAGGACTGTACTGTAGACGCATTAGTAACCATGTAAACCAGGCCAAGCTCAGGATCGGCAGACGCCGGAGCCCAGGTAGAAATATCTCCAGACCACTCCCAGGCATCGTTCTCCCAGGTCTCGTGGCCAATCTCACCTGGGCGTGGAATGGAATGAAACTTCCACAGAAATTCGCCCGTCGCGGCGTCGAAGCCCATGATATCGCCAGGCACGTTCTCTATGCGGGTTTGACCATAACTGGGTTGATGCCCAACCAATACAACGACGACTCCATTTACCACAATGGGTGGCGCCGATGCCGTAACCATGCCTAGTTCGCGCGGGATTCCATAGTCAGGATCGTAGCTGCCTCCTGCGACTACATAGTCCTGCCACGGACCCCAGTCTTCCACCAGAGTCGGAATCAAATCAACAACACCCGTTTGACCAAATCCATCCAGAGGAACAGATTTACCCCAATTCTCAAGTGGCCTGCCCGTTTTGGCGTCCAGAGCCCACAGGAAAAAWCCTGGAGTGGTGATATAAACCACGCCACGGCCGTTCACCTSSGCATAGGCAACACCTTTACCATAGGCCTGACGCGGCGACCGCTGRTGCCGAATAGTCGCCGGCTCACGAAAAGTCCATARRTTTTCACCRGTYGCSGGGTCCATAGCAATAACTTGCCGACGCGGTGATGCCACCGTATACAGCATGCCATCGACGTARACTGGCGTTGAACGGGAAAAATAATCCAGATTAGGACCGAAATTGTCRCTGCGCCAAATCCAKGCYTGCTCYAGYTCGGAAAAGTTACTCGCRTTTATYTGGTTTAARGGRGARTARCGAGTATTTCCSGAATCTCCTCCCAGRTAACGCCATTCACCGTTYTCGGTGCCGGGCAAGCCTTGCGCTAGAACAGGTCCRGCGGCCAGCGTTAATAAAGACGTTAGTAGAAGTAACGATGTTTGCAAGAGCCCATTAGCAGTTCGCATAAACTATTATCCTCTGGTTTTGGCGCGTCACTATTTGTCTGGAATAGAGCAACATAGCAAGCGGGATTTATTTGGCTTTTTGATAGTTTGGAACACTAGCCTAAAAGCTATCTGGCCCGGTGTCTATGGCAAAAGTATGCGGTTTCACACCAATTGCTCCCATGCGACAATGATGCACACACAAGACATCAATAAACACTAAGGCAGCTGCTATGAATTTCAAGCAAACACGCGAGCTTATCAAAGTCACCTCATTAGCAATCGCCCTACTGGCTGGCACTACTATCTTTGGCAGTTCGGAAGCCAGCGCTAGTGAAGCACTTAGCATCGACAGCCTGTATGAAATTCCCAGCATTATCGGCACCGTACCAGGGGGCGTATCGTGGTCCCGCAATGGCGAAAAGCTCGCTTTCCTATGGAATGACAAAGGCGGAACATTTCGCGATATCTGGCTCTTTGACAGCAACACCGGCGAGAAGTACCAGCTAAGCCACCATGCTGACAATGTCGATGTAGCCCTGGAGCATAAGGGCGTGACACAGCTGAGCTGGTTCGGCCCCCAATCACAGCAACTGGTTTATACGCTGGATGGCCAGCTACTGCATTCCGATCTAGCTGGAAAAACCTTCACGGTCAATACAGAGTTAACAGAGGCTCAGCAATTAGCTGTCTCGCCCGACGGAACGCAGCTTAGCTTCCTCGCAACAAGTCCCACGGATCAATCGATAGCAGGACAAGGTCTGTGGTTACTCGATTTTGAATCGCTGCAAAGCGGTGAAATTAGTTTACTGCTAAACCCGGGCCATATAGATTCTTCGGTAAAGTCTTACCAGTGGGCACAGGACAATCGCCACATCAGCTTCGAACTCCAACTCATGGAAGATATGGCGAAGCGGGATATCCACTACTATCGCGATGGCGAACTGCAAATCGACACGGTTATCCGTGCCTTTCCCGGAGAACCCAATATACGCTTCAGCATCGGAGTGCTCGATGCCACTACTGGAGAATCCCGCCTGCTAGAGCGCCAGGACGATAGCTTTCCCATCTGGAACTACGGCCTGTCCAGTAACGCGCAACAGCTGTTCGTTAATGAATCAGATGCTTATGTAAAACTACATCGCATAGAGATGTACGATCTTAGCAATGACCAGCGAGAGACTTTTTATCGGGAACACGACCCCAAACATTTACGCCCAGACTGGCAAGCCGCTTGGGCACCGAATGACGATGGACTAATTATCCTCACGGATAAAGACGGCTACCTTCACCTGTATCACCAAAGAACGGCTGTTAGTAATCCTGAGCAACTGACTACTGGTGAGTGGGAGATAAGCGATTTTATAGTGGCGCACTCCAGCAATGAAATTTACTTCCGCGCCAACAAGGCGCACGGAGCAGAACATCAGCTCTACCGTATTCCATTACAAGGTGGTGAACCCACTCGCGTAAGTCCCGCGCAGCCCGGCACCCACACTCTAGTCTACAGCCCCACTACACAAGCCGCCGCTTCTGTGTTTTCTAATGACAGCACGCCAGCGGATTTGTACCTGATCAATTTCCAAACTCTGGACAGCACTCGAGTTACCGACTCACCCACCGCCGCTTTCCACGATCAACGTTGGGCCGATGTCCGTTATGTCGAATTTCCCAGCCATGTCGATGGCGCGCCATTGATCGGCCGCCTCAACCTGCCGGCAAACTACAATCCTGCCAAACGCTACCCTCTTATCGTCGGCTCGATCTATTCTGATTCCGTACTCAATCAATGGGGCGGCCGTACTTCACATCCAACCTGGGGGCTGGATCAACATCTAGTCGCTGAAGGTTACATTCTGCTAAATGTAAATGTACGAGGTAGCTGGGGCCAGGGACGCGAACATAATCAGGGGTTGTTAAACAGCTACGGCGGCGCCGACATAGATGATCTACACAGTGGCGTGTTGTATCTGGTAGCAGAAGGTTTTGCTGACCCTGCAAGAGTCGGCATTTGGGGCTCCAGCTATGGCGGGCTAATGACCATGATGTCGTTGGCGAAAAAGCCCGAAGTCTATGCCGTTGGCGTTGCTGGTGCACCTGCCACCAATGTGTGGCACGCCTACCCCGAGCAGATGTGGGTAATGGGGCCCGCCACCGGTGATGATATGCCCCAGCGTTATGAAAATCAGTCGGCGCTTTATCATGTTCAGAATATCGAAGACCCACTGATGATTATTCATGGTAACCGTGACGATGTAGTGCTCTACGCCGACACCATCGCGGTAGCAAACAAACTCATTGCCGCCGAGCAACCTTTTGAATTAGTGACCTTACCAGGGTCTGGCCACGGCTGGGATGCTGAGGGTAACGACCAACGCCGTTTCGCTTTTAAGAAGTTGGTAGAGTTTTTTAATCGCTACCTAAATCCGGGTCAGGAGTAAGCTTTCACCATGACCAGATACTCTTTGTTAGGCACTATTGTATTTACTGCTTTGATGCTGGGCTCATTTGGCCAACCGGCACAAGCAGATAGCCTGGAAGAATTGGGAGAAGACGCCTGGACCTGGCGCGCCCTAACCCAACCTTCCAGCGGTGATGATGTGCCACGTATTGCTCGCCCTGCCGGCTGGTTACCGGACTGGTCGGCTCAGGCCGTGGCCGCGCGCCACACTCAATTGAATGAGTTCGAACTACGCTGGCAAGCATTGGCAAATACTGCCGACTCTCCCGAGTCAGTTACCGATTATCGACTCATCGGTTCCCTGTTGGCACGGGTGCGTTGGGAGCTGGATCACATTGCCGCCTGGCAACGGCAACCGCACTTCTATATCACCCAGGCGCTAACGCCGATTTTCGAAACCTTGCTACCACCGCCGCCATTAGATGCCGCGCGAATAGCACAACTGCAGGCACTATTGCAGCATATTCCTGCGACACTTGCCGCCGCACAAGAAAACCTCAGCGACTCTCGCGGCCCCTTTGTCGACGTAGCACTAACGCAATTAGAGCAGGTGCCCGCCTCACTGTTAGGCATGCATGAAGGGCTGGTCTCTTATCTTCCCGCGACACAACATAGCGCGATGAAAGAGCATGTAGACAAAGCACTTGAGTCCTTCGCCGACTATGCAGCTTTCCTGCGAGCAAATAGAAACTCACTCAACCAGACAATCAATGTTGGCCGCGACAGCTACCAGTTTTTTCTCAGTGAAGTCGCGTTGTACCCCTACACACCAGAACAACTAACCATCATGGGTGCTCAGGAATGGGAACGCAGCGCCACCTTCGAGGCGATAGAAGCGAACCGCAATCGCGACGTCGAAAATCTTCCCTTAGCCGCAAATGTCGATGTTGTTATTGCGCAGCTCAGCATCGACGAATTAGCAGTGCGTGACTTTCTTGCCGATGAACAGCTACTGACAATTCCCGATTCTCTCAGGCATTATCAGGGCCTGGCTTTCCCCGAATACCTCAGCCCCATCGGCTGGCTGGGCCGAACACTGGACCTCACTAATCAGCATCGCCTCGATAGCAACGCTACTATTTATCTACCAAAGCCATCGCCTGATTTGGGCTTCTTTAATTTATCCATCGCCCGAGACCCGCGCCCAATTCTTGTTCACGAAGGCGTGCCAGGGCATTATTCCCAGCTGGCATTGTCCTGGATGCATACCAATCCCCTACGGCGTCACTACTATGATTCCGGCGCCAACGAGGGTACTGGTTTTTATGCAGAAGAAATGATGTTGCAAGCTGGTTACTTCGACAACTCGCCAAAAACACGAGAAGTAATTTATACCTTCGCGCGCTTCAGGGCACTTCGCGTTGAGGTAGATGTGAAACTTGCACTGGGAGAATTCACCATAGACCAGGCGGCCGATTATCTGGAACAAAAAATGAATCTGGACCGAGGCACCGCTGTGGAAGAAGCCATATTCTTTGCAGCAACTCCAGGCCAGGCCATCAGTTATCAAATAGGCAAGCTTCAGACACTGGCTTTCCTTTCCGCCGCTCGTTCGCAGTTGAGTGAACGTTTTAGCCTGCAACATTTTCACGATTATTTATGGCGTAATGGCAACGTACCCATTGCCCTGCAGCAGCGAGAATATTTAGAGCTTAATAAATAATAAACGGATAAAAAGGAAGCGCGTTACACCATGACTGTCGCAGAAAAAAATGAAGTGTCGGGGCAACTCGTCAGGAGCATGGGTTTATGGGGGCTAACCGCTACCGGCATTTGTTCCATGTTGGGCGCATCGGTTTATGTCGTGCCTTTCATGATACAGCGCAATGTACCGGGCATCGGAGACAACGTACTCCCCGCCTTCCTGTTCGCTGCCGTGCCAGCTCTATTCGCAGCTTTTGCCTATGCCATGTTGGCTTCGGCTATGCCCCGGGCCGGTGGTAGCTATATCTATGCCAGCCGCGGGTTGAATCCCTATCTCGGCTTTATCGCCAGTTTTTCTCAGTGGTTTGGCTTGTCTATAGTGATTGGTGTCATTGCCTACATCATTGTGCCCTTTATTCGAGACGTGGCGATAGCTCTGGAATGGCAAGGTGTAGCCGAATTGCTTGAACAAGGAATGGTTAGAGTAGGCATTGCATTGGCCCTGATCTGGGGGTTTGTTTTTATAAATATACGTGGCACCCAGATTTATCAGCGCACCCTCATCCCTCTCATGATTTTGATGTTTGCGTTAGGATCGATAGTGGTCGTCGCAGGCCTCAACTTCAATCACGCCGATTTCGCCCTGGCCCTCGCCGAATCAGAAGGTCGAATCGCTCCGGCAGCTGACTCAATACCTCTGGATTGGCGCGTATTTCTCTCGGCGTCAGCATTGTTATTTTCCAGCTTCATTGGCTTTGACTCTATCGCCCAGGCCGGCGGAGAAGCAAAGAATCCAGGCAAGGCCCTGCCAATGGCTATTGGGCTAGCCATCTGCATTGTCGGTAGTTTCTATTTTCTGGTGACCTATGCGGTATACCACGCCGTGCCCTGGACATTTATCGCGCAGGAAGCAATGGAAAGAGACATCTCCGCCCCCGGCATGTTGGCGTACCTTCTGCCCACCTCATTCTCTGTGGCCATACTTAGTGGCGCGGCCATCGCCTTGATCAACGACCTGCCTGCAATGTTGCTATCGGTATCCCGGCTGATGTTTGCCTGGGCAGAAGATGGCATCTTCCCCAGCCGTATTGCTAAAATTCATCAACAGCATCACACTCCTCATGTGGCTCTAATCGTCAGCGGAATAATTGCTAGCCTGGGCGTATTCGGCAGCCACTTCGCCGGTGATATTTTTCTCGGCATCGACATCATGGTAACAGCCATGATGGTTAACTTTCTGCTGATGTGTGCCACGCTCATCAGTTTACCAAAGGTAAACCCGGTGCTGGCATCGAAGGTTACTCTACTTAAAAATAAGTCTCTGCAATTACTCATAGGCTGGCTTGGGGTAATTTTCCTCTCGGCCTTTTTACTCGCACAACTATGGAAAGACATTACCAGCGAAGTCACAAACTGGTATTTTCACTCCACCTGGGTGTGGCTAATCGTTATGGCAATTGGTACGGCAATATTTTTTAGTAAAACATATGCAATGAAAAAGGCCGGTATTAACACCAACAATCTATTCAGCACACTGCCCGGAGAGTAACAACCATGATCGAGTACAAACAACTCGCGCCAGATTTAAAAATTTCGCGCGTGTTAACTGGGCTATGGCAAATTGCCGACCTCGAGCGAGACGGCACAACACTAGACCCAGTAGCGTCTGCAAAATTTATGGCAGCTTATGTTGATGCCGGCTTTACCACCTTCGATATGGCCGACCACTACGGCTCCGCCGAGATTATTGCAGGCCAATTCAAAAACCATGAGCCCTCAGGGCATCAGGCTCAGTTGTTCACCAAATGGGTACCAAAACCAGGAGTAGTGAGCCGAGCTGAAGTCAGAGAAGCTGTGCAAACTTCACTAGATCGCATGCAGGTAGATAAACTCGACATGCTGCAATACCACGCCTGGAATTATTCCGACCCCGCCTGGCTCGACAGTCTGTTTTACTTGCAGGAGCTAAAGTCTGAAGGACTTATCGCACACCTAGGGCTGACAAACTTCGACGCCGCCCACTTACGTATAGCCCTGGCCAGCGGTATCGAAATTCTCACCAATCAAGTCAGCTACTCACTAATCGACCAACGTGCCGCCACAACCATGACAGAAGTGTGTGAGCAATACGGCGTGCACCTGCTTGCCTTTGGCACCGTAGCCGGTGGTTTCATCAGCGAAAAATGGCTAGGTATGCCTGAGCCGAAAGCCGAACAACTCACCACCTGGTCACAGATGAAATACAAACGCTTCATCGACGTCGCCGGAGGCTGGGAAAAATTTCAGACACTGCTTAAAATACTGGACGGCATAGCCCGCGAAAAATCAGTAAGTATATCGACAGTGTCCAGCCGCTATATGCTCGATAGCCCTGCAGTCGGCGGCATTATTTTAGGCGCCAGATTAGGCCAGGGAAATCACGTAGAAGAAAACCTTGCTACGTTTGAATTGCAGTTATCCAAAGAGCATCGCGACGCAATTGCCAAAGCCACCAGCTCATTACAGGCGATACCTGGTGGTTGTGGCGACGAATATCGCAAGCCACCCTTTCTCACCGCCACAGGTGATTTAAGTGATCATATTGAAAGCCTCCCACCAGTGTTTTCAACAGTAAGCGATGACGCAAACAAGCAACGAGTTTTCAGTGGTGTTGAGTGGGAAGACATGGCCGGCTACTGCCGTGCGGTGCGCAGCGGCCAACGGATTCTAGTTTCGGGTACTACCGCCACCCATGGCGAACGTCAGATTGGCGGCCAGGACCCAGCAGCTCAAACCCATTACGTCATCGACAAGATTCAGGCAGCTATTGAATCACTGGGAGGAAAGCTCGAAGACGTCGAGAGAACTCGAATCTTCATCAGCGACATTGCCCACTGGGAAGCTGTAGCACGCGCCCATGGTGAACGTTTCGCCGAAATCCGTCCAGCAAATACTCTGGTGCAAGCACGGCTGATAGGAGAGGAATACCTGGTGGAGATAGAAGCAGAGGCAACTATTTCAACCTAGCTATTACCAACAGGGTATAAATGGGGACAGATTTATTTTTCGAGGCAAAGATCCCATTTAAATAAACCCGCTCCCTTTTCCGCACTTTCTATGTTTACCTCGAATCAATCCGATTAGGCCGAGAAAAATTAGTATGGATGCAGATGGCTCAGGCACTGACTGCACATACCCATGATTTGCTTGAGCTGTCGTTGAACGGTATGTGGATGAAGCAATATCATAGGCATAATCTGCTGTAACCAGCGGACCACCGGAGAATGGGTTTGTATATTCTGTTGCTCTGACTAGATTTACAACACCCCCAGCATTCGTTAAAAGCGTGGCGAATGGCAAGTAAAGAACTTTAGGTTCATCAATTTTAAAAATCGCAATGGCCATCGGCGCTCCCGCAGGTATTATTAATGCGGGCGCTACAGCATTTAAATATGTATCACCACTAAATGAAACAGTATCATATGTTGCGCAAGTGCCTGGAGCAGGTGAGTCGTTACAAATAAGAGCACTCCCATTCTGGGTAATGATATTCACATCTGAATAAATGTTTGTATCCGCATCATAAGTGAATGATCCGTTAACAACGGTATTATCAATTTCAAATAGCACATCATGAATCTCCCAAGTAATTGGTGTAGCTTCGGCTATACCTACATATCCGCTAAAAACTAACAACCCAGCACTGAGAATCTTGTGCATCTTAGATGTTCGATAACTCATGACTATTTCCTTTTATTTTCAGTTGACGAGTATAATTTAAAGAAATCTACCAAGTGCTAATCAAAGCTATCTGACCCCTTTTATTGGATTGGAATCTAAGATAACGGTTTAATAATAAACGGAGATAGATTGTGCAATGGAAAAGCCACATCCTCTCTCATTGATATTTCACGATGATTAAACCTTGAATGATTTTCGTCGCTTGATTCCAAGCCCAGCTAAGCCTAATCCAAGCAGCAGAAGTATTGAAGGCTCTGGCACACTACTACCTGAAGTGATGATAAAGGTATCTAGACGATAAGTACCCCAAGCGTATGCACTAGAGTCAAAAAATCGAAAATGACCAGTTCCAATGTCGGTCGTGAAATCATCAGCAGACCAACTTAAT
>NVVJ01000076.1 GCA_002402175.1 SAR86 cluster bacterium
TTGGCCCGGTCCGGCATGAAATCAACGGGCACTGCTGCAAGCGCTCTCAAAAGACAGGCTATTAAACCACCATCGGCGGAGGCATTAAAGGCAGAGGCTAAGGCTGGTTATGACCAAGTTCGTGATATGGCTGTTGATTATTCGTCTGATCATGTCGTCAGTATGGCCCAAAAAGTCCAACAAAAACTAGAAGCGGAAGGATTTTCCTCTGAACTATCCCCCAAAACATTCTCAGTCATCAAAAAGCTCCAAGACGCCCCTGCCGACAGTGTTGCCCCCCTCTCAGGGCTTGAGACGGCAAGACGATCATTCGGCAAGGCCGCCAAGGACTTCAATAACCCATCTGATCAAGAGGCGGCCCGTATCGCTCGTGAGGCGCTTGAGGAGTTCGTTATGGACCCTGATTCGGCGGCTATTGTGGCTGGACCCGCTTCCGCAGCAGGCAAAGCCCTTAAAGATGCCAGAGGCGACTATGCAGCCTATAAGCGCTCAGGAGATGTTACAGGAATACAAGACGCAGCAGACCTTAGAGCAGCAGCGGCAAACTCTGGCCAAAATACTGGCAATTCAACAAGGGGCCGCGTTGCCTCTATGCTCCTCAGTGGCAAGAAAAAAGCCGGTTTCTCAAAAGAGGAATTAGCAGCTCTAGAAGGCGTTGTGGAAGGCTCTGGGGCGGCCAACGCGTCAAGAAAAATAGGCAACATTCTTGGCGGCGGAGGTGGTCTTGGCATGCTTTTATCTGGCGGCGCTGGTGCTGCTGCTGCTGGCCCAGTGGGTGCGATGGCACTTCCTGGTGTCGGCATGGTTGCCAAATCCCTATCCAACAGACTTACCAGAAAAGCTCTCTCTGGGGCGGATGATCTGGTTCGACAGCGTTCACCATTATATGAAAGAATGCTTCAGGAAGCGCCAATGGAGGCCGCAAAGATACCACATTCAAGAGACGCGCTTATTCGTGCGTTATTGCTTCAACAGCAAGCGAATTAAAGGACAATAATATGCCACGCGATGGTTCAAACATTTATACAAAACCGGCAGGAACGACTGCCGTACCAAACACGACGATTGAAAGTACGCCGTACAATTCAACTATCGATGATTTGGTGGTCGATGCGAATACTGCGCGGGCCATTGTTGCTGGTGGGTCTGGGGCGGGTTCTGCTGTCACTGCTGCTGATAATTTCTCAACCGTTTCAAGCGCCATTGCATCAGCCACAACAACCAATTTGGCAACCGCAACCGGTATCAACGTGACCATTAGCGGCACAACCACAATCACAGGGCTAGGAACTGTACAGGCAGGCGCAAGACGTAATCTGCTATTCGGTGATGCCTTGATACTAACGCATAATGCAACAAGCCTGATACTGCCTACTGCCGCGAACATTGCCACGGCTGCTGGCGATATATTCCAGATGGAATCGCTAGGCTCTGGAAACTGGCGCTGTGTTGGGTATTTACTGGCAAGCGGTAAATCTCTAATTACCAGTCTTTCAGACGATGATACGCCACAACTTGCCGCTCCATTGGACTCAAATGCTCATGCTCTTTACTGGTCAAAAGGTGCTGACGTTGTTTCGGATGCCACTCTGGCGCTGGGTGTTGATGGTAACAGCTTCGATATCACAGGCACAACCACGATTACCTCCATTGATACATGGGCAGTAGGCGGGTTTGCTTTAATCCATTTTGATGGCATTCTAACGCTAACTCACCATGCTACAAACCTGATACTCCAGGGCGGTGCCAATATCACCACAGCGGCTGGTGATTCTGCCCTTATTCATGAATATGCAACTGGCGATTGGCGAGTGTATTACTTCAAGGCAGACGGCACGGCCTTAGTGGGCGCAAGTCAGTTCTCTGCTTCTTATTCGACTTCAGGGCAAACCATCGCAAGCAACACAGAACTAATCCTTAATCATGGTTTAGTTGCTGCACCAAAATTATTCACCCTCAAGCTTACATGCACAACGGATGATAGTGGCTATTTGATTGGGGATGTAATTGTAATTCCCGTAGGGGGTGGGCCTAACAGCAAGGGTTGTAGGGTTAAAATCACAAGTACGCAAATATTGATTAGGTTCGGCAATGCGACAGCAGTGTTTGATTATGTAAATGATGATACAGGGACAGTCGCAGCGTTGAATAATGCCAGATGGACATTTGGTATTGATGTTTGGTTATGAGCCACCACATAGCACTAGCCACAGGATTAGGTAGCTCATTCATTGCACGATTTAGCGAGTGGTCAGATGAACTTGAGAAGTTACTGGATGACGAGCCAAGCGGTATCGATGCTGTTGATTACAATTGGACGGAGTGGCGGCAGTTCGTCCGCAACGTTATACGGGACAAAAACCGAGGCAAGGTGATTATGGTTGGCCATAGCAACGGGGTTTACTTCGCCTGCAAGGTTGCTCAGGAGCTTTCCAAGCATGGGATTAAGGTTGATTAYCTAGCCGCMATTGATCCCACTCTAAAGCCATTYCCAAAGCTTGGCGGKAATGTTATAATGGCTGATGAATTCAGGGCTTCAAGAGGATTTGTTGCMTTYGGKAGRARAMTGTCASGYRRKAGAMTGGCWACGTTAAAAGCAGGGAGAGAATTTAGGGGGRCATTGAGTGTTCAGACTATCAGGGGYGGGCATACWGARATTGCCTCAAACCCGATAGTTCGAAAGCATATTGTCGAAACCATAAACGGAATTCTCGAATGAGTGGCTATAAGCAGCTTATCATTGATACATGCAAGAAACATAACGTCCTAAGAAACCAAACGGCCTACGTTTTAGCAACCGCCTATTGGGAAACGGCACACACATTCAAACCAGTGAAAGAAGGTTATTGGCTGAAAAACGCTGAACGGTGGCGCAAGAAGAATCTGCGTTATTGGCCTTGGTATGGGCGGGGCTTTGTCCAGCTCACATGGGAAGTCAATTATATCCGGGCGGGGAAAGAGCTAGGAGTGGACTTAACCACCAGACCTGATGATGTCATGGAGCCAAAGATAGCGGCTGATATTCTTGTTGTAGGTATGATTGAGGGATGGTTTACCAAAAAGAAACTATCTGACTACATCACCTTGAAAAAGAGCCAATTCACACCAGCCAGACGAATAATCAACGGCACAGACGAAGCCCAAGCAATAGCCGAGATCGCCCGTAAATACGATAAAGAGCTTTTAGCGGCAGGATATGGCGTTGGTACCGTTGTGCCATTCAAGCCCAAAAAGCCGTCTAAACCAAGTTCCACAGAAAACRYAATGGAACTCCARGCCCTTYTATGTGATGCAGGATTCCCGACCGMGAAAGAYGGMATWYCRGGYCCARACACRGACAGGAAAMTCAAAGACTTCCARCAATCCATTGGCATTTCCCCAACTGGCATYRTKGATGAAASCACACTAACCGCATTRCGCAAGGCTGCTGGGTATGAAGTTAAACTGCCTCACAAGCCTGTACAGAAGAAATCCTCCAAAGGCGGTCTGATTACTGCTATAATAGCGGCACTCGCTGTCTTGGGCGCTATATTGGCTAAATGGGCCAATGAACTTTACACATGGTTATTTTAAGGAGCCTCTCATGGATTTAATTAGAAAACTCAGAATATCTTCGGTGATTGCTGGCCCAGAAGCAAGAAAGCTATATCTTGCGGCTGCGGAAGAAATAGAGCTCTGCCATGCCCGTTTAGAAATATACCATCACCTCGTTTTCGGCGATGGAGACGAGTTGGTGCGGCGGGACTCTGACTATGAAGGCAGACACAAAAAACCGGACGCAATTGACTGTAGGGACGCAACAATAGAATTGCTAGAGCAAAGCGCAAAGACGCATTAAGGAGCCTCGATATGAAGGGTTTTAAAACAGTAATATTCAACTCACTTGGGTCAATCATGCCCATCTTAGAGGTGTCTGGCATACCGGGCGTTCTAGAAGGCGACTCTCTCAAGTGGTACATTATTGCCATGGCAGCGGCTAATATCATGTTGCGCTTTATGACCACTACGGCAGTTGGGCAGGCTGAATAATGTTAGCCGTAATTCTAAAATTCTTTGGCGGCGGTATCGTTGGTCAAGTCGGGAAACAAATCAACACCGCTATCAAGGCAAAGCTGGACGCAAAGAACAGTACTGAGCGCATTGCAGCAGATGAGAATATTGCAACGCTTAACGCTCAAAGAGACATATTAATTGCTGAGCAATCCGACCGTTTAACCAAATGGATTCGTCCAGCCTTCGCCGCTCCATTCATATTGTATCTGTGGAAGATAATCGTTTGGGATAAAATGCTAGGATTGGGTGCTACCCCAGACCTATCAACAGAACAGCATTATATCATGGGAGTCGTTGTTGGCGCCTACTTCCTCACAAGACCTTTTGAGAAAAGGAGAAAGTAAATGTGGCCAAAGCACAAAGGTATAATATCAACAGTTGCTGGGGGAATAATACTGGCTATGTGCTTTGGAACTTACAACGGCTTGAAGTGGTCTATCGAGGCACGGGCGGAACAATGGTTACAAGAGCGGATAGACATTGAAATCGGAGAACAGAGGGCAATCACAAATAGGCAATATCAAGATATAATATCAGACCAAGCCGAAACGAAGCAAACGGTCAAGAATCTGGATTCTTCAATAAAAGAGCTAAATAGAACCTTGATTAAAATCCTTCAAAGCCCTCGCATGACTAGAGATTAAAATGGACGACACAAAACAGAGAATTCACTCGTATGGTAAGTAAAATTGACGCCTTGGAGGCTCGTGTGGTAAAACTTGAATCGACATTAAGTGACATAACAATTCTAACTGATTGGCAGATTAAAGTTGTGGTAATAACGTCAAAAGCAGTAACAGGGGTTGGCGTGTTGATTGTTGGGGCTATTTCATTCACGGGAGTTGTGACTGCATGGAACAGTTTTAAGGATATTCTCAAATGATGGGAACTAAGATTTATTTTGCAGGATGTTTTGCAACTGGCGTACTTATTGGCGCTTTAAAATGGGCTGAAGTTTGGCCTCTAATCTAAAGGAAGAAAATATGAGCATGGAAGATATGACAGACGCAGAATTGTGTGCGGCGGCTACAGAGGCATTAAAAACTCTGGATGCACTCGCAATGAGAGGCCGCGTGATCGCAGCTAATAACGGAACATCCAAAGGCGTCATTGCCGCTGATAAGTTCCTTGCCTCTGTGGCTATAACCCACGCGAGGGCTGTGAGAGCCTGCGATGTTCTTATGCCGGAAATCGTTTTGAATTTCGGTGGCAAATAATGTTTGTAGCGCTATTTGCTGCACATCTTTCTGCCTGCGGGTATTTAGCGTATCTGTGGGGCGACCTACGGGACAGGAACGCATTCCACTTAATCGTGCTGTATGCGTTCCTGTCCTATTACATTTTCTGGGCTTTTCCTGAAAAAGCAGAGTATGTATTCGGCGGGGTTCATCTCGTCTTTTCTGTAGTATTTCTTTTGTATTCGACAAAATATGTAGGAACTTACCTAGGGTTACTTTTCGGTACTCTTGTCGCTGTAGATGTGGTAATGATGGTGAACGGGTATTCTGCTATTTATCCTCATCTAAAGGGCGTTGCATCCCATCTTATGATGTTTGCTGTATGGAAAGGCGCGGGAAGTGAAAGAATTTATAGACCCGTATTGGGCGATCCTTTTGTCAGTGATCGAGGCAGGGGTGTTTCTGGGTTTCTATTTGCGTGGAAAGTACGGAAAGAAACCCCCAAAAGCAAAGCTGGATGAGCCATTGATTGAGGCAAAAAAATCAACTAAAAAGATGCGTAAAAGGGGTGTGTAATGTCAGGACTTAGATTTAACATGAGGCTTGGGTTTACGGGCGGTGGTGGTCAGGGGACTGGGTTAAACCTAACCCTGAGCAACCTAACCCTCGGAGTTGCCGCTGTTGAAGGAGATGATGTTGCCGATTGGGAAAGCTCCAACGGCACGTCCCCATTTACTGATGTTTTGCAAAGCGAGGTACTCCACTGGTATTTTGAATATGGTGGCATCCATTATTTTGTTGAGGGCGTGACAGACTACGGTCAATACGTTGATGGCACAACATGGGTAACGGTCACAAGCGGAACCTTGTCTGAATACTCTCCGGCCAAGACCACGAACGGTGGTGATAATGTAAATGGTGTTATGCTTAATCCTCAGCGCGGAATTGCTCAAGGGTGGGACGAAAGGCTTGATTCTTATTCCTCCGGGTTGAATGAATCCCTACCTGTTACGATTGTTGTCGATGATATTCTAATATTTTCAAGTCACGAAGCGGACATAAGCGCAGGTAACCGTGATGGTGTTACGGATGAATACACACCTCTATTCGTCGTATCCAGTGCTCCGGCTTCTAACAGTATGCCGCCCGCTGTAGCTGGTTGGTCTGGCCGCTCCACATTTACCGAGCATGTGTTTGATGTTGATACGGTTGTTGCGGCGCTACCGGCGTATTCTGCAACTAGTGTGGATAATCCTACATTCACTGAGTTGATGGACCACCTTGATAAATACAACCCTATTGTTGGCATGACGCATCAAGCCTCTGGCGATGGCTATGAGGTTCTATTCCCACATTTATTTGGAGATAACACAGGCACCCCCCATAACTACGGACAATACGTGGCAAGAACTATTGGCGCTGGTATGATGGCCCTATTGCTCGATGCGTATACAACACCTCAAAAGAGGGAAATAGCTCTAAGAATTTGCCAAATTGGTTTGAATGCTTACGACAGCCTGATTGGGGATAGTGCAACGATTGGCGCGGATGGCGGACACCATCAGTATCTTCTAGGCCCAATATGCGCATACCTTACATGGACCGGCCAGACCGCAGCGCTTGCTACATTGAAAGACGATATAGGCACTAATTGTCTTGAGCAACCATTTCAAATTGACGCCAGTTTTATTGCCGCTGCTGTTCCTCACGACAGCGCAACGGGCCCTTGCACATGGCGCAGGAGAACAATTCCGGCAGGTGGTGTAACTGGTTTAGATATCACATTCCCAGTGTTTTATAACGGGACTAACTCTGATAATTTCAGGCTTCGTATTATAGGCATGAAGATTGTCAGGGAAAGTGATTCGGCAGAGGCTACTATTACGGCCATGCCTAATGGCTTCGTCACAAAGGAGGAGACTAATCTTGTTGCAACAATTGATGCGCAACCCGGAACAGATTTTGCCGCTGGTGATGTTATCTATTTTGAGTCTTTGTATTCATTGGTTGATGGAAATTATGACTGGGGCGTTAGAACGGTAAGCAGACCTTCATGGTATGTTCCAAATTCAGGCGCAGACTATAGAGGGACTAATTTCTGGACTCCTCCGTATTTGTTCCTGCAACATTTAGGTGTTTCTGATAGTGATTTTGATGCTTTCTACGGATATGTGGAGGCTGCTAATTCAGGTTCATTTCCAGCGGAAGACCCGTTCCCAAATCACCATGATACTTTCAACAGTGACGCCTTCGCTGAAACAATGTGGGACGAGCACAAAGAAACTATAGCTCCTACAGCGAGTTTCCCTGTGATTGAGAGTTTTGCTAGTAGCGTTACCGAAACTGCTTCAACCAGTCATACAGTTAATATGCCTTCTGGCATAACTTCTGGAGATTTTCTTGTAATGTGTTACAGGGGGGCTATAGATAATATAAACACGCCCTCGGGTTGGAGTGCATTCGCGCACGTAGGCAACACTATGTTACTACTTTATAAAGTAGCCACAGGAAGTGAGGGGGCTACACTTGCCGTAACATCACCGGGAACAACAAAAGCAACCTTTGTGACTATGAGGGTAAGTAATCAATCTGGACTTTCGGGCGTTGAAAAGAATGAGTCTAGTGACGAAAACGGACCACTCTTAACTCCATCTTGGGGAAGTAAAAAGACATTGTGGTTGAGCTTTTATTCGTGCCGAAGGTCCGACCAAACAATTACCATACCTTCTGGATATACATTTGTTGATGATGCTGTTAATGTTAGCACACCCACAAGCGGAAATTCGTGTCAACTTGTAGTAGGACAATTGGAAAATGAGGCAACGTCCGAAAATCCGGGAGTGCATACGATTGTAGGGACAATATCAAACGATAGAACATTCACTATCGGGATAGAACCAGCATAATGGTAGACCTGACAACGCCGACGACATCCCTCCGCTTTCCTGAAAACAACAATGAAACTTCTGTTTCTGGCTATCGTGGGTTCTTACAGCAGCCTGAGACGGGTTGCCCAGACTTTTTAGCTGCCGATGGTGCAGCGTTTGCAATTATACGTTATCCAAAATCAAGGCGGGTGAATAACCGGAATTACGGGATTTATGGAACGGCAACCACAAGCCCAAGAAGCCACTATCTTTCATTCAGGAGTGAAGACTTTAACTCAGGCGACAGGGGGACTTTCAGGTTTTATCTTCGCGGATCAACAGGCGGCACAGTTGATTTAGATAGTGCTTTGTGGACCGAAGACTCCGCCCTTGTGGTTATGACGCGCGATACGGATACCTACGTTATTGATTGGTATTCACTCGAAGATGGCACTAAGTTTGCGGGTTCTGTGTCAGGGACAATAACCACGAACGGAACGGCTGGCTGGGTTGGAGACTGGCTGATCGGCGGCACAGGAATAACCACAACAGTAACAGACATCGCACCAACCGGAGGCTATTGGCCCGGAGAAATTCAAGCACTTTGCCACGTTCCAATAAGTGTGTCTGATGCGACATGGCAAAGCATAGCTCTTGGAGCGGATATTGTAACAACCCTTGGCGCAACTAATTTCACTTTCCATAGAGAGATTGATCCGATTACAGGGCTGTTTTCTAAAAATGCAGCATGTGTCAATGATACAAGTTCAGCGTGTGTTTATATTGATGGAGCTAATCTTGCTCCAGGATCTGATTTTAGGCGACAGGACACCACCAATTATTTAACTTTTGATGCTTTTCCTACTGGATATGTGCATGGGTTACAGGCAGGAGATGTAAGCAAATCAGTCACATTCTCCGGCACCGCTGGCGGGTATACTGGAAATGTAGAGGTGCGTTTAGTTTACGAAAATACAGGAGTTGTTCACACTGATTGGGCAGTCGTTGGTGCAATATCTGGCGGAACATGGTCGGGGTCCATATCAATTAATAAATCCTCCAATGGGTGGGTCTTCGCGCAAGTTCGCCCAGCTTCAACGCCTGCCGCAATTACCAACTGTCGTGAGCCGTTTGGTATTGGTTGGAAATTTGCTTTCTTCGGCCAAAGTCAAGGCGGTATATTAATGACAAGTACAGCGCGAACAGATTTGGTTGATGATGTCAATGTTCACCGCGTTAGTTTAGGTCTGTACCGCAATCTGTTCGCAACCTCTACAACTGCCAATATGGAACGAGTAGGGCTTAGGACTGATGAAGATGCTTTGTTTGGCGATGGTGTAACCGCCATTGTCCAGCAGTTGGCCTTGTACGATGACGATACCCCAATTTGTATCATGAGCCATACGGAAAACGGCACTGGTGTAGAAGCCCTGATGGAGGATGCGGACAGCAACAGAGATTGGACAGATGCGGACGTTATGATCGCGCTGGCTGGTTCTGATGTCACCGCTATTGTGTGGAACTGGGGAACTAACGATCTTGGGCAGGGTGTAAATTATGATGAATTGCTTGACGCTGTAATAGATGGCACCCCGGCGCAAAGTTTTGTTATTGACAACTATTTTAATGACGGGACATTTGATACAGGCTTCGGCTTTGTTATGTCCCCACTTACAAGGGCCAAATCTACAAGTACCGGCCCATTTGATGAAAGTCAAAGTGGTAGTTATGAAACGGTGAGAAAGGCTCAAATAGATTGGGCTATATTAAATGACCATACCATTGGGCCTAACGTAAACATGCAATTGGGCACAGCGGAGGGGCCGCACCAAGACGGAGACGTTGCTAGGGGAAACCCACTGTTTGGGCAGATGATTGCCATTGGTATGGCGCGTCACGTATCCTTGGACACAACGACAAACCCAAGTTTGCAGGGTGATGCTTATATCAACTCAGCAGGTACGATCATCACTATTCCCGTCACGCTTCCAAACGGCGGAACACTAACAGCTACGGCCACCAGTGCTATTACAGGCTTTGAGGTGCAGGACGGTGGGTCGGGGTCTTTCAGTAGATCAGGCTTTACGGCTGTTATTTCAGGCTCCAATGTGGTGTTAACAAAATCATCTACATCGTGGGCGGCAGGCACAGTTGTTGATTATCAAAGTGGTGGGCCGATGAGCTACGGAACTGCTGGGCCGTCTGAAACCACGCTGCTTGACGGCGTATTATATGAAACAGGTTTGACCTATGGCGACTTACCCATAGAGCCTCAAACCGCAATGATTACGGAGGTTGTTTTGGCTGCATTAAAAAACACAGGAAATACATTGGAGGCAGGGCCAGATTTTGTGGCTGCTGATTTGCCAGTTAATAGTAAGATCGATGTAACAAATGAAAGAACCGACAGCGCCTCGCCCACAGCGCTGGATACAACCAAGACGTTTACGATAACGGTTACATCGTATGCGCTTTTAACATTCGATTTTTCGACGGAGTTTAATTCACAATTCATATCGCTAATTTAAAGGGAGGTTTAAAATGGCTAACATAGAAATCAAATCCGGCGCAGCAGAGCAGAAATTCCTAAAATCCAAGGGGGCGGGGACTGATGCAGCGCCTTTTGTGCCCGAGCATACTATAAGTTTAACGGAATCTCTATCAGATGCATTTGGTAGATTAAGGACATCTCAACCACTAGCGCTCTTCGCTGGAAAACAAATTCTTGATAATGAGCCTTTGTTTTGGGATGAAGGCCTTGAAAGTGGTGGCGGTATCACAAGCAATTGGGTAAAGGATGAAGCCGCGACAACAATAACATCCACCCTCAATACTGCTGGTGTGTTCACAAGACAGACTTTTCAGAGATTCAATTATCAACCAGGTAAATCACAGTTGATAACTATGACCGGAACTCTAGATTTATCAGGTGGGGGCACAGGAGTGCAACGCCGTGTAGGTCAGTTTGATGATGAAAACGGTCTGTTTTTTGAGGATGATGAGGGAACTGTAAAAGTTGTTATGCGGTCCAAAGTTTCAGGGTCTGTCGTTGATTCTAAAACAACTCAGGCGTCATGGAACCTTGATGTAATGGACGGGACAGGTGAATCAGGAATTACCGTAGATTGGTCAAAATCACAAATTTTCGTGATTGACTACAAGTGGCTTTCAGTCGGGCGCATTCGTTACGGACTGGATATTAACGGTGCGGTGCATTATGTCCATGCATTCAATAATGCAAATGTGAATGCGGGGGCATATATGTCAACTCCAAATTTACCGTTGCGATATCAGATAGTGACTACATCAAGTTCACCAGCGTCAACATTTCTTTGCATTTGCGCGACTATTATATCAGAAGGCGGGACTTCCGAGCTTGGCATAAACCGCTATGTGAGTACAGGCAACACACATGTTAATGCGAATATCGCAGGTACTATTTATGCAGTTGTAGGGATGCGCTTAAAATCCACCCATTTAGGGGCCGTTGTGAAACAGGTGGCTATTTCGGCTCTATCAAAAACAGCAGATGATTTCGAATGGTTGTTAATTCTTAATCCTACTGTAGCAGGCACCTTTACATATTCCGGGGAAACAGATAGCCCCATTGAAGCAGCTTTTGGCGCTACCGCGAATACCGTTACCGGTGGGTACATTATGGCCGGGGATTTTATTGCTACAGCCTCCGGTGCAAGTGCTGCTTTAAATAACGAAAGATATATGGGGTCCGCAATAGATGGCACACCCGATGAAGTTGTTCTTTGTACTAGACCTCTTGGTGCAAATGCTGACATTGTAGGGTCAATAACATATAAGGAGGTTACCTGATTTCACAATTGTTCTTGTGGATGATTAAAGCCACTGACAAGGCTTAACTTGACTGCGGGGTAAGTATGCCTGGCAATAACCATCCCTATAGAGAATGCTAGGCCTATAGGGATGAGGGGTCTATGGTTCATATGCGTCTACCAAGCGCCGATTGACAAGGAATAGGATCTCCGAAATGCATGGCCTGCCAATCTCTGGTATCTTCTGGAATCATCGTGCGCAAATGATCAACCTGTTTCTTTAGCTCCGCACTTTCACGACCAGCGCCCATGTCAAAGTCTCGCCTTTGATACCGTGTTTTTCCCATTAGCCGCTGTAGCTTGCTTCGTGTGGCCTCTGCCTTCCTGTCAAGCACCAGCGCTATTTCTTTGATTGGTATGCCTAGCTGGTTCATTCGTAGCAGTTCTTCAGATTCGTTGTCAGACCATGGGTTTGGGTTTGGAAATGTCATTGTTATTCTCCTATTGTGTGGAAGGTTTAGTCTGTGACTTGAAATGCTATAAAGAATAGAAGCCCAGCCTCAAGTCTCTTAAACGAGTTCATAATT